>CAVZHE010000007.1:0-18498 GCA_963774985.1 uncultured Alphaproteobacteria bacterium
AGGACTTGCTTGGATAGGATTTTTTGCACGCAGAGACGCGGAGACGCGGAGTCAACTTTCCCTCTCCGCAGGCGCATAAAGGTTTTGCGCTCACAGAGACACGGAGGCACAGAGTGCTTGTGCGCTACTCCTCCGTGCCTCTGTGTCTGTGTGAGCGTCTCAAGAAATCATGCGCCTCCAGCGCAGTCATAGTCCCCTCCGCTTCCCCGCGTCTCCGCGTGAACAATAAAGAAGCTCGATCATGAACAGCCCCATTGCCCGATTGGCCGTCTATTGCGGGTCCGCTACGCCCGCCGATCCGCGCTATATCGCACTCGCCCGCGAAGTTGGCGAGGGCGCTTCGCAGAGCGCGGGATCAGCGTTGTCTACGGCGGCGGCAAGGCCGGGTTGATGGGGGCGCTTGCCTCTGCTCGCGCTGGCAGCGGGGGGCGAAGTGATCGGGGTGATCCCGCAGGCGCTGGTGGACATGGAAGTCGCCAATCACGAATGCACCGAGCTCCACGTCGTCCAGACCATGCACCAGCGCAAGGCCGCTTTCACCGATCTCTCAGCGACGGATTTGTCACCCTGCCCGGCGGGGTGGGGACGATGGACGAATTGTGGGAAGCGGTCAGCTGGGCGCAGCTGGGCTATCACGCCAAGCCGGTCGGCCTGCTCAACGCCTTCGGCTTCTATGACGGGCTGGTGGCGTTCAACCGGCAGATGGCAGACACCGGCTTTATCCGCCCGATGCACCGCGATATCATCATCATAGGGGAGAGGCATCGGGGAACTGCCCGGCAAGATGGCCGCTTTCACTCCAGCCCAAACCATCGTGCAGATGCGCGCCGAGGACCTGTGAAACGCATAAAACCCCGCCCGCTCGTCTCCAGCCACGTGGTCAAGGCGACCCCGCGCCAGATGGGCGGCGGGCGCGAGCGGTCGGCGCTGGTCGAGCAGGCCAAGGCCAGCATTGCGAAAGGCTCCAAAAGTTTCGCCGTCGCCAGCCTGCTGTTCGACAAGGCCACCCGCGAACGCGCGCACCTGCTCTACGCCTGGTGCCGCCGCTGCGACGACATTGCCGACGGACAGGATCATGGCGCAGCATGAAGTTCGATGAGTTCAGCGCGGAGACAGGGTCGGCGCGATCCGCGTGCTCACCGACCGCGCGCTGGACGGGAACCAACCGCCGATGTCGCTTTCGATGCGCTCGGGCAGGTCGCCAGCGAAACCGGCCTCACCCGCGAAATGGCCGACGACGTGATCGACGGTTTCGCGCTCGATGTCGCAGGGCTGGATGCCCCGCAGCGAGGGCGATCTGATGCGCTATTGCTACCATGTCGCGGGCGCGGTGGGCGTGATGATGGCGCGGGTGATGGGCGTTCCCGCCGACGAGGAAGAGACGCTGGACCGCGCCTGCGACCTCGGCCTCGCCTTCCAGCTCAACAATATCGCCCGCGACATCAGCGAGGATGCCGCCGCCGAACGCTGCTACCTGCCGATGGAATGGCTGGCGGAAATGGACATTCCCCCCGGCGAGCACATGAAGCCGCAGCACCGCAAGCAACTGGTGAAGCTGGCCAAGCGGCTGGTCGATCTGGCGCGGATTCACGATGCCCATGCCCGGATCGGCGCCGGGCGGCTCGGCTTCCGCCAGCGCTGGGCGATCCTTGCCGCCGCGAACATCTACGGCGCGATTGGCGAGGAAGTGGTGCGACAGGGCGAATTCGCCTGGGACCACAGGGTGCACACCAGCTTTCTCGCCAAGCTGGGCCATGTCATCACCGCCTTGCGCGAAACGATCACCGGATCGTGGGAACCGCATATCGCCCCCAATGGACACGCGGCAAACTGTTGGTCATGGCGCGGATGGCGGGGCCGGTCGCCGACACGCCGATGACCCCCTTGCGTGACGAGGGAATCCGCCGCAAGGAAGATTGATCGTCGGCAACTTGCGGGAGGACACGATGCGAATTCTTACCGGACTGGCTGCTCTTGCGGCGCTGCTCCTGCCAGCCACCGCCTCGGCGCAGGATGACAGTAACGCGCGCATTCTGGCGGCGGTCGATACTTTTTCGAAGGCTTCAATTCAGGCAATACCGAGCTGACGACATCGGTGCTGGTGGACGGCACCGGGATGGTCTCGCTGTTCGAGCGCGATGGGCCGGACCAGGTGAGGACCGAGGCTTTCGCCGCAACGCTGGCCCGGATGGCGGAGCGACAGGTCACGCTCAACGAGGTCTATTGGGATCCATCGTGCTGGTGCAGGGGCCGATCGCGGTGGTCTGGGCACCCTACTCCATCGACGTGAACGGCGCGCGTTCGCATTGCGGGATCGACGTGTTCAACCTGCTCCGCGTGGACGATCAGTGGAAAATCAGCGGCATCCAATACACGATGGACCTGACGGCTGCCCCGAAGGGCGCTAAGGTCGCGCCATGATTCAAAAGTTCCTCATCGCCAATCGCGGCGAAATCGCCTGCCGCATCATCCGCACCGCGCGGGCGATGGGCGTGGCCACCGTGGCGGTCTATTCAGATGCCGATGCCAAAGCGCTGCATGTGCGGCAGGCGGACGAGGCGGTGCATATCGGCCCCTCGCCCGCTGCCGAAAGCTATCTGCGCGGGGAAAAGATCATCGCTGCGGCGAAAGCGACCGGGGCGGATGCGATTCATCCCGGTTAGGCTTCCTCTCGGGAGACGCGGGGTCGCGCAAGCCGTGATTGATGCCGGGCTGGTGTGGGTCGGGCCCAAGCCCGCTAGCATTACTGCGATGGGGCTGAAGGACTCCGCCAAGCAGCTGATGCGCGCGGCGGGGGTGCCGGTGACGCCGGGCTACGACGGCAAGGACCAGTCGCTGAAGGGCTGGAAAAGGAAGCCCTCGCAATCGGTTATCCGGTACTCATAAAAGCCGTCGCAGGTGGCGGCGGCAAGGGGATGCGCAAGGTCGATGCACCCGCTGATTTCGCCGCCGCGCTCGAAAGCTGTCGGCGCGAGGCCAAGGCCAGCTTCGGAACGACGAGGTGCTGCTGGAAAAGTGGATTACTTCGCCCCGGCATATCGAGGTGCAGGTGTTCGGCGATAGCCACGGCAATGTCGTCCACCTGTTCGAACGCGATTGCTCGCTGCAACGCCGCCACCAGAAGGTGATCGAGGAAGCCCCCGCCCCCGGCATGGACGAGGCGCCCCGCGAAGCGATCTGCGGCGCAGCGGTGCGCGCGGCCAAGGCGGTGGATTACGAAGGCGCGGGCACCATCGAATTCATCGCCGATGCTTCGGAAGGGCTGCGCGCGGATCGCATCTTCTTCATGGAAATGAACACCCGCCTGCAAGTCGAACACCCGGTGACCGAGGAAATCACCGGGGTCGATCTGGTGGAGTGGCAATTGCGCGTGGCGAGCGGTGAGCCGCTGCCGAAGCGGCAGGATGAGTTGTCGATCAACGGCTGGGCGATCGAGGCGCGGCTCTATGCAGAGGACCCGGCTAAGGGGTTTTTGCCGAGTGTGGGGAAGTTGGAATACTTCCGGCTTCCCATCTGACCCACAAGCGCCGTTATCGTAACGAAACGGGCGTGAAAAAGGGCGACGAAATCTCTCTCTTCTACGATCCGATGATTGCCAAGCTCATCGTGCACGCAGATTCCCGGCAGGAAGCCATCGACGCAATGCAGGAGATGACCTCCAACGTCGAATGCTGGCCGGTCAAGACCAACGCCGGCTTCCTCAACCTCCTGCTATACGATCAGGATTTCGAAGAAGGTACGATGGACACCGGCCTGATTGGCAACAATCTCCAGGACTTCATCCCCGACGAGCAACCCTCGGAGAATGCGCTGCAATCGGTCGCTCACATGGTGATCGACAAGGCACTCGGAGGAAAGGAACTGACATCCGACAGACCTATCTCGCCTGCGACACGGGGCCGTGGTCAAATCGCGGCCTGCGGCTCAATCGAGATCGGGCGCCTTCCTTGGTGCGCTTGAGCGAAGGCGCGAATGATTACGAGTTCGTCTTTACGGATCAATCCATTGACGACAGTTTATGGGTCGAGGAATCCGCACGGTTACATCGTAACCGATAACGGCGTGACACGGATCGCCCCAGATCGCGCGCGCGGGGGCCGAAGGCCACCACCACGCCCACGATGGTGACATCCTCGCGCCGATGCCGGGGAAGGTGATCGCGGTGGATGTCAGCGAGGGGCAGACGGTCACCGCCGGGCAGCGGCTGCTGGTGCTCGAAGCGATGAAGATGGAACACGCCCTCACCGCGCCGTTCGACGGAGTGGTGGCGGAGCTCAATGCGAGCCTCGGCGCGCAGGTGCAGGTGGAAACGCTGCTGGTGCGGGGAGGCGGTGGAGGCGGCGGCGGAGACCTGAAAACTCCCCTCCCGCTGGCGGGAGGGGCTGGGGGTGGGGGCGGAGAGCGGAGCGAACCGCTGGGGCCGCAGGCCCCACCCTGCTGCGACTAGGCTCGCCTTCGGCTCCCCAAGTCTCGCGATCCCTCCCCTTAAGGGGAGGGAGGGGTCGAGCTTAACGTCAGCGACAGTTTCCTACGCGCTGGAATTGTGGGATTGATGCCGGATGCAGACCGAGCCACACTCCCCCGCCCACAGATCGACCCACTCGATCAATGCCCCCCGCATTGATCGATTGGTTTTCAACCCCAGAACAGTGCTCCATGTGCTCCAAAAGTGCCGTACGTGCGACGAACCGAGTGGTTTAGGCGCATGACCCTCCCCCTCCCCACTCGCCGCACGCTCGGCCAGTCCGGCATCGAAACCAGCCCGCTCGCCTGGGGCATGTGGCGATCCGCAGGCACTGCCGCCGAAGTCGCCCGCCTGCTGCAAACCGCGCTCGATGCGGGGATCGACCTGATCGACACGGCCGACATCTACGGCTGGAACGGCAGCGAGGGGTTCGGCGCGGTGGAGGCGACGCTGGGCGCGGCCTTGCGATCCGATCCCGGCCTGCGCCAGCGCATCACGCTCGTCACCAAGGGCGGCATCACTCCGCCGGTGCCCTATGACCAGTCGCGCGGCTACATGGATGCAGCGCTCGACGCTTCGCTGGCGCGGCTGGGCACGGAGGTGATCGACCTCTACCTGATCCACCGCCCCGACCTGCTTACCCACCCGCAGGAACTGGCGGGCTTCCTCGATCACGCCGTGGCGAGCGGCAAGGTGCGCAGCGTTGGGGTTTCCAACTTCACCGTGGCGCAGATCGAGGCGCTGGCCGCACTGCTCGACACCCCCCTCGCCGCGACCCAGCCGGAAATCAGCCCGCTGCGGATCGAGCCCATCGACAATGGCGAGCTCGATCAGGCGATGCGGCTCGGCCTGGCGCCGATGGCGTGGAGTCCGCTTGGTGGCGGGCGGATCATGGCACCGGAAACGCCGCGCGAAAGGGCGGTTGCGGCGGCGCTGGATGCTGTTGCCGAGGCGGCGGGAGTATCCCGCGCCGTCGCCGCCTACGGCTGGCTGATGGCGCATCCGGCGGGGATCATCCCGATCGTCGGCACCCAGAACCCGGCGCGGATTGCCGAGGCTGCCCGGGCGCTGGCGATGCGCTGGACGCGGACGGATTGGTACGCGGTGTTTGCTGCGGCGAGGGGGGAGGCATTGCCTTAAGATCCTCCCCCGGAGGGTGATTGCGAGGAGCCGAAGGAGGGTGGGAGGCGGCTTCTCGAAGCCGGAGAGTCGCCTGGGAGATCCACCCCGCTTCGCTGCGGTCCCCATCCCCGTTCCGGGGAGGATTATCCGCCCATATACTCGACCAACCCAGCCTGTTCGCGGCACTCATGTGCAGCCCCAGCTTGGTCCGCCGCCAGAGCACGTCCTCAGCCGTCACCGCCCATTCCACCCGGCGCAGATACCCGACTTCCGCCTCACTCAGCCCAGCCCCGAAGGAACGCCCCAGATCGCCCCAATCCAGGCCTCACCCAGCCAGTCCACCGCGCGGGTGCCGTAGGCGCGGCCGATGCGGGTGACATCGCGCGGGGCAAGGAACGGGTACTCCTCCGCCAGCACCTGCAACAGGTACGCCTGTGCGGTGTGGGCAAAGTCACCGCCCGGAAGCGGCTCCTTGCCCGTCCAGCTCTCCCCCTTCAAAGCCGGGACCCGCGCAGCCAGCCGGTCCACCGCGTCCTCGGCAACATGGCGATAGGAGGTCAGCTTTCCGCCATAGATGCCCAGCAGCGGCGCACCGCGCGCGGCATCGCTCAGCGCCAGCCGGTAGCCGCGCGTCGCCGCTTCGGGGCGGCCCGAGCCGTCGTCCACCAGCGCCCGCACTCCGGCAAAGCTGTGCACCACGTCGGCAGGCGTCACGTCGTGCTCGAAATAGCGGTTCACCGCATCGCAGAGGTAGCGCACTTCCGCCGCGCTCGGCTCCAGATCGTCGAGCGATCCGGTGTGATCGGCATCGGTGGTGCCTACCAGTGTGAAGTCCTCCTCCCACGGGATCGCGAAGCAGATCCGCGTGTCGGGCTGCTGGAGGATGTAGGCGTAATCGTGATCGAACAGCCTGGGCACGACGATATGCGATCCGCGCACGCGGCGCAGGCCGTAGGCCGGGTGCTCGCCTGCCAGCCGCGCCAGTTCGTCCGCCCCCGGCCCAGCGGCGTTGACCAGCGCAGAGCCGATGAAGCGCTCGCCACCCGCCTCGACGTGCCACAGGTCGCCTTCACGCCGTGCGGAAGTGAGCGGGCAGCGGGTGCGGATCGTCGCGCCGCGTTCGGCGGCATCGAGCGCGTTCAGCACCACCAGCCGCGCATCGTCCACCCAGCCGTCCGAGTATTCGAAGGCGCTCTTGCACGCGGCCTCCAAGGGCACCCCCGCCGGGTGCGTCTTCAGGCTGATCGCCTTGGCCTTCTTCAGCTTACCCCGACCGCCGATGTGATCGTAGAGCAGCAGTCCCGCGCGCAGCATCCACTTGGGGCGCATCTGCGGGGTGACCGGCAGGACGAAGCGCATCGGGCGCACGATGTGCGGGGCGATCTGCCACAGCGTGTCGCGCTCCCCCAGCGCCTCGCGCACCAAGGCGAATTCGTAGTATTCGAGATAGCGCAGCCCGCCGTGGACCAGCTTGGTGCTCTTGCTGGAGGTGCCGCTGGCGAGATCGCCCTTTTCCAGCAGCAACACGCGCGCGCCGCGCCCGGCGGCATCGCGCGCCACCCCCGCGCCGTTGACCCCGCCACCGACGACGATCAGGTCGAACAGCTCGCTCACGGCACCATGTGCTCGCGCGGCCCGGTGTGGAGGCGGCGGAACAGGCGCCCGCGCTCGCTGAACAGCACCAGCAGCAGCGCGCAGGAGGAGCAGATCAGCAGCGACCAGGCGAACGGCACGGCGGACCCATCATAGCTTTGCCCGATCACCGCCCCCACCATCGCTGCGCCGAACATCCGCAGGAAGGTCTGCACGCTGGAGGCCGCGCCAGCGATCTGCGCGAACGGCTGCATGGCGATCGAACCGAAATTCGCGCCGAGAAAGCCGAGCAGTGCCAGATTGATGCTCATCAGCCCGATGAACCACGGCAGGCTCTGCGGGTGCGCATAAGAGGACCAGACCTGCACCGCGCTCACCACCACGAACACGATCACCCCGAAATGCGAGACCCGCCGCGCGCCGAAGCGCATGACGATCCGCGAATTGGCGATATTGCTCACCGCCATCATCGCCGCCGTGCCGCCGAACACCACCGGGAACAGTTCTCCCACGCCGAAATGCTGCTGGAACAGTTGCTGCGCCGAATTGACGTAACCGAACACGCTGCCCATCAGCAGCATCGAGCCGAGCACATAGCCGATCGCCGCGCGGTTCATCAGCGCCGCCTTCATGTTGCGGGCAATGATCGGCACGTTGACCAGCTGGACGTTCTCCTTGGCCAGCGTTTCGGGCAGGCGGAACCACACCCACGCCGCCGCCAAACCACTGACTGCGGAAAGCGCGACAAATATCCACCGCCAGCCCGCCACTAGCAGGATCGCCTGCCCCAGGCTCGGCGCGATCACCGGCACGGTGATGAACACCGCCGAGATCAGGCTCATCAGCCGGGCCATGCCGTCGCCTTCGTAGAGATCGCGCACCACCGCGACGGGCGCGACCATCAGTCCGGCGGCGAGCAGGCCGGTAATAGCGCGCACCACCAGCAAAGTGGTGAAATCGGTCAACATGGCGGTCACCAGCGACAGCACGGCGAAGGCGGTCAGCGAAATCAGGATGATGGGGCGACGGCCGAAGCGATCGGCAAAGCTGCCCGGCACCAGACAGCCGATGCCCATCGCGATGGTATAGACCGCCACGATCAACTGCCGGTCGTTGCCGTCCGCCGCGCCCAGTTCGCGCGCCATGTCTGCCAGCGCGGGGAGCATGGCATCGATCGACAGCGCGTTGAGGCTCATGAGCAGCGCCAGCAGCGCGATCAACTCGCGCTTGCCCAGCGGCAACGAGTCGATAGGGGATGCGGGTGCTGAGGCCATGTCCTGGGGCCTAGCCGTGCTGCACCTGCGAGAAAAGGGCTAAGTCAATCTCTCCCCCAAAGGCTGTATTGGGTATATAGAAGGGAACAGATGGCGAATCCGGATGACGAGAGCGATGACGAGGCGCAGCAGGGCCTGCGCAAGATCATCCATGTCGATATGGATGCCTTCTTCGCCAGCGTCGAGCAGCGCGACAATCCGGACCTGCGCGGAAAGCCGGTGGCGGTCGGCGGGTCGAGCGGGCGCGGGGTGGTGGCAGCGGCGAGCTACGAGGCGCGCAAGTTCGGTGTGCGCAGCGCCATGCCCTCGGTCACTGCGAAGCGGCTGTGCCCCGATCTCGTGTTCTGCAAGGCGCGGTTCGATGTCTATCAGGAGGTCTCACGGCAGATCCGGGCGATCTTCCACTACCACACCCCGCATGTCGAGCCGCTCAGCCTCGATGAAGCCTATCTCGACGTGACCGAGGATATTCACGGCATCGGCAGCGCCACTGCCATCGCCGCAGGCCATCCGCAAGCGCAATCCGCGAGCAGACGCAACTTACGGCCAGCGCGGGAGTCAGCTACAACAAGTTCCTCGCCAAGCTGGCGAGCGACCAGAACAAGCCCGATGGCCTGTGCGTGATCCGCCCGGGCGAAGGCGCGGCTTTCGTGCAGGGGCTGCCGGTGCGGCGCTTTCACGGGATCGGCCCCAAGGGGGCTGAGAAGATGGCGCGGCTGGGGATCGAAACGGGCGCCGATCTGGCGGCAAGGGATGCAGCATGGCTGCGCGCCCAGTTCGGCAGTTTCGGCGAATATCTGTTCCGCGCCGCGCGTGGGATCGACCTGCGGCCCGTGCGCGCCAACCGACTGCGCAAGTCGATTGGCGGCGAGCGCACTTTCGGCGAGGATATCTCTAGCGGCAGCGCGCTGAGGGCGACTTTGGACGATATTGTCGAGATTGTGTGGGAACGGATCGCAGAGAAGCAAACGAAGGGCCGCACGATTACCCTCAAACTGAAGTTTACCGACTTCCAGCAAATGACCCGCGCCCGCTCGCTCGATCACGCGGTGGAGAGCAAGGCGCAATTCGCGGGGATCGCACATGCGCTTCTTGCGGCGGAATTGCCGCTGCCGATGCCGATCCGGCTGATGGGGCTGACATTGAGCAATCTGGAGCGTGACGGGGTGGAGGAGCCTGCAAGGGAGGATGGGCAGTTGTCATTGCTTTGATAGTTCCTCCAATACCCCCCCGCTCAGGCTGAGCTTGTCGAAGCCCGCACGCTGGGCTTGCCTCGCACGCCCCCTTCGACAGCGCCAAACTAACGAAGCTCAGGGTGAGCGGGGGGATGGATGACTGTCCAAGATTCCAAGCTCCCCCAGCCGCCGCCGCGTCACCCGCGTCAGGTCCGCCTGCGCCAGCTCGTCACGGGCGAACCAGCGCACGGCATCGATCTCGCGCTTATCGGCGCGCGGTTCGCTAAGCGGGAGGGCGGTAAAAACATGCGCAGTATGCGGGGCTCCGGAAAGCATTTCCTGTGCCACCAGCACGCATTCCAGCGCTTCGAGTTCGCAATCCAGTTCCTCGCGCATTTCCCTGCGTGCAGCTTCGGCGGGGTCCTCTCCCTTGCCCAGCCCACCTCCGGGGAGTGACCATCCCTGCGGACCATAGCTATGCCGTACCAGCAGCACCCGGCCCTCGCCGTCCTCCAGCATCACTGCCACCCCGGCAAGATCGGGGCGGGTGATCCGCCGCAACCGCTTGCGGAGGGCATAGGCGATCCGCAGCCCCAGCCGATGCAGTGGAGCAGGGATCAAGTAAAGCATGTCACCTGCTGTGTTGCCGCTCCCAACAGGCGGGCAATCGGCAGGTCGTGCTCACCGCGCACTGCCGCATCGAACACCGCCCGCTTGTCGGCTCCCCGGATCACGAACATCAGCGCGTCACTGGCAAGCAGTGCCGGGATAGTCAGCGTGATGCGATCAAACGGCGCTTCGGGCGGCAAGGGATCGGGGGTTAGGCGGCGGAGCGATTGCGGATCCTCCACCTGCGGATCGGTGTTCGGGAAAAGCGAGGCAATGTGCCCGTCCGCGCCCATTCCGAGCCAGACGAGGGCGAAATGCGGGACCTGCTCCATCGTAGTCAGCGTGACGACTTCGGCCCCGGCAGGCTCCAGCAGGGCGCGGATCTTGCCGGTGTTGCTGGCGGGATGATCCTCGGGAACCACACGATCATCTCCCGGCCATACGGTGATGCGCGACCAGTCGAGGTTCGATTGGGCCAGTGCTTCGAGGATCGGGAAGGGAGTTGATCCGCCCGGCACACAGATGGCGAGCGGGGCGTCGGTCGTGCTCAGTTTGGCGACGAGCTGGCGGTGCAGGAACTCCGCAATCTCCGCGTCGGTTGCATTTTCGATGAAGTCGATCCAGGCCACTGCAAATCCTTGCTACTGTAACGCCTCAGGCGGGAAAAACGCCACTACCAAGGCCCCCGCGAGCAGCGCCACCCCCACCGCCCAGCGCAGCGGCTGGCGCGGCACCTTTTCCCAATCATCACCGGCAAGTGCCGCCAGCCCCAACACCATAGCTGCCCCCAGCCCGCCGCCTGCCACCACCATCACCGGCTCCCCGGTGGCCACACTAAGCGACAGCACCAGCAGACCACTCGCATCGGCCAACACCCCGGCGAACAGCACGAGCGCCAGCGCGCCAAGCGACTGCGTCGGCTCTCGCGGGGGTGCGGGCGCATCAAGAAAAATCACTTCGAGCGCGCCTAGCACCAGCGCCGCAGCGACAAACCAGCCCTGCTGCTGCGGGCCGAGCAGTTCGGCAAGATTTCCCGCCAGCCACGCAGCCAGCGCGCAGGCCGCCATTGCCACCATGGCAACCAAGGCCAGCAGCGCGCCCGCATTTGCACCCGCCCCCGCAAACCGCGAAACGCGCACCGCTTCGCGCCCGGCGAGCATTGCCAGCGTCACGGCAAGGAAAGTGAGGAAAAAGGGTGCCATCGCCATTTAGCCTATTGCAGCAAGCTGCCGCGCGCTCAAGGCTTGCCCCGACGCGGCGATGATCGCATTGTGGAGCGGTGCTTTCCCAGAAGACCCGTTACGCGATCCGTGCGATGCAACACCTGGCCGATCACCACGGTCAGGGTCAGGTGCAGCTTGCCGAAATTGCCCAAGCGCAGAAGAATTCCGGCAAATTTCCTCACGGTGATCCTGTCTGAACTGGCGCGCTTCGGGCTGGTCGATTCGCAGCGCGGCAAGGATGGCGGCTACCGGCTGGCGATCCCGCCGGTGGACATTTCCTACGGCGATCTCATCCGCATCATGCGCGGCTCGCTGGCACTGGTGCCCTGCGCCAGCCGCTACGCCCACGAGACAATGCAAGAACTGCCTGGAGGAAGGCGACTGCCGCACGCGCGCGCTGATGCTGCAGGTCCGCGACAAGACCGCCGCCCTGCTCGACGGAGTCACGCTCGCCGACGCGATCGATCTGGTGCCACCCTTTGCCGATGAAGACCTGCTCGGATAATTTCTCGGCTTGGCGCAAAAACGAAATCTTTCGTCGCACAAAGCCGATCTCGGTGGCGATTTCTATTGTCAACCAATTAAGTTGAGAATATCCGCTGCGAACGATCGCTTCGATCGCAGATAGGTCCAGCGGGCACTTTCCTCTATCAACAGGGTTAGTTTGTGATGTTCGACTTCACCCAGATCACGCTCGTCGATATCCTGCCGTTCATCCTGGTCGGCTTTGCCGCGCAGATGGTCGACGGGGCGCTGGGCATGGCCTTCGGGGTCATCTCGCAGACCCTGCTGGTCGGCGTGCTGGGGGTGCCGCCTGCCACGGCTTCGGCGAGCGTGCACATTGTCGAGGTGTTCACCACCGGCACCTCGGGTGCCAGCCATGCGCTGCATCGCAATATCGATTGGCAATTGTTCTTGCGCCTGGTCCCATTCGGTATTCTTGGCGGGGTGACCGGGGCTTACCTGCTGAGCAATGTCGATGCTTCGGTGGCCCAGCCCTTCGTGATGCTCTACCTCACCGGGATCGGCATCTATCTGCTGGTGAAGGCGATCCGGATGGGCGAACCCAAGTTCAAGGATCCGAAATTCACCCGCCCGCTGGCCGCCGTGGGTGGATTTCTCGATGCTGCCGGTGGCGGCGGCTGGGGCCCGGTGGTCACTTCCAATCTGCTGGTGCAGGGCGGCGATCCGCGCAAGATTATCGGCACGGTGAATTCGGCGGAGTTCCTTATCACTCTGTCGATCTCGATCGCCTTCATCGCCACGCTGGGATTCGCAGCATTCACCATCGCCACCCTCGGCCTGATCGTCGGCGGCGTACTGGCCGCTCCGCTGGGAGCTATGTTGGTCAAACGCGTCAGCCCGCGCCCGCTGCTGCTGGCGGTAGCGCTGGTACTGATCGCCACCAGCGTGTTCAGCATCTACCGCGCATGGCCGATCTTCTGATCGGACTCAGGTGACCTTGGCCGTTGGCATGATCCACGCCGTGCCGCGGCCATTCAGCTTGTAAACAAAGCCTTCGCCGCTGCGCATGGCATTCTTGAGACCCTTCACAAGAGTGCCCAGCGTTACCTGCAGCTCTGCCGAATACATCAACATGAAATCGCCATCGACAGTCAGTTCCTGACTGCCATCCAGTTCCACCACGTCGATTTCCTCCACCGGCACCGGTGCTTCAACCGCAAACACGCCCTTGCCCGACATTTTCGGCTGCATCAGGCCATTGCCCGAAAGCACGCCGGAAACGCTGCTGTGGCGGTGTGAGGTGAGCTGGACGCCGGAGGAACAGGCATAGAAAGCCTTGTCATCGAGCAGAAGGGCATCGCCGTCGATCGCGCCGATGATGAAATTCCGCCGACCCGGCTCGGTCCAGATCGTCCCATAGCCGGAAAAACGCGTGGCAAAGGCGGATTCACCCGTGCCAGCAGACGCCAGCGCGCGGCTCAGGAAGCCCTTGTCCTCGTGCTTGTGGACAGTTGATTCGATCTTGCCGTGCATATATTGCAAGGCTCCGGGCTCGAGCAGAACCGCCCCGCCCTTCAGTTCGATGCACAGCTGGAAGATATCGGTCGCCTCAGCGACATAGTGCAACCCGCCTTCAGCAGTGGGCATACCCCGCGTGATGACGCGCTTTTCGACATAGCGATACTTGCCGATCTTGATGCCATCGCCTTCAACTTCTTCTTCGAGTCTGCGGTAATCGGCCATGCTTTCCCCCCGTGTGTTGGTCGCGCCAGGTGCGCTGCGAGGGTGATGCTACCGCAATAGCCCACGCATTTCCAGATACTGTAGGGTGAATTGAAAATGGAGCGGGTGAAGGGAATTGAACCCTCGTATTCAGCTTGGGAAGCTGCTGCTCTACCATTGAGCTACACCCGCATTGCTGCCGCTTTTGAGGTTATCTGGCCCATCAGTTTACAGGTCAGGTTACAGCCTTGGCGGCAAGACGGTTGGCCAGTGCCACAACCGTTTGCGCTTGGTCAACATAGACCGTCCGAGTGATAGCCACTTTTTCAGGCGACCCTGCCATTGCTCGGGCGATCTCCTGATCGGTCGGCCCCAATATCATCAGCTGGCTTGCCAAGGTGCCTCGGCGGTCATGGAGGTGCTTCTTGCGGTGATCCTCATACAAGATACCCGCTTTCTTCGGCGCGTCGCCCACTTGCTTGCTAAGACCAGCCGATAACCACGGAGTGCCATCGCCTGTGACCAGCACCGTGTCCACATCGGGTTTCAGGGAGCGATCATGTAGCTCCCGAAGCAACCTCGCCAGGTACCGTGTCATTGCCACCATCTCCCGGCGTCTGATGCCTTTGCTAGACTTCTGCGCCAGATGGATGCTGGCCTAATCGCCGACTTCATGCCAGCGAAGGTCGGCGAGGTCTGCGGATCGCAGGCCAGTAAGGCAAGCGAGGCGGACTGCCCCATTCACGGCAGGGCTGGCGACCGCACAAACCTTTCAAGATCATCAGCGAGCCACTCGCCACCTATAGGCCTTGGCCTTCATCCGGGCATCGTTGAAAACCGCGAGGGAAACGTCACCTCACTTGGTGTCGATCATGTCCAGTGCCGAACCCCATGTTCGCTTGGTGCTTGCGGCGAGTGCAGCCCATTCCTGGCTTGGCCACCGCCAGATCGAGCAGCGCCGCATCGCCCAGCGCCACATCGGCCTGCACATGGCCCGTCGAGGGGTTCCAAGTCTTGTGGGTCCTACCAGTTCTGCTGGAGCCTGCCCCACCGGCGATGGAATGATCGATCTGGCGCTCGACAATCATCTTTTCGCTTCGTAGCCGCTCAGTTGCACATCTGCGCAAGGCGGCCCTTGATGATCGCTTCCGCATCGGCGACGATCCGCGTGAGCAGTTCGGCGCAGGTGGGAATATCGTGGATCAGGCCCTGTATCTGGCCTGCCCAGATCAGGCCAGCGTCGAGATCGCCGCTTTCCAGCGCCACCCGGCCCTTGGCGCCCGAAACCAGCGGCTGGACATCGGCGAATTCGCATCGGGGCGGCGACCGATGGCAACCACCTGGTCCGAAACCTGATTCTTCGCCACCCGCCCGGTGTTGCGGAATTCGCGGAAGATCAGGTTGGTCGCGCGCTCGTCATTCTCGACCAGGAAGCGTTTCACCTCGTCGTGGATCGGCGCTTCCTGCGTGGCGCAGAAGCGGGTGCCCATGTTGATCCCGTCCGCGCCCAGCGCCAGCGCCGCGGCAAGCCCGCGCCCGTCGCCGATGCCGCCCGAAGCGAGCATCGGGACCTTCACCTTGTCGGCAGCGGCGGGGATCAGCACCAGGCCGGGAATGTCGTCTTCCCCCGGATGGCCGGCGCATTCGAAGCCGTCGATGGAAATGACATCGACCCCCATCCGCTCGGCGGACAGCGCGTGGCGCACGGCGGTGCATTTGTGCAGCACGATGATGCCGTGCGCCTTGAAATCGTCGACATGTTCCTGCGGCTTGTACCCGCCGTCTCGACGATCTTGACCCCGCTATCGATGATCGCCTGGCGGTAGTGGGCATAGGGCGGCGGGTTGACCGAAGGCAGGATGGTGAGGTTCACCCCGAACGGCTTGTCGGTCATCGTCCGGCAGCGGTCGATCTCGCGGCGCAGATCGTCAGGCGTCGGCTGGGTCAGCGCGGTGAGGATGCCGAGGCCGCCGGCGTTCGAGACAGCCGCCGCCAGTTCGGCGCGGCCCACCCACATCATCCCGCCCTGGACGATCGGATGCTCGATCCCGAGCAGCTCCGTGATGCGCGTCTTCAATGCCATGTCAGAGCGCCTCCACGATGGTGACGTTGGCGATGCCGCCGCCTTCGCACATCGTCTGCAAGCCGTAGCGCAGGCCGCGCGCCTTGAGCGCGTGGAGCATGGTGGTCATCAGCTTGGTGCCCGCTCGCGCCGAGCGGATGGCCCAGCGCGATGGCGCCGCCGTTGACGTTGAGCTTCGCCGGATCGGCCTCCAGCGCCTGCAGCCACGCCATCGGGATGCAGGCGAAGGCCTCGTTCACTTCGTACAGGTCGATGTCCTCCAGCCGCATTCCGGCGCGTTGCAAGGCCTTGCGGGTCGCCGGCGATGGGCTCTTCGAGCATGATCACCGGATCGCCCGCGGTCACCGTCAGGTTGACGATCCGCGCCAGCGGAGTGAGGCCGTGGTCCTTCAGCGCGCGTTCGTTCACCACCAACACGCCCGATGCGCCATCGAGTCATCTGGCTGGCGTTGGCGGCGGTGATCGAGCCGCCCTCGGTGAGCGCGGCGATCTCGCCCATCTTCTCCAGCGTCCCGCCCCGGCGCAGCCCGTCATCGGTGTGCGAACAGGCCCGCAGGGGTCTGCACCGGCACGATCTCGGCGGCGAAGGCCCCGGCATCGATGGCAGCGGCGGCCTTGGCGGTGGCTTTCGAGCGCGAACGCATCCATTGCTTCGCGGCTGAGGCCGTACTTGTCGGCAATCGCCTGCGCACCGTGGAACTGGCTGAATTCCTTGACACCGTAGCGCTGCTGGATCGCCAAGGACCACGGCCCGGTGCCGATCCCCTGCGCGAGGTGCAACTGCCAGTTCGAATTCATCGGCACCCGGGTCATGCTTTCGGCACCCGCCGCAATCACCATGTCCTGCGTGCCCGACATCACCGCCTGCGCCGCGAATTGCAGCGCCTGCTGCGAGGAACCGCACTGGCGATCGATCGTCACTGCCGGAACCGAGTCTCGGCAGGCTGGATGCGAGCACGCAGTTGCGCCCGAAGGCGAAGGCCTGCTCGCCGCCCTGGGTGACGCAGCCCATGATCACATCGTCCACCTTGGCAGGATCGATCCCGCTGCGCGCTACCAGCGCATCGAGCACTGCCGCCGCCGAGATCGGCGGGGTGAACATCGACCAGCCCGCCCTTGCGCGCCCGCCCCCCGGCAGTGCGCGCGGCGGCAACGATATAGGCTTCGGCCATCAGGAACTCGCCTTATTGAATTCAGAATCGCGCAATTCGAAGATTTTCAATTTAGCCTCCAAGGTGGTTGGCAGCGCCTCAGCCATGCGATAGCGCGGCTACAAGATGACAATTGAGACCAGAAGCACCCCCATAACAGGCCCGCTTACGAGCGTACGCGTCGTCGATCTAACCGCGATGGTGTTTGGCCCTTATGCTACGCAGATCATGTCAGATCTGGGCGCAGAAGTCATCAAGGTGGAAGCGCCCGGCGGCGATGCCATGCGCTATGTCAGGTCGGCCCAAGCGACGATTTGAGCGGGGTCTTCACCAATATCAATCGCGGCAAGAAAAGCGTCGAGCTCGACCTGCGCAACGAGGCGCACAAGCAAGCCCTGCGCGGCCTGATCGCCGAGGCCGACGTGTTCATCCACTCGATGCGCGGCAAGGCGATTGCCAAGCTGGGCTTCGATTACGCCGCGGTCAGCGCGATAAAGCCCGATATCGTCTATACCAATTGCTACGGCTATTCACGGCGCGGCCCCGATGGCGACAAGCCTGCCTACGACGATACCATTCAGGCCGAATGCGGCATCCCGCATGTGCAGGGCCTGATGAACGGCGAACCCGGCTTTGCCGCGACGATCATGGCGGACAAGATCGCCGGACTGCACGGGCTCTACGCCACCCTTGCCGCGCTGTTCCACCGCGCGCGCACCGGCGAAGGGCAGGAAGTCGAAGTCGGCATGTTCGAAGCGATGTCGAGCTTCATGCTGGTGGAGCACGCCAGCGGGATGCTGTTCGATCCGCCCTTAGGCCCGGCGCATTATCACCGCGCGGTGTCCCCCAACCGCCGCCCGTACAAGACGCAAGGACGGCATATGTCGCCGCGCTGGTCTATAACGACAAGCACTGGGACGCCTTCATGGCGGCTGATCCAGCCCGAGTGGCAGACGGATGAATTCGACACGCTGAAGAAGCGCGCCAAGCATATCGACCGGATCTACGCGCTGCTGGCACAGACCTTTGCCACGCGGACCACGCAGGAATGGCTCGATCTGCTCACCCCGCTGGAAATCCCCTGCGCGCGGGTGAAATCGACCGACGAATTGTTCGACGATCCGCATCTCAAGGCCATCGGCTTTTTCGAGCACGTGGAGAGCGATGTCGGCACGATCTGCTATCCGGGCGTGCCAACGTGGTTCTCCAAGACACCGGGCAAGGTGGCCGGGCCGACGCCGCATCTGGGGGAAAACACGCACGAGGTGTTGGGGACACCAGCGAACCATAAGACAGTACCGGGGGACGGGGAATGCAGCAGCTAAGCGCGCGCGCGGAACGGGGCAAATACTGGACACTGCCGATTGCGGCGGCGCTCGGCTATGCCACCAGCGGTCCGTCGTCAGAACATTTGGCACTTCGCGCGCCGCCCACTCGCGGAAAATCGCGAGATCGCGGGTGTAGTCTTCCACCGAATAGTCGGCGGGGAGCCGCTCCATCGGGGCGGCGTTTGGTTCGTTGATATATTCGGCATAGGTCAGTTCGCCGCCCGCCTCGCGGGTCAGACCGATCAACCGCTGCGCCTGTTCTGTCTGCCACACACTCGTCGCATCGCG
>CAVZHE010000008.1:0-30305 GCA_963774985.1 uncultured Alphaproteobacteria bacterium
AAAACTAGGCAAATCGGACCCCTCGGGTCCGCAAGGCCGACCGGCCGCCCGCAGGTGCCCCGGAGCGCGAGCGAAGGGAACAGCTCCGAGGACGAAGGCCCGGATGGGCTTTCGCAAGGCTAATCAGGCCGCGTTATCAATCCCCAGGTCGCTCAGCTTGCGATAGAGCGTCGAACGCCCGATCCCCAGCCGTCGCGCCACTTCGGTCATGCGGCCGCGATAATGGCCGATGGCGAGGCGGATGACATCGGCCTCGATCTCTTCCAGCGGGCGCAGATTGCCGTCATCGGTATAGAGCTGGACCCCGGCGCTTTCGCGCATGGCCGGGCCGGTGTGGCCGGTATCGCCGACAATCTCGCGCACTTGCGGGAAATCCTCGGCGGTCAGCGCATCGCCGTCGCAGAACACGGCGGCGCGGAACAGCACCGCCTGCAATTGCCGCACATTGCCCGGCCAGTCGAAGGCCGACAGCAGTTGCAGCGCATCATGGGTGATGCCCATCTGGCGCAGGCCCGGCTGTTCGCCGATCCGTGTCGAGAAAATGGCGGGTCAGCGCGGAAATGTCGCCCGGTGCGCTTGCGCAGCGGGGGCAGTTCGATTGCGGTGCGCGAAAGCGCGCTCAGCAGTTCGGCGCGGAAATGGCCGGTGGCGACCAGATCCTTCAGCGGCAGATTGCTGGCGGAGATGATCCGCACATCGACCTTGTAGGAATAGCGCGCGCCGATGGGCCGCACCTGGTGCAATTGCACCGACTTCGAGCAGCCGATCCTGCAAGTCGGTGGACAGCCGGTCGACCTCGTCGAGCACCAGCGTGCCGCCGTCGCAATGCTGCAACGACGCCGACCTGCTGTTCGAAAGCGCCGGGGAAGGCGCCCTTTTCATGCCCGAACAGCAAGGATTCGAGGCTGCTGGCGGGAACCCCGCCGATATTGACCATGCGGAACGCGGCCTTGGCGCGGGGGCTGGCGGCCTGCATCGCCCGCACCAGCATTTCCTTGCCGGTGCCGCTTTCGCCTTCGATCAGCACATGGCCGTGGCCGCGCGCCGCCTTGGCCGCTTTGGCCAGCGCATCGCGGAACGGCGGGGCGGTGCCGACCATCGCATCGAAATCGAGGATGCCGCTCATCTTTTCGGTCAGCGGGGTCAGTTCGTCCTTGCGGCGCTTCGCGGGTGGTGGCGTTGCGCAGCGCCTGCATCAGCCGGTCGGGCGCGACCGGCTTGACGAGGTAATCGGTCGCCCCGGCGCGCATCGCCTCCACCGCCAGCAGCGGCGAGGTGCTGGTGGTGAGCATCAGGATCGGCAGCGCGGGGCGGCGTTCCTTCAGTTCCGCGATCAGTTCGCAGGCCTGATCGCCCGGAACCCATTGATCGAGAATGATCGCGGACAAGCTGCATGCCCTGCCGCGTGCCGAGCGTGGCGATGGCCTTTTCGGCATCCTCCACCACGATCGTGCGCCATCCCTCGCGGCTGGCGAGCGCAGTGATCAGGCGGCTTTGCGCCGGCTCATCGTCGATCAACATCAGCAGCCGCTGTTCAGCTTCGGCCATGGTCCCCACCGGTTGCGCCCGGATCGCACGGGCCTTCGAACCACCCGCCTAGCAGGCGAGGGTAAATGGCGGCTTAAGCGAACAGTTGCACCCAAACCCTTGAGCCAGACCGCCGGGCGCGTTAGACGCAGATGACAGTTTCCGCTCGCAAACAGGGAAGAGCTAGAATCGACATGGCCAATCCACATGACATGAAGGCTGCCACCGGCACCTATGAAGGCTTCATCAGCACCGTGAAGTGGTCGGTGCCGCTGCTGGCGGTGCTGACGCTCGTCATCGTCGTCCTGATCCGCCCTGACCGGTCGGCGCCGGCCTATGCGCATCGCCATCCTGAAGGAACGCAGCCCCGGGGAAACCCGCGTGGCGGCGACGCCTGAAACGGTCAAGAAGTTCATCGCGCTGGGCGCGGCCGTGGCGGTGGAACACGGGGCCGGGCTGGCCGCCGCGATTCCCGATGCCGCCTTCGCCGAAGCCGGGGCCGAGCTGGGTGCTGCCGCGCAAGCGGTGGCAGGGCGCGGATATCGTGCTGGCGGTGGCGGCGCCCGATCCGGCGCTGCTGGCTGGCGCGAAGCCGGGTGCCTGGGTGGCGGCGGTGTTCGATCCGTTCGGCCAGCGCGAGCGGGTGCGATGCCTATGCCGCCGCCGGGCTGGAGGCGCTGGCGATGGAATTCATGCCGCGCATCACCCGCGCGCAGAGCATGGACGTGCTGTCCAGCCAGTCCAACCTTTCCGGCTACAAGGCGGTGCTCGCCGCGGCCAACCAGTATGGCCGCGCCTTTCCGATGATGATGACGGCGGCGGGCACGGTGTCGGCGGCCAAGGTGTTCGTGATGGGCGTGGGCGTGGCGGGCTTGCAGGCGATTGCCACCGCGCGGCGGCTGGGCGCGCAGGTTTCCGCCACCGATGTGCGCTGCGCGACCAAGGAACAGATCCAGTCGCTGGGCGCCAAGCCGGTGTTCGTGGAGAATGTCGCCGGGATCGAGGGCGAGGGCGCGGGCGGCTATGCCACCGAAATGAGCGCGGAATATCAGGCGGCGCAGGCCGAACTGGTCTCCAGCCATATCGCCAAGCAGGATATCGTCATCACCACCGCGCTGATTCCCGGGCCGGGCCGCACCGCGGCTGATTACCGACGCGCAGATCGCGACGATGCGGCCCGGCAGCGTGATCTTCGATCTGGCGGTGGCGCAGGGCGGCAATGTGGAAGGCAGCGGTGGCGGATCAGGTGGTGGAGACGCCACGGGGTGCAAGATCATGGGCTATGCCAACACCCCGGCGCACTCTGGCGGCGGATGCCGAGCGCGCTTTATGCGCGCAATTTGTTCAACTTCCTCAATGCCTTCTGGGACAAGGAAGCCGGGCGGCCGGTGCTGGACGAGGAAATCGGCGAAGCGGTGCGGCTGACGCGTGGCGGGGCGGTGGTGCACGAGAGGTTGAAGGGGTGAGGTCGGCTGATGTCCTCCAGCGATCCTCCCCCTGTGGGGGAGGTGGCAGCGCGCAGCGCTGACGGTGGGGGCTCGATGGAAGACCGACACGCCCGAATCGCTCGAGCGAGCAAAGAAGCTGCGCAAGGAAATGTCTCTGCCTGACAGTGCTTCTGATGGACCCATCTGCGCGGCAAGCCATCCGGCCTGAAATTCCGCAAGGCAACATCTCGGTGCGCGAATGATCGCGCTCGATTTCTACTGCGCTGCCAAACGCCTTGGCATCGAAGTTGACGGGATCGCCGCATGACATGGGAGTTCGTCCGTCGCGTGACGCGGTTCGCGACGACTCGGCATGCGCGAGTCAGGGTGTTGAAGTCATGCGATGTTCTCGCCGCCGATGTGCTGAAGCGACCCGTCAGAGACCGCCGACGCGATTGCTCCGCTATTGCGCTCAACTGCCCCCACCGTCAGCCGCTGGCGCGGCTGCCACCTCCCCCAAAGGGGCGAGGATTTACCGGAGCTGTCCGGCCTGACATGGACTTCATCTCGATCCTTTCGATCTTCGTGCTGGCCTGCTTCGTGGGCTATTACGTCGTCTGGTCGGTCACCCCCGCCTTGCACACGCCGCTGATGGCGGTGACCAATGCGATTTCCTCGGTCATCATCGTCGGCGCGCTGATCGCCGGCGGCGGCAAGCGGGAGCGGGGCGGCCAAATGGCTGGGGCTGCTGGCGGTGGTGCTGGCCAGCGTGAACATCTTCGGCGGCTTTGCGGTGACGGCGCGGATGCTGGCGATGTACAAGAAGAAGGAGCAAGAAGTGATGGACCTCCGAGCGCCACGACCTGCTTCGGCGTCCCCGCGCCTGGGCGATGCTCGCCTATCTGGTTTCGGGCGTGCTGTTCATCCTCGCGCTGCGCGGGCTGTCCAGTCCGGCGAGCAGCGCAGCGGGCAACCGGTTCGGCATGGTCGGCATGCTGATCGCGGTGGTCACCACGCTGCTGCTCGATGCGCCCGTGCCACCGGGCGGCTTTCTGCCGCAGCCATCGGCTGACGATCTGGTGACCCTGTTCCAGATCCTCGCCGCGGTCGCCATCGGTGGCGGTGATCGGCTGGTGACCGCCCGGCGCATCGCGATGACCGACATGCCGCAGCTGGTCGCGGCGTTCCACAGCCTGGTCGGCCTTGCCGCGGTGCTGGTGGGCTGGGCGGCCTATCTCAACCCGGAAGCCTTCGGGATTCTCGGCGCTGACGGGCAGATCAACCCGGTCTAGCCGGCTCGAAGCTGGGCCTCGGCATTGCCATCGGCGCGATCACCTTCTCCGGCTCGGTCATCGCCTTCCTCAAGCTGGCGGGCAAGATGAGCGGCGCGCCGATCATGCTGCCCGGGCGGCACGTGATCAATCTCGGCACGCTGGTGGCGATCCTCGGGCTGACCGGCTATTTCATGACTGACCAGAGCCTGTGGGTGATCGCTCACGATCACCGCGCTGGCCTTCATCATCGGCTTCCTGCTGATCATCCCGATCGGCGGGGCGGACATGCCGGTGGTGGTGTCGATGCTCAACAGCTATTCCGGCTGGGCGGCGGCGGCGATGGGCTTCACGCTGCACAACACCGCGATGATCATCACCGGCGCGCTGGTCGGCAGTTCGGGCGCGATCCTCAGCTACATCATGTGCAAGGCGATGAACCGCAGCTTCATCGCGGTGATCGCGGGCGGGTTCGGCGCCGATGCCGCGGCTGCGGCGGCGGCGCGGCGCGCGAACAGCGGCCGTGGAAGCGGGCAGCGCGGAGGATGCGGCCTTCATGCTGAAGCAGGCGGAAAAGGTCATCATCATCCCCGGCTACGGCATGGCGGTGGCGCAGGCGCAGCACGCCTTGCGCGAAATGGCGCGACCTGCTGAAGAAGGAAGGGCGTGGAGGTGAAATATCGCCATCCACCCGGTGGCGGGCCGCATGCCGGGGCACATGAACGTGCTGCTGGCCGAAGCCAACGTGCCCTATGACGAGGTGTTCGAGCTGGAGGATATCAACTGCGAATTCGCGCAGGCCGATGTCGCCTTCATCATCGGCGCGAACGACGTCGTCAATCCGGCGGCCAAGACCGACAAGTCATCGCCCGATCTACGGCATGCCGGTGTTCGATGTGGACAAGGCCAAGCAGGTGTTCTTCATCAAGCGCAGCATGGGCGGGGTCGGCTATGCGGGGGTCGATAACGACGTGTTCTACATGGACCAGACGATGATGCTGCTGGCCGATGCCAAGAAGATGGTCGAGGAAATCGTCAAGGCGCTGGCGCATTGAGGCGCGGCGTATTGCTGCTGGCCGGCGCACTGGCGCTGGCGGGCTGCGCGACGATTGCCGAAGGGCGGGTGAAGAACGCACTCACCAATGCGGGGCTTAGCGAACCGATCGCCACCTGCATGGCGGATCGTATGACCGAACGGCTCACCATTCCCAGTTGCGGCGGCTGGAGGAACTGCGCGGTGCCCTCACGCAGCGCGCGCGAATCCAGCTTGCAGGATTATCTCCACCGGGTGCGCCGGGTGGGTGACAGCCGAAGTGATCGCGGTCACCACCAGCTCGGCTGCGCTGTGTGCAAGCGGGCTGGCGCGCTAGACCCGCTGGCCGCCATCCCCTAGCGTCCGCGCAAGTTCACAAGGGGAAGACATGCGCAAGTTGGGGCTGATCGGCGGGATGAGCTGGGTGTCGACCCGCCCGCTATTACGAACAGCATCAACACGGTCGATCCAGCGCGAGGTGGACATGCGCGCCTCGGCGCCGATGGTGATCGAAAGCCTCGATTTCGCGCAGGGCTACCGGCTCAATAGCGAGGAAGACTGGGCGCGCGGCGCGCAGGTGCTGACCGATGCGGCCAATCGGCTGGCGGCGGCGGGCGCGGAAATGATCGTGATCGCCGCCAATTCGATGCACAAGCGTCTATCGCGAGGTGCAGGCGCAGGTCGAGGTGCCGATCCTCCACATCGCCGAATGCGTGGGCGAGAAGATGGAGGCCGACGGGATCGAGCGCGCCGCGCTGGTCGGCACGCGCAATGTGATGGTGGAAAGCTTCTACCGCCGCCGCCTGGTGGCGCATGGGGTGGACCTGATGCCGCCGCAGATGGAGACGTAGAGCGACTGCTCGAACGGATCATCTACGAAGAACTGATGCTGGGCAAGGCGCAGCAAGCGAATCCGAACGCGCGATGCAGGACGCATGTTGACCCGGTTCGGCCGCGAAGGGGCGCGAGGCAGTGATGCTCGCCTGCACCGAACTGGAACTGATGGTGGACGTGAATGCCAATGTGCTGCCGATCTACGATTGCATGCGCATCCACGCCGATGCTGCGGCGCAGTGGATCATGGCGGGCGTAGAGCTGGCCAGTCCGCGCTTTTCACGCGGCGTTCGCCGGCTGTTCCCATTGCCAGTGCGCGCAGCTCACCTAGCGCGCAGCCATGCCCCGCGCGCCCTATGCTGCCGATCCCGCCGCCAGTCGCGGGCGCGAATTTGCCAGCCGGGCCACAGGCGCGCGCGGGCCGCGCACCGCTTTCCAGCGCGATCGGGACCGGATCATCCATTCGATCGCCTTCCGCCGGCTGGCGGGCAAGACGCAGGTGTTCGTCGCCCCCGATGGCGATCATTACCGGGTGCGGCTGACCCACAGCCTGGAAGTGGCGCAGATCGGCCGCGTGATCGCCCGCGACCTGCGGCTCGACGAGGATCTGACCGAGGCACTGTGCCTCGCGCATGATCTCGGCCATCCGCCGTTCGGCCATTCGGGCGAGGATGCGCTGGAAGCGGCGCTGGCGGCGCACGGCGGGTTCGATCACAACGGCCAGACCCTGCGCACGTGCGATGCGGCTCGACAGCCCCTATTGCGAAATGCCGGGCCTCAACCTGAGCTGGGAAGTGCTCGAAGGGCTGGCCAAGCACAATGGCCCGGTGGCGCGCCCAAATGGGCGCTGGCCGAACTCGACGCCGCTTATCCGCTCGATCTGGCGCGGTGGCCGACGCTGGAGGCGCAGGTGGCAGCGCTGGCGGACGATATCGCCTATGACAACCACGATATCGACGATGGCCTGCGCGCCGGGTTCCTCGATCTCGACGATCTGCTGACACTCGATTTCCTCGCCGACCTGTGGCGCGAATGTCGAAGCGCCGCTTTCCCCGTGCCGCCGCGCGAGCAATTGCTCCGCGAACTGGTGCGCAGCCAGATCGGGGTGATGGTGAACGACCTGCTGGAAACGACGCGCGCCAATCTTGCCGGTGTCGAAAGCGTGGAGGAGGTGCGCGGCGCGGGCAGGGCGCTGGCGGCGTTCTCGCCCGAAATGGCGGCGCGCGAACGGCGGCTGAAGCGCTTCATGTATGAGCGGCTGTATCACCATGCGGACCAGCTGCGCACGGCGGAACGGGCGCAACAGGTGATCGCGCAGCTCTACTCCGCCTATGACGACGACCCGTCGCTGATGACGCCAGGGCTGGGCCGAACGCCTGCCGCCGGAAGAACCTGCGCGGTCCCGCCACATCGCCGATTTCATCGCCGGGATGACCGACAACTACGCCATCCGTCAGTATGAGCGGCTGTTCGGTTCGGTACCCGAAGGCCTGTCCAATGTCTGATCCCGTGCGCGTGCTGCTGGTGGGGGCGACCGGGCTGATCGGGCGCACGATCATCGCCCGCTCGCCCGAACCTGCGCGGGATCACGCTGCAAGGCCTCGCCCGGCGCGAGATACCCTTCCCGGCAGGCACGCGCATGGAACTGGTGCTGGCCGAAAGCGACCAGTGGCCAGACATCGTGGCGCAACTCGCCCCGGACGCGGTCATCAGCGCGCTCGGCACCACGCACCGCAAGGCGGGCAGCAGCGCGGCGTTTCGCGCGGTCGATCACGATCTGGTGCTGGAACTGGCGCGCGCGGCCAAGGCGGCAGGGGTGCGCAATTTTGTCCAGGTGTCCTCTGTGGGGGCCGACCCCTACGCGAAGAACAACTATCTTCGGGTGAAGGGGGAGACCGAGAAGGACCTCAAGGCACTGCACTTCCACCGTCTCGACCTGCTGCGCCCCGGCCTGCTGCGCGGCAAGCGGCAGAACGATATTCGCGTGTTGGAAAAGCTCGGGCAGATATTCGCACCGCTGGCCGATCTGTTTTTGCGCGGGGATAACAGCAAGTATCGCTCGATCCGCGCCACCGATCTTGCCGATGCTGCGTTGGCAGGAGCGATAGCGAAAGCGGGTGGCCAGTTCGTTCACGAACACGACGGGCTGATGCGGCTGTCCACCGAGTTCAGGCGCGGTCAAGACGCAGTCGTTATGGAGATGCAATGATCTGGGATGCCCTGTTCGCCGCCGCCAATGGCTGGGCGCTGCTGATGTGGCTGGTGCTGATCGCCCTGCCGCGCGGGCCGTTCCTGCAATCGCTGGTTTTCTACGCCGGGGTGGGGCTGCTGTGCCTTGCCTATGTTGTGCTGTTTGGGCTGCTGTTGGGCGGGTTGGTTGATCCGGTTACAACGGGTGAAGCGGAAGCAGCCTCGTTCACCACCATCGCTGGTGTGCGGGGGCTATTTGCGTCGGATGCGGGCGTAACTATCGGCTGGATGCATTACCTCGCATTCGACCTGTTTACCGGCCTGTGGATCGCCAGAGATGCAGATCATAAGAAATTCTCCCGGCTGGTGCAGGGACCGGTGCTGCTGCTCACCTTTATTGCTGGGCCTGCCGGGTTGCTGCTGTGGTTCCTAATCCGCGAACAACGGGCGCGAGCTTTTGCCGGCCCGCGAAAACGGATGAAATTGTGAGCGATGCGCGGCGTCCGATGCTCGGCAGCCATCTCAAAATCTAACTGCATCGATATCAAGGACAATCAAAAGCACCCGCCGGATCGCTCCGACAGGCACCCTGCGGCCCTGCTTCAGCGAATGCTTAGCGTCAGATTGCCCGGTCGCCCGCGTCGCCGACGGATTCAATGTCCCGGCCTAGGCCCTTCACCGTATTGCAGGCGGTGGCTGAAAGGGCAAAAACCGCTGCGGTGAAAACGAGAATAATCTTGCGTGCCATAATATGGCTCCTGTTCAATGTGATCTGCTCCCAACCATGAAGGGGCTTTGCTGCAACAACCGCCATACCCGGCTCAAGTTCCTGTCGCCTGCCGTTGATCGACGAAGCGACGCTGGCTTACGACGCGTTCCCGCCAGGCGATGATGATCCCCGCCAACACCACCAGCGGTGCGCCCATCCAGGTGGTGGCGGGCGGAAAGGTGGAATAGACCAGCCAGCCAAGCAGTGTCGCCCAGATGATGTTCGAATAGTCCATCACTATCACGCTGGAAACCTTGCCGTACCGGAGCGCAAGCGTGATGAACACCTGCCCGAAAGTGCCCGACAGGCCGATGCCGAGCAGCAGCAGCCATTCATGTGTGGAGTGTGGCTGGAACACGAGGAACAGCGCCGGCAAGCTCACCAGCGAACTTACCACGGCGAACCAGAACACGATCACCATCGGCTTTTCGGTGCGTCCAAGATCGCGAATCTGGATCGATATCAGCGCGATCATAAACGCACCGCTCAGTGCCACGGCGGCCCCGAACAGCGGAATGTGCCCGCCGCCAGGTTGGGCAATCACCACGATCCCGGCAAACCCCGCCAGCACCGATCCCCAGCGCCACCAGCCTACCGTCTCGCGCATGCAGACAACCGAAAGGATGACGGCGAAGATCGGCGCGGCAAAGGTCAGCGTAGTCGCTTCGGCCAGCGGGAGCATGATGACGCCGCCGAAATTGCAGACCATCCCGACAAAGCCGAACAGCGCGCGCATCCCGTGAGCTTTCGGTCTGCGAGTGCCGAGCAGGCTCACTCCACCGGCCAACATCGCCCAGCCAATCAGGATGGGGATGGAAATGAACTGCCGCCAGAAGATGATTTCGGCAATATGTACACCGCTGTCCGCCGCCACTTTGATCTGTACCGCCATCACTGCGAGCCCGGCGACGCCCAGTAGTCGCAGCAGCAGCGCTAGTAGCGGCCTGTCAGTATCAGTTTGGCTATCGCTCACCTCACGCGCCTTAGGCGGATGGGGCAGACGATCAACTCTTGTCGAGCGGTGCGTGGCTTTCCATATCCCGCGCGATGCATTGGCCGCACTTCCTCCTGCTCGCGAGTGATGCGACGCGCTATCTGGTGGCTGGCGGCGCATTGCTGGCGCTGTCCGCAATCGCGCTGCTGGGTGAACGCCGACGGGAGCGGCGCAAGCATATCGATGCGGTCGGCATCATGCCGTGGCGCGACATCTCCGCGCTGAGCAGCTTTGCCGGGCTGGCATTGCTGGCTTTCGGAACAATCGGCTGGCTGAAGGGATAATCCCTTACAAGCAGGCTTCCAAGTAAGCCTGATCGAACCCGAACTGGCGGGCCTTTTCCAGCGTATAGGGGCGCAGGCCCGATGAACGGTGTTCGCCGATGATCTTGCCGTCGTCGCCCTCGTCGAGATATTCGAAGGCGAACAGTTCCTGCGTCACGATCACATCGCCTTCCATGCCGATCACTTCGGTGACGTTGGTGGTGCGGCGCGAACCATCGCGCAGGCGCTTCACCTGCACGATCAGATCGACCAATTCGGCGATCTGGCGGCTGATGGCTTCCTTGGGGATCTTGATGTCGCCCATCAGGATCATGTTTTCCATACGGCCAAGGCATTCGCGCGGGGAGTTGGCGTGGAGCGTACACATCGAACCATCGTGGCCGGTGTTCATGGCGGCGAGCAGATCGAAGGCTTCGGCGCCACGAATTTCGCCCAGGATGATCCGGTCCGGCCGCATACGCAGCGCGTTCTTGACAAGATCGCCGATGGTGATCGCGCCCTGGCCTTCAAGGTTGGGCGGGCGGGTTTCCAGCGGCAGCCAGTGCGGCTGTTGCAGGCGCAGTTCGGCGGCGTCTTCAATCGTCAGCACGCGTTCGCCCGGATCGATCATCTTCGACAGCGAGTTGAGCATGGTCGTCTTGCCCGAACCGGTACCGCCCGAAATGACGATATTCATCCGGCAGGCCCCCGCGATCTTGAGCGCGGTGCACATCTTGTCGCTCATCGAACCCCAGTCGCGCAGGTTATCCAGCGTGACCGGCTTTTCGGAAAACTTACGAATCGAGATGGCGGTGCCGCGCAGTGAAAGCGGCGGCACGATCACGTTGACGCGGCTGCCGTCCTTGAGGCGGGCGTCGGCCAGCGGCGTGGTCTGATCGACCCGGCGGCCGACCTGGTTGACGATGCGCTGGGCAATCTGGAACAGGTGGTTTTCATCGCGAAACTTGATCGGCGCGATGATCAGCTTGCCCTTCTTTTCGATGTAGGTCTGATCGGGTCCGTTGACCATGATATCGGTGATGTCCGGATCGCCGAGCAGTTCTTCCAGCGGGCCGAAGCCGAGCAGTTCATCGATCAGCACCTTTTCCAGCGCGAATTGCTCGCGCCGGTTGAGGGTGACTTTCAGCTCCGCCAGCACTTCCATGATGATCGGGCGAAATTCTTCCGACAGCTCTTCTTTGGACAGTGTGGCGGCTGCTTCGGGATCGACGCGTTCGAGCAGGCGCGGCAGCACCTGTTCCTTGATCTTGTGAACGCTGGCTTCGAAGCCGCCGACTTCCTGCTTTTCGTGCACGGAATTTGCGCGATCCGCCAGGCGGCTGAGCGCGTCAATGTTCCGGTTGTTGCTATTGTCGATCGGTGCGCCTTCGGCGGGCATGGGTGGAAACTGGTCCCCTCCAACGGGAAACGAAGATTCTGAGGAGGGAGTTGCTGGGCCGCCGCGCATCGGCTTGGCGACACCAAAGCTCGGGCGTGCGCCTCCGCTCATTCCGCCAGCTCCGTTCTTTCTTCCGAAAGCGCTCATCGATGCCCCTCGCTTCTCAATCAAAATTCACTGTGCAAAATTGCAAAGCCACAAGGCTGCAATGCGCCAGTCACTTCATCGTCTTGTTTGGTAAACATTTCGCTAAGGATTGGCGGCGCGGCCGGATTAGTTTGATCTGATTCCGGCTATGGCCCGCGCCATCTTGTCCCATCCCGAAGCGACTGGGTCAGAGGGCATCGCGGCAGAAATTTCTACCGCTTGTTGGCGTGTGATTGCGGTTCGGAGAAGCTGCGCCAAGGCCGCTGCATCACCGGTCGGAAAGGTCCACCCCAATCGATCAGCATCGATCTCGCGGCGCAGTGCAGGAAGGTCGCTGGCGATCACCGGACGGCGATAGTGGCGCGCCATTGCCAGCACGCCCGATCCGGTGACGCTGCGGTAGGGCAGCAGCACCGCATCGGCGCGGGCGAAATACTCGGCGGCTTCCTGATCGGAGACGTAACAATTCACCAGTTCGACATTGCCCAGCGTGCGGGCGCGTTCGGCAATTCCGGCGGCGTCGGCCCACACTTCGCCTGCGATGGTGAGGCGGACATGCTCCAAGCCGCCAAGCTCCAACGCGTCGAGCGCGATATCCACGCCCTTGTAATGCCGCACTAGCCCAAAACAGAGCAATTCCAGCGGCTTCTCGCGCGGCAAACGCCCTTCGGCGGGCGGGAAGTCGGCGTAAGGGGGATGTGGAATCTCGCTTATCTGAGCGGACAGGCCGCGATCCCGCAATTGCGCCGAAAGTTCCGGAGTGTGGGTCACGAAGCGGTCTGCGGCGGCAAGTTGCCAGCGGGACAGGCGTGACTTCCACCAGCTTTGCTCATGGTCGGTGACATTGTGCACCAGCATCACCACCTCCACGCCGCGACGCCGCACTGCCCGCGCGATCCAGCCGAGGCAGGGGGCGGTGAAGAAGGTCCACGCCGGGATCACCAGAATGCCGCCGCGCTGCGCGATGCGCCGCGCCACCCGTCGCCAACTTAGCGGGTTCAGCGTATCGAGATCGCGGTGGATCGGCAAAGCAAGCGTGGATTCCTGCGAAGGGTCTTCCATGCTTTCGCCGGGATAGAGGAAGGACGGGTAAAGCCGGGCAAAGCCCTCCGCGTACACGTCGAGACCTGCTTGCCCCGCCAGCGCCCGCAGCAAGGCATTGCTGTGCCGGGAAATCCCGCCGCGCAAGGGTGGCAGGGGTGCGAGAAGGGTGATGGGGGTGGCGGCACTGTCGGATGGCATGGACGGACAATGCGCGCAGCCGCAGCGTGATGCAAATGGCGGCCAGCCGTCAGCGGCAGTCTTCAACAGGGGACTGGCAGGCCGCACCCCTTGCATTTTGCGCCGGGCGCGGAAACATCGGGCGATGCAGATCGATACGCTGATGCAGGCGGGCAAACGCCTGCGCAATAAGGCCAAGACCTATCGGCGACCGATTGGCCTGGCCTCGCTGCTGCTGTTCGTCGGCGGAATTGTCTGGGCGCTGGACCGGATCGCCATCGACTGGAGCGACGTCGATTTGACCTGGCTGGCACTGGTGCTGCTGGTGCTGGTGCCCGCCAATCTGCTGGTGGCGGCGATCAACCTGCAATTGCTGGCCCGCGCGGTGGATCAGCGGATCGATGGGCGCACCGCGATCATGGTGACCGCCTATGGCCGGGTGGCGGAATTGTTGCCGATTCCGGGTGCCGCGATCATGCGCGGGGCAGCGCTGATGCAGGCCGGTGCCAGCGCGGCGGACAGTGCGCGCATCCTCGCCTGGTCGAGCGTGCTGACTCTGGGCATGGCGGGTCTGGTGGCCGCGCTGCCGATTACGGTTCGTCTCCCGCTGCTCGCAGGGGCGCTGGCGTTGGGATCGGCGGTGTTGTGCGCGGTAAGTTTGCGCTGGCTGGCCGGGCGGCTGACCGGGGGGCAACTGGCGGGCATGATAGGCGTCCGGCTCGGGATTCTGGCAACGACCGTGCTGCGCTTCTGGGCCTGTTTCGCGGCGCTCGGCTACACCGCATCGTTCTTCAACACGGCGGTGTTCGTGATTGGCGGCACACTGACAACGCTGATCGGCATCGCTCCGGGAGGGCTGGGAATATCTGAAGGAATCAGCGCTGCCATTGCCCTCACTGTGGGCATTCCAGCGGCGCTTGCATTCCTCACCGCAGCGCTTAATCGGCTGCTGGGTCTTGCCGGAAGCGGGCTGGTAGCACTGGTGTGCCTGCTTTCGGGAATGCGACAGGAACAGGAAAATCATGGATAGACGTTTGGTATTCGTCGCGTCCGGCGGGCGGACCGGGACGACCTTTTTCGGCGAGCGGCTGGACGAGGTGATCGCCGATTGCCATTCGGAGCATGAACCCGATGTGCTGGCGCTGAACCGCGGCCGGTCGCTGTTGCGCATTCGCCAGTTTGGGCTGTGGCACATGCTGTTCGGGCGGATGCTCGGCACCTCCGGCCTGCGGGTGCTCGGCCACCGCTACATGACTGGGGAGATGCCGCCCGCCACCGTGATCCGCCGCCTGCGCGAACAGCGGGCGGGCTATCACGCTTCGATTTCGCGAACCGCTGGTGGTGGAAAGCAGCGGGCGTTACTGGATGGTCGCGCCGCTGCTGGATGAAGCCTATCCGCAGCATCGGCTGATCTGCATCGCCCGCGATCCGCGCGACTGGGTGGAAAGCTGGCGTCGGCATCAGCCCAAGCGGCATACGAAACTGTTTGGCGGTTGGTTCCCGCTCGGTCCGCTCACCCCCAAGCAGATCGGCGATACCGAATGGATTGCGCGCTGGGACGGGCTGTCGCAATTCGGGCGGCTGGCATGGGACTGGCGGATCATCCACCGCGAATTGCTGAAAGTGAGTGCGACATCGCCCAATGCGCGGCTGTTCCGCTTCGAAGACCTGTTCGGCGAAGATCCGGGCCCGGCGGACGAACTGATCGCCTTTGCCGCCTTTGACGGCATGTTCCGCATCAAGGAGATGGAAGGCTTCAACCAGAGCGTGCGCAACGCCAGCAAGGGGCCACGGCGCAACTGGCGCGACTGGCGGCTGGAAGACGTGCTGCTGATCGACCAACTTTGCGGCGAACACATGCAGACGCTGGGCTATGGGCAGGAACCGGAGTGGCGCGAACTGGTGGAGCAGGCGAAGGTGGCTGCCGGTGGGTTGAGTTCAGAACGGAGTGAAATGCGGCTCCGGCGGCGGATCGTAAGTGGGGGGACTGAGATTCTCCCCCCAGAGTAAGCGGGATGCAGCGATGCGATTGCCGCCAATTACATGCGCACCGCGGGTAATCTGCACCACTTCTCCGGGCTCCACTGGGCGGCCATCGACCACCAGCGCCGCCCCTTGCACCGTGTAGGGACCGGGCACCAGCGTCTCGAACCGGAACTCCCCTGAGCCCGTCGGTACCTCCTGTCCCGCCAGCCAGAACGGTCCCCAGAAGGGCACGTAATTGTCGCGCAGCGCGGCGAGATCGGGCGGCATCAGGTACTCATCTTCATCGGTTTCCAGCGCCGATTCCAGGATGAAGTGATTATTGATGACCAGCGGCACCGGGGTAGCTTCCAGTACCGGGCGGATCAACAGCTCACCCTCACGCTGGCGGTTCTGCACCACCAGCGGGGACATGAAGGCGTTGGCCTTGCCACTCGTGCCGAGCACGCCGGGAAAATCGATGTAGGCGATGTCGTCACCGAAGGTTTCCTCTGCAGCGGCGCGCAACTGGCGCTGGCTGGGGAGGGCAGAGGGCTCCTCGGTGGCGATGGTCAGCAGCGGGAACAGTGCCAGCACCAGCGCCATGCGAGCCGGACCGAAGCGAGTAGCGGCGTAGCTCAGTCCGTCCACGGACGCGATCAGCAGCGGCGGCAGCAGGAAAACGAAGAAATAGGGCGCGGTGTTGACGTAGAAGAGCGGCGTCAGCACCGGCAGGAACAGGCCCGCCAGAGCAATCTTCTCCGGCAGCGGGCGGGGCGAACGGGCGATAGCGAAGGGCGCGAAGGCAAGCAGCGCAATTACCACCGGATTGCGCGCCAGCCCCAGCGCCAATGGCAGACCGTTGGGATTGGCGAACAGTGCGAAGGTCCCTTCCGCCGCGCGGGAAAGAAATGCTCCGCCGCCTCGGCCCGGCGTTTCCGCGACGAATTGCCCCAATCCCGCCAGCAGTACCGCGCACAGAACCAGTGCCAGCACACTCATCGCCGCCAGCCGCAATATGTAGCCGGGAGAACGGCCATGTTCGCTCCAGCGCCACCAGACCACCCCGCAAAGGCAGGCGCGTAAAGCACCGCCTTCACCGTCACCAGCGGCATCAGCGCGATCAGCACTGCCGCGCCGAACATCGCCCGCCAGCCCAGGTCGCTGCGGACAATGATCCACAGCGTTGTCAGCAGCAGCGCCGTGATCGGTGGATCGTAGCGAAACGATGCACCGTGCTGGAATACATAGGAAAAGCTGACCCATGCCAGCGCGCACAGCAGCGCCGTTGTGCGATCGGCAAAGCGGCTGGCCACGCCGACAATCGCTGCCAGCGAGACGACCTCGCAAGCGATCATGAACAGCCGGATCACCATGATGTGATCGAGATTGTTCCCCGGCAGGCCTGGCACCCAGGCAAAGGCAAAGGCATGGCCGCGTTGCAGCACCTGCGGCAGCGTGCCCGCATTCAGCTGGACCAAGTGATTGTAATGCCCGAATTCGTCCCAGTTGATCGCGCGGGTGAACACTTGCGCGCCTTGCAGCGCCAGCACCACGCCGATTGCGAGCATGATCCAGCTCTGCGCGCCGACGCTTGGCAATGGGCGCGCGGCAGGGCTGGGCAGGGTGGCAGCAGTGCTGCTCATGCGGCGTTGCGGGTGCGCGCGGCGCTGCGTTCGGCCTTGGTGGCCTCGGTAAGCGCCGCGACAGCGTCCTCCAGCGCGCGGGTGCGGGCGAGGTTTTCCTCGATCAGCTTGCGGTTGGCGGCGACCAGATCGGCCAGCATCCCCATGATTGCCACCAGCGTGCCCAGCACCAGCAGCGATCCGCCGATCACCAGCGATTGCACGTGGCCGTCCCGTCGCCCTGCATCCAGAACCACAGGAACCGCAGGATCGGCACCATGCCGAGCAGGGCGATCAGCGCTGCCGGTGCCGACAAAGGCGCGCAGCGGCTTGTGCGCGGTAAAGGCGCGGACCATCGTGATACCGGTTTGCATGATGAAGCGCGGAATTGACTTGAAAAGTCGGCTGGGGCGCACGGCAGCATGGGTGCGCACCGGCACGGTGACGATCGCCATCCGCTTGCGCCCGGCCTGGATCAGCATGTCGGTGGTGTAGGAAAATTCGGTGGTGATGTTGATCTTCTGCGCCGCCTCGCGGCTGATCGCGCGGAAACCGCTAACAGCATCAGACACTTGCGTTCCCGCCAGCGATTGCACCACACCCGATCCGATCCGCTGCATCAGCCGTTTGGGAGCGGAGAAATGGGCATTGTCGGCCACGCCGCGATCACCGATCACGATGTCCGCTCGGCCTGCCACAATTGGTGCAACCAGCGCGGCGATGTCCGCGCCTTCATACTGCCCGTCGCCATCGGTGTTGACGATGATATCCGCGCCTTCGGCCAGCGCGCGGTCGATGCCGCTGCGGAAGGCGGCGGCGAGGCCGCGATTGCGGCGATGGCGGACAATATGATGCACGCCCCACTGGCGCGCGACCTGCGCCGTGCCATCGGAACTGCCATCGTCGATGACGAGGAATTCGACCACGTCCACGCCCTCCACCCGGCGCGGCAGCGCAGCGAGGGTGGCGGGCAGGCTCTCGGCTTCGTTGAGGCAGGGGATCTGGATAATCAGCTTGGTCATGCACGCCCCCGGAAGCCCTGCGCAGAGGGCGGTCAGAAGGCTTTGTTAAGCATGACTGTTTAACGCCCGGTAAAGCTCGCCGCGTGCGAGGGCCAGAGATAAAGCGATTGCCTCGCGCCCGCAGCCTGCCTACCGCGCGGGGGTGACGGGGCCAAAAGACAAGGACAACGAACAACCAGCAATCGGACCGGGCAGGGCTGCTCTTCGCGCTCGCCGGGTTCTGCACGCTGTCCGTCGGCGATGCGATCATCAAGGGCATGGCGGGAGACTGGCCGGTCACGGCGATGGCGGCGACGCGCTATGTCGTGGGGACGCTGCTGCTGGCGATGCTGGTGGTGCGGCAAGACGGGGTGGCGGCGCTCGCGCTGCCGAGAGACAAGCTGCAATGGCTGCGCGGGGTGGCGATCAGCCTTTCGGCGGTGGGGATGTTCCTCGCCGTGTGGATCATGCCGCTGGCCGAAGCGACCACCATCGCCTTCACCCAGCCGGTCATCACGGCGATCCTGGCCGCGATCTTCCTCGGTGAACGGGCACGGGCAAGCACCTGGATCGCCAGCGCGGCGGCATTCGTCGGAGTGTTTATCGTCCTGCGGCCCAATTTTGACAGCGCCGGCTGGGGCGTGCTGCTGCCGCTGCTCGGTGCCTGCGGCATGGCGACGGCGATAATCCTCAACCGCAAGGTCCACGGTCGCGCTTCTGTTCTTGCCATGCAGTATTACATGAGCGTCACCGCGCTGATTTTCCTTTGCGGCGCTGTCGTCGTCGGGCATTTCAGCGGCGTCGAGAGCTTCGCCATGCACTGGCCGCACTGGTCAGTCGTGGCGCGCTGCGCCTTTATCGGCCTCTCGGCGACGCTGGCGCAATGGCTGATCTATATGGGCACCGCAAAGGCCGGAGCGGGCACCGTTGCACCGATGACCTACGGCCAGTTGCTGGTGGCGGTGAGCCTGGGGATCGTCTTTTTCGGCAACTGGCCCGATGGCTGGGCACTGCTCGGCGCGGCGATCATTATCGGGGCGGGGCTGTACCTGTGGTACATGGGCCGCCGCCGCGATCTGGCTAATCGGGCTTCCGCAGCCACGCCGTGAGCGTGCGATCGTGCATTTCGACTGAAACGCTTTCCTCGTAATCGGCGGCCAAAGCGGCTTCAACCAGCGCGGTCGCCTCCTCGTTCTGGTAGGTCATCGGGCTGCTGGCGGTGACAATCGCGCCGGGCCGGGTGGCGAGAACGCGGGCGACTTCCGCAGTCTGGTCGATCCCCAGCGCGGGGGTTTCCAGCGCATTGTTCAGGTGATCGGGATAGACGAACCGCGTCGGCACGCAGCTACCGGTCATCCGGTAAAGCGCGGTCGGCCCGTCCCACAGCCACAGGCAATCGCGCTCGGCGCCCACATGCGGGGCGATGACTTCGGCAAGCTGCTCTGCCGCCGCGCGCTCGTCCAGCGAATGCTGGTAACGCGCGGGGAGCGAAAGCAGCGCGAAGAAGCCCAAGGCGAGCACCAGCCCCGGAATTCCGCGCATCGGGGTGCGGTGATCGAGCAAGGGCAGCGCCACCAGCACCGCCGGGGCGGACAGCGCGGCGTAGTAATAGAGGTAGACCGTGCCCGGCAGCAGTACGCTTGCCAGCGTTGAGAGCGCCCAGCCGATATAGAACAGCCATGCGGCAAAGGATTCAGGCCGCCGCATCCGGTAGGCGGCGTAGACCCCGCCCAGAACTAGCGTGGCTAGCGGCGAAACGCCGAGCCAGTGATCAGGTGCCCAGCGCCCCTGCGGCGCGGGCAAGCGATCAAAGAAGGAGAGGAAATTGGCGAACAGAAAGGCGTCGAACTCGCCAATCGCGGCGTAGAACAGCGCCACCAGCGCAGTCGGCAACAGGCCCAGCGCCACGAAGCACGGCGGCAAGGCTGGCGAGACGGGGCATGGCGGTCCCGCGCTTGTGCATGACCCACAGCGCATAGAGGCCGAAGAACATACACTGCGGCAAAACCGTGTACTTGATCTGCAGTGCCAGCCCGCCCAGCAGCATCGCCCACAGCGCGCGGGCGGCGAAGCGCGGGTGGTCGGCGTCCACCAGCAGCATAGCCATGCCCAGCATCAGCGGCAGGAAGAACGCCTCGCTCTGCCCCGAATAGCTGGCATAGGCACACAGCAGCATGGTCTGCATCGCGGCGGCAACGGCGGCGGAAATACGCCCGACCAGCCTGCGCGCGAGGGAATAGGTAAGAAAGGCCGCCGCCAACGCGAACAGCGTGGCGACGATCTGATAGGCCAGCGGCCCCGGCCCCAGCAGCGCGTGCGCCAGCGCCGTAGATCGCGAACAGGCCGAAGGGCTTGCGATCCCACCAGTCAACGAAGGGCAATTCGCCAAAGCCCATCCGCCAACCGATGAAACTGTACAGCTGCTCGTCAAAGTCGGCCACCGGATCGCCGAACCAGATTGCTCGGGTCGCCAGCACGAGGAGCGCCAACAATGCCAGCGGCAACGCATCGCCGCGCAGGCTTGCGGGGAGCGTAGTCCCGGTCTGGCGTGGCGGCGAGTGTGGTCATTCCCGGTCGATCCCTGCGGCTTCACCACTGCCTTGCAGCAATCGTGGTTAAGAAAGGTTTACGCGCCACGCACAGCGCGCGGGGCGCTGCGCGCCGGAAATTTACCCGCTGTTTACCACAATTTCCTAGAGCGGGAGCCATGCCACCCGCTGCGCAGTCCCAATCATCCTTGATCCGCGATTTCCCGCTGCGCTGGCTGGTGTTCTGGCTGCTGGTGCCCAATCTGGCGATCATTCTGATGTGGTTCGTCGGCGGCCCGCCGATGACTCCCGCGCTCACCAAGTTTGCCTTGGTCGCGCTGGTGGCGGCGCAATTTCCGTGGGTCTGGCCCAAGCGGATCGTGCTCGCGGGACTGATCGCCTATGTCAGCTATTACTACGTGCTGGTGCTGTTCAATCTGGATACCGGCAAGTTCGATTTCCTGCTGCCCTTCATCCTGGAGGTGAAGCCGTTCCGCTCCCCGGAATACATCGTGGCTGCGCTGGTCCTGGTTGGTTCGATCTGGCTGGCGTTGGCCAAGGCGCCGCAGGTGCAGCGGTTCACGTCGCCAATGTCCTACCTGCTGGCGGTGCTATCGATCATGGGGCTGCTCGCCGCCGACTACATGGCGACCCAGTCCACCCGCAGCACCTATCGCCGTTCGCCGCCGGTGGATGCGCCGTTCGTTTCCGCGAGCATGGAAGCGGGGATCACGCAGCCCGACGGTGCAGACCGGCATCTGGTGGTGATTGTCGTCGAAGCCTGGGGCGTGCCCACGGGCGCGCAGGAGCAGGCGTTGTTCGCCGCCGACTGGGACCGCCCGCAATGGCGGCAGCGCTACGATGTCACCGCCGGGGAAGTGCCGTTCTACGGATCGACCACAGACGGCGAACTGCGCGAACTTTGTGGCGTGCGCGGCGATTATGGCGATGTCGCGGAGTTCGCCGCCGATTGCTTGCCCGCGCGGTACCGGGCAGCGGGATACGAAACCCGCGCTTACCACGGCTTTTCCGAAACCCTGTTCGAGCGCGACACCTGGTATCCGCAGATCGGCTTTTCCGACTTCAGCTTTCCGTGACGGGCTGACCGAGCAGGGCGTCTCCCATTGCAGCGGCGTGTTTGCCGGATCGTGCGACCGGGAAATCCCCGCGCTGATTGCCGAGCAGTTGAAAGAAGCGGAAGCGCCCGCAATTCGTCTATTTCCTCACCCTCAACACCCACCTGCCGGTGATGCAGGACGCCAGCCTCGATACCCTGAGCTGCACTTTGGGCGAGGGTGACTGGGCGGCGGAGAACCCGCAGCTGTGCCGCCTGTTCCTGCTCCATCATTACCTCGCCGATGAAATCGACCGGATGGCGATGGACCCGGACTTGCCGCCGACCGACTTCCTGATCGTCGGCGATCATTTCCCGCCGTTCTTCGACCGCACCGACCGCAGCCGCTTTGCCGCCGACGTGGTGCCGTGGGTGTACCTGCGCCATGCGGAAGATGCTGTCGAGATCGCTGGACGCTAACCACTATTGTCACCCCGGACTTGTTCCGGGGCGGTGCTTACTGTTTTGGCGATTGTGAAAAACGAGCCCCGACCCCGGAACAAGTCCGGGGTGACAAATAGGGGAAAGACTCAGCCCTCGACGTGCTCGGCCAGCACGGTCAGGCCGTTCTCGCCCACTTCGGCAAAGCCGCCGCGCACTTCGATGCTTTCGGGCGCGCTGCCTTCGGTCTTGTAGACCTGCACCGCGCCGTCACGGATGGTGGACATGAACGGCGCATGGCCTTCCAGCACCCCGAATTCGCCTTCGCTGCCGGGGACGACCACCATGTGGACATCCTCGGAACGGACCAGCCGGGACGGGGTAACGAGTTCGAAATGCAGTGCCATTTTCTTTCCTTCTCCCCTCCCGCTGGCGGGAGGGGTCGGGGGTGGGCTTGTCATGCAGGGGCGGTTCGGGCCCACCCCTAGCCCCTCCCGCTAGCGGGAGGGGAACGTTAGGATCAGGCCTCTTCCGCCATCTTCTTGGCCTTCTCAACGGCCATTTCGATGCCGCCAACCATGTAGAAGGCCGCTTCGGGCAGGTGATCGTATTCGCCTTCGACCACGGCCTTGAAGCTCTTCACCGTGTCGGCCAGCTGCACGAACTGGCCCGGAATGTTGGTGAACACTTCGGCCACGTGGAACGGCTGGCTGAGGAACTTCTGGATCTTGCGCGCGCGCTGGACGGTCAGCTTGTCCTCTTCGGACAGCTCGTCCATCCCCAGAATGGCGATGATGTCCTGCAGCGACTTGTACTTCTGCAGCGTTTCCTGAACCTTGCGGGCGGTTTCGTAGTGTTCCTGCCCGACAACGCGGGGTTCGAGCACGCGGCTGGTCGAATCGAGCGGGTCCACCGCCGGATAGATGCCGAGTTCGGAAATCGCGCGGTTCAGCGTGGTCGTCGCGTCCAAGTGGGCGAACGAGGTGGCAGGCGCAGGGTCGGTCAAATCGTCCGCAGGCACGTAGATCGCCTGCACCGAGGTGATCGAACCCTTGGTGGTGGAAGTGATGCGTTCCTGCAGGTTGCCCATGTCGGTCGACAGCGTCGGCTGATAGCCCACCGCCGAAGGAATACGGCCGAGCAGCGCCGACACTTCCGAACCCGCCTGGGTGAAGCGGAAGATGTTGTCGACGAAGAACAGCACGTCCTGGCCTTCCTCGTCGCGGAAATATTCGGCCATGGTCAGGCCCGAGAGCGCCACGCGGGCACGCGCGCCGGGAGGCTCGTTCATCTGGCCGAACACCAGCGCCACCTTCGAACCTTCGGACGTGGCGACGCCGTTTTCGTCCTTCTGGATCACGCCTGCGTCGAGGAATTCGTGGTACAGATCGTTGCCTTCGCGGGTGCGTTCACCCACGCCCGCGAACACCGAAACGCCGCCGTGGCCCTTGGCGATGTTGTTGATCAGTTCCTGGATCAGCACGGTCTTGCCGACGCCGGCGCCGCCGAACAGGCCGATCTTGCCGCCCTTGGCGTAAGGCGCGAGCAGATCGATCACCTTGATCCCGGTGACGAGAATGTCGGCTTCGGTCGACTGGTCGATGAACAGCGGAGCTTCGGCGTGGATCGGCATCGAGCGTTCGGCACCGATCGGGCCAAGCTCGTCGATCGGCTGGCCGATCACGTTCATGATCCGGCCCAGCGTCTTAGGGCCGACGGGCACGGAAATCTGCGCGCCGGTGTTGATCACTTCCTGCCCGCGGGTGAGACCTTCGGTCGCATCCATCGCGATGGTGCGGACGGTGTTTTCACCAAGGTGCTGGGCGACTTCGAGAACCAGCGTGTTGTCGCCGTTCTTGGTTTCCAGCGCGGTGAGGATGGCGGGCAGTTCGCCGGGGAAAGTCACGTCGACAACAGCGCCGATGATCTGGCTGATGCTGCCGTGGGTGGTCAGATTGAGTGCGGGTGCGGTGGCCATGATGGGTTCCTGAGGCGTCCTGAAAGTGTGAAAATCGGTGAGGGTGTTACTGCGCGCAGACGGCTTCGGCATCCTCGATCATCCAGCCGTCACCAGCTTCGTTGACCGCAAGGGTAGCATCGTTGCGCAGGTATTCGTCTTCGCCCAGCCCGTATTCGCAGGCCACGGTTTCAGCGCCCATACCACGACGGCACACGGCGGTGTTCACCGGTTCCAGATTCGGGCAGGCTTCGGCCAGCAATGCGGTGAGCATGGCCTGATCGGGTGCGGGCAGGGTCACCACCGGTTCGGGCGTGGCGGTTGGCGTGGGCGCAGGCGCGGGCTCCTCGGCGCAGGCGGCGAGTGCAAGAAGCGGAAGGAGGAAGGCAAGCTTTTTCACGGTCAATTCCCTGACTAAAGTGCTTCTGCACCGGCAATGATTTCAATCAATTCAGTCGTAATCGCGGCCTGGCGGCTGCGGTTGTACTGGATGGTCAGCTTGTCGATCAGTTCGCCCGCGTTGCGCGTGGCATTGTCCATCGCGTTCATCGATGCACCTTGCTCGCTCGCTTCGCGTTCGAGCAGCGCGCCGAACAGCTGGGTCTTGACGTAGCGGGGGAGCAGTTCGGCGAGGATGGCTTCCTCGTCGGGCTCATACTCGACCACCGAATCCGATGCTTCCACCACTGCCGGAGCGGGGACGGGCAGCAGCTGCACCGTGGTCGGCTCCTGCGCCAGCGCGCTCTTGAAAATCGGGTAGACGAGGTGGGCGATATCGAACTCGCCCTTTTCGAACCGCGCCACCAGATCGCTGGCGATGGCGTCAGCTTCGGCAAAACCGATGTTGCGCACTTCCGAGGTATCGAAGTGATGGCCAATGCTGTTCGGATACTCGCGGCGGATCGGCGCGCGGCCCTTCCGCCCGACAAGGTAGAACGAGACCTGCTTGCCCTCGGCCAGCAGCTTCTTCGCCTGTAGTTTGGCTTCCTTGACGATGTTGGAATTCAACCCGCCGCACAGCCCCTTGTCGGTGTTCACCACCACCAGCAAATGCTTCTGGGCTGATCCAGTTCCGCGCAGCAGCAACGGCGCGGCATCGCCGCTCACCTTGCCCGCCAGCGATGCCATGACACCCGCTAGCCGCGTGGCATAGGGGCGCGCGGCCTCGGCAGCGGACTGCGCCTTGCGCAGCTTTGCCGCCGCGACCATCTGCTTGGCCTTGGTGATCTTCTGCGTCGACTTGACCGATTTGATCCGGTCCTTGAGTTCCTTGAGACTTGCCATTTCGATCAGACTTTCCGGAACACGGCGTACATCATCGCGCCGTTCAGATTGTTCGAGCGGGTGAAGCCTGCATAAAGCGCGTTGATCGCCTTGCGCAGTTTGAAAAACTTGTACCCGCGTGTGTCTTCAGTCGCCAGTTCATCGGCGAGGGTGAAATTCTTCTTGCCCTTACGTCCGCCGGTCAGCCGGATCACCGCGACGCGGGCCCAGTATTCCCACGGGGTGTAGGAAAAGCTGCGGAAAAAGCCCATGCCATCAGGCACCTTGCGCAGCGTGGCCGGATTGAACAGGCTGATATGCTGGTTGGGAATCCATTTCGGGAACCCGTCCGCCATCGCCCGCACCGCAGCGGCATCAAAATTGTCCGTGCCGATCATCAGCACGCCGTCCGGCGCGAGGCGGTCCCGGACGATTGCCAGCAGTTCCTTGGGGTCGAGCACATGTTCGATCACTTCGAACAGCGTTATCATGTCGTAAGTCACGCCAGCGGGCAGAGCGTCGAGCGAGGCATGGGTGGTCACGCCCAGCTCCTTCTCGGCAACTTCCCGCTCAAACAGCGACAGTTCCACACCCTCGGCAATCATGCCCAGATCGTCGCGCGCCCGGGCCGGGAGAAAGCCGAAACCCGAACCCACATCGAGCAGCCGCTTGCCGCGCAGATCGCCCAGTTCGCGCAACATCCCGACATTGATCGAGGCGTTGACTTCCTGCCCCTGCCGATGCCGTTCGCCGCTGTAGCCGTCTTCGTAATAGGCCGCATTGGCCCCGGCCCCGGCGACATCGAGGACGTACTGGAACGAGCACTCATCACAGCGCACGATCCGGAAGCCATCGAGGTTGTAACGCAAGGCACGGCTAGCCGACCCGCAAATGGGGCAGCCTTTCCGTTCCTCGAGTTGCGACCGTTCGAAAGCCATGTTTGTCCCGTTTCGTGCGCTTAATTCAGGTTCAAGCGAACTGCTTGGCGAAAGTATCGAGCGCGGCCTTGGCCTTGTCCGCCACTTCGCCTTCGAACTTGCCGCTGTCACGGATGCCCGCGAGCACGTCGGCATGGTCATTGCGCATGTAGCTGAGCATCGCCGCTTCGTATTCGTTGACCCGGTTCACCGGAATCGCATCGAGATAGCCACTGGTCCCGGCGTAGATCGACAGCGTCTGCTCTTCGAACGGCATCGGGCTGAACTGCGGCTGCTTGAGCAGCTCGGTCAGGCGCGCGCCGCGGTTGAGCAGCTTCTGCGTCGAGGCATCGAGGTCCGAGCCGAACTGCGCGAAAGCCGCCATTTCGCGGTACTGCGCCAGCTCCAGCTTGATCGAGCCGGAGACCTTCTTCATCGCCTTGGTCTGCGCGGCGCCACCAACGCGGCTCACCGACAGGCCGACGTTGATCGCCGGGCGGATGCCCTGGAAGAACAGGTCGGTTTCAAGGAAGATCTGCCCGTCGGTGATCGAGATCACGTTGGTCGGGATATAGGCGGACACGTCGCCCGCCTGCGTTTCGATGATCGGCAGCGCGGTCAGCGATCCGCCGCCCATTTCGTCGTTCATCTTCGCCGCGCGTTCGAGCAGGCGAGAGTGGAGATAGAACACGTCACCCGGATAGGCTTCGCGGCCCGGCGGGCGGCGCAGCAGCAGCGACATCTGGCGGTAGGCGACGGCCTGCTTCGACAAGATCGTCATAAACGATCACGGCGTGCATGCCGTTGTCACGGAAGAATTCGCCCATCGCGCAGCCGGTGTAGGGCGCGAGATACTGGAGCGGCGCGGGCTCCGAAGCGGTGGCGGCGACGACGATGGTATATTCCATCGCGCCGTTCTCTTCGAGCGACTTGACGATCTGCGCCACGGTCGAACGCTTCTGGCCGATGGCGACATAGATGCAGTAAAGCTTCTTGCCCTCGTCGCGTGCCCGCGTTGACGCCCTTCTGGTTGATGAAGGTGTCGATGGCGACGGCGGTCTTGCCGGTCTGGCGGTCCCCGATGATCAGTTCGCGCTGGCCACGGCCGACGGGCACGAGCGCGTCAATCGCCTTGAGGCCGGTCTGCACGGGTTCGTGCACCGACTTGCGCGGGATGATGCCCGGTGCCTTCACTTCGACGCGCGAGCGGGTGACGTCCACCAGCGGGCCCTTGCCGTCGATCGGATTGCCGAGCGCATCGACCACGCGGCCGAGCAGGCCCTTGCCCACCGGAACGTCCACAATGGTGCCGGTCCGCTTGACGCTGTCGCCTTCCTTGATGTTGGTGTCCGACCCGAAGATCACGACGCCCACATTGTCGGCTTCCAGGTTCAGCGCCATGCCTTCGACGCCGTTGGCGAACTTGACCATTTCGCCGGCCTGCACCTTGTCCAGCCCGTGGATGCGGGCGATCCCGTCACCCACCGAGAGGACGGAACCGACTTCGCTGACTTCGGCTTCGGTGCCGAAATTGGCGATCTGGTCCTTGATGACCTTCGAAATTTCTGCGGCGCGGATTTCCATGTGTCTGCCTTCTTGTTGGCTGGTTGGTTGGAGCGGGAGCCGTGTGGCTCAGGCGCTCTTCATGGCTTGGGCAAGCGAGTTGAGACGGGTGCGGATAGAACAGTCGATCCGCTGCGATCCGATGGTGACGACGAGCCCGCCCAAGCAGGTCAGGGTCGACGCGCGACTTCAGCTTCACCGTGCGGCCCTCGCGGGCGCGCAGGCGGGATTCCAGAGTGGCGATCTGTTCGTCGGTCAGCGCATGGGCGCTGGCGACTTCGGCCTGCACTTCGCCGCGCTGCGCGGCAGCGATGCTGGCAAAGGCGCGGATCATCGCCGGGATTTTGCGCGACGCGGCGGTTTTCCGCCAGCACGCCGAGGAAGCGGCGGGTGAGTTCGGAAAGGCCGAGGTAGTCGCCCACGCCCGCCATCGCGGCGGCGATCTGGGTGCGGCTGATTTCCGGATTGGTGATCAGCGCGCGCAGATCCGCCGATTCGCGCAGCGCCGCTATCGAGCCGGTCGAGATCGTTCTCCACCGCCGTGACGGTGCCCGCCTCACTGGCAAGATCGAATAGAGCGCTGGCATAACGCCCTGCCAGGCTTGCCTTTATACCGGCGGAAAGCTCCACGCGCGAAGTCCTCTTGGGTCCGAGTAACGGAAAAAGTGTGATGCCGGGGAATCGGGATGCAAGACCCCGTCACGGCTGGCGCGCGCCTAGCATCGGCTTTGCTGCGATGCAACCCGGTGGGGGTGGGGTGGGGTGGTTAGGCGGCCTTCGCCCTATCCTCCGACCGCCTCGCACTTCAGCCGGATGCCGAGCGCGGACATGACCTTGAGCAGCGTTTCCAGCGTCGGATTGCCGTTTTCCGAAAGCGCGGTGTACAGCGCCTGCCGGTTGACGCCGGTTTTCTCGGCGAGTTTGGTCATGCCTTCGCTGCGGGCGAGATGCCGAGCGTGGTGGCGATATAGGGCAGGTGGCCGCTTTCAAAGGCATCGTTGAGAAAGTCGATGACATCTTCTGGCGTGCGGAATATATTTCGCCGCGTCGAAGGGGTTGTTACAAGTTTTGTCATCTCACACCTCCAATACTCGTTCAACCGTAGAGCGTCCTGAAAGTAAGGTTCACACGTGGACCACACGGTGCTGTTTCCTTGTTTATGCCATGCTTCCAGTTGCGCCGCGTGGCACCCTTCATGAGCAACACGGTGCCGGCTTCAACGGCACTTTCACCAAGGGCATATTGTTGAATTTGTGCTTCATAAGGAACGTGCGGGTCGCTCCAAAGGTAATGGAAGCAATGAACGGGTTTTTTCCAAGCTCCTCTTCATCATCGCTGTGAAACCCGATGCTGTCGTTGTGATCGCGATACAGAATCAGGAAAACCGCGTCGAAAGTGGCGTCGGTGCATCCTCGATGCGCCGCTCTTATTTCACGAAGCAGATCGGTCCACGGGAGGGGGTGCAGGCTGATGCTGGAATAGTCGTATTGCTTGCCCGGATCGCCGTAGAGCGAAACGAGCCGTGGCTGCTCGATATTCCTTACCGTAAATCCGAACATTCTCCTGCCGCCAGATAGTGTCATCCATCAGCTTCCGCAGCATCTGATCGTAGGGGAGTGGTGTCTCCATCCCGTGCAGGATCGACACGTCCGCATCCGGCATGGAAATTGGCTCAAACTGCCGATCAAGGGTGAACAGGTCTTTCAGTAAATTTGTCCGCACGATGAGTTTCGACACAGATCGTAGATTTGTTCGTGGCTCCCACTCCAGAAGCCTTGATAACTCGCCAAAAATGCCCTCAGTAGTTGAGAAATCACAATTTACTGGGTCGGCGTCATCATTCTTCTGGTTCAAGCCTCTCACAGCTTTGCACAAGACCGGAAGAAATCTATGAAAATCGGATGCAGATTGTCGATAAACAAAATCTTTGAATTTACGTGCATACTTCCCAGTACATCTCGGAAATTGGACACAATTTGGTCGCTGCGCCCAACCCTTGCCAGTTCAGACATGATGTAGCTGAAAATTACCATGTCTGTTTCCGATAGGTCGATTGCTGCCATACGTTTTCGAGTCTGTCCGTGGCCTCCCACCGATTTATAGCACATCTCAATTTGTATGTCCGTTTCTAGTGAACTACGATGTCCTCTGCAACTTTCGCCCAATCGCCGTCCTTGTCAAAAATGGTGTAATCAATCCGGCGTACTGGCTCGTCTGCGCCCTCAATGTAACGCATGAAGACCCGACCAGTTCGCTTGCCGGTCCTCCCCCGAAACTTACAACCCGTGCGTCTTCCCCATCGAAGAGCTGTTTCCCCAGCTTCGTCCGATGCCCGGCTGAAGGTACTGCCTTACAATACAATCGGCCCGTGCGGGCGCATAGGCAAATACGTACGCGGTTTGCGCACTTAGTGATCAGTACGAAATTGGATCCCGATCTTGCTGATGCAAAGTTAGCATATGCTCACTCCAGCGTTGCACGCCGCTTCCTTAGAAACTGGGAATTCAATCTGCTCCGAGTTTCTTTCTCCCGGCACTATGAACCTTTTCAGCGCGCGTTCAAAATCCGACAGCATATTGTGTTCCCTTTATGTTCTATTATGCCTAGTGTCTGTACGCTGTCAATAATCCATTGGTATTGAATTCTCTTTTTCAAGGTCTTTAGATTCAATGTATAATTCCAAACTCTGTAAAATTCAGCTTTTTATTAAAAAGGACAGTTCAGTTACTTCACCGGAACTAAAAGATTTTTTTATAAATAGTTTTGAAATCAGGAAAGCACCTGTTACAAATGAAGGCGAAATAAAAGGCCTTTTTGACAGGTTTATAGCGGATGAAAAAAAGAATAAGACCAGGTAAATACAATTTTTATGAATGATGTCTTTGCGATTTTAATATTTTCTTTAGTGTCATTATCGTG
>CAVZHE010000009.1:0-125992 GCA_963774985.1 uncultured Alphaproteobacteria bacterium
AGCTGAAGCGGCGGTCGTTGATGAAGTAGGACCGTGGCCGATCAGACCACCTGCGGTGAACTGCTGCTCCGTCCGCGTCACTTCATTGAGCAGGTTGGTGCCCTGGATCGCCAGCTTTACGTTGTCCGTCAGCGAAAAGAAGATCGAGGCATCGAGCTGCCCGGTCGCAGCGTTGTAGACCGGGTAGTAGGGGAAGATCACGTCCCGGCTGGTGAGCAGGAAGCGCGAGCGCCAGTTGTACGCCGCACGGGCCGCGAACGGACCCATTTCGTAGAACACCGTGGCGTTCACATTGTGGCGGGACAACTGTTCGAGCGGCAAGTTGCCCGGCTGGACGGTGCCTTCCTGACCAGGTGCTTCGATATCGGCAATTTCGGCGTTCGGAATACCCTGACTGTCGATGTACGTGTAGTTCCCGGCAAAACCCAGCCCTGAAAGCGGACCCGGCAGGAAGTCGTAGGTCTGCTGATAGGCCAGCTCGAACCCGCGAACTTCGCCCCGTTCTTCGGTATAATTGGCCGGACCGCGAACGGCGACGTCGAACGTCTGCCCGTTGTTGGTGAGTTCCCGGATCGACACGTCGTCGTAGAAGAAGTTGTCGATCGATTTGTAGAAGCCGTTCAGCGTGAGCGAGCCGACCGTGTCGAAATACCATTCGAACGACAGGTCAAGCTGGTCCGCCGTGGCCAGGCACCAGAAAAGGGTTCCCTGCTTGTGGCCTGGAAACGGAAACCGTCTGATCGGTCCGCGCCTACGGTGACGAAGTTGCGACCGTAGCGGAAATCGGGCCGGGCCATCGTCCGCGATGCGGAGAAGCGAACCTGCATTTCCTCGTTGAGTTCAAGCCGCAAATTCAGGCTCGGCAACCAGTTTTGGATACTCGTTAATCGCCGTACTTTCAGGGACAAACGCATTGTTGGCGAACGCCTGAGCGTTTTTGCATAGCCTTGGGCACCGAGGTCACATTCGGCAGGCAGATTGGGGGGAAGACAACCGGATCTGTTCCCGGGAGGCGCATCATCGGGCACTCGCGGAGTAGCAGTCGCACGCGGTGGCAAAATAGGAGCCCCGCCGCCGATTCGTAGTAGCTTCCGGGAACGACAAAAGACCCGTCTAATTCCAGCGCCAGTATCGACATAACGAACACCGATATTGCCACTGATGGTGGGATAATCGGCGTAATCGGCGTTGCCGAAGGAAAGCATCGCATAACCAGCAAAGGTGCGTTCAGATACGACCTGGATGTCCGAAGGCAGAAACTGAGTGCCCGCAATCACACCGTCACGCTGGGGCGAGCGGACGCCAGCCCTGCGGTTCGGAAAGCGGGACGCCGTTGCCACCAACTTCACTGCAGCTGTTGGTACAACCCACCTGCCCGTTGCGGAAATAGTCCTCGATGCCTTGGAAGAACGCAGCCGAATTCTCATATTGGCCGATCAAATCACAGGCAAAGTAATTCCCGCCAATCGGCCCCGGCGTGGCGCCGCGGAAGAAATTCGGGAATTCGAAGAATTCAGTGGCGTACTGGCCTTCGGGATATTCGTCGAAGAACACTGCACTGCCAGCTGTTCTGCGCCCAGACTTCGGAGAGGCGGCCCCAATTATGGAAGTGTAGCGCACGGTCTGATCGCGATCCGCGTAGCGCCCGCCAACCTTAAAGCGCCGCAGGAAGCTGTCGTCATTGAAGGAATACTGCGCATCGCCGCGGAAGGCATATTCCGCACCGTCGCTGTCTTCGGCGTGATCCATTGCCGCGCGCCAGAAGGTGTAACGGTTGGACGTGAAGTACTCCGCGTCGGTCAACGCGTCCTTGCTCGTCGGACACCGCCCAAGTGGCGCGGGTATTCTGCGGCTTGGTCGGGATGACGATGGGCAGATTGCCCGAAATGTCGAGCTGGGTGTCGGCAAAGGTCGAACCAAAGACCGAGAAATCGAGAATTCTGGGTTCTTGCCTCGGTATATTGCGCGTGCAAAATTGAACGCCCAGCGATCGTCGGGAGTGTAGCGGAAATTGAAACCAAAATCCTGGTTGGTGGTATCTTGCTGGCACCTGACGGCGGCTTAGTACCTGTTGTACCCCACCGGTGGAAACACGGCCACCACCGTTGCCATTGGCGCCACCTGTGCGCCAGCCTGTGCCCGGGCAGGGTAATATAGCCGCTTTCAAAAACGTTATCCTCATCGACTTCGTTAGGTCGTGCCGGTTGGCGGGGAAGGTATTGTATTCGGCCAGATCGGTGCAAGAATCGAACGTATGTTCGCCCCAGGCATTGGTCGATATCGGCGCGGAACCACTGCAATGTGGCAACCATTGTTCGTCCGGGCTTTCCCACTGCGCAGCAGCGGTATAGCCGTAGCGCTGGCGATCATAGTCCTCGCGTGCGGAATTGGCCGCCCAACGGCGCATAGAGTAGATCGAAACCGGGCACGCTGCGTGCGCACCACCGGGCCGACGCCGTTCGAGCCGGCAACAGTGCCCCCATCACGGGCCTGGAAGTTGGTGACCTGGATGCCGTCCGAACGGCTGAGCACCTGTGAATAGCTGACTGGCCGCGAGCAGGCCGAACCGACCTGCCCCGGTATCCCAGGTATTGCTGATCATGCGCCGAACCCTGCGGGGAGAATTCCTCGATCAGATCGGAATAGTTCACTTCCAGCGTACCGCCCAAATAGAGGCCGTCTCTGGTCGAACGGCTTGCGCGTGTTGAGGTTGACCGTGCCGGCAAGGCCACCCTCGATCATGTCGGCGGTGGCGTTCTTGTAGACTTCGACCGAGCCGAGCAGCTCGGAGGGAACGTCGGCGAATCAGCGCCTGCCCGCCGACACGGCGGAGAAGGCATCGCGGCCGTTGAATTCCGAGCGGACGAAATTGAGGCCGCGGATGACCACACCCGAGCCTTCGACCGAGAAGTGGTCGGGGTCGTTCGTGCCGGCAAAGCGGTTGATCGAGACGCCGGGGACGCGCTGCAGCGCTTCGGTCACCGATCGGTCGGGCAGCGCGCCGATATCCTGCGGCGGTGATCGCGTCGACCACCGTGTCGGAATTCGCGCTTGATGTTCTGCGCGTTCTCGAGGCTGGCGCGGATGCCGGTGACGATGATCGCGTTGTCGTCATCGTCGGCCTCCGCCGCGTTCGCTGGCCGAAGGCTCCTGCTGCGCGTGGCGGCTGCCGCTGTCAGCAGACAGCCGCACGGCAGGAGAGCCGCCCGCCTGAGCGAGTGCCGCAAGGCGGCGATGAGCTGCTGCTGCGAGTTGCTATCGGTCGATCGCTCGGCCACCCCGAGCCTGACCCCATATGTTAGCGCTACCATTATTGAACCGTCGGAGCGCCTGATTGCGAGTTAGTATATCCCCTGCCGGTCTTGGCAAGAGGGCATAAAGGCGGCAAGGACCGGGAGGCACCAGGCGATGTTGCCGGGGATGGACGTTGCCGCGGCGTGGCAAATGATAGCGATAGCGCGGTAGCGGCATCTGAGTAGGAAAACATCGCGCAGATCGTGATTGTCGGCGGCGGAACGGCGGGCTGGATGACCGCCGCCGCGCTGTCGCGCTTCCTCGCCGATGGCAGGCGCGACCATCAGCTGGTCGAATCCGACGCGATCGGCACGGTGGGGGTCGGCGAGGCGACGATCCCGCCGATCATCAATTTCAACGCGATGCTCGACATCGACGAGAACGAATTCCTGCGCGAGACCCAGGGCACGTTCAAGCTGGGCATCGAATTCGTCAACTGGGGGCGGCAGGGCGACCGCTATATCCACCCGTTCGGCTTCTACGGCGCAGGACCTGCACGGCATCCCGTTCCACCAGCTCTGGCTGCGCGAGCACGGCGCGGCGATCCCGGCTGATATCGCGGACTATTGCATCAGCGCGGCAGCGGCGGCGGCGCGGCAAGTTCGGGCGGCCGGTGCGCAGAATCGCCAGTCGCCGCTGGCCAAGCTGCTCTATGCCTTCCATTTCGATGCCGGGCTCTATGCCCTGTTCCTGCGCAAGATCGCCGAGAAGCAAGGCGTGATGCGCCGCGAAGGGAAGATCGTGCATGTCCATCGTGACGGCGAGAGCGGCGATATTACGCGCGTGTTGAACTGGAAGGCGGACAGCGGATCGAGGGCGATCTGTTCGTCGATTGCTCGGGCTTTGCCGGGCTGCTGATCGACAAGCACTCGCAGGTCGGCTGACAGGACTGGAGCCATTGGCTGCCGATGGACCGGGCGATTGCCGTGCCCACCGCCAATGTGGGCACGCCCGATCCCTTCACCCGCTCCACCGCGCACGGCGCAGGCTGGCAATGGCGCATCCCGCTGCAACACCGCACCGGCAACGGGCACGTCTTCTCCAGCCGATTCATGGAGGAGGACGAGGCGCAGGCGATCCTGCTGGCCAATCTCGAAGGCGAGCCGCTGGCCGAACCGCGCACGATGCGCTTCGCCACCGGGCGGCGGGAGCAGGCCTGGTCGCACAATGTGGTCGCCATCGGCCTGTCGTCGGGCTTCCTCGAACCGCTCGAATCGACCAGCATCCACCTGATCCAGAACGGCATCCAGCGTCTGCTGGCGCTGTTCCCCGGCCATACGGTCAGCCCGCTGGAGCGCGACGAATACAATCGCGGCATGGGCGAGCTGTTCGATGACGTGCGCGATTTTATCGTGCTGCATTACAAGGCCACCCAGCGCGACGACACGGAGTTCTGGCGCTATGTCCGCGATATGGCGGTGCCCGAAAGCCTGGCGCGCAAGATGGAACTGTGGCGGCTGCACGCGCGGATTTTCCGCGAAGGGGCGGAGCTGTTCAATGTGACGAGCTGGGTGGCGGTGCTGCTGGGGCAGAATGTGCCGCCGGATGCCTATGATCCGATTGTCGATACGCTCGATGAGGCGCGAGTGTCGGCAGCCATGCGGCAATTGCGCGAGGGCAATCTGCGCGCTGCTGCGAGCCTGCCGACGCAGGAGGAGTTCCTCCGCCGCGCCGGGGCTTGGTCGGATGCGGCGCCTTTGATGGCGGTCGGCACGATGAGCGGCGAACCCCTGCGCAAGGTCGTGATCGTCGGCGGCGGCACGGCGGGCTGGATGGCCGCTGCCGCGCTGTCCAAGGTGCTCGGCGCGATGCCCGGTCTCGCCTTCGAACTGGTCGAAAGCGAGATGATCGGCACCGTCGGCGTGGGCGAGGCGACGATCCCGCAGATCCTCGTGTTCAACCGGATGCTCGGGCTGGACGAGGACGAATTCGTGCGCGAAACCCACGCCACCTACAAGCTGGGGATCGAATTCGTCGACTGGACCCGGCTCGGCCACGCCTATGTCCACCCGTTCGGGTTCTACGGGCTGGACATGCTGGGGGTGGAGTTTCACCACTTCTGGCTGCGCGCGAAGCGAACTGGGGGAGGACCTGCCGCTCGATCACTATTCGATTTCGGCAATGGCGGCGAAATCGGCCAAGTTTGACCGGCCGAACAACGCGATCAGCCCAATTCGCCGCTGGCCAAGCTCGGCTACGCGTTCCAGTTCGATGCCGCCCGCTACGCCCGCTTCCTGCGCCGCTGCGCCGAAGCGCAGGGCGTGGTGCGGACCGAGGGCAAGGTGGTCGAAGTTTTGCAGCACGGCGAGAGCGGCTTCGTCACCGGGGTGCTGCTGGAGGACGGCAGCATGGTAGAGGGCGATCTGTTCATCGATTGCTCGGGCTTCCGCGCCTTGCTGATCGGGCAGGCGCTCGGCGTCGGTTCACCGACTGGAGCAAGTGGCTGCCGTGCGACCGCGCGCTGGCGATTCCCTGCGAACTCGGCGGCAAGACCGCAACCGCTCACCCGCTCCACCGCCCGCCCCGCCGGCTGGCAATGGCGCATCCCGCTGCAACACCGGATCGGCAACGGCCACGTCTATTCCAGCGCGCATATGGACGAACAGGCGGCGCTCGACCTGCTGCTCGCCAATCTCGACGGCAAGCCGCTGGCCGAACCCAACCGGTTGCGCTTCCAGGCCGGGCACCGGGTCAAGGCCTGGGACAAGAACGTGGTGGCGCTGGGGCTGGCGGGCGGATTCCTCGAGCCGCTGGAGTCGACATCGATCCATCTGGTCCAGCAAGGCATCGCCCGGTTACTGACGCTGTTCCCGACGCGCGACTTCGGCGAGGCCGAACGGGCGCGGTTCAACCAATTGTGCACGCAGGACTACGTCGATATTCGCGATTTTCTGGTGCTGCATTACAGTGCGACCGAGCGGGATGATAGCGAATTCTGGAACTATTGCCGCAATCTGGAGCCGCCCGATGGGCTGGCGGACAAGCTGGCTATGTACCGTTCCTCCGGGCGGGTTTTTCGTGAGCATAATGAACTGTTTACCGAGACCAGCTGGCTTTCGGTGATGGCGGGCCAGGGCGTTAAAGCGGGCGGCTATCACCCCGCGGCGCAGATGATGCCCGATGCCGAAGTGCTGCGGCGGCTGGCGCATATCCGCGAGGTGATCGGCAATACGGTGGCGCAAATGCCTGTACAGACGGAGTTTTTCCGTAGGCATGGCAGTGCGATCCCCGCTGCGGCGTTGGTCACCGCATGACCCAGCTTCCCTCGCCACCGCCGATTGCGGAACGGGAAATTGTAACCTCCGAGCAGTTCCATGACGAAGTTCGCAAGGCTGGAAAGCCCTTGGTTTTCCGTGGCTTGGTTGCCGATTGGCCGCTTGTTGCAGCAGCCAAGCAGGGCGATTCCGAATTGGTCGCCTACCTCAAGTCGTGTGCCGCCACCCGCCCCGTCGAAGCGCCTGACCGCACCTGCCGAAGAAGGCGGGCGGTTCTTCTACAACGCCCGCCTCGACCGGCTTCAATTTCGAGCGGCGCGAAGTGGCGCTGGCGGATTTTCTCGATCAACTGCTTGCAATATCAGGACAAACCAATCCGCCCGCCACTGGCAGTCCAATCCGAAGTGATCCCCGAAGTCCTGCCCCGTCTGGCGCAGGAAAACCGGCTCGACTGGCTGCCACAGGTCGCCCCGCGCATCTGGATCGGCAACCGCATCCGCGTCGCCCCGCATTACGATCTGATGGAAAATGTCGCCTGCTGCGTCGCCGGGCGGCGGCGGTTCACGCTGTTTCCGCCCGAGGCCGTGGCCCATCTCTACCCCGGCCCGTTCGAGCTGACGCCTGCCGGAACGCCGGTCAGCATGGTCGACATAACCGCGCCCGATCTCGTCACATATCCCCGTTTCTCAGAGGCTTGGGCGCAGGCGCAGGTGGCCGAACTCGTGCCCGGTGACGCGCTCTATATCCCCTATGGCTGGTGGCACGGGGTGCAGTCGCTCGAACCGGTCAGCGCTCTGGTGAACTACTGGTGGAGCGATGCCGATCCGGCGCTGGCGGGGGCCTACGACGGGCTGCTCCATGCGATCGCCGCCTTTCGCCACTTGCCGCCTGAACAGCGCACAGTGTGGCAGCATATGGTCGATCACTATGTGTTTGAAAAGAATGGCCCCCCGGCAGAACATCTGCCACCGCACGCGCGCGGATTGCTGGGTGATGGCAGCCCGGCGCTGTTCGCGCGGCTGCGGCAGATGCTGCGGCAGGTGGTGCGTTAGCGGTTGGGTTTGACCACGCTCGCCAGCCATTGCTGGTAAAGCGGTGCGGCTTGCAATGCCGCCTGCGCCTTGGCGGCGAACATGCGTTCGGCCTGCGGATTGGGCGGTGGGCTGACCGAAGGCGAGCCGCGCGGAATGCCCACCGCCGCGAACAATGCCGCGCGCTCCTGCTCGGTGATCGGCCATTCCTCGAAGAACGGCGAGCGGCCCCGGCGGGTGAACTGATCGAGCGCAAGTTCCAGTTCAGGCGAGCGGGAGAGCGCTCCGATACAGGGCAGCAGCGCACGGCGCGGCATAATGCGCGGCGACAATATCGCGCGCGCCATCGGCTAGCAGGCTGGCGCGACGGTTGAATTCGGCGCGCTCTCCCTCGGCGATTTCCAGTCCGGGCAGCAGTTCGAGCAGCAGATCGAGTTGGCGGAGGGCACAGTCGAGATTGAGACTGCCCAGCGGCTCGAACAGCGCCGAAGCATCGCCGAGCGCCACGACATTGCCGATCCAGCTTTCCTTGGCGCGACCGGGGACGAAGCCCACCGCCCGCGCTACCGATGCACCGCCCAGTGCGGCAACGACCTGCGCTTCGCCAGCGCCTTCGACGAGCCCCACAACGCGTTGCAATCCGTCCCGCCCAGCACTCTCGACCAGCCATCCGGCAGGCGTGAGCGTGACCCGGTCCTCCAGCGCCAGCACCGGCTGCCCCGACGCGGCGTACAGCACTTGCCGCACCGGCAGGAAAGCAGACCAGTCGATCCGTGTGGCCCCCGGCATTTGCGCCAGCAGGGCAGCAGCAGGCCCGGTGCAATCGACAAACAGGTCCGCCGCAATCTCTCCCTGCCCCTCCAGCGCCAGCGTGATTGCATTACCGGACTCATCCAGTCGTAACGCGCCGCTTCGCGCCATTCGGTGCTGCACGCCCACTGCCTGCGCCTGCGCAATCGCCAGATCGCGCAACGCCGGGGCATTCCAGCGCAGCGCGTATTCGACTTCGGCCAAGGGATTGGCTTGATCGAACGGCACTGCGGCAAACCGCCCCGCCTGCGCCAGTACCTCGGCAAGCGAAGCGGGCGGCGCATCGGTAGTGGCCCCGCGCCGTCCGCCGCCCCAGTCGCGCACGAAGGCGCTGGTGAGCGCGGGATCGGTGGCCGAGCCATAGGCGACCACCGCCTGCGAGCCGTCGTCGCTCCACCCGGCATAGCGCGTCACCAGCCGGTGACTGCCCCCGCAGCGGGACAGGATGTCCGCCTCGGCAAGGCCGAACTTTTCCAGCAGGCGCGCCCCATGCGGCGTGGCACTGCCCGCGTGGTCGGCAAAGGCGGCGGGTTCTGCCGGAGTGACCACCACCGTCACTTGCGTGGCGGGCAGGGCGCGGCGCAGGGCCACGGCGGCGAGCACCGCCACCAGCCCGCCGCCCGCGACGACGACACTGCGCGGCAAGGCGCGCGCTTCGCTCATGCCGGAGTCAGATCAGGATGCGGAGACAGGCGCGCGGCTTCCCGGTTGAGATAGTCACGGTGTCCGGGCATCGCCGCCACTTCCTCCGCCACGGCCCCGGCGAAGCGGTCCATCGCTCGCGACACCTGCGCTGGATCGGGTAATTGCACGCGCGGATCGTGCGCTTGCGGCACCACGCCCTGCCCCAGATAGACCGCAATCCAGCTGGCATCGTAGAACAGCCCGTCAGCGTATTTTGCAATCCGCCCGGTCCGTCGCCACAGTTCCAGCTTTTCCGCCAAGGTATCGGGAACCTGATAGGTGCGGACATGGTTCCAAAAATCGGAAATCGTCGCGGGTGGTGGCGTGATAGTGCAGGATCAGGAAGTCGCGCACCCGATCATATTCCATGTCCACCAGCCGGTTGAATTCGTCACGGTCGCGCGGATCGATACCACCATCAGGAAACAGTTCGACCAGATAGGTGATCGCCATCTGCGCAAGGTAGATCGACGTGGATTCAAGCGGTTCGAGGAAGCCCGACGCCAGCCCCACCGCGATCACGTTCTTCTGCCAGCTGCGCTTGCGCCGCCCGGCGCGGAACCGCAGCACGCGCGGATCGGCGAGCGGCTTGCCTTCCACCGCGCCGAGGATCGCGGCGCAGGCCTCATCCTCCGAAACGAAGGCGCTGGAAAAGACATACCCGTTGCCGATCCGGTGCTGCAACGGGATGCGCCAGCGCCAGCCAGCGGGCATGGCGGTAGCGGTGGTGTAGGGCGCGATCTCGTCCGAGACATGGGTGCAGGGCAGCGCAGCGGCGCGATCGCAGGGCAGCCAGTGGGACCAGTCCTCCCACTCCTCGCCCAGCGCATCGCCCAGCAGCAGCGAGCGGAAGCCCGAGCAATCGACGAACAGATCGCCCGCAATGCGCCGCCCGTCTTCCAGCACCAGTTCGGTGACATCGCCGCTCAGCGGATCGCGCTCGACCTGCGTTACCCGGCCCTCGGTGCGGGTGATCCCCAGCCCCAGCCCGAAATCACGCATGAACGGGCCGAACAGCGTCGCATCGAACTGGTAGGCGTAACCGTAGGTGCCGGAGAGCGCGTTATCCGTGGTCGGCGGGCGGAAGCGGTTGGCGCGCGCGGCCATGACGCCGAGCGAGTAATTGCCGATCTCGTCCGCCAGCCCGTGCCGCTGCATTTCCAGCCAGTAATGGTGGAACGACACGCCTGCCAATGGCTCCCCGAAGCTGCCGAAGGGGTGGATATAGCTTTCCCCGATCCGCCCGAAATCGCGGAAGTCGATGCCCAGCTTGTAGGTCGCATGGGTGGCGGCCATGAACCGCGCCTCGTCGATCCCCAGCCGTTCGACGAAACCACGGATATGCGGCAGAGTCGCCTCGCCCACGCCGACGATGCCGATATCCTCGCTTTCGACCAGTTCGACGCGCACCTTGGGGCCGAGCAGCTTGGCCAGCGCCGCCGCGCTCATCCACCCGGCGGTTCCCCCGCCGAGCACGACCACCCGCATCTGCCGCTCACGCGCTTCACCCATGCCTTGCCCTCGGAACCGGAAGGATCAGCCTTCCATTTCCTCCAGTTCCTTGCCCTTGGTCTCGTTGATGAGGCTCTTGACGAGGAAGAAGCTGATGAAGGCCGCCACGGTGTACAGCGCGTAAGTCCCTGCCAGCGACCAGCTCGCCATTGCCGGGAAGCTCTGCACCACCAGATAGTTGGCGCCCCATTGCGCCAGCCCCGCCACCGCCAGCGCGCTGCCGCGAATCTGGTTGGGGAACATCTCGCCCAGCATCACCCACATCACCGGGCCCCAGCTGAAGTTGAAGAAGATGACGTAGAGATTGGCCGCGATCAGCGCGAGTGTAACCGGCGTTCTCGGTGAGGACCAGATTGCCCGCCGCATCGGTGCCCGCGCCGCTGAAGACCCAGGTCATCATGGCCAGCGTCACGCCCATGCCCAGCGAACCGATCATCAGCAGCGGCTTGCGCCCCACCTTGTCGATGATCGCCAGCGCCAGCAGCACGGCGGCGATGGAGACCACGCCCGAGATGATGTTGCGCTCAGCGCGACCTCTTCCGAAACCCCGGCCAGCCGCCACAGCGTTTCGCCGTAGTAGAAGATGATGTTGATGCCGACGAACTGCTGGAAGGTCGCCAGCATGATCCCCGCCCAGACGATCGGGCGCAGCCCGGTGCCGGGAGCGGTGACATCGCGCAGGCGCGGGCGGTGATCGTCGGAGAAGGTGGCGCGGATTTCGGCGACCTTGCGTGTCGCTTCTTCCGGCCCGAACAGCCGGGTCAGCACGGCATGGGCCTCGGCATCCTTGCGCCGCGATACGAGGTAGCGCGGGCTTTCCGGGATGAACAGCAGGGCCACCAGGAACACCACCGCCGGGATCGCCTGCGCCAGATACATCCAGCGCCATGCGGCAATGCCGCCGATCTGGCCCATCGAACTGCCCGCGCTCTGGGCGAGGAAGTAATTGACCACGAAAGCGGCGGTGAGGCCGGAAATGATCATCACCTGCTGCACCGTCGTCAATCGCCCGCGAATGTTCGCCGGGGCCACTTCGGAGATGTAGAGCGGGGACAGCACCGAAGCCGCGCCGACCGCCATGCCGCCAGCGAAGCGGAACACCACGAACAGCGTGTGGCTGTCTGTCATCCCCTGTACCAGTGCGCCAATCACGAACAGGATTGCGGACATGATCATCACCGCGCGCCGACCCATGGCATCGGCAAGGCGACCGGCGAAGAAGGCTCCGAAAGCGCAACCGATCAGCAGCGAACCGACGGTGAAGCCCAGCGAGGCATCGCTGAGCCCGAACGTCTCGGTCAGTCCGCCCTGCGTGCCGTTGACCGCGCCGCTGTCGTATCCGAACAGCAGTCCGCCGATGGTGGCGACGGCCACGATGGCGGAAATCAGCGCCATGTTCACGCTGGTGCGTGGTACCTCAGTCATTGCGATCATCCCTCCGAACGGGGCCGCTTGTGACGCGGCTCCCTGATTATGGTAGCGCTACCTATGCCGGAGATCACGATGCGCGGCAAGGAGCGAATTGGCAAGGCTGAAATCGGCGCGCGTCCGTGTTATACTTCGGCACCAAGAAAGGAATTGCGCATGTTTCGCTGCCTTGCCGCTGCCGCCTTTTTCCTCTCCGCGCCTGTGCTGGCGCAGGTCAATCAGGATGAGCCGCTGCCCCGGTTCGAAGACCGGCTATGCCCCGGCGTAACCGGGCTGGAGCGTGAACAGGCCGAACTGATGGTCGGCCGCATCCGCACCAATGCCGCGCGCTTCGGATTGGAACTGGCCGATGAGGCCACTTGCGAACCCAACCTGCTGATCGGCTTCGTCGACAACGGGCAGGACTATCTGGCGCAACTGGTGGCGGATCGCGGCTACCTGTTTACCAGTATGAACCGGACTGATCGCGACGCGCTGCTGGCGCAGCAGGGGCCGGTGACGGTGTGGCACCAGGTGCAGCAGCGGACGCGGGATGGCTTGCACGTGGGCAGCCGCGAAAACATGACCGATCTGCCGCGCGCGGGCATGTGGCAGGCGCACTCGCGCATCTATCTGCCAGTGCGCAACGATATCACCTATGCGCTGGTGCTGTTCGACCGCGCGCAGGTGAGCGGGCTGACCGTGGCGCAACTGGCCGATCTGGCGAGCCTGCGCGGCTTTGCCACCGCCTATCCCGGAAGAAGCGGGAGCGGAACAAGCCTCGCTGCTCACCCTGTTCGCCGATCCCGCCACCCGCGCGCCGCGCCTGACGGCCTTCGACGAGGCTTGGCTCGAACGGCTCTACAGCGGCATCCCCAACATGCCCGCCTCGGTGCGGTTGCGGGGAGTCGTCGCGGACTAAACTCTGACTTGCTTCTCGCCGAAGCGACCGTGCTTGCGGTATCGCACCATCCAGCGATCGAGGAACAGCGAAAGCGGCTTGGGCGCGATGCCCAGCTTGGCCAGTTGCGGCATATCCGGGCTCGCGGTGCTTCCGCTCGCTAACATCGCCAGCTGGTCAGCGTTGATCGGCGTCAGCGGCAGCGCGGCGAACAGTTTCGCCAGTGGATCGGGCATCGCGAAGAAGGTACGCTTGCGGTTCTGCGCTGCGGCGATCGCCTCATGAATCTGCATCATCGACAGCGCCTCCGGCCCTGCGGCCTCATAGGTCTTGCCGCCATGCGCGCCCGGATCTTCCAGCGCATTGGCCACGGCAGCGGCGACATCGTCGACCCACACCAGCTGGAACTTCGAGTTGGCCCCGAACACCGGCATCACCGGCATCATCTGCACCATGTCGGCAAACATCGGTACTAGTCCGGACTCCTCGCCGAACACCACTGACGGACGGATCACTGTGGCGCGCGGAAAGGCGGCTAGCACCTGCTGCTCGCCCTGCGCCTTGGTCCGGTTATAGCCGGTCTCGGCCCCAGCATCCGCGCCGATCGCAGACACATAGACAAAGCTGCCCGCACCGCTCTCGGCTGCCACCTGTGCCGCATGGCCCGGCCCATCGGCCTGGAGCATCTGCTGGTTGCCATCAAACGCGCCGATCAGCCAGACCACCGCGTCCGATCCCGCCACGCAGGCGGCAATGCTGCGCTTGTCCAGCGCGTTGCAGCGGGCGAACTGGAGCTGGCCCAGATTGGCGAGCGGCTTCAGCCGGAACGCCTTTTCCGGCTCCCGCGCCGCAATCCGCACCCGCGCCCCGCGTTCGAGCAGGTCCTGCGCCAGATGCGAACCAATAAAGCCGCTGCCGCCGATCAGGGTGACAAGCTTGCCGTGGAGGGGGGATGTGCTGGCCATGGTAACCTTCTTCAGTGGTTTGCCGGAGCACCGGCGTCGCGCTGCCCTTGGCACAGGCGGGGGCAGGCGGGCAATGGGAAGCGTGCGCCTGACGCGCGTGAATCCGCCCCACGAAGGCAAAACCCGCGTTGACTCAGCCCCCCGCCTGTCCTATCGGCCCGCCCCTACCTGCAGTCGGACTTCGCTGACCGACCTGCTCCGGTGCCCAGATGGCGGAATTGGTAGACGCACCAGCTTCAGGTGCTGGCGCTCGCAAGGGCGTGGAGGTTCGAGTCCTCTTCTGGGCACCATTTCACTAAAATTATGGCGTAATTTCAATCCCTTAGGGGATAGTCCTGAAATCTGGCCCACCCTTTGGCCCACCCTCAATCTGCGATGCAGTGGACGCGATGCGCACCTATGCGCAACCCATTTGGCGACTTCCCCACGATCCTGATAGCGTCAGCCCGCCTGGGTATTGTCGTAACCGGGGCATCGCGATGCTCTCTTCATGGGAACATCGTGATGAGGATACTATCAAAGCGTCAGCTCAAGGAGCTTGTTCTGTACTCACCGCAGCACATCGCACGATTGGAAAGGGCCGGGCAATTCCCCAAGCGGGTACACCTTGGCCCTAGCCGAGTGGGATGGGTTGAGGCTGAAGTGCTCGACTGGCTCCAAAAACGGTTGGATCGTCGAGAAGCGCCTAGCCGACACTCCTTCTTGGGCACCATTTTTACGCCTGATGCAGTCTCCTTGAAGTCTGCAAAGACTTAAAGGTGGCCATCAATACCCCAGTCCGAAGCCGAACGGATACAGCGCCCCGTCGGACGTTTCGGCATATCCCGGCGCATCGGGATGCTGTTCGAGCACTGCCGCGCGTGAGGCGGGCAGGGCGAAGGGCAGCCGACCCCGCGGCTGACTGGTGCCGGTAAGCACGTCAAACTGGGCGCGGTCACTGACGCCGAAAGTGGCGAGCAGCGCGCCTGACTCCAGAACGCCGCTTTCCTGGTCGAGAACGTAGGGATTGCGGAAGTAGATCGATATTACGACCCTTCCGGGATCGCCGATCTCCGCAACCGCTGCGCGGATTTCCGCGAGCGACGGGGTCATCGTCCAGCTTTGCGCCGTGGCCATATCTGAAAGCGCCAGCAGGTTCGCTTCCCAGGGGAAGGCCCCGCCGAAGATCAGTCCGCTGTCGAGGCAGCCATCGGGAGATTCGGCGTCATGGGCCGCTTCGGGTTCGTAAACGCACGGATCCAGCGCGCCCCAGGTCGCGAGGCGCTCTCCGGTGCGCGGATCGATAAGTGGCATGTCGGCGGGCACGGCACGCCCACCGGTGGCTGGGTCGTTCGAGGCATAGGCCCGCGCACCGGCGTTGCTCACCTGCACCTTGATTAAGAGGGCATCGGTGTCGGTCGGCACTACTGGGCGACCTGCTCCGTTGCCGTCGGTGACATCAAGTCCGGCCTCGCGCGCAGCATCGGCAGAGAAGCCCATGACATAGACCCGCGAACCCGGCGCAAGCGGCAGCAGCCCGCCTTCATTGCGCAGCAACACGATCGAGCGGCGCTGCACGTCGAGCCCCAGCGCGCGATCTTCGGGCCGCCCAATGTAGGCGGCGGCGGCCTCCACATCGACATAGGGATTCTCGAACAGGCCGAGCTGGAACTGCTCGGTCAGCAATCGCACCACCGCCGGATCGACATGCTCGCGCTCGCTGATCCGCCCGGACTCGACCAGCTCGACAATGGTCCGGTTGCGCGCGAACTCGGATAACACATCAGTCCCGCTGCGAATGGCGATCGCGGTGCGGTCTGCCGCGTTGAACGGTTCACCCGTTTCGGGGTTTGTGCGAAAACTTTCCAGCCCCCAGCCGCGCTCTTCGATCACGCCGCTGTCCGAATTGACATTTCCGCGGAAGCCCAGACGCTCGCGGAGCAGGTCGGTGACGATCTGCTGCGAAAAGGCCATGCCGGTTTCAGTATAGGTGACGCCTTCGTGTTCGACGGCGATCGGTACCCCGTAATAGGGCATGATCGAGGATACCCCGCCGTCAATGGCGGTGCGGAACGGGCGCAGGTGATAATCGAAGCCGTAAGCGTCGCTGGGATCAGTGTAGAGCTGGTTCTTGCCGAAGGTGTAGTGCGGGTCCCAGCCCATTTCCTGTGGGCCACCGCCGGGGAAATGCTTGACCGTGAGCGCCACGGCGGAATCCGGAGACAGCGATGTGCCGTCGCTACGAACCTCGCCCTGCAAGCCGGTGACCAGCGTGCCGATGATGTCGCTCATCAGGGCGGCATCTTCGGTGAAGGTTTCGTGATAACGTGACCAGCGCGGTTCAGTGCCGATATCGGCCATGTAGCCGTACATGCCGCGCAGGCCGATCGCCTGCCATTCGCGGCCCATCACGGCGGTGAAATCACGGATCACGGCCATGTCTGCGGTCAGGTTTGCGGGGATGGTTCCGGCAGCATCGGTGGGCGCACCCGCTCCCAAGGCAGCGGCGGCCAGACCGGCTTCCTTGGGAAACTCGGTGAACGCGCCTGCCCCGGCTGCGATCCCGAACATCGGATTGGTCTCGACATGGTTGCGGGCATTGTCCTTGAACAGAGCCGGGATGCCCAGTCGGGAACCTTCCAGCCGCTCCTGCACCGCATTGGTGAAACCCGCCATCTGTGCAGGCGTCTGCGGATAGCCGCCGCGCAGCGCGAAGCCGGTCAGTTCGATGCTGCAATCGGGGGCTTGAGCGGTCACGCGGGCGCGCAGGATGAAGCGGGTCATCAGCTGGTTGTCGATCAGGTCGTGTCCGCGCTCGGAAATGCCCCCGCCGCATTCGGGATTGTTGGTGGCGATCAGCATCATGCCGGCCTTCTCGGCCAGCGTCATGCGGCCCACCAGATCCTGCGCGCGCGCCAGCGGGGGCAGCCTCCAGTCCTCGTAGGGATCGAGCGCGCCGCTGGCGTTGAGATCCCTGAACCGCAGCCCGTCCACTTCGATCACTGGCTTCGTGCGGGCGACGATCAGCGGTTGTTCCGGCGGTGCAACCGGTTGCGCGGTCGTGGCGCAGGCGGTCAGCGCGAGGAGTGGGAGAACGAGGATGGACGGGGTGCGCATGGGGATACCTGCTTACTGGCCGAGATGGGCGGAAATGATGGCAAGGTCTGTGTTGGAAGGCAGCCAGCCGGACGCAAGCAGACCTGCATCCCCGAACAGTGCCAGCACCGGTTCGCCCTGCCCGACGACCGCAGCGAGCCTTTCGGCCAGCGGATCGTCGACAATTCCATTGCCGCCGCGCAAGTGCTCTATCCACGCGGCCAGACCTTGCAGGATCGCCGGGCACTGCCGCCCTTCACGCTGGTTCGCCGCCAGCGTTTCGAGCCAGCGTTGCGGGAGCTTCTGGCTGCCATCCATCGCGATCTGGATCAGCCGGTGATTGAGCGCAGGGTTGGCGAAGCGTTCCAGTAGGGCATCGGCATAGGCAAGCAGGTCCTGCCCTGCCCCAGCCGCGATGGTGGGTGCCGCCTCCTCGCGCATCAGCCGCTGGGCAAGCGCGCGCAGGTCAGGATCGGCAACCGCTTCGTGGACGAAGGTGTGGCCTGCCTTGAGCCCGCAATAGGCGAGCAGCGAATGCGCGCCGTTGAGCATCCGCAGCTTGGCCATTTCATACGGCGCGACATCGGCGACGATCTGCGCGCCGTGATTTTCCCAGCGCGGGCGCGGCCCGGCGAAATTGTCCTCGATCACCCATTGGCTGAAAGGTTCGGTGAAAACGGCGCCTTCATCTCGCAGCCCAATCTGCGCGGCGAGGGCAGAGAGGTCCGCTTCGGTGGTTGCTGGGACAATGCGATCGACCATCGAATTGGGTGTGCGGCATTCGCTGGCGAACCAGCCTTCAAGTTCGGGCGCGGAATGCCTAAGCCATTGTTCGAACAGACGGCCAAGAACCCTGCCATTGTCCGACAGGTTGTCGCAGCTCAGCAGTGTCACGCCCGCAAGTCCGGCGGCGTGGCGCTGGCGAAGGGCATCGGTTACAATCGGGTAAAAGCCCGCCGCCGCTGCCGCGAGATCGAGTGAACCGTCGGGCGTGCGGCCATAGCCTTTCTCGGTAATGGTGAAGCTGACGAGGTGGCAGTCGGGTGAAGCGATCCTTGCGACAATTGCACTGCGGTCCGTCCCTGCCACCAGCACCTCACCTACCGAGCCGACGACGCGGGTTTCGATCCCTGCGGCGGATCGTTCGCTCAGGGTATAGAGCCCGTCCTGCGGGTTGAGCTGATCGGCGACCGCCGCCGAACGCAAAGAAACGCCGGCTATCATCCAGTCACGTTCGCCGCCGTTCAGGCAGGCATCAGTGTACCAGGCCTGATGGGCGCGGTGGAAGGCACCGATGCCGAAATGGACGATTCCGGTCGCCTGTTCGTCGCGATCATAGCCACAGACCTGCACCTCCCGGCCAATCCGGGGCAGCGTTTGCTGCGACAGCCTCACAGCTTGTAGGCCCGCTTCGCCAGATTGTAGCTCAGGTCCTGCGCCACTTCGGCTGCTTCCCATTCCTCCATCCGGTGTTCGACCACCAGTCGGGCAAGGAACCCGCAGTCCATCCGCCGGGCAACATCGTGGCGGGCGGGGATTGAGAGGAAGGCGCGGGTATCATCGTTGAAGCCGACCGTGTTGGCAAATCCCGCCGTCTCGGTGGTCATCTCGCGGAAGCGCCGCATCCCTTCGGGGCTGTCGTTGAACCACCACGCCGGGCCGAGCTTCATCGCCGGATAGTGACCCGCCAGCGGTGCCAGCTCGCGGGCATAGCTGGTCTCGTCCAGCGTGAAGACGATGAAGGTGAATGCGGGGTCGTTCCCGTACCTGTTCAGCAGCGGGCGCAGCGCGTGGACATATTCGCAAGGCAGCGGAATGTCCGCGCCCTTGTCACGCCCGAAGCGGCTGAACAGCTGCGCGTTGTGGTTGCGATAGACGCCGGGGTGCAATTGCATCACCAGCCCGTCCTCCACGCTCATCCCGGCCATTTCGGTGAGCATCTGCGCGCGGAACAGTTCGGCATCCTGCGGCGAGACTTCGGCCTGTGTCACCCGCGCAAACAGCGCCTCGGCTTCGGCAGGCGCGAGATCGGCGGTTCGCGCGGTGGGGTGGCCGTGATCGGTCGAAGTCGCGCCCATCGCGGCGAAATAGGCGCGGCGCTGGCGGTGCGCGGCGAGATAGCCGTGCCAGGTGAAGCAATCCTCGCCCGTCAGTTCGGAAAGTGCGCTGAGATTATCGCGAAAACCTTCGAATTCGGGATCGACCACCGGATCGGGGCGGTAGGCGGTAATCACCCGCCCGCCCCAGCCGCTCTCGCGGATCGCCCGGTGGTGGCGCAGGTCGTCGAGCGGCGCCTCGGTGGTGGCGATCACTTCGATGTTGTAGCGTTCGAACAGCGCGCGGGGGCGGAAGGCGTGGGTCGCCAGCTTGTCGCCGATGGTGTCGAAATAGAGATCGGCGGTCGCCCCCTCCAGCGCTACGTCAATCCCGAACCCTTCGGCAAACACCCAGTCGAGCCACATCCGCGAGGGGGTGCCGCGAAACAGGTGGTAGCGTTCGGCGAACAGCCGCCAGCCTTCACGCGGGTCGGCAGCGGGATTACCCAGCCCTAGGTCTTCCAGCCGCACTCCCTGCGAATAGAGCATCCGGAACAGGTAATGATCGGGCTTCAGCAGCAGGTCGGTGGCATTGGTAAAAGGCGCATCGGTCGCCCACCATTCCGGATCGGTATGCCCGTGCGGACTGATGATCGGCAGGTCCTTCACCGCGCCGTAAAGCATACGCGCGACATCGCGGGTCGCCGGATCGGCGGGGAACAGGCGGTCCGGGTGGAGGTGGAGTGTTCGCGTCATGCAGCATCCCGTGAATAGCGTTTGCGCTTCGCCTCGGCCGACTTGCGGATTGCGGCTATCTGCTGTTCCTCGGTGGCGAACAGCAGGCTGTCGATCACTTGCGTAAGATGCGCACGCATGGCCGCTCGCGCCCTGTCCGGGTTGCGGCTGCGGATAGCATCGAGAATGGCAGTGTGTTCCTCCACCACCGGCTTGATGTTCGCAGTGCGCGCCTTTTCGTGCAGCAGCGCCGCCGCCGGGGACGTGGCGCGCAATTCCCAAAGCCGTTCGATGGCATCGCGAATCGCGGAATTGCGGGTCGCCTCTGCAATCGCGAGGTGGAAAGCGCGGTCGGCCTTTTCGGCCCCGCGCGGATCGCGGTTCTCCCGCGCGATTTCGCGGATCAGGCGCTCCATATCGACGAAGTCGCTTTCGGTCGCTTCGGTGGCTGCCAGTGCGGCGGCTTCGGACTCGAAGATCAGCCGGGCTTCGGTGAGTTCGAAAGCAGTGATGTCGAACCCCGACTTGTCCTCGCGACCGGGCAGGCGTTTTACATAGGCGCCCGAACCGATCTTCACTTCGATCAGCCCCTGCGCTTCGAGCGCGATGATCGCCTCGCGTACGGTCGGGCGGCTGACATTGTGCTGAATTGCCAGTTCACGCTCCGCAGGAAGCCGAGCGCCGACCGGATAATTGCCGCTGTCGATTTCCGCGACGATGCTGCCAACAAGGTCCTTGTAAAGGCGATTGCCTCCACGTGCTTGCTGCTCTTGCTGTCCGCTCATACCGAATTCCTATTTTGGTATTACCAATTATCTTGACAGAAACAATCGCTCCGGTCAATGTGCTCTTCACGTCCAATATCATACCGCAGAGGCTCCCGTGAAGATCACCGCCGCAAGAGTCATTACCACCTGTCCGGGACGCAATTTCGTCACGCTCAAGATCGAGACCGATCAGGGTGTTTACGGCATCGGCGATGCGACACTCAACGGGCGCGAGCTTTCGGTGGTTTCCTATCTCGAAGATCACGTGATCCCCTGCCTGATCGGCATGGATGCGCAGCCGGATCGAGGACATTTGGCAGTATCTCTATCGCGGTGCCTACTGGCGGCGCGGCCCGGTAACCATGCGCGCGATCGCGGCGGTTGACGTGGCGCTGTGGGACATCAAGGCCAAGTGCGCCGGGATGCCGCTGTACCAGTTGCTCGGCGGCAAGAGCCGTGACAAGGTGATGGTCTATGGCCATGCCAATGGAAGCGACATTGGCGAGACGGTGGAAGCCGTGGGGGCCTATATCGACATGGGCTACAAGGCGATCCGCGCGCAGACCGGCATTCCCGGCGTCAAGGATGTGTACGGAGTGGGGCGCGGAACCCTGCATTACGAACCCGCCGATGCCGACCTGCCCAGCGTCACCGGCTGGGACACCCGCAAGGCGCTGAATACCGTTCCCAAGCTGTTTGCAAAGCTGCGCGACACCTACGGCTTCGATCACCACCTGCTGCACGACGGGCACCACCGTTATACTCCGCAAGAGGCCGCGAACCTCGGCAAGATGCTGGAGCCTTACCAGTTGTTCTGGCTGGAAGATTGCACCCCGGCTGAAAATCAGGAAGCCTTCAAGCTTGTGCGCCAGCACACCGTCACGCCGCTGGCGGTGGGGGAGATTTTCAACACCATCTGGGATTGCAAGGACCTGATCCAGAACCAGCTGATCGATTACATCCGCTGCACCATCGTGGGTGCGGGCGGGGTGACGCACCTGCGCCGGATCGCCGATTTCGCCGCGTTGTATCAGGTCCGCACCGGTTGCCACGGCGCAACCGATCTTTCGCCCGTCACGATGGGCACCGCGCTGCATTTCGATACCTGGGTGCCCAATTTCGGGATCCAGGAATACATGCGCCACACCGAGGAGACCGACGCGGTTTTCCCGCATGATTACCGCTTCGAACAGGGCCACCTGATCTGCGGCGAGACCCCCGGCCACGGCGTCGATATCGATGAAAAGCTGGCGGCAAAATATCCCTATGATCGTGCCTTCCTGCCCGTTGCCCGGCTGGAAGATGGCACGATGTGGAACTGGTGACCGGAGATCGAATGATGAAGAAATTTGCTACCCTGCTGGCGTGCACCGCCGTGTCTGCCATGCTGGCGGGATGTTCCAGCCAGCCGAGCGACGGCATGGGGCTTGGCGGGCTCGAACAGCTCGGCACCGTCGACGAACGCTTCCAGGCCTACAATGTCGAAATGGTCGAAGTGACCGGCGGTCGCTTCTGGGCTCCTTATGGCGGGCCGGAAGGCGAACGCTATCGCGAACGCCCGCCGATCGATCTGGCCAACCCGCGGCTGGTTGCGCTTGCCCGGCATCTCGGCCCCAGTCTGATGCGGGTTTCGGGAACCTGGGCGAACAACACCTATCTCGAAGCCGAAGGTGAGGATTTGTCCGCGCCGCCTGCGGGCTTCGTGCAGGTCCTCACCCGCGATCAGTGGCGCGGCGTCGTGGATTTCGCCAATGCGGTCGATGCTCCCATCGTTACCAGCTTCGCCGTCAGCAACGGCACGCGCGATGCCGATGGTGTCTGGCAGACCGAACAGGCCCAACGCCTCGCCGATCTGACGCAGGAAGCGGGCGGCACCATCTATGCCGCCGAATTCTTCAACGAAACCAACGTGCCTTCGGCCGCCCCGGAAATGCCGCAGGGCTATACGGCCGATGACTACGCCACCGAATTCGGCCTGTTCAAGAGCTGGGCTAGCGAGGCCTTGCCCGACATGCTGATCCTTGGCCCGGGCGGTGTGGGCGAAGGCGGCTTGCTGACCGATGTTCCCGTTCCCGGGTTGGGGGGCTTTATCCCGACCGAGGAAATGGCCAAGCGCACGCCGAACAGCGTCGATGTGTTCAGCTATCACTATTACGGCACCGTATCGCAGCGCTGTGAATCGATGGGAATCGGCACGGCCGACAAGGACGCGGCGCTGTCTGCCGAGTGGCTGGACCTGACGCTGCGCGACTATGATGTCTACGCCGCGATCCGGGACCAGTACGAACCTGGCAAGCCGATCTGGAATACCGAAACTGCACAGGCGGCCTGCGGTGGCAGTCCCTGGGCTGCCTCGTTCCTCGACAGCTTCCGCTATCTCAACCAGTTGGGCGTGCTGGCGCAGCGCGGCGTGCAGGTGGTGATGCACAATACGCTGGCGGCTTCGGACTATGCGCTGATCAATCAGGACACGCTGGAACCGCGCCCGAATTACTGGGCGGCGGTGCTGTGGCGGCGGCTGATGGATCGCACAGTGCTCGCCTCGCCGCAATCGCCTGCGCCGGAACTGCGGCTGTTTGCGCAATGCCTGCGCGGAACGCCGGGCGGTGTATCAGTGCTCGCGCTCAATACCGGGACTGCGCAGCATTCGCTGGCGGTCGGCAATTCGGCCACGGCTTGGGTGATGACCGGAGCGCCGATCGATACGCAATCGGTATCGGTCAACGGCGTGGTCCCATCGCTCGACGGAGCGGGCGAGATCGTCGGTCTCGATGGAGTTGCCGTCGATGGCGAACTTTCGGTTCCCGGCCAGGCGATAGCTTTCGTGGCCGTGCCGGACGCCGATAACGAAGCCTGCCAGTAACAAAATGCGCGCGGTCTTCGTCGGGGAAGCCATGCTCGAACTTTCGCAAGAGGGCGCGGCATGGCAGCTCGGCTATGGCGGCGACACGCTCAACACCGCGATCCATCTGGCACGTGCGGGCGTCGATACCGCCTATCTGACGGCGCTGGGGAGCGATCCGCTGAGTGCTGGCCTGCGCGAAAAGTGGGCGGGCGAAGGGCTGGATACTGCGCTCATCCTTGCCCACCCGACCCGGTCAACCGGCCTCTATGCGATCAGCACAGACGCAAGCGGCGAGCGCAGCTTCACCTATTGGCGCGACACCAGCGCCGCGCGGGAGATGTTCGATTGCAACGGCATCGAGCCCGCGCTGGCGCAGGCGGGACAGGCGGACCTGCTCGGCTTCTCGCTGATCTCGCTGGCCATCCTCGATCCCGAAGCGCGCGAGCAATTGCTGGCTCTGGCCCGGCGTATCCGCGCTCGCGGTGGAAAGGTCGCCTTCGATGGCAACTACCGCCCGCGCCTTTGGGAATCGCCCGGTGAGGCCGCCGCAGCGCGCGACGCAGCCATTGCGGTCGCCGACGTGGGGCTACCGACACTCGAGGACGAAGCAGCACTTTCCGGCAAGAAATCTGCTCAGGAGGTAGCCGCGGACTGGGCGAGCCTCGGCTGCGGTGAAGTGGTGGTCAAACTGGGGGCCGATGGTTGCCTCCTGCCAGACGGCTCCATCCTCCCGCCCCCGGTCCGCCTTGACCCGGTCGACACCAGCGGCGCGGGCGATGCCTTCAACGGTGGTTATCTGGCAGCGCGATTGCGAGGAGCTAACCCGCGCGAGGCCGCGCTGGCAGGGCATGAACTGGCAGGCTGGTGTGTGATGCGGCGCGGAGCGATCCCTGCAGCAGACCAGTAAGACGACCCGCGATCACGCCGCCGCGCGGCGCTGCCGCAGCAAAGTCCACAGCACCGCCGCAGCCAGCAAGTCGAGCCCGGCCAGCGCCACGAACAGCGGGTTGTAGCCGAACTGGTCGGCGCTCTGGCCGATCAGCAGCGTGAACAGCATGCCCCCGATCCAAGCCGATGTGCCCGCCATGCCGCTGGCCGTGCCCACGGTGCTCTTGTCGAAAGAATCCGCACACAGGGTAATCAGCGCGCCGTTGAGCATCTGGTGGGCGAAGCCGCCGACACAGAAAAGTGCTATGGCCATGCCCGGCGAAGTGGCGAGGCCGATGCAAGCGGGGCCAATCATGCATACGGCGCCAAAGGTCATGGTCAGCTTGCGTGACGTAAGCAGCCCCGCGCCTCGCTTCATCAGCCAGCCGGGCAGCAAGCCAGCGGCAAGGCTGCCGAAATCGGCGGCAAGGAAGGGCAGCCACGCCCACAGCGCGATCTCCGCCAGCTCAAGCTGCCACACCGCCACCAGATAGAGCGGGATGAAGAAGTTGAACGTCTGCCACGCCGGTTCGGAAAGAAAGCGGGGCACCGCGATGGCCCAGAACGAACGGCTGCGCAGCACTTCCTTGCGCGTTGCCGGCTTACCAGTCAGCTCTTCCTCTTCGCCCGATTCGATCACCGCGCGTTCGGCGTGGGTCAGCCGGGGATGGTCTGCCGGGTCGCGATAGCCGAACCACCACAGCCCTGCCCACAGCAGGCTGAGCGCGCCGGTAACGATGAAGGCCGCCTCCCAGTTCCACGCCAGGATGCAGAAAGCCACCAGCGGCGGCGCGATCATATTGCCTACGCTGGTGCCCATCTGAAACAGGCTGGTGGCCAGCGGTCGCTCGCGCGGGGGGAACCAGGTCGAAACCGTCTTGGCTCCGGCGGGGATCGCTGCCGCCTCTGTTGCGCCGAGGAAGGCCCGAAACACCGCGAGGCTCTGCCAGCCGCTCGCCATCGCGTGGGCCATGTTGGCAAAAGACCAGCCGACCGCAAACAGGAAGAACCCCAGCCGCGTCCCCAGCGCATCGAGCACCGATCCCGCTACCGTCTGCATCACAGTGTAACTTGCCTGGAACGCCAGCACGACCCAGCTGTATTCCTCGGTGCTCATGGAGAATTCCTCCTTGAGCGTGGGCGCAGCTACAGACAGTGTCGAGCGGGCGAGATAGTTGAGAATCGTGCCCAGCGTGACGAGACCGATGATCCACCAGCGCAAGGGAAGTCTTTTCATCATTGGTCTTTCCCGCGATGGATCGATCATAGCAAGCGGGGTGCCGGAAAAACGCCAGGGCGAACTGGCCCAGCGCGGTTTTCCGGCACCGCCAGATCAGAAGCCGAGGCGCACCCGCACCCCGCCGTAACGCGTGTAATTGCGCGCCAGCTGCTGCGTCAGCACCACACTGCCGCCGAAGAAGTTGCGGGCGTCGGCAATGCCCGCCGAATAGGCCTGGTCGAACACATTGTTGACGAAAGCGGTAACGCTCCAGTTGTCATCCTCGCTGTCGCGCAGGCCAAAGCTCAGATTGGCAAGGCCGTAGGATTCCTGCCGGGTCAGCGGATTGCCGAACAGATCGTAATTGACCCCACTCTGCCAAATGTAATTGAGGCTGGCGAAGAGGTCCGTGTCCGCGATCCCGCTCGCCGTCTCGAACGAGCCGCCAAGGGTGAATTTGAACTCGGGCGAATTCGCCAGCCGGCTGCCCGCAAGATCCTGCACGTTGCGGTTGAGCGCCGCGTTGAAAGCGCAGCCCTGGGCAAGGGTTTGCCCGGTGAAGCAGTTGGCACCAGGGAAACTGCGGATCTTGGCGTCGGTGTAGGCCGCCGAACCGAACAGTTCGAAACCGTCGGCAAGTTCGATATTGCCCTCGAACTCGATACCGCGCGTCCGCAGCTTGCCCACATTGTTCAGTTCGACCACGACTCCGCCGGCCTGCGTGATCAGAGCACTTTGGGTCTGGAAATCGTCATAGTCGGACCAAAAGGCGGTCAGCGAAAACGACGCCGCGTCATCGAGGATCCTGCCGCGCAAGCCCGCTTCATATGACAGACTGGTTTCCGGGCGTACCGGATTGTCGGCCCGCCGCTGGCTGAAGCCGGAAGAAACGTCGTAGGCCTGCCCCTTGTATCCGGTTGCTACCGACGCAAAGAACGAAATGTCGGGGTTGATGAACTGCTGCAAGGAAAGCTTGCCGGTAAACGCCGTATCCGAATCCGATCCGGTGAAGGTGACCGGAGTTGCTAGATTACGTTCCTCGAAGCGCACGCCGATGTTTTCGCGATTGAGGCGGGCACCTCCGGACAAGGTGGTGTTTTCCCCCAGGTGATAGGACAGCTGGGTGAAAGCGGCATAGCTTTGCGTCGTCGCCGTGGAGTCCCAGTTGGCCCGCGCCACTGGCCCGCGGGTGAATCCGCGATCGGTCTTGGCATCGGCAAAATAGAGGCCAAAGAGATATTCGAAAGAGTCGGTGGACGGCGAGGTCAGTCGCAACTCCTGCGTAAATTGACGCGCATTGTAGGGGCCACCCTGATAAATAGTGGCGAGGTTGGTGCCATCGACATCGGCCCCGAAAACATAGCCCCAGTCCTGATAGCTGGAGACGGACGACAAAGTGGCGAAGTCCAGATCGACATCGAGCTTGGCGATCAGCGTGTTCGACTGGTCATCACCCACCGGATCCTGATCGAAGCGGACAGTATCGGCACCGGGGCCGACTTCAACTCCTGTCCGGTCGAAGGCACTGCCGAAAGACACCGCACCAGTGGGCAATGCCAGATATGTTGGCGCATTGCCGAGCACGTCGCGTTCGCTGTGGTCGCCGATCAGGGTAATATCGAGGGCGTCGAACTCGAATTCCAGCTTGGCGCGGACGCCGAAGCCCTCTTCGCCATTGAGATCATTGCCGGTCCCAAGGTTGTGAACATAGCCTTCGCGATTGACGTAATAGGCGTTGACGCGAAAGCCCGCAGAATCGCCGAGCGGGCCGGAAAGCGTCCCGTTTACGCGGTATTCACCGTCGGACGTGACCGTGCCTTGGGCGCTGCCGGTCAGGTAGTCGCTGGCACCCTGGGTGACGATATTGATGACCCCGGCCGAAGCGTTCTTGCCGAACAGCGTTCCCTGTGGACCGCGCAATACCTCAACCCGGGCAATGTCAGTTAAATTGGAAAAGGCCTGTCCTTGCTGCACCACGGCGACATCGTCGATCACTACCGAAACACTCGGCTCGGCGCTGATCGAGAACGAGAAAGTGCCGATGCCGCGCAGCGAAACTGTCGATTCGTTGTTGTTCGCGGAACCGTTGATCGTCAGCGACGGCGAAATGCGCGGCAGATCGCTGAACGCGCTCACATTGGCGGCTTCGAGCGTGGCATCTGAATAGGCGGAAACCGCGACCGGTACTTCCAGGATGTCCTGCTCGCGCTTCTGCGCAGTCACAATGATGACGCTGCCCAAGGTGTCCTGTTCTTCCGCCGCCGGCGCCGAATCCTGAGCCTGAGCGCGATCAGCAAGCGAAGCCTGCGCCAGAACCGCGAGCGATACGCAAGCGAACCTCATGAAACCCTTCGACATAGTCATTCCTCTCATGCCCGAGCCCGCGAATCAGGAGCTGGTTGTCATTATTATTGGTAATGCCAATATGTGTGACCGAAACGCATGTCAAGTATGGCCGATATTATGGCCTTGCGCGGCCCTGCAGGCTCGTAAGTCGCAAACTCGCCGCTGTAGCGTTGCGCGATACCGTCCGCTATTTTGGTCTGACCACAATTGCGGGAGATGACTGCCTGAAGAGTCAACGCCTGTCAGCCGATGTGCTCTAAACGCCGATCAACTGCGGCGACCAGCTTCGGCAGGAAGGAGCGGGCATCGCCCACCACCCCAATCTCGCAAAACTGGAAGATGCTGGCCTCGGTATCGCAGTTGATCGCTGCCAATGTGCAGGGGGAACCGCCTCTTTGTCACCGTGCGCGGTGGCGGTCGCGTGCTTCACTTGCCGCTGCCGGAGTAGCGGCGCCTACATCTCGCAAGATGAAATCGGTTCTAACTGCAATCCGGCTGAATTCCGCCGCACTGGTCTGCCTGAAACCTGCCCATGAAGGCACGGATCGCCGGGGAATCGTCTGACCAGTCGCTCTGCGCGCACAGGTACGCGCGGTGCCCGGTGGCGTGTTCGACCATCGTTTCTTCCCAGTCCGGCGACACGGCGAGCAACTGATCTGCCGTGTAGAGCATGTATTCGACATAGTTTGCGTAGGCCCCGGCCACGGCAGTCCCCTGGAGCGCACAATAATCAGGGTCTGCCAGTTCGGGGCGGGCGATCGAAAGGTTGAGGAATTCGCGATAGATATCGCGCGCCGATTGCTCCTGCTGAACGCGGGTGTTGGCGTCAATCTGCACCTTGATTCCGATCAGCGCCGCCACTGCCACCACAGCTGTCACCAGCGCGCCGAGCGACTGGAAAGCTCTCGCATGGCGTTCCAGCCACCGCTTCACGCGTTACCTGCCGCAGGTTGTTGCTGCGTTGCACAGTGGATGCCGCCACCTGATTCCCCGATGGCATCGATTTCGAGCATCTCGACCTCGCGCCCCGGATACAGCGATTGCAGCAATTCCCGCGCTTCACCATCGGCGCGGGAATCCCCGAATTGCGCCGCGATCACTGCTCCGTTGCAGACATAATAATTGACATAGCTGGCCACAAAATCCGCGTTGCGGCTGCGGATATCAATCGGATCGGGCAGGCGGACAATTTCCAGCGGATTGCCCGCAGCGTCGGTGGCCCGCTCAAGGATGGCGAGCGTTTCATGGCCGGAGACGGACCACGGATCATTAGGGTCAATGCTCTCTCCAAGCTGGATCAGAACCTTGCCCGGCGCAACAAACCGGGCGAGCGCATCGATGTGGTAATCAGTGATATCTGCCCCCCTGATGCCCGGCGCCCAGATCATCTTGCGGCCACCCAGCGCCGCCAGCAGACGCTCACCAACTTCGCCTTCGGTCAGCGCATTGCGGTTGGGATTGGCCCAGCAACTGGCATGAGCCAGCAGCGTGCCCGCGCCATCATGCTCAACCCCACCCTGTTCGCCGACCAGCCCGGTATCGAGCAGCGGCAGGCCCAGCCGTTCGGCAATCCGGGGCGCGATCAGCGCATCATTGTCGTGCGGTTGCTTGTTGCCCCAGCCATTGAAACGGAAATGGGCAACGGCCAGTTCTCCGGCAGCATTGCGCACAAAGGTCGGCCCGGAATCGCGGCACCACAGATCGTCGGTAGGGATATCCCACAGTTCGACTTCGCCCGAAAGTGCAGCCCGCGCAGCCTCCATCTGGCTTTGTCCGACCAGCATAACCAGCGGTTCGTAACCCGCGATGGTATTGGCAATGCGGGCGATGCTGGCCTGGACCCGGCGCAGGGACGCCCGATCATAGACATCCAGATTGACAGGCCATTGCATGAAAGTGCGTTCGTGCGGTTCGGATTCGAGCGGCATTTCATAACCGGAGACAATCGCCGGGCGCAGGCTGGCTGCTCCGCCACAGGACATCATCAGGGGGGTCAGGGTCAGGCCGACGCCCGCTTGCAATACCTGCCTGCGATCCGGCATATGTTCATCCTCGTGCCTAACCCTGCATCGCCGCATGAAAGCCGCGATAGGGCTTCATTGCCAGCAGCATCATAAGCACCATGATCGGCACGGCGCAACCGATCACCGTGGCCATCGACAGGTCGATCCGGTTCGGGCCATAGACGAAATCGTTCATCAGGCCGAACACCGTCGGCCCCACGCTGAAGCACGCCATCACCGAACTGACCCGCTCGGCGTCCCTCCCCCTCGCCGCCAATGTCCAGTTCATGACGGTGATGGCAAGCGCCATGCCGTTTATCGGGCGCGGCTGAGCCAAGCATCACCCCCATTGACCCGCCGCGCCCCGCTGCCTATATGCGCAGCCCAGCCGGAAAGCTTCGAGCAAGGTGTGCCTTTACGCGGGGGCATTACTCAGGACGGAAGTTCCGGTATCTGCGTGAGACTGTTTTGATCAAGGCTGCACAGGCCGTGCCCGGAAGGGTGCGCCCGAATGCGGCCTTTCGCGCGTCTCACGCTGATCTTTCCGCCCAGGCACATTTCCAGGCTCCGGCACACGTCGGGGTGACACGCGAAGAAAAAGGCAACGGCTCCAATCATGGCGACCAAAGCGAAGGCTTCCGAAACAATCGGCAGCAAGTCCAAGCGCATCCGCAAGATTTTCGGCGACATCCACGAAGTCGTGGAAATGCCGAACCTGATCGAGGTGCAGCGCGAGAGCTACGAGCAGTTCCTGCGTTCTGATCCTTCGATCGGCTATGTCTCGGGCCTCGAAAAGACGCTGCGTTCTGTGTTCCCGATTCGCGATTTCGCCGGCACGGCCGAGCTTGATTTCGTGCATTACGAACTGGAGCCGCCGAAGTTCGACACCACCGAATGCCGCCAGCGCGGCATCACCTATGCTGCGCCGATGAAGGTGACGCTGCGGCTGATCGTGTTCGAAGTGGACAATGAAACCGAAACCCGCTCCGTGCTCGATATCAAGGAGCAGGACGTCTACATGGGCGACATGCCGCTCATGACCGAGAACGGCACCTTTGTCATCAACGGCACCGAACGCGTGATCGTCAGCCAGATGCACCGTTCGCCGGGCGTGCTGTTCGATCATGATCGCGGCAAGACCCACTCCAGCGGCAAGTTCCTGTTCGCCGCCCGCGTCATTCCCTATCGCGGTTCGTGGCTCGATTTCGAATTCGACGCCAAGGATATCGTCAACGTCCGGATCGACCGCAAGCGCAAGCTGCCGGTCACCTCGCTGCTGTTCGGGCTTGGCCTCGATGCCGAGGATGTGCTCGATCACTTCTACAACACCGTCACGTGGAAGCGTTCGGGCGGCAAGAAGAAGGGCGGAGAGGGCTGGGAAATCCCTTTCGTTGCCGAACAATGGCGCGGGTCCAAGCCGAGCTTCGCGCTGGTCGATGCCAACACGGGTGAGGAAGTGTTCCCCGCCGGGCAGAAGGTTTCCCCGCGCGCCGCCAACAAGGCCGAGAAGGATGGCCTCGAAGACGCTGCTGATCCCGACCGAGGAAATCTTTGGCCGCTATGCCGCCAAGGACATGATCGACGAGACAACCGGCCGCATCTACATCGAAGCGGGCGACGAAGTTGCGCCCGAAAACCTCGACAAGATCGACGCCGCCGGGATCGACCAGCTCGACCTGCTCGACATCGATTTCGTCAACACCGGCCCGTGGATGCGCAACACGCTCGAAGCCGACAAGGCCGAGAACCGCGAAGAAGGCCTGGAAGCGATCTACAAGGTCATGCGTCCGGGTGAACCGCCGACCAAGGAAACCGCCGAAGCGCTGTTCGAAGGCCTGTTCTTCGATGCCGACCGCTATGACCTGTCCGCCGTGGGCCGCGTGAAGCTGAACATGCGCCTCGGCCTCGATGCCGAAGACACCGTCACCACCCTGCGCAAGGAAGATATCCTCGCGGTGGTGAAGGAACTGGTCGACCTGAAGGACGGCAAGGGCGAAGTCGACGATATCGACAATCTCGGCAACCGCCGCGTGCGTTCGGTGGGCGAGCTGCTGGAAAACCAGTACCGCGTCGGCCTGCTGCGCATGGAGCGCGCGGTGAAGGAGCGGATGAGCTCGGTGGACGTGTCCACGGTGATGCCGAACGACCTGATCAACGCCAAGCCCGCCGTGGCTGCGGTGCGCGAATTCTTCGGCTCCAGCCAGCTTTCGCAGTTCATGGATCAGACCAACCCGCTGTCCGAAGTGACGCACAAGCGCCGCGTTTCGGCGCTCGGGCCGGGTGGTCTGACGCGCGAACGTGCCGGCTTCGAAGTGCGCGACGTGCATCCCACCCACTATGGCCGCATCTGCCCGATTGAAACGCCCGAAGGCCCGAACATCGGCCTGATCAACTCGCTCTCCACCTTCGCCCGCGTCAACAAGTACGGCTTCATCGAAACGCCGTACCGGACGGTGAAGGACGGCAAGGTGTCCAAGGAGGTGAATTACCTCTCGGCGATGGAAGAGCAGAAGCACACGGTGGCGCAGGCCAGCGCGGAAATCGACGAAAACGGCCAGTTCGTGGAAGAGCTCGTCTCGGCCCGCCAGAACGGCGAATTCGTGATGGCGCCCAACCAGCAGGTCACCCTGATGGACGTGTCGCCCAAGCAGCTCGTCTCGGTCGCCGCATCGCTGATTCCGTTCCTGGAAAACGATGACGCCAACCGCGCGCTGATGGGTTCCAACATGCAGCGCCAGGCCGTGCCGCTGGTGAAGGCCGAAGCGCCGTGGGTCGGCACCGGGATGGAAGAAACCGTCGCCCGCGATTCCGGCGCGGCGATTTCCGCGCTGCGTTCGGGCGTGGTCGATCAGGTCGATGCCGGCCGTATCGTCATCCGCGCTTCGGGCGAGGTCGATACGACCAATCCCGGCGTGGACATCTACTCGCTGCAGAAGTTCCAGCGTTCGCAACCAGAACACCTGCATCAACCAGCGTCCGCTGGTGAAGGTGGGTGACGTGGTGGAGCAGGGCGATATCATCGCCGATGGTCCCTCCACCGATCTGGGCGAACTGGCGCTGGGCAAGAACAGCCTCGTCGCCTTCATGCCGTGGAACGGCTACAATTATGAGGATTCGATCCTCATTTCCGAACGCATCGTGAAGGATGACGTCTTCACCTCGATCCACATCGAGGAATTCGAAGTGATGGCCCGCGATACCAAGCTCGGCCCGGAAGACATCACCCGCGACATTCCCAACGTCGGCGAGGAAGCGCTGCGCAACCTCGACGAGGCGGGCATCGTCTACATCGGTGCCGAAGTGCATCCGGGCGATATTCTGGTGGGCAAGATCACCCCCAAGGGTGAAAGCCCGATGACGCCGGAAGAAAAGCTGCTGCGCGCGATCTTCGGCGAAAAGGCCAGCGACGTGCGCGACACTTCGCTCCGCCTGCCGCCGGGCGTTGCCGGCACGATGGTGGAAGTGCGGGTGTTCAACCGCCACGGTATCGAGATCGACGACCGTACCCGCGCCATCCAGAACGAGGAAATCGAACGCCTCAAGAAGGATAGCGAGGACGAGCGCAACATCCTCAACCGCGCCACCTACAACCGTCTGCGCGACATGCTGATCGGCCAGATCGCCAGCGCCGCGCCCAAGGGCCTGAAGAAGGGCACCGAAATCACCGGCGAACTGCTGGACGAAGTCGAACGCCACGAATGGTTCAAGTTCGCGGTGGCCGACGACAACATGCAGGCCCAGCTCGAAGCGGTGAAGGGCCAGTATGACGAGGCGGTAAAGGCGATCAAGGACAAGTACGAGGACCGCAAGGAGAAGCTGGAACGCGGCGACGAACTGGCTCCCGGCGTGCTCAAGATGGTCAAGGTGTTCGTCGCGGTGAAGCGCAAGCTGCAGCCGGGCGACAAGATGGCCGGCCGCCACGGCAACAAGGGCGTGATCAGCCGCATCCTGCCCGAAGAGGACATGCCGTTCCTCGAAGACGGGACCCCGGTCGATATCGTGCTCAACCCGCTCGGCGTGCCTTCGCGCATGAACGTGGGGCAGATCTTCGAAACCCACCTCGGCTTCGCGGCACGGCGGCTGGGCCAGCAGATCGGCGTCGCAGCTGGACGAATGGCGCCTTGCCAATCCCGATCCGGAAGCGGCCGCGCCGCCCTCCGCGCTCGTGGAGAAGCTGAAGGACGTTTACGGCGAGCAGTATTACGCCGATCTGGAAAGCCGGACCACCGAGGAAGTCGTCGAACTGGCGCACAACCTGCGGCGCGGCGTGCCGATGGGCACTCCGGTGTTCGACGGGGCGCGTGAAAGCGACGTCACCGACATGCTGCTGAAGGCAGGCTATGCCTCCTCCGGCCAGTCGACGCTGTACGATGGCCGGACCGGTGAGACGTTTGACCGCAAGGTGACCGTGGGCGTGATCTACATGCTCAAACTGCACCACCTTGTGGACGACAAGATCCATGCCCGCTCGATCGGGCCCTATTCGCTCGTTACCCAGCAGCCGCTGGGCGGCAAGGCGCAGTTCGGCGGCCAGCGGTTCGGGGAAATGGAAGTCTGGGCGCTGCAGGCCTACGGCGCTGCCTATACCTTGCAGGAAATGCTGACGGTGAAGTCCGATGACGTGATCGGCCGCACCAAGGTTTACGAAGCGATCGTCAAGGGTGACGATACCTTCGAAGCCGGCATTCCGGAGAGCTTCAACGTGCTCGTCAAGGAAATGCGCTCGCTCGGCCTCAACGTCGAACTCACCAGCCTTACGGATGGCGGCGAGGAAGAAGTGGACGGCTACGGCCAGATCGCTGCTGAATAATTGAATCTCCCCTCCCGCTCGCGGGAGGGGCCGGGGGTGGGCCAGTCGAGAGACCGGACCACCCGGACAGTCCCACCCCTAACCCCTCCCGCCAGCGGGAGGGGGATAAAGGAAGAAAGACCATGAACGAACTGAGCAAATTCACCAACCAGATCGCCAAGCCGGAAACCTTCGACCAGATCCAGATCGGCATGGCCAGCCCGGAACGCATCCGCTCCTGGTCCTTCGGCGAAATCAAGAAGCCGGAAACCATCAACTACCGCACGTTCAAGCCCGAGCGTGACGGCCTGTTCTGCGCGCGCATCTTCGGTCCGGTGAAGGATTACGAATGCCTGTGCGGCAAGTACAAGCGCATGAAGTACAAGGGCGTCGTCTGCGAAAAGTGCGGCGTCGAAGTGACCGTGACCAAGGTCCGCCGCGAGCGGATGGGCCACATCGAACTGGCCGCGCCGGTCGCGCACATCTGGTTCCTGAAGTCGCTGCCGTCGCGCATCGGCCTGCTGCTCGACATGCAGCTGAAGCAGCTTGAGCGCGTGCTGTACTTCGAAAGCTACATCGTCACCGAACCCGGCCTGACGCCGCTGGAAAAGTACCAGCTGCTGACCGAAGACGAAATGCTCGACGCGCAGGACGAGTATGGCGAAGATGCCTTCACCGCCGGCATCGGCGCCGAAGCGGTCAAGCACATGCTGATGGACCTCGACCTGGTGCAGGAAAAGGCCGACCTGCTCGACGAGCTGGAAGCCACCAAGTCCACGCTCAAGCCCACGAAGATCATCAAGCGGCTGAAGGTCGTCGAAAGCTTCATCGATTCGGGCAATCGCCCCGAATGGATGATCCTCGAAGTCGTGCCGGTCATCCCGCCCGAACTGCGCCCGCTGGTGCCGCTGGATGGCGGCCGCTTTGCCACCTCCGATCTCAACGATCTCTATCGCCGCGTCATCAACCGCAACAACCGCCTGAAGCGGCTGATGGAACTGCGCGCGCCGGACATCATCGTCCGCAACGAAAAGCGCATGCTGCAGGAAGCCGTTGACGCGCTGTTCGACAACGGCCGCCGTGGCCGCGTCATCACGGGTGCCAACAAGCGTCCGCTGAAGTCGCTGTCCGACATGCTCAAGGGCAAGCAGGGCCGTTTCCGCCAGAACCTGCTCGGCAAGCGCGTCGACTATTCGGGCCGTTCGGTCATCGTCACCGGGCCGGAATTGAAGCTGCACCAGTGCGGCCTGCCCAAGAAGATGGCGCTCGAACTGTTCAAGCCGTTCATCTACGCGCGCCTCGACGCCAAGGGTCTGTCGATGACCCTGAAGCAGGCGAAGAAGTGGGTGGAGAAGGAGCGCAAGGAAGTCTGGGATATCCTCGACGAGGTGATCCGCGAACATCCGGTGCTGCTCAACCGCGCGCCGACGCTGCACCGTCTCGGCATTCAGGCGTTCGAGCCCGTGCTGATCGAAGGCAAGGCGATCCAGCTGCACCCGCTGGTCTGCTCGGCCTTCAACGCCGACTTCGATGGGGACCAGATGGCCGTCCACGTGCCGCTCTCGCTGGAAGCCCAGCTGGAAGCGCGCGTGCTGATGATGTCCACCAACAACATCCTCTCGCCCGCCAACGGCAAGCCGATCATCGTGCCTTCGCAGGACATGGTGCTGGGGCTGTACTACCTCTCGATGGACCGCGAAGGCGAGCCGGGCGAAGGCAAGATCCTGGCCGACATCAACGAAGTGCATCAGGCGCTGCACGTGGGCGCGGTGACGCTCGCACTCGAAGATCACCACCCGCGTTCCGCAGACCGATGAAGCCGGCAAGGAATTCATGCGCCGCGTGGATACCACGCCGGGCCGGATGCTGATCGGCGAATGCCTGCCCAAGAGCCACACGGTGCCGTTCGAAGTCGTCAACCGCCTGCTGACCAAGAAGGAAATCGGCGACGTGATCGATCAGGTCTATCGTCACACCGGCCAGAAGGACACGGTGCTGTTCGCCGACGCGATCATGGGGCTGGGCTTCCGCCACGCCTGCCGTGCGGGCATTTCCTTCGGCAAGGATGACATGATCATTCCGGACAGCAAGGTCGGCATGATCGAGGAAACCAAGGCGCTGGTTGCCGATTACGAGCAGCAGTACCAGGACGGTTTCATCACCCAGCAGGAAAAGTACAACAAGGTGATCGACGCCTGGAGCCGTTGCGGCGATCAGGTGGCGGCGGCCATGATGGACGAGATCAAGCGCCACGCCGAAGGACGAGCACGGCCGCGAAGCTCCGGTCAACTCGATCTACATGATGAGCCACTCCGGCGCGCGTGGTTCACCAGCGCAGATGAAGCAGCTGGCGGGTATGCGCGGGCTGATGGCCAAGCCTTCGGGCGAGATCATCGAAACCCCGATCATCTCCAACTTCAAGGAAGGTCTGACCGTTCTTGAATACTTCAACTCCACCCACGGCGCCCGCAAGGGTCTGGCGGATACGGCGTTGAAGACGGCGAACTCGGGCTATCTCACCCGCCGTCTGGTGGACGTGTCGCAGGATTGCGTCATCGTGCAGGAAGACTGCAAGACGCAGAATGCGCTGGAAATGCGCGCCATCATGCAGGGCGGCAGCGTGATCGCCTCGCATCGGCGAGCGTATCCTGGGCCGGACCCTGGCGGAGGATATCGTCAACGCCTCCACCAACGAGGTGATCGTCAAGGCGGGCACGCTGATCGACGAACCGATGGTGAAAGCGATCGAGGAGGCCGAAACGATGGTCGCCAAGATCCGTTCGCCGCTGGTCTGCGAAGCCGATCAGGGCGTTTGCGCGCACCTGCTACGGGCGTGATCTTGCCCGCGGCACCCCGGTGAACATCGGTGAAGCTGTCGGCGTTATCGCCGCGCAGTCGATCGGTGAACCGGGCACCCAGCTGACGATGCGGACCTTCCACATCGGCGGCGCGGCGCAGATCAACGAAACCAGCCACCTCGAATCGATTTCGGACGGCAAGGTGGTCTATCGCGACATGCCGACCATCACCGACAAGACGCGGCCGCCGCCTGTCGCTGGCCCGTTCGGGTGAAATGGTGCGTGGTCGATGCCGAAGGGCGTGAACGCGCCATCCACCGCGTGCCTTACGGGACCGTGCTGATGTTCGACGATGGGGCGAAGGTGAAGGAAGGCGAACGTCTGGCCGAATGGGATCCGTTCACCCTGCCGATCATCACCGAAACCGCCGGTATCGTGCGCTATCACGATCTGGTCGAAGGCAAGACGCTGGAAGAACGGGTGGACGATGCCACCGGGATCGCCCAGCGTGTGGTCACCGAACTGCGCAGCACCGGCCGCGCCAAGAAGGAAGACCTGCGCCCGCGCCTCACCCTGCTGGGTGAGGAAGCATCGGGCAAGAAGGACGATGGTACCGAGGCCGCGCGCTACATGCTGGCACCGGGCACCACGCTTTCGGTCGAGGACGGTCAGGAAGTGGCGGCGGGCGACATTCTTGCCCGTGCATCGCGCGAAGCCGCCAAGACCCGCGACATCACCGGCGGTCTGCCGCGGGTGGCGGAGCTGTTCGAAGCGCGCATTCCGAAGGACGCGGCGGTGATCGCCAAGGTCAGCGGGCGGATGGAATTCGTCCGTGATTACAAGGCCAAGCGCAAGATCGCGATCGTCCCGGAAGAGGGCGAAGCGGTCGAATATCTGGTCCCCAAGACCAAGGTGATCGACGTGCAGGAAGGCGATTTCGTCAAGAAGGGCGATACGCTGATTTCCGGCTCGCCCAACCCGCACGACATTCTCGAAGTGCTGGGCGTGGAAGCGCTGGCGGAATACCTGTGCACCGAAATCCAGGAAGTCTATCGGCTGCAGGGCGTGAAGATCAACGACAAGCACATCGAGGTGATCGTTCGCCAGATGCTGCAGAAGGTCGAGATCACCGATGGCGGCGATACCACGCTGCTGCCGGGCGAGCAGGTCGACGAAGAGGAAATGAACGAAATCAACGGCAAGCTGGCCAGCGACAAGAAGCCTGCCGTCGGCACGCCGATCCTGTTGGGCATCACCAAGGCAAGCCTGCAGACCCGTTCGTTCATCTCTGCCGCCTCGTTCCAGGAAACCACCCGCGTGCTGACGCAGGCGGCGGTCGAAGGGAAGAAGGACTCGCTGATCGGGCTGAAGGAAAACGTGATCGTGGGCCGCCTGATCCCGGCGGGTACGGGTGCGGGCATGAACCGCCTGCGCGTCACCGCCAATTCGCGCGATGCGGCGATCCGGGCGCAGTACAAGAAGATGCAGGACGCGCTGGTCGCCGCCGACGAGGCAGCGGCTGCGGCGAAAGCCTCTGACCTTATCGCAGCGGAAAGCGCAGCAGCGCAGCACGCGGCGGAACTGGCACAGGGTCCTGAAGCGGCCATCGGTGACGATCCGCTGGCAGCGGTCGAGGGCGAAACCCACGGCACCGATGCCGATGCGGGCGACTACCTGAACCCCGAAGCGGCGGATGACGGTGACTCTGTCATCGATGCCGAGACGGACAGCTAAGCCCGCGTTCATCGCGGAACGACGAAAAGGTCCCGGAGGTTTGCGCCTCCGGGGCCTTTTTCGTTTGGCGCCTGTCAAACCGGGAGATGACCGTGAAGCTTTCGCCCATCCTCGCCACGCTCGCCCTGTTTGCCTGCGCCCCCGCGCCAGGAGATGATGCCGCCGCCAACGCCACCCAGGCCCCCGCTGCGCGCGGCTTGGAGGGCGAATACGTCGTCACCCACGTCAACGAAGCCGATCCTGCACCGGGTTTGCGGGATGAGGAACCGACCGTCACCATCGCGGCGGATCGAATCCACTTCCAGTCGCAGTGCATCTATCAGGACTGGTCTTACACCCGCGATGGCGAGGACATTCAGACTGGCCCCTTTCGCTACGACGAGCCGCCCGCGATGTGCGCACGCGGGCTGGCGATTGGCGAGACCGCGATCATCGAGGCTATCGGTGCTGCGGAGACAGGTGCGCTTTGTCCACAGTGGCCTGTGGCTTTCTGGCGCAAAAGGAACGGTGCAGATGCGCCGTTTGCCCAGCGACAGGGATTTGGCGGGGCGAACTGTCGATCTGACCGGATCGTGGCTGGTGCAGGCACTGGATGGACGCGAGCTCCCCTTTGCTCTCGCGCTGGAAGCCGATTTCGAACAGGTGTGGTGGGAGCCGGGATGCGCCGGACAGGCTGTGAATTATGCCATCGATGGCAGCGCTTTCAACCTGCGGCAAAGAGATAGTGTGGAAATGGTCTGCGAAATTGGCTTCCCATCCTGAAGTACCGGAAATCTGGTCGGCGATGGCCGCTGCCGAGAGCGTCGAACGCACTGCCAATGGCGGCGTTCTGATTTCCGGCAATGCCCGCAGTGTCCTGCTGGTGCCGCATCACGGTTCTGACTGATGGGCACAGCGTCCCGCCTTACAGTGCTGACGCTTCTGCTGACCACAGCCTGTGCCGGCGATGCTCCCGCGCCGCCGGAGCAGACCGAGCCTTCCGCGCCAACTGCCTCCACCAGCGCGCTCGCACCGACTTCGCTGGAAGGCGAATGGCGGGTGGCGGGGATTGATGGCGAGGAGGTCAACGAGCCTTATGCTATCGCGCTATCAGCCGACGGGCGGGAAATCTGGTGGGAGCCGCGCTGCGCCGGGATGCTCCGTCGTTACACCATCGATGGCAATGCCTTTACTGCAGGGCCGCACACCAACATTCCGCCAGCAGCCGGGTCCTTACCTCCACCGGTCTGCGCCATCGCCCTTCCGCCCCGCCTCAACGATGTCGTCCGCGCACTCGATACGGCGGATCGGGTCGAGCGCACACTTGCCAATGGCATTCTCATCGAGGGGGGTGGGCATTCGGTGTTGTTGTTCTCGCAATAGCGCCATGCTCGCGCTAAGCGCGCCAGCATGGCTGTCACCACCCGCTTTGCCCCGTCCCCCACCGGCACCCTGCATGTCGGCAATCTCCGCACCGCGCTGCACAACTGGATGCTGGCGCGCAAAGCGGGCGGGCGCTTCCTGCTGCGGATCGACGATACCGATGCCGAGCGGAGCCGGGAGGAATATGTCACATGCGATCCGGGAAGACCTCGCACTGGCTGGGTCTCACGCCCGATGGCGAGGAGCGGCAGTCGGCGCGGCTGCACATCTACGAAGCGGCCTTCGAAAAGCTGCGTGCGGCGGGGCGGGTCTATCCCGCCTACGAAACCGCGCAGGAACTCGATCTCAAGCGCAAGGTCCGGCTCGGGCGCGGACTTCCGCCGATCTACGATCGCGGGGCGCTGAAGCTGACGGACGCAGAGCGTTCTGAGAAGGAGGCCGAAGGGATCGCTCCGCACTGGCGCTTCCTGCTCGATCATGCCGAGCCGATCACCTGGGAAGACGGCGTGCGCGGGCCGCAGAAATTCGATCCGGCGCAGCTTTCCGATCCGGTGGTGCGCCGCGCCGATGGTTCGTGGCTGTACATGCTGCCGAGCGCGGTGGACGATATCGACATGGGTGTCACCGACGTGCTGCGCGGGGAGGATCACGTCTCCAACACCGCCACGCAGATCCAGATGTTCACCGCGATGGGTGCCGCCCCGCCGCGCTTCGCGCACGAAGCCTTGCTGGTGGGGAGCGAAGGCAAGCTGTCGAAGCGGCTCGGTTCGCTGGGCATGCGAGGCTTTCCGCGCGCAGGGCATCGAGCCGCAGGCGCTGGTGGCGATGCTGGCGCGGCTGGGTACTTCGCTGCCGGTCGAGCCGATTGCCGATCGCGCTGAGCTGCTGGAGAGTTTCGATCTCGCCACTTTCGGCCGCGCGCCGGCCCGTTTCGACGATGCCGAACTGGAGCGGGTCAACGCTGCTATCGTGCACCAGTTGCCCTTCGCCGAGGTGGCGGCTGCGACTTCCCGCCGGGAATGGACGAGGCAGGCTGGCACGCGATCCGGCCCAATCTGACCAAACTGGCCGACGCAGGCGAATGGTGGCAGGTGGTTACCGGCCCGGTGGAACCGCGGGATTTCGATGGCGAAACCCGCACCTATCTCGCCGCCGCTGCCGAAGTGCTCTCATGGAGCACCACCCCGTGGCAAGATCTCACCGCTGCGCTCAAGGCCAGCGACCGGGCGCAAGGGCAAGGACCTGTTCCTCCCGCTGCGGCAAGCCCTGACAGGGCGCGATCACGGGCCGGACATGGCCGAACTGCTGCCGCTGATCGGGGAGGAGCGTGCGCGCGAACGGCTTCGGGCAGCTGCGACGGGTTGATCCATCGCAGCTGGCGGTCCGCTTATCGCAATAGGCATTGGTTCACTTGACGTGCAGACGCCCTGCCCTATGTGCGCGATGATACAACGTCACATTCAAATGAATCGAATTTCTTCATCGCCATGAAACGCCTTGCCCTGCTCCTGCTCGCAACCACTGCCATACCGCTAAACGCGTTCGCGCAAGACGCCGGCGCCGCCCCCGAAGCGGATCCCGACACCGCCGAAGCACAACCGCGCAGTGAACCCGCCGCTGACGACCTTCACTCAGTGATCTATGTCACCGCCGCCGGGGTGGACCGGCTGGACGTGATCGCTGGGACATCAGTGGTCACCGGCATTGCCTTGCAGCGCGAAGCCAACGGCCAGGTGGGCGAAGTGCTCGCCAATCTGCCCGGCGTCTCCGCCAGCGGCTTTGCGCCGGGCGCCTCGCGCCCGATCCTGCGCGGCTTTGGCGGGGACCGGGTGCGGGTGCTGACCGACGGGATCGGCTCGCTCGACGCGTCGGGCGCGTCAGACGATCACGCCGTGGCTGCCGATCCGCTGATCGCCGAGCGCATCGAAGTGCTGCGCGGCCCCGCCGTGTTGCTCTACGGTAGTCAGGCCATCGGAGGCGCGGTGAACATCATCACTAAGCGCATACCCCCGCGCGTGCCCGATGAGGCGATCCATATCGATGCACTGGCGGGCGGGAACACGGCCAGCAATCTGCGCGAGGGCGGGCTGTCGCTCGACCTGCCACTGGGCCGCCAGATCGCTTTCCATGTCGACGGATCCTATCGCCAGACCGACGATATCGAGATTCCCGGCTTCGCCGCATCACCTGGTTTGCGCGCGGACTTGCTAGCCGATGCCGCCGTAGAGGAAGAGGAAGGGCATCAGGAAGAGGCGGCTGAATTGCGCGAAGCCGCTGATATCGCAGATGTTCTGCCCAACAGCTGGAGCGAAACCCTTTCGCTCGGCACCGGGCTCGCGTTCTTCTCCCGCCTGAGCAATTTCGGCGTCTCTTTCGATTACTACGATACCACCTACGGCATCCCCGGCCTGCCCGGCATCGGCCACGTGCATGGCGAGGAAGAAGGCGCGGAAGTAGTGGAGGAAGAGGCAGTTCCCGTCTCCATCGGCCTCCAGCGCTACCGCGTCGACATGCGCGGCACGCTCGATCTCGGCACCGGTTTCTTCGATGAAGTGCAGACCCGCTGGGGCTGGTCCGACTACACCCATACCGAGTTCGAAGGTGACGAGATCGGCACAATATTCGACGTTCAGGGCATCGAAGGCCGGGTACAATTGGTGCAATCACGGCGCGGGGCGTTGAGCGGATCGATCGGCGGGCAATTTTCGCGCGTCGATTTTGCAGGCGATAGGCGAGGAAGCTTATATCCCTGCGAATACCACCGAGAATTTCGCGCTGTTCACCTTGCAGGAACTGGACCTCGATCCAATTGAGCTCGAAGCGGGCGCACGGTTTGAGAGCACCACGGTCGATGCCCCCATCCTGGGGCTGAATCGCAACTTTCAAACCTTCTCGGCGGCGCTGGGTGGCGGTTACACCTTGTTCGACGACTTCCGCCTCGGCGTGAACTTGTCGCGCACCCAACGCGCGCCATCGGCGCAGGAACTGTTTGCCGAAGGGCCCGCATCTGGCCACCCAGCAGTTCGAACTGGGCGATGCCACGCTGGGGACCGAAAGCAGCTGGGGGCTGGAAAGCTATGTGCGCGGTGAGATCGGCGAAGTGAAGCTGAACGCCAGCCTGTATCGCAACTGGTTTGCCGATTTCATCTACCTAGAAGCGACCGGACTGGTGGAAGACGGGTTGCAGGTGTTCGCTTTCGACCAGCAGGATGCCGACCAATGGGGCTTTGAAGCGCAAGTCACTTTCCCGCTGATCGAAGGGCACGATTTCACCCTGCTCGGCGATCTGCGCGGTGATTACACCCGCGCCACGCTGGCGGACGGCAATGCCGTGCCGCGCATTCCGCCGCTCAGCCTCTATGGCGCGCTGGAAGGTCGGTGGGAGCATTTCGACCTGCGCGGCGAAGTGGAATGGAACGACGCCCAGTCCCGCCTCGCACCGCTGGAAACGCCGACCGACAGCTATGCCGAGGTGAATCTCTCACTGGCTTGGCACCCGTTTGAGGGTGCCGAGAATTTCACCCTGCTGGCGCAGGTCGACAATCTGTTCGACGCCGAAGGCCGCCGCGCTAGTAGCTTCACCAAGGATTTTGTGCCGCTGCCGGGGCGCAATGTCAGCCTGAGCGCGCGGGCGAGTTTTTGATTTCCCCCTCCCCCCTTGAGGGGGGAGGCCGGGAGGGGGGTGTACGGTGCTGCGATAATGAACATCGGAGCCCCCACCCCCAACCCCTCCCCCTCGGGGAGGGGAGTTTGTTCCTCTAGACCTCTTCGTAATGGAATGGAGCAATCACCGCCTTGGGATGCGCTTCGTAGTCAAACGACGGTGGCCGGTCCGGTTGCAACCCATCGGTAGCGCGCAGCAGTGCCACTCCGCCGCGATGCCAGCCTTCGTCATACTCGGCGTAGAAATTGATGATCCCGTGCAGCGAGGCAATGCGCCACTTGCCCTGTTCCAAGACATAGGTGTTCTCATAAGTCGCCTCGCCCCAGCGCCCCTCGCGGCCAAGGAAGCCGACCATCATCAGCGTGCGCCAGCGCCCCTTGGCCGTGCCCGCCGCCGCATCGATATGCAGGACGGGCTGCAACTGCATGTGGTTGTAGATCGTTCCGTCCTCGTAGGGCGGCAGGTGATGCAGATAGGCGCGCACCCGCTCCCGCCCGACATAGACCCCGCGCCCGGCGATCTCCAGCGTGCCCGCCTCGGCGAACAGGTCCGCCGCCTTGTCCCACAACCCCTTGTCGACATAATAGCCATAGGCGGCCTGCAGGTTGCACAGATCGCGGTACGCCTCGGCCTCAATGGCGCGCGTTTCCAGCGCCTCGATCCGGGCGAGCAGGTCTTCGTTGGTCGGCATCATTCGCCCCGATGGATCAGCGTGGAAAAGAACTGGTTGGCCAAGGGCTGCGCGGCTGGCGGCCCGCTCTGCGGCATGGCGAAGGAGTAGGCGACAAAATCGCTGCCCTGGAACGCTGCTGCCAGCTCTGACGTGAACCGCGCATCACCCGGCGCGGTGACGCCGATCAGGCCGCTATCGATCCGCAAGCCTGCGATGTTACCCGCCTGCAGCGCCTGCGCAGTGGCGAACAGAGCGCCGGGCGAGCCGCTATCCACCAGCGCCACCACGTAGCCGCGCTGCGCCAGCCCTCCGCAAATTGCGCCACGCCTGCCGTGCGGCTTGCGCCCACCACGATGGCTGGACGCGCCGCCATTGTATCGCCAGCGGGGCCGATAAAGCTGACCGGCACGCTGCCCGATCCGGCAGGCACGGCAATGCTGCCGAGCGATGCCGTGCGCGCGAACAGCGGATCGATAAAGCGCGTTGCCCCGGCAATGTCGGTCACAGTCACAGTGATATCGACCATGCCGGTGCTGCCAATGGCATCGCGCGCCGTCACCGTAACGCGGTAGACATTGTCAGCATTGGCATCGCTGGGAGCGTCAAAATTGGGTGGCACCACAAAGGCCAGATCGCGCCCGCCGACGATGGTGAAATCATTGCTGTCCGCGCCCGATAGCGAAAGCGTCACGCTCGAAGCCGCTTCATCGTTGATCGCCAGCCGGGTGACCGGAGCCGTGCCGTTCTCCGCATAGTTGAAGCTAAGCTGGGTATTGGTGAACACCGGCGGCTGGTTGGTCGGCGGTGCGGGCGTATCGTCCCCGCCACAGGCGGTAAGCAGCAAGCTGGCTGCGGTAACGGCGGAAAATGCGGAACTTTTCATGCGGCGCTCCTGGATGCCCAATGGCATTGGCGGCGATGCTATAACCTGCATCGGCCCCTGCATAGGGGCTTCGCGTCAAAGCCGGGGCAGGGTTACCCCGCGCTGGCCCATATATTTGCCTGCCCGGTCCGCATAGGTCACTTCGGGCCGTTCATTGCCCTGCAGGAACAGGAACTGGCAGGCGCCTTCGTTGGCGTAGATTTTCGCGGGCAAGGGAGTGGTGTTGGAAAATTCCAGCGTCACATGCCCTTCCCAGCCCGGTTCCAGCGGGGTGACGTTGACGATGATCCCACAGCGGGCATAGGTGCTCTTGCCAAGGCAGATCACCAGCACATCGTCGGGCACGCGGAAATATTCCACCGTGCGCGCGAGCGCGAAGGAGTTGGGCGGGATGACGCAGACATCGGTCTTGCGATCGACCAGACTATCGCCATCGAAATTCTTGGGATCGACCACGGCGGAATTCACATTGGTGAAAATCTTGAACTCATCCGCCACCCGCGCGTCATAACCGAACGAGGAAAGGCCATAGGAAATGCACCCGTCGCGCCGCTGGCTCTCGACGAACGGCTCGATCATGCCGTGGTTCTGCGCCTGATTGCAAATCCATTTATCGGAGAGGATGGTCATCGGAATTGTGTGGCGGTGCGCCGGACCGTGGGCAAGTGCAGGTTCGACGGATGTTGGGGATTCGCCGGTAGCTTGCAAGTCCAATGAAGATTTAGTAGTATATGCGATATGAAGTTTGTGTTGGACACGGATGTGTTCGTTGCTGCTTTGCGCAGTCCGCGCGGCGCTTCGGCGGAATTGGTGAGGCTGGCGCACGAGCGCGCGATCACAATTGCGATCACCGTGCCGCTGGTGCTGGAATACGAGGCTGTCGCGCTGCGGGCTGAGCACCTGGCGGCGGCAGGGCTGGACGCAAACGAGGCGCAAGCCGTAATCGACGGTTTGATCGATGTCGCGGAATGGGTCCGGATAGACTACCGCTGGCGTCCGCAAACACGGGACCCGGCAGACGAGATGGTCCTCGAAGCGGCAATCAACGCCCGCGCCGATGCCATCGTTACCTTCAATCGGCGCGATTTCGCCGGCGCGCCGGACAAGTTCGGGATCGGCTGCTGGCTGCCACGCGAAACTTTGGAGAATCTGTGATGAACAAACCTGCCGTGATCCAGCTGCGCCTGCCGCGTTCGGTAAAAGACGGGGTCGAACGGTGGGCCAAGCTTGATGGGACCAGCATGAACCAGTTGATTGCCACTGCCGTGGCCGAAAAGCTCTCGGCGCTCGAAACGGCGGAATTTTTCGAGAAGCGCGCCCTCCGCGCGGACGTTTCGCAATTTTCGAGGATCATGGACCGCGCTGGGGGAGAACTTCCTCGCGAAGGTGACGAAGTGCCTTCGGATTACTCCATAAGGAAACTGCGGCCTCGGGGGTAGCCCAACCTCAACCGGTTCCATTTTCGGTCCCGTTGATCGCCGGAAAAAAAATTTTTCTAACCCCCCGCCAGCAAACTCGCATTCCCGCCTGCCGCCGTCGTGTCGATGGTCACCACCCGCTCGGTGGCGAACCGCGTCACGTAGTGCGGGCCGCCCGCTTTCGGGCCGGTTCCCGATAACCCCTCGCCGCCGAATGGCTGGCTGCCCACCACCGCGCCGATCTGGTTGCGGTTGACGTAGAAATTGCCCACCCTTGCCTGCGCTTCCACGATCTGGCGGGTTTCGGCGATGCGACTGTGCAGGCCCAGCGTCAGGCCGTATCCGGTGGCGTTGATATCGTCGATCACTTGCCGCAGGCCGCTCGCGGGAAAGCGGGCGACGTGGAGGACGGGGCCGAAATTCTCCTGCACCAGATCGCGGATCGAGCCGATCTCGATGATCGTCGGGGCGACGAAGTGCCCGGCGGCGCATTCGGCGGGGAGCTCGCGCCGCCAGACCGGGAAACCGGCGTCGCGCATCGCCGCGACATGCGCTTCCAGCTTCGCCTGCGCCTCAGCATCGATCACCGGGCCGACATCGACCTCCAGCCGCGCCGGATCGCCGATCACCAGCGCCTCAAACGCGCCGCGGATCATCCGCAGCATGGCGTCCGCCACATCCTCTTGCAGGTAGACCACGCGCAACGCCGAACAGCGCTGGCCCGCGCTCTGGAAGGCTGAGGCGATCACGTCGCGCGTCACCTGTTCGGGCAGCGCGGAGCTATCGACGATCAGCGCGTTCTGCCCGCCGGTCTCGGCGATCAGCGTGCCGATCGGGCCGGGGCGCGCGGCGAGTGCGCGGTTGATCGCGTGCGCGGTGGCGGTCGATCCGGTGAAGGCGACGCCCGCAAGGCGCGGATCGGAAGTGAGCGCTGCGCCCACTCTGCCGTCCCCCGGCAGCAGGTGCAGCACGTCCGCCGGAATTCCCGCCTGATGGCACAGGTCCACGGCCAGCGCGGCGATCAGCGGGGTCTGCTCGGCGGGCTTGGCGAGCACAGAGTTGCCCGCCGCCAGCGCCGCCGCCGCCGGGCCGATGAAGATCGCCAGCGGGAAGTTCCACGGGCTGATGGTGGCGAAGACCCCGCGCCCGTGCAGACTGAGCGCGTTGCTCTCGCCGGTCGGGCCGGGGAGCGGTTGCGGGGCGGAAAACAGCAACCGCGCCTCGCCAGCGTAGTAACGCAGGAAATCCACCGCCTCGCGCACTTCAAGCACGCCGTCCATCACGGTCTTCCCGGCTTCGCGGCGGCACAGGTCGATGAACTGCGCGGTGTTCTCCTCGAACAGATCGGCGGCGCGCAGCAGCAATTGCGCGCGCGCCTCGCCGCCCAGCGCGTCCCACGCGGGTTGCGCGGTGACGGCGCGGGTGAAGGCGTCGTCGATATCGGAAGCAGTTGCGGTGCGGATCGTGCCGACCAGTGCGCCATTGGTGGGGGAGAGCACTTGCTCCCCCTCTGCGCCCCACTGCCGTTCACCCAGCACCTCCAGCTCCGCCAACAGCGGCGCGCGCACCAGCGGATCGGCGAGGTCCACGCCCGCGCTGTTACGGCGACCGGGATAGATATCCGCAGGCAGCGGGATCGCCGGATTGCGGCGCGGGTTCATGCTCGCCAGTTCCGCCACCGGATCGGTGACCAGTTCGGCCACCGGCACACTGGCATCGGCCATACGGTTGACGAAGCTGCTGTTCGCGCCGTTTTCCAGCAGGCGGCGGACGAGATAGGCGAGCAGTTCCTTGTGCCCGCCGACAGGGGCATAGATGCGCACGGTGGTGCGGCTGCTCGCCCTCGATTTCTGCCAGCGCGGCGTAAACTTCCTCGCCCATACCGTGGAGGCGTTGAAACTCGAAATTCCCTTTTTGGCCTACCGCTTCGCTACTTGAGGCCATGTTACCCGCCAGCGCCTTCACCGCCGCAATCGTATAGGCATTGTGCGTGGCGAAAGCGGGATAGATGCAATCGTCCGCCTTCAGCAGTTCGCGCGCGCAGGCGAGGTAGGAAACATCGGTGGCCAGCTTGCGGGTGAACACCGGATAATCGGCAAAACCGCCAACCTGGCTGAGCTTGATCTCCGCATCCCAGTATGCACCCTTCACCAGCCGCACGAACAGGCGGCGATCATGCCTGCGGGCAACGCGCGCGGTCCAGCGGCACAGTTCCACCGCGCGCTTCTGATAGCCCTGGATGGCCAGGCCGAAGCCCTGCCACTGGCTGCCATCGGGGCGCGCAAAAAGTGCATCGTCCGCCACCAGCGCCTCGATAATGTCGAGGCTCAATTCGAGCCGCTCGGCCTCTTCCGCATCGACGGTGAAGTGCATGTCCGCCGCCCGCGCCGCCAGCGCCAGTTCGCGCAGCACCGGGACGATATGCGCCTTGGCGGCTTCGGCATGGAAGAAATCATACTTGGGGTAGAGCGCGGAAAGCTTGACCGAAATCCCCGGCCCGCCGTGGACACCGCCCGCCTCTTTCGCCAGCCGGGCGATGGCCCCCGCATAGGCCAGCCGATATTTCTCGGCATCGTCCGCGGTCATCGCCGCTTCGCCCAGCATGTCGAAACTGTGCGCCAAGCCGCGTTTGCGTTCGGGCGCGGCGCGTTTCATCGCTTCATCGATGGTGCGGGCATAGACGAACTGGCCGCCGAGGATCTTCATCGCCTGGCTCACCGCCTGCCGGATCACCGGTTCCCCCAGCCGCCCGGTGGTACGGCGCAGCGTGTTCGCCAGCCCCGCATCGCTCCGCGTGCCGCCGCGCAGAACTTGGCCGGTCAGCATCAGCGAGAAGGTGGCGGCGTTTACGAACACCGAACTGCTTTCCCCCAGATGATCGGACCAGTCGACATGGGCCAGCTTGTCGCGGATCAGCGCGTCGGCGGTCTCGGCATCGGGCACCCGCAGCAGCGCTTCGGCAAGGCACATCAGTGCAATGCCTTCTTCGGTGTCGAGACCGTAGGTGGCAAGGAAGGCGTCCAGCCCCTTGCTGGTGCGCCCGCGCGCGCCTTCGATCAGTTGGGCAGCCAGCGCCGAAGCCTCGCCGTGCAGCGCGGAAGCAGGCGCGGCCAGTTCCAGCCTTTCGGCAATGCAGGCCTCTTCATCGAGGCGGTAGGCGGCGCGAAGGGCGGAGCGATCAAGGGCCATGATTTGCCACTGCACCCGGTTTCAGCTGATATCAAGTAGCCCTGTCACGCCCCTACAAAAGCATAGCGATAGGCATCGCCATTAGTCTGCACTCGACCTGCGCTGGAGCCACGGAAATGCGCCGGGAAGCACAGCAATTGTTCCTCCGCCGCGCGCTGCATCACCCGCTGGCGGGTGGCGCTGGCGGCAGCGGGATCGGCGTCGAAGGCGAAGGCAAGATCGGGGCGGATCAGTTGCACCGGGTGATGGATCACATCGCCCCAGAAGATCGCTTCGCCCGCGTCCGCGCGCCCATGAATGGTGCAGCATCCCGGCGAATGGCCGAAGGCGGGTTCCAGCCACACGCCATCGCCGATCTCGCGGTGCGCGACGTGGTTTTCATCCACGATGATCCCCTTCCCCGCTTCCATCACCGGCACGATCGAATCGGCAAAGCTGGCGTGATGCGCTTCCTCTCCCGGCGGCGCATGCTGGAAATATTCGTAGTCCTTGCGCCCGAACAGATAGCGAGCATTGGCGAAGGTCGGCACCCATTTGCCGTTTTCCAGCCGGGTGTTCCAGCCGACATGATCGAAGTGCAGATGCGTGCACATCACCAGATCGATGTCCTCCGGCGCAAAGCCCGCGCGGCGCAGGTTGCCGAGGTAATCGGTATCGAGCTGGTGCACGGCGGGGACCAGCCGGTCCTTGTGGTTGCCATCGCAAGTGTCGATCAGGATGGTCTGGCCGTCCACCTCGATCACGAAGGAATGGACCGAGAAGGTCATCCGCGATTGTTCCGCGGTGGCGCCGATTTCCCCATCGGCGGGATTGTACCATTGGCGAAGGCGGGCGAGGTCTGCCGGGGTTACTCCGGGCAGGTTCTCCACCATCGGGGTGGGCGATTCCATCTCGAACACTTTGTGAATGCGCATCCGGCCCAGATCGATGGCGCGCATGGTCACTCTCCGTCAGGGGCGGGATTGAGGCAATTGATCGCCTGATGCACCCGCGCCTCGATCTCCGCGCGCGGCAGGCCGGGTTCGATCATTTCGCCGAAGTGCAGAGTAATCGTGCCAGGCCGCTTCCACTTGCGGTGATATACCGGGCCACTATCCACCGCCACTGGCACCACCGGCAGGGCCAGCAGTTTGTACAGCGCTGCAAAGCCCGATTGCAGCGCCGGCGCGCTGCCATGTGGCACGCGCCCGCCTTCGGGGAAGATCACCACCGGACGCCCGCTTTCGACCGCCGGGCGAATTGCGCGCAGCATCTGGCGAAGCGCCTTGGCCCCCTGATCGCGCGCCACCTCGATATTGCCCCAGGCGCGGCTGGCATGGCCCCAGCCGGGAATTTCCGAAAGCTCGGCCTTGGCGAACACGGCGGGAAATTCGAACAACCACGGCAGCGAAATCGCCTCGAAGAAACTTTCGTGGCGAATGGCGTAGAACGCTTGGCTTGCAGGGCGTGTACCGGTGATACGAATGGTGATCCCGAGCAGCTTCTCGCAGCAGACGGTATGCCAAAGGGACCATGTTTCACAAAACCAGCGGACCCGCCGGGGTGCCACGTAGCCGGAGATCATCGCCCCCAGCACGAAGAACACCGAGCCGAGATAGAACGCAGGATAGAAGGCCAGATTGCGCAGATAGATCATCGCCGCGATCCTTACCCTAGCGCCTTCAGCAGCCAGACGGCGATGAATTGTGGTATTCGAGGAACAGCGTGTACAGGCTCGCCTGCGAACGCACCGCGTCGCGCTCGATCCGGATCGTGTCGGGCAACTGGTCGGCCAGTTCGGCCTCGGCACGGCGCATGTGCCAGTCTGCCGTGACCAGTCGCAGCGAAGTATATTCGCGCTCCGCCATCCATTGCGCGGTCTCGCGGGCATTGCCGCGCGTGTCGAGCGCGGAGAAGCCCAGCGTCAGGCAGCAGTCCATTATCCGGTTGGGCACATCGTATTCCGCCTGAAACTCTCCCGGCAACACCGCCGGATCGACCCCGGTCACCAGCATCTGCTCCGCCGCACCGGTCTGCAACATGTCCAGCCCGCGCGGGATGCGCCCGCCGCTACCCGTGGGGACGACAATGGCATCGGTCTCGAACTGACCGGCGGGTTGCGGCAGCGTGGCCGCGAACAGCACGAAGCCGAGCACCCAGATGACGAGCAGGATGGCGAGCAGGCGGCGGATCATCGTTAGTCCTCTAGAGCATCCGCCTTAAAGCGCCGATGACAGTCAGCCGCGCCGTTATCATGGCAATCACGATGCCCGCCAACGGAATCGCACCGATCATCAGCCAGTCAAGCGGACCAAGACTGCCCCCCGCGATCAGGCCCGAGCCGAGCTGCGCGAATTGCTGGCCGAGCACGAAGACAGCCGCCAGCCCCAACAGCAGCCCCGCCGCACCGCCCAGCGCCGCATCCCAGCCGATCGAACGCTGGAAAATCGCCGCGATCTGCCCGTCGGTCCCGCCAAGGTGGTGGATCACCTCGATCGTGTCCCGGTTCGAACCCAGTGCAGAACGCGCCGCCAGCCACACTGCTGCCGCGCTGGTCAGCGCCAGCAGCACGATCAGGCCGATAGCGAGAAATTGCAGCGCCCGGATCGCATCGAACACCGGGCCAAGCCAGCTCGCCTGCGCATCGATCCGCGCGGCAGGGGCCTGCGCCAGCAATCCTTCGCGCATCTGCTGTAGTCGCACTGCCGTAACCGGGCCGGAGAGCCTTACATCCACCAGCGCCGGAATCGGCACCCCGTCCTCCTCCGCTGCACCCACATCACCCAGCCACGGTTCGAGCAGCGCCGCCAGTTCAGCATCGGGTACCCGGCGGACCGAGGCGACATCGTCGCGGTTGGAGAAGTAAGCCACCGCGCTCTCGGCCTGCCGGTCGCGCTCAGCAGGCGCGCCCTCGACAATCTGCACCGTAATCCCGCCCGCGATTTCGTCGCGCGCATTGCCCGCCAGATTGCTCAGCGCGAGGCCCGCAGCGGCGGCCATCACGGTTAGCGCGATCATGATGGCGATCACCCACGGCATCGGTCCGGCGATCCGCGCCTGTTGCAATATGCGCGCGCTGTCACCGAAGCGCGGAGAACGCCGGCGGATGGGGGACGGCGGCTTCATTGGGGCGCAGCCTCGCGCCGTGGTGGATAGCGCAGCGCGCCGGTGGGATCGGACAGCTGCCCCTTGTCCAGCCGCATGATCAGCGAATCGGGAACCTTGCGCAGCAGATGAACGTCATGGGTGGCGACCACCACAGTCGTGCCGAGCCGGTTCAGCGCTTCGAACAATCGCAGCAGTTTCAATGCCATTTCCGGATCGACATTGCCCGTCGGCTCGTCCGCTACCAGAATGTCCGGGCGGGCGATCACCGCGCGGGCGATGGCAACGCGCTGCTGCTCCCCGCCCGAAAGCGTCTCCGGCCGCGCCTCGCTGCGGTGGTCGAGCCCGACCCAGGCAAGCATATCGTCCACCGGCTTGCGGATGCGTTCTTCCGACATGCCCGTGATGCGCAGCGGCAGCGCGACATTATCAAAGGTGGACAGGTGCGGAACCAGCCGGAAATCCTGGAATACCACCCCGATCCGTCGTCGGAAATCGGGCAGCGCCTTGCGCGGCATGGTGATCGCATCCTCACCGAACATCGAGATCATCCCCCGGCTGGGGCGCTGCGCCAGATAGAGCAGTTTGAGCAACGAGGTCTTGCCCGCGCCGCTCGCCCCGGTGAGGAAATAGAAGCTGCCGGGATAGAGCGTGAACGAGATATCGCTCAGCACTTCACGGTCGGTGCCATAGCGCAGGCCGACATTGGCGAACTGGACGATGGAGTTGGCAGCGGACATTCGGCTTAGCTAGTGCCTTGTGGAGTCAACGGAAAGGGCGAGATCGCCAGTCTTTGGCGCTTTAGCCGCTGGTGCTTGTGGAAAAAAGCCGGAACCGGGCGATTCACTGGGTCGCGCAATCTTGTTGCGAGGGAAGCGGGGGCCTAGGCTACCTGTCAGGCCCATGATTATCCAGTGCCCCGCCTGCACGACACGCTATGTCGTGCCCGATACCGCGATAGGTGGGGATGGGCGAACCGTGCGCTGCGCGAAATGCCGCCATAGCTGGTTCCAGGACGGACCAGGAGTGGCTCCTGCGATAGTTGCCGAAGGGCCAGCAACGGCTTCACCCCCCAGACCCGTCAGTCGGCCCGCGCCGCGCCCGGAGCCTCCTGTGGTTGCCGAACCCGTGCCACCACCGCCAGCCGCTTTGCCCGAAGAGCCGTTGGAAGAACCCCTTACTGAAGAGCCCCTGCCCGAACCGCCAGCTGGCCCTTCCCCCGAATCGCAGCGCGACGAAGTGCGCCCGCCGCGCGCACGGCAACGGGAGGTGCCGAACGATTTCGGCGATCCCCCGCAGTCGCCTTTCGATCACGAACCCCCGTTCCGCCCGCGCCGCAATCCGCTCAAGATGTGGAGCTGGGCGGCGGGCATTTTCGCTGTGATTGCCGCCGGGCTGATTTTCGCGGTGTCCTATTGGGGACTGCCCGATTGGGTGCCGGTCGACAGACCGACCTTCGCGCCAGGCAATCCCGATCTCCAGCTCGATTTCCCGCGCGAACAGCAGGAACGCCGCCCGCTGCCCAATGGCACCGAATTCTTCAGCGCGCGGGGCACGATCACCAATATCGGCACCGAGACCCACACCCTGCCGCCGATCCTGATCGTGCTGCGCGATTCGCGTGATCGCAAGGTCTACGAATGGGTGGTCCGCCCGCCGCAGCCCTCGCTGGCTCCGGGTGAAACGGTGCCGGTAAGCGAAGCGGTGACCGATATCCCGCGTTCAGCACGCGAAGTGCAATTCGGCTGGAAGCCCGAATAGATCGCTCCTGACTGCCGAACCTGCATTCGCAGCTTGCAGCCCCCAAGCCCTTTTGCTAGGGGCGCGCTCCTACCGAGGCGGGCCACTGGCCGGTCCTATCGATGTGCGGTCGTGGCGGAACTGGTAGACGCGCAACGTTGAGGTCGTTGTGGGCGAAAGCCCGTGGAAGTTCGAGTCTTCTCGACCGCACCATCATTTCATTCCCGGCTTTTCAGCTTGTGGGATGTCCTCTTCCAAGCGACTCGACAGCACCGTAACGGGCGTTAAGTTCCTCTCCGGGATAGGGAGGATGCACCAATGAAAATCGCACGCCGTTCGCTGCTGGCTGGCAGCGCCGCTGCCGCCGCTGGAGCTTTGGTCTATCCGGTGTCATCGCGCGCCTCGCAGGACAGTTCTGCCGAGCCGTGGGTCGATGAGGCCCCCATCATTGCGACCCGCGCCGAGCTGGAAGCGATCTGCGATGCCTATTGCAATGCGCTGGTGGCGGGCGATCCCTCGCGCGCGCCGTTCCACCCCGATTGCACCTTTGCGGAGAACGATCAGGTGATTCCGCTGGGTGAAGCCGCGTGGAAAACCACCACCCGCTTCGGGGCCTACCGCCATTACTACGCCGATCCGCAGCATGGCGAAGTGGGGCTGGTGGCCAATTCGTACGAAATGGGTGGCGGCACCGTGTTCGTGCTGCGGCTGAAAGTGAATGCCGATCACCGCATAATCGAGGCCGAGCAGTTCATCTCGCGCGATCCCAACGGCGCGGCGGCTTATGAACTTCTGGGTGCGCCCGATCCGGTCTGGCTGGAGCCGATCCCGCCCGCGCAACGGCAGAGCCACGAGGCCTTGCAGGCGGTCAGCTGGATGTATTTTCAGGCGCTGGAGCGTAACGATGGCGCGGGCGTCTATCCGTTCCGCCCCGATTGCGAGCGGATCGAGCACGCACGCCGCACCGTGGCGCAGCCGCAGGTGGAGAATTACGGCCATTCGGACGCCACCACCCGCTTCATCACGCTGGAGGCCAAGGCGCAGTATGAGCTGGGGCTGATGGCTTTCGTCACCAAAATCCGCGATCGCAAGACGCTGGTGGTGGATGTCGAGCGCGGCGCGGTGCTGGGCAGCGCCTTCTATGATTTTGACGGGGCGCTGGAGACGATCAAGTTCGACGATGGCACCACGTGGAACCTGCCGCCCTATTTCCGCACCCCGCGCTCGCACCATGCCAACGAAGGGTTCAAGGTCATCAACGGCAGCTTCCGCTATGTCGAGATGACCTTCATCGAAGTGCCGTTCGGGACGCGGCAGGTGTTCCCCGGCAGCGCGATGACCGTGCGGCTCGATTACACGCCGCCGCGCCCGGCTGCGCAACCCGCTACGCTGGAAACGCCTGCGCAATACGATGCACTGACCGACCGGATTGTTGCCGCGATGGCGCGCAATTCACCCGCCGAACTGCCGCTGGCGGCAGGTGCGCGCTACACCGAGAACGGGGTCGAGGTCGCCCCCGGCACCGGCAATTGGTGGACCTTCGACGGCGCGCGCGATTGGCAGGTGCATCTGGCCGATCCGCAGACCGGGCAGGGCGGCTGGCTGGGCGCGGTGGACGAACGCGGGCTGTTCGCGATGATGGCGATGCGGTGGAAAGCCGAGGGCGGGCTGATCACCGAGATCGAGACGCTGACGGGCCGCCCGCAGGCTCCGGCACAGGGGCGCGATCTGGCCGAAGCGACCTACACGATGTTCTGGCCGCCGCTGGAGAGCGATGTGCTGGCGGCGGGATTTGCTGGTCGGGCTGATGGGTTTTTGGCGGCGGGCGGGGCAGAACGGGCGGCGCTGCTCGCGGCGCTAGCGGACATGGCTCCCACGGTGGCGGACCGGGTGAACGGCCATCCGCAGGCCGATCCCGCCGCGCTGACCGCTGGCCTCAGCAGTGGGGGCAGTCGCCCGTGGCTGGTGGACGAGGCGCGCGGACTGGCGCTGGGCCTGTCGCGCTGGTCCAACACTGGCGTGGGCACCTTCACCGAAGATCACCGCGATCCACGCTCTTCCCCGTGGACTGATTGCCACGCCCGACTGGTCAAGTTGGGCGAAGGCGGGGCGATAGCGACCGAGCAATTAGTTGTGCGCGTTCCCTACGGGCAGGGCAGCGGCTGGGACGGTTGAGCAGGCAACTCCCCTCGCCTTCAAGGGAGGTGATCGCATCTACGATTTGTTTCTCGCAGAGACGCGGAGGTAGGAGAAGGCGCAGAGGAGACTTGTCCGGCCGCAGGCCTCTGCATAGTTCGAAGACGGCAGATTTTTGCGAAGCAATCGATCACCAAGCGGCTTTGCCGCCATAACCGCTCTGCGGTCTCTCCTACCTCTGTGTCTCTGCGAGAACCCCTTTCTTTCCAACCACCTGTGATTGCCCTGCCCTCATTGGGGTGGGTGGCGCTGAAGTATCGAGCGTCGGAACCCCCTCCCCCAACCCCTCCCCCTCGGGGAGGGGAGCAAGTAGGAAATGGGGACACGCTATTGCGTGTCCCCTTGATGTGCCCAGTGAGGGGGGAGTTTGAGCAGCAAACAGCCACCCATGCGCCAGTGGACAACCCCCACCCCAGCCCCTCCCCTCAGGCGGAGGGGCTTGATAGTGCGGCATCACTCCCGATCTTACCGATTCGCAGCAGCAGGAACTCCGCATGGCCACCCACACCACCCGTATGCTCATCATCGGCTCCGGCCCGGCGGGCTATTCTGCCGCGATCTATGGCGCGCGGGCGGGGATGGCGCCGATTGTGGTGCAGGGGCTGCAACCCGGCGGGCAGCTGACCATCACCACCGATGTCGAGAATTACCCCGGCTTTGCCGACGTGATCCAGGGCCCGTGGCTGATGGAGCAGATGCAACGCCAAGCCGAGCATGTCGGCACGCGGATGCTGTGGGACACGATTGTCTCGGTCGATCTGGAGAATGGCTCGCCCTTCCGCGCGGTGGGCGATTCAGCGGCGATGAATATATCGGCGACGTGCTGGTGATCGCCACCGGGGCGCAGGCCAAGTGGCTGGGCATTCCGGGCGAGGCGGAACTGGGCGGCAAGGGCGTTTCCGCCTGCGCCACCTGCGACGGGTTCTTCTATCGCGGCAAGAAGGTGGCGGTGATCGGCGGCGGCAATACGGCGGTGGAGGAGGCGCTCTACCTCACCAACCATTCGGACGACGTGACGCTGATCCACCGGCGCGATTCGTTGCGCAGCGAGAAGATTTTGCAGGACCGGCTGTTTGCCAGCGAGAAAATCTCGGTGCTGTGGAACAAGGCGGTCGAACGGTTTGTGGCAGGCGAGAGGGGCACGCTCGGCCATCTTGAATTGCGCGATACGCAGAGCGGCGAGCTTTCGACGCTGGCGGTGGACGGGGCCTTCGTCGCCATCGGCCACGCGCCTTCTACCGAGCTGTTCAAGGGCAAGCTGCCGGTGGACGACGGCGGCTATCTGATCGTCGAACCGGGCACGCCCAAGACCTCAATTCCCGGCGTGTTCGCCTGCGGCGACGTGATGGACCACACCTATCGTCAGGCGGTGACAGCAGCGGGCACCGGCTGCATGGCCGCGCTCGATGCCGAGCGATTTCTGGCGACGCAGGAACACGCGAAGCGCGAGGCAGTGGCGGCGGAGTAGCTCCTGCTGCGAGCTACGCTCGCAACCCCTCTCCCAACCCTCTCCCGCAAGGGGAGAGGGCCTTTTGGTCAGAACGCCGAAAAATCCGGCGCGCGTTTTTGCAGGAAGGCGGTGAAGGCCTCGATCGCTTCGGGGCTTTTCATGCGCTGGGCGAACACTTCGATTTCTGCTTCCATCTTGGCCGCGATCACCGGGCGGTCGCGCATCAGGGCCTTGGTCGCCTGCACGGCGCCGGGGGGGAGGGCGGCGATGCGCGCCGTTGCGGCTTGCATGGCTGAGTCCAGCTGATCGTTCGGCACCACGGCATTGGCGAGGCCAACCGCCAATGCATCGGCAGCGCTCATCGGCTGACCCAGCGCCAGCATCGAAAACGCGCGCTGGTGGCCGATCATATCAGGCAAAATCAGGCTGGATGCCGCCTCGGGAACCAGCCCCAGTCCGACAAACGGGGTCGAAAGCTGCGCATTGTCCGCCAGCACCACATGGTCGCAATGCAGCAGCATGGTGGTGCCGATCCCCACCGCGCGGCCCTGCACGCCTGCCACCAGCGGCTTGCCCGCGCTGCCGAGCAGGCGGATGAAGCGGAACACATTGGCCGCGCCCACGTCCGCCGATGCAGCGGCGAGGAAATCGCCGATATCGTTGCCCGCGCAGAACAGATCGCCCGCGCCGCGAAAGGCGATCACGCGCACTGCCGGATCGTTCTCGGCCGCCTCCATCGCGTCGGCCAGCGCGGCATACATGGCATCGGTCAGCGCGTTCTTCTTTTCCGGGCGGTTGAACGTCAGCGTCAGCACGCCGTCCGCCTGCTCGATAATCACCTGCTCGCTCATGGCCTCGCCCCTCTAAGTCATGATCCGAACGCCCGAAATCGGGCCGCGCATCGTCCTGCCCCAGTTCGACGATCCCCCGGCGCACCGCGCGGGTGCGGCTGAACAGGTCGAACATCGTTTCCCCGTCGCCCGCGCGGATCGCCTCGCGCATGAAGGCGAGATCGGTGAGGAAGCGGTCCATCATTTCCAGCACCGCCTCGCGGTTGTGCAGGAACACGTCGCGCCACATGGTCGGATCGCTGGCGGCGATGCGGGTGAAATCGCGGAAGCCCCCGGCGGAGAACTTGATCACTTCGCTGCGGGTGACTTCCTCCAGATCGCTGGCGGTGCCGACGATGGTGTAGGCGATCAGGTGCGGGATATGGCTGGTGACGGCGAGCACGCGATCATGGTGCGCGGCTTCCATCACTTCGACCCGCGATCCCAGCGCCTGCCAGAACGCCACCAGCGCGGCGACCTTGTCCTCGTCTGCGCCGCCGGGCGGAGTGAGGATGCACCAGCGCTGGTGGAAGAGGCTGGCAAAGCCTGCGTCCGGCCCCGATTGCTCGGTGCCCGCCACCGGGTGCGCCGGGATGATGTGATGGCCGGGGAGCGCCTCTGCGAGCGCGTGGGACACGCCTTCCTTGGATGAGCCGACATCGGAGACCACGGCATCCGGAGACAGGCCCGGAGCTATAGCCTGCGCCGCCGCTGCCATCGCGCCCACTGGCACGCACAGCACCACCAGATCGGCGTGGCGGACGGCATGGGCAGGATCGTCGGCAATCGTCTCGCAAAGCCCGCGTTCGCGCGCGCGTTCGCGCACTGCCGGATCGCTGTCGTAACCCACGGTCACCACACCGGGCAGGTATTCGCGGGTGGCCAGCCCGATTGACCCGCCCAGCAGGCCCAGCCCGATGATGGCGACCCGCTCGAAACTCATCCGGCGCGTTCGCACAGGCGGCGCAGGGTCATAGCGATGGCGTCCATCTGCTCTTCGGTGCCCACGGTGATCCGCAAGCCTTGTCCCAGTCCCTGCCCAGGCAGGTGGCGCACGGCGTAGCCCGCCTCGGCAATCCCGGCCATCGCGGCCTCGGCGGAGAGCGCGCCTTCGAACAGCACCAGCACGAAATTCGCTTCGCTCGGCACGGCGCGCAGGCCGTGATTGCCCAGCGCCTCGATTGCGGCGACGAACCGCGCGCGGGTGGCCGCATTGTGATCGCGGCTGGCGCGCACGAAATCCTGGTCGCGCACCGCCGCTTCCGCCGCCGCCTGCCCCGCCAGCGTCACGTTGAACGGCCCGCGAATGCGATTGAGCGCGTCGATGATGTGCAGTGCGCCGGTGCCCCAGCCGATCCGCTCGCCCGCCAGCCCGTAGATCTTGGAGAAGGTGCGGGTGACGAGCACGTTCTCCGCCTGCGCGGCTAGCGCCATGCCGCCATCGTTCACCCCATCGGGCAGGTATTCGGCATAGGCGTGGTCGAGCAGCAGCAGCACGTCCGTCGGCAGCCCCGCGTGCAGCCGCGCAATTTCCCTATCGCCCAGCCATGCACCAGTGGGATTGTTTGGATTGTCGATCAACACGACCCGCGTCCGCGTGGTGACAGCGGCCAGCAAAGCATCGACCGATGCGGCGTAATCCATATTGTCCGCCATCACCGCGTCGGCGCCAACCTTTGCCGCCAGCAGCGGGTAGAGCGAGAACGAATAGCGCGAGAACAGGATTTCGTCGCCGACGCCCGCATAGGCCTGCACTGCGCAATTGAGCAATTCGCCCGAGCCGGTGCCGCAGACAATGCGGGCAGGGTCTATGCGATGCAATTCGCCCAGAGCAGCCCGCAATGCGGTGGAATCAGGATCGGGATAGCGGTCCGGTCCCGGCGCTTCCATGCGCGCTTTCAAGGCAGCTGGCGAAGTGCCGAGCGGGTTCTCGTTGGCCGACAGCTTGATCAGCGGCCTGCCATCCGCACCCGCGCTCTTGCCGGGCACATAGGCATGGATCGCCGCCACATAGGGCTTCATTTCAGGACGCGTAGCAGTCATGGCCGCGCGCATAGCGCGGTGCGCGCGCGTAGGACAGTGTTTTGGGCTCGGCGTTGGTTTGGTTCACAGGAAGATCGTCAAGATGCTGGTCTGCGCCGCAGGCAACAAGAAAGTGTTTCTCGCAGAGGTCGTAGAGAAAGCAGAGATCGCAGAGGATTTTCGCTTCAAAGACCCCTCAGCGTCCCCTGCTTTCTCCGCGCCCTCTGCGAGAAACCAAAATCCGAATGCCTGCGGCGCAGCGAATTCCTTCTTCGTGTTCTTTGTGTCTTTGTGTGAACCCAGCAACACCCGCCACAAGGCCAGCCAATTGACACCCGCCCACGCCTCCCCCAAGTCCCACGCCGCAATGGCTACCGCGCAGACCTCCCCCTTCCGCAAGGCAGTGCTCCCCCACCCGCTCCCGCTCGACAGCGGGCGCGAGCTTGCAGGCGTGGAGATCGCCTACGAAACATACGGTGAGCTGGCGGCGGACAGGGGCAACGCCATCCTCGTTTTCCACGCGCTCACAGGGGACCAGTTCCTCGCCAGCACCCACCCCGTCACCGGCAAGCCCGGCTGGTGGGAACGGATGATCGGCCCCGGCAAGCCGATCGATACTAGACCGCTTCCACGTCATCTGCGCCAATGTGCTCGGCTCCTGCATGGGATCGACCGGCCCCGCCAGCGCGGACGAGGACGGCGCGGCTTACGCCATGCGCTTCCCCGTCATCACCATTCGCGACATGGTCCGCGCGCAGATGGCGCTGCTCGATGTGCTGGGGATCGACGTGCTGCACGCCGTGGTCGGCGGATCGATGGGCGGGATGCAGGCGCTGAGCTGCGCCGCCAATTTCCCCGAACGCACCCATCGCGTGCTCGCCATCGCCACCACCGCGCGGCATTCGGCGCAGAACATCGCCTTTCACGAAGTCGGGCGGCAGGCAATCATGGCCGATCCGGACTGGCAGGGCGGGGACTATTACGGCGGCCAGACGCCCGACAAGGGGCTCTCCGTTGCGCGGATGGCGGCGCATATCACCTACCTGTCCGAGGCCGGGCTGACCGAGAAATTCGGCCGGCGCTTGCAGGATCGTGAGGCCAAGAGCTTCGGCTTCGATGCCGATTTTCAGGTCGAAAGTTACCTCCGCCACCAGGGGATCAGCTTCACCGATCGCTTCGATGCGAACAGCTATCTCTACATCACCCGCGCGATGGACTATTTCGATCTGGCCGAGGAAGCAGGTGGGCGGCTGGCCGATGCTTTCCGCCCAAAGGAAGGGCAGGCCAGCGACACCCGATTCTGCCTCGTCAGCTTCGATACCGACTGGCTCTATACCACGGCGGATATGCGCGAAGTGGTCCACGCCCTGAATGCCATTGCCGCCCCGGTCAGCTTCGTCGAACTGTCCGCGCCCTATGGGCACGACAGCTTCTTGCTCGATGTCCCAGCGCTCGACCGGGTGGTGAAAGGCTTCATCGGATGAGCGATCTTCCGGCGGGCTACGAGCTGACCGACGATCAGGCACGGATCGATATCGTGGCCGCACACGCCTATCTGACGCGCAGCTACTGGTCACCGGGCATTCCGTTGGAAACCGTGGAACGGGCGATCCGCCACAGCTTTTGCGTCGCTGTCTGCCAAGATGGGGCGCAAGTGGCTTTTGCCCGCGTGATAACCGATCACGCCACGTTTGCGTGGTTGGCCGATGTCTATGTGCTCGAAAGCCATCGCGGGCTGGGACTGTCGAAGGCAATGGTTGCAGCCTTGCACGATCATCCGCAATTGCAGGGTTTGCGACGGTGGGGTCTGCATACCCTTGATGCGCATGATCTTTATCGCGGGCTTGGGTGGAGCGATCCGGCGTACCCGGAGAGAATGATGGAACGATTGTTCACCGACCTCTATCCGGTGACCGCATGAGTCTGCGCCCCGACCTTGCCAAGATTGCAGCCCAGGTTCCCGAAGGTGCGCGGGTGCTCGATGTCGGCTGCGGTGACGGTGAACTGATGGCCGAACTCTATGCCACCAAAGGGGTCGACGCTCGCGGAATGGAGATCGACCCCGAGGAAGTCGAACGCGCGGTGGCGCGCGGGCTGTCGGTGGTGCAGGGCGATGCCAACCGCGATCTGGCCGATTACCCCGATGGCGCCTTCGACGTAGCGATCCTCAGCCAGACGCTCCAGACCGCCGAGCGGCCCGACTGGCTGCTCGATCAGTTGCTGCGGGTCGGCCAGCAGGCCTTCGTCAGCTTCCCCAATTTCGCCTACTGGCGGATGCGCTTCGCGCTGCTGCTCGGCGGCAAGATGCCGGTGGTGCGGCACCTGCCGGTGAGCTGGTACGCGACGCAGAACATCCACCACCTGACCGTGGCCGATTTCCGGGACTTGCTGCGCGAAAAGGGTGTGCGGGTAGAGGACGCGTGGTTCTTCGCGGGTGGGCGCGAGATTGGTGGGGTGAACGCCAACTGGCGCGCGGAGCATGCGGTGTTCAAGCTCAGCCGCTAAGACTTTTACTGCTTGGGCGGTGGCACCGCGTCACTCCCCGAAGAAGTTCAGTTCCAGCAGCACATTGTTCGGATCGGCGGTGAAAATCTGCCGCAGGTTGATCGCAGCAACGAAGTTCTCCTGATAATCCGCGCCGCTTGCATCAAGTCGGGCCTTCAGCTCGTCAAAGCCAGATACCCGCAAAGCCACATGGTGCAGCGCTCCGGTCAGCGAACCGGGCTGCACCTCGCGATCATAGGTGCGCGCGCAGTCAACCGAATTGATGTGGATGATGGCCCGCCCCGCCCCATCGTACATCCATTGCGCGGTTTCGGGCGTCAGCGGCGGCGGAGCGTTACCCCGTTTCAGATCGAGCAGCTCGGCGTACCAGCGCGCGCTCTCGTCCAGCTTGTCGGTGATGATATTGACGTGATCGAGGGCTTCGACCTGCATGAAAAATCTCCTGCCATCTGGCGCGCCTTGGGCCTTGCCTCTCTAGCCGAATATTGTATGCGATACATACAAATTTCGCATATATGATTCTTTCACAAACATGGAGAGGAAAGACAATGGCCGACAATCTGGAACAGGTGCTGGCAAAAGCGAACGGCGATATCGTCGGCCAGCTGCGCAACAACAAGATCGGGGCCTATGTGTACCCCGTGGTCGCTCCGGAATTTTCCAACTGGCGTGACGAGCAATGGGCGTGGCAGCACGGCGCGGTGCTGTTTGATCAGTCGCACCACATGTTCGATCTCTACATTAACGGCCCGGACGCGCTCAAGCTGCTGTCGGACACGATGATCAATTCGCCCGCCGGGTTCGAAGTGAACAAGGCCAAGCAGTACGTCCCCACCACCCCCTACGGCCACGTTATCGGTGACGGCATCATCTTTCGTCTGGGGGAAGAGCAATTCGTCTATGTCGGCCGCGCACCCGCCGCCAACTGGCTGATGTATCACGCCGAAAAGGGCGGCTATAACGTCGAAGTCATCAACGATCCGCGTTCGCCCAGCCGCCCGATGGGCAAGCCGGTGCAGCGCATTTCCTGGCGCTTCCAGATCCAGGGCCCGCGCGCGTGGGACGTGATCGAAAAGCTCAACGGCGAAACGCTGGAGAAGCTGAAGTTCTTCAACATGTCGACGATGAAGATCGGCGACAAGACCATCCGCACCCTGCGCCACGGCATGGCCGGATCGCCGGGTCTGGAAATCTGGGGTCCCTACGAGGAGCAGGAATATGTCCGCGAGCATATCCTCAAGGCGGGCGAAGAGTTCGGCCTGATCCCGGTCGGCAGCCGCGCCTATCCCTCGAACACGCTCGAATTCGGGCTGGATCCCCTCGCCGCTGCCCGCGATCTACACCGGCGAGAAGCTGGCCGATTATCGCACCTGGCTGGGCGGGGACAGCTACGAAGCCACCGGCTCGATCGGCGGTTCGTTCGTCGGCAAGTCGATCGAGGAATACTACCTCAACCCGTGGGAACTGGGCTACGGCCCGTTCGTCAAGTTCGACCATGATTTCCACGGCGCCGATGCGCTGAAGGCAGTGGCCGAGCACAAGGACACCCAGCGCAAGAAGGTGACGCTGGAATGGAACGCGGACGACATGAAAAAGATCGTCGGTTCGATGTTCGATCCCGAGGGCGAGCAGTACAAGTTCTTCGACCTGCCCTTGGCGAACTACGGCAATTCGAACTACGACGCGGTGGTCGATGCCGACGGCAACACCATCGGCCTGTCGATGTTCACCGGCTATTCGTTCAACGAAAAGAAGGCGCTGTCGCTGGCGACCGTCGAGCATGACCTGCCGCTCGGCACCGAGATCAACGTGCTGTGGGGCGAAGATCCCAACACCGCGAAGACCACGGTGGAAAAGCACAAGCAGCTGGCGGTGCGCGCGATCGTTTCGCCGGTGCCTTATGGCAAGATGGCGGCGGATACCTACGCTACTGGGTGGCGGACTTCGAAGCCTGCTTGAGCGGGTTTCTGCTGATTCAAAAGGGGGCGGTGCTGCGAAGTGCCGCCCCTTTTTTGTCACGCGAAGGCGCGAAGGCGCTAAGGTAAGGGCCAAAAGAAATCGGCTTAGTCCGGCAGGGTCACCCTACTTGCGCCGGCATTGATGATGGCGGTCCGCAGAGCCTCCCGCTCGGCACCAGCAATCGGCCAGGCCAATTCGGTCACCTCAATCGCCGGATAATGCAGGAGCCATCGGCCATTGAGGAACAGTTCGATCAGTTGCTTGAGCTCGTGCTCAAGAATTTGATCGTCGATTACCAACAATCCGTTCGCGGAAAACTTGTCATGGGCATTGCGCGCTGCGGATTGACCAGTCTTAGGTTCAAACAGGGTGAGCCGGTTCTCGAACACACCCAAATGCCAGACTGGCACAGCGAACCAGTCGCGAAAGCCCATCACCGCCGCCCCAAAGCCGCCTCACACTCCGCCATCAGCGTCGCGATAATCTCCGCCGCAGGCTCTTCCTCGCGCACCAGCGAGACCGATTGCCCTGCCATCAGCGAGCCGTTCTCGACATCGCCGTCCATCACCGCACGGCGCAAAGCCCCCGCCCAGAAGCGTTCGATCAGCAATTGCGCCTCGCCCATGTCGACCTTGCCCTGATCGAGCAGCAGCGCGACTTCGCGCTGCTTGGCGGTGAATTCCTCGGTGCCCTTGTTCTTCAGCGCGCGGACCGGGATTACCGGCAGGCGCGGATCGACCTGGACGCTGGCTTCGGCGTCGCGGGCCTTGGCGCGGAAGAAGGCCTGCTTGAACTTGGGATGGGCAATGCTCTCGGTGGCGCAGGCGAACCGGGTGCCGAGCTGCACGCCGCTCGCGCCCATTTCCAGATAGGCGGCGATCATTGCCCCGGTGCCGATCCCGCCGGCCACGAAGACCACGAATTCCTGCGCCAGTTCGGGCAGGAATTCCTGCGCCAGCACCGAAGTGGAGACCGGGCCGATATGCCCGCCCGCCTCGCTTCCTTCGATCACCAGTGCATCCGCGCCAGACCGCAATAGTTTCTTCGCCAGCGCGAGGGTGGGCGCGAAGACGATCACTTTCGCCCCGAACGCCTTGATCGCCTCGACCGAGCCCTTGGGCGGAATGCCGCCTGCCAGCACCACGTGGCTGACCCCATGCCGCTCGCACACGCCGATCAGGGCGAACAGGTCCGGGTGCATGGTGATGAGGTTCACGCCGAACGGCTTGCCCGTCAGCGCCTTGGTCGCGGCGATTTCGGCATCGAGCAGTTCGGGCGTCATCGCCCCGCAAGCGATCACCCCGAAGCCGCCGCCGTTGCTGATCGCAGCGACGAGATTGCGTTCGGAAACCCAGCTCATCGCCCCGCACATGATCGCGTGGTCCGTGCCAAGAAAGCTGGTGGCGCGCGTCATCAGCGCGTGGGTTCTGGGATAGCTTGTCATCCCGCTCCCCTAGACAGGCACCCTTGCCGGGACAAGCAACAAACCCATACCAAGCAATGCGGCCAAAAATGATCTGGCGGCTTGCGGTGGCTGGCGAAGCGACATAGCATTTAGCATCGGAGTCGGGGGCGATTCCGGTACAGCAATGGGGGGTTAGCAATGGTATTCTCACGCATCATCGCGATCGCGGCGGCCGTCTGCGGCTTTGCGCTTACAGCGGGCAACGCAGCGGCACAGACCGACAGTTACCGGGTGGAAGCGAACGCAAGCCACACGACCGAGCTGACCGTGTGCAATCCGGTGGTCGAAGTGCGGCTGAACGGCGACGATGATACCGATCTCGACTACGTCATCCGCAATTCGCGCGGCGAAATCGTCCATTCGGATTACGGCCTGAGCGATGAGACGGTGGCCACGCTGCGCCGCAACCCCAATCTGCAGTGCGAAGACTTCACCGTCGTGACCACCAATCTCGGCAATATCTGGAACCTGATGGATGTCTCCATCAACACGCTGCTGAATAACGACGGTGTCGAGATCAGCACCGCCAGCTACCGGGTGGAAGCCAACGGCGTGCACCGGGTGGACCTGTCGATCTGCAACCCGCAGGTGCGCATCGATATCGCCGGGGATGGCGATACCGATCTCGATTACGTCATCACCAATTCGCGCGGGCAAACGGCGCATTCGGACTACGGCCTGACCGATCGCACTTCCGCCGTTATCCGGCGCGCCAATGGGGTGGAGTGCGAGGAGTTCGATCTCACCACCACCAATCTGGGCGGAGTGTACAATCTCTACCAGGTCTCGCTGACCGATCTGGTGCTTGATCGTACGGTCCCTGTCGCGGTGGCGGGAAAGCCCGGCGAAGTCGTGTACGGATCGAACGACGGCAACAACCGCGATATCAGCATCGTCAACGATACCGGCGAAACCATCATGTATCTCTACTGGTCCAATGTCGCAGCGAACGACTGGGGCGAGGACCGGCTGGGTTCGGGCGTATTGGCTGCGGGGCTGAACTGGAATGTGACGGTGGACGATGCCTCAGGCGCGTGCCGCTTCGATTTCAAGGCGCGGCTCGCGAGCGGGCGGGAAATCGAACGCCGCAATGTGGATGTCTGCGCGGTCTATACGGTGCAGTTCAACTAGTGTTGAAATCGATCAGGTGGCGGCAGCTTGCCCTACGGCATGGCGCAATAGGCTAGGCCCTTGGCCCGGATCAGCAGGAACTGCCCTCCTTTTCGGTGGATACCATCCAGCGTGTAAATTTGCGCCCGACCCGGACCCGTTTCGTCCCCCGCGACGTTGCAGGAAGCGCCGTCGAAGCGACCATCTCCCCAGCCGCCATCCTGCTCCACAAACTGTTTGCCGAACCGTCCGTAGGGATCGTGAACAACAAAAACGAGCTGCTGGCTGATTTGCGCACGCGATGGCTCGACAAGCTGTGATCCAACCACCGCCATCACGCCAATCACCAGAACGATATGGCCGGAACTGCTCCGGTTCTGATCGGTGCTGACCAGAACCGGCCAACCGGCATCAATCGAGGAGCGAATGATATCGACAGCGATCCCTAGTCATTTGTCTTGTCTATGGCGATATCCATGTCGGGGAATTCCCGCGACAGCCACCAGTGGAAGTTATCCCAGGCATTGTGCTTTTTCGAAGGCCTGCCGGCCCGGTGGGGAGGAGAAGGAGGGGAGTGGGTTGAGTCGCAGATGATGTCGAGGCGATGTGGTGTGATGGGCAGTGTCTGGGGATTCAGAGGGGGTGGTGGGACAGTGACCTGGAGTGATCCAGGTATGGTGCTTGGGGCGGCCGCCGTTTATCGTATCGTAGATCGAAGTTACGTCGCGCTTCGATTGCGGTTGGCCACGCTTTTTTTCAATGTACGAAGCGTACATGGTGAGGACAGTCGACTGGCAGGTTCTGCTGTTTGGCTGAATGAAATAGGAAACGGGCAGGACGGGCATTTGGTAATCTCCTCTTCACGAGAGATTGCGGACCAATTGTAAAATGCGCGACCGTTTTTGACTATTGCTGACAGCTATAGCGTTATCGTTTCAGATGGGAACCCCGCCCGCTGTCGTCGTGCGGTACATCTCCCGCCGGAAGCCGTCGTAATCGTTCGGGCCAAGGTGCATGGTCGCGGCATTGTCCCACATGCAGACCATCCCCGGTTGCCAGCGCAGGCGGCAGGTGAAGCCGTGCTGGGTGGTGTGCGCCACCAGGAATTCGATCAGCGGTCGCGCCTCGTGGGTGGTCATCCCTTCGATCCCCACGGCATAGGTATCGCACACGTACAGCGCCTCCTCGCCCGTCACCGGGTGGTGGCGCACCAGCGGGTGGACACTGCCCTTCAAGCCCTGTTCCAGCTTGGCATCATTGCCGAAGCTGATCGCCTTTCCGCTCAGCTTGTTCTGGGTGGCGACATTGTTCGCGGCGCTCATGTGCACGCGCAAGGGGCGGAGCATCGCCTGATACACCGGGCTGAGATGGCGGAAGGCGAGAGCGGTGTTGGTCCATGTGGTGTCGCCGCCGTAGGGCGGGCCTTCGACCTGCCGCAGCGTGGTGACGCTGGGCGGTTCGAGCAGGAACGGGCTGTCGGTATGCCAGCCACCGCCGAACAGGCTGGGGGTGACGACATCTGCTTCCTTGATGATCGGGTGGACGTCGCGGTGCCCCTCCACCCCTTGGGTATAGGCGTCCACCGCAAAGGGGCCGAGCCGGGCGGCGAACTGCTCATGCTCCGCGTGACTCAGGTGCTGATCGCGCAGGAATACCATCTTGTGCTTCCACAGCGCCAGCTTGAGGCTGTCGATGCCCTCGTCCGACAGGTCGGGAAGGCGCACGCCGGTAATCTCCGCCCCCATCGCCGCGCCCAGCGGCTCGACCCCGAAATGGTTCGAGCGGAACGGATGATTGTCAAAATCGCCGCAGGGGGCGACGCGCACTTCCCACATTGGCTTGCTCCTAAAGCGTAATCACCGTCTTGCCGAAGCTGTCCGGCCCCCAGGCATGGGCATAGGCCGCCTTGGCATCGTCAAAGCCATAGCTCGCGCCAACAGGAAAAGTCAGCCCGTGCTGGTCTATGAACGCATTGAGATCGCGCGCCATCCGGGCCGAGCCGACGAAGATGCCGCGCAAGCTCGCCCCAGTGAACATCAGCCCGCGCGGGTTGGGCGGCGGGCCGTCGGCCAGCACCCCGATCAGCGCGATTTCGGCGAGCATCGCGCAGGCGGCCATGCTCTGTTCGAGCGTGCCGGTGCCGCCGACTTCGACGATCTTGTCCGCCCCGCCGAACTGCGCCTTCACATGCGCGCCCCAATCGGGAATGTCGCGGTAATTGACCGTGTGATCCGCGCCGAGCGCCTTCACCTGCTCCAGCTTGGCATCGGACGAACTGGTGGCGATCACTTCCGCGCCCGCCGCCTTGGCCAGCTTGAGCGCGATCAGCGAGACCCCGCCGCTGCCCATCACCAGCACCTTCTGCCCCGCCTTGAGCGGCTGCCCGCCTGCGAACAGCGCGTTCCACGCGGTGACCCCGGCGCAGGGCAGGCAGGCGGCCTGCGCGTAATCCAAGCTGGCGGCGATCGGCACCACGCCGTCGGCGCGCAGCAGCACCTGCTCGGCGAGCATTCCCGGGGCCTTGCCGTCACCCAGCGCGGGGACGAACTGCGGCGGGCCGTCGATCCAGCCCTGGAAGAAGGTGGACTGGACCTTGTCGCCCACCTTCACATTCGGTGACACCCTCGCCCACCGCGATCACTTCGCCTGCGCCATCGCTGAGCGGCACCGAAGGCTCGGTAATCGCGCCGCCGAAATACTTGCCCATCGCCACCGCGAAATCGCGATAGTTGATCGACCAGGCCTTGGGCGCGATCACCACTTCGCCGGGGCCGGGGGTAGGATCGGGCAGGTCGCCCAGATAGAGCTTTTCGAAGCTGTCGCAGCCGACGGGCATCAACCAGGCACGCATTGTTTTCTTCTCCAGTTATCTTACGGCAAGCGTACCGAGCACGCCGCCATCGACCGCCCAGCTCTGCCCGGTGACATGGCTCGCTTCGTCGCTGAGCAGGAAGGCGACGACATTGGCAGTCTCCGCGCTGCTGCCAAGCCGCCCCTGCGGGATATTGCCCGCCAGATGAGTCAGCTGTTCAGGCGGAATGCCTTCCATCAGCGGGGTATCGATGAAACCCGGCACGATGCAATTGGCGCGCACGCCAAACGCCGCCCCTTCCAGCGCGGTGGCGCGGGCGAGGCCGAGCATCGCGTGCTTGCTCATCACATAGGCAACATTCATCGCCATCCCGCGTTCGCTGGCGAGCGAGCCGGTGATGACGATCGAACCTTTTGTGCGCGCTTTCATGGCTGCGAAAACGTGCCGCACCGCGCGGAAATGGGCGTGCTGGTTGACCGCCATCAGGCTTTCGTAGGCCTCGTCCGAATAGTGTTCCAGCGGGGCAAAGGTGCCGCCGGTTCCGGCGTTGCAGAACAGTCCGTCGATCGGGGCGAAGGCCTCGGCGGCATCGAGCGCGGCGATTTGTGCAGCTGGATCGGCGACATCGGCGGCGGCAACATTGACCGCGTCACCATGCGCCTCGGCCAGTGCGGCGAGCTTGTCCGCCGAGCGCGCAATCACCGTCACCCGCCCGCCGAGCGCGAGCACCTTCTCCGCCGTGGCGCGGCCGATGCCGGTGGAGGCCCCGGTGATGACCACGTGTTTGCCGTTGAAATTCATTTACATCCCTCTCTTAACCCTGCCCCAATTCAGACCCAGTCCGCTCATCCTGAGCCTGTCGAAGGACAGCCACAATACTCGCCCAACTCTCGGGCTGATGCGGAGCGTGTCCTTCGACAAGCTCAGGATGAGCGGGTGTTGGTGGCTGGCCCGGTCTGGTCCGAGGCAACCACCGCAGCCCGTCAAACCAACCCCAGCACCCGCGCCGCATTGTCCTTCATGATCCCCGGCATCACTTCATCGCGGAAACCGACATCCTTCGCCGCCGCGATCCACTTGTCCGGGTGGATCAGCGGGAAATCGCTGCCGAACAGCATCTTGTGCTTCAGCTGGGTGTTGGCATAGCGGATCACTGCTTCCGGAAAATACTTCGGGCTCCAGCCGCTCAGGTCGATGAACACATTGTCCTTGTGCAGCGCCATGCTCAGGCTCTGGTCCACCCACGGCCAGCTGGGGTGGGCGAGGATGATTTTCATGTCGGGGAAATCCACCGCCACATCGTCCACCAGCATCGGCTCGCCATATTTCAGCCGCATCCCGCCGCCGCCGCGCATTCCGGTGCCCATGCCCGAATGGCCGGTGTGGAAGATCGCGGGCAGCTTGTACTCGTTGATCACCTCGTAGATCGGATAGCCCATGCGGTCCGCCGGGTGCGCGTTCTGGGCGATGCCGTGGAACTTGAAGCCCTTGACCCCGTGGTTCTCGATCAGGTCGAGCGCCTCGCGCGCGCCATATTTGCCCTTGTGCGGATCGATGCGAGGCGAAGGGGATGCAGATATCGTCGTTCTTGTTGGCGATCTCGGCGACTTCGTAATTGGAGACGCGCTTGGCGCCCATGCCGCTCTCGCAATCGACGGTGAACATGCAGAAGGCGATCTGCGTTTCGCGGTAAAGCTCGATGATTTCGGGCATCTTGGGCCGTTCGCGCGGGGCCTTGAAATAGGTGCTGGCGGCATCGAAGAACCGGCCCATCACCGGGTCCTCGGGATCGTGGCACGAGACTTCCGCGTGGACGTGGACGTCGATGGCGCGGATTTTGGTGAGGTCTATGGGCAAGGGGTGATCCTTAGAGTTTGCGATAAATTGCAGACTTCAGCAATTCAATCGTGTGCGCCTCGAATCTTGTCATCTCCTGCCGCCAACGAGCAATCAACTGATCATCGGTAGAAGGCTCGAGGTCTGACATCAGTTCATCCACTTGCGATCGGCGCTCACAAGCACTCCGTTTGCATCTCTGATCAAATGGTGCGAAACTGACGCGATGCTGTGAGTGGAAACATGTCCGAATTGTGCACGTTGCTCGATATGCACCGGAGGTTACGTCCTACTTCGATGTCAATTCGCTTGGCAAAGACATGAGCCAATCTGCATTGCGCTCGAAGCGCTTCTTTTCACATATGCAATGCTGCATTCATCCAATTCCACGGCACGAATGCGTAATCTCGCCAATGATCACAGGACTGCTTGCGTGCAATTCCAAGCGGTTCTCTTGGAACGTAATCGATGAAACGATGGCAGTCGCCTGATTTGGTCAATGCAGTAGGTATGCCTGCTATTCGCCAGTTGTGCGGAGTAGCACTCTGCAGAATCGTGGATTTCAGAGTCCAACGAATGCTGCAATCGGTAGCTCGTTTTTCTAAGAACCTAGGCGACACTGGCTCAAGCAAGCCTTCCCCGCTCCCCTTCAGGGGAGGGGCCGGGGGTGGGGCTCGTCCATCATGCCCTGCTCCAGCATCGGACAGCCCCCACCCCAACCCCTCCCCTGAAGGGGAGGGGCTTTCGGCCTCAAATCACAGCTTCATCAGCACCGTCTTCGTCTCAAGGTAAGCTTCCAGCCCGAGCCGTCCCTGCTCGTGCCCGATGCCGCTTTCCTTGTAGCCGCCGAACGGCAGCGCCGGGTCGATCATCGCGTGGCAGTTGACCCACACCGTGCCCGCCTTCAGCCGCGCGGCGATCTTGTGCGGCGGCGGAGACGTCCTTGGTCCAGACACCGGCGGCGAGGCCGTATGGCGTGTCGTTGGCTTCCTTGACCACTTCGTCGAGGTCCTCGAACCGCTGGGCGACCACCACCGGGCCGAAGATTTCCTCGCGCACCACGCTCATTTGCGGGTTCACGTCGGTGAGGATCGTCGGGTTGACGTAGTAGCCGTCTCCGCCCGGCGAATCGCCGCCCATCAGCACGGTTGCGCCATCGCGCTTGCCCGCGTCGATATAGCCCATCACCCGGTCGAACTGTTCGGACGAGACCACCGGGCCCATGTGCGCGGCGGGATCGAGCGAGGGGCGCGGGGCCCAGAAGGCGGCGGTTTCGGCCATGCCTTCGACCACCTTGTCGAACACCGACTTGTGCGCATAGAGCCGCGATCCGGCGACGCAGACCTGCCCCGAATTGAAGAAGATCGCCCCCGCCACGCCCGGCGCGGTTTCGGCGACATCGACATCGGGCATCACCACCACGGGCGACTTGCCGCCCAGTTCGAGCGTGACGTGCTTCAGGGTTTCGGTGGCGTTGCGGTTGATCAGCTTGCCGATTTCGGTGCGAGCCGGTGAAGGCCACCTTGTCGACATCGGGGTGCTTGACCATCCGGTCACCCACGGTGTGGCCGTAGCCGGTGATGATGTTGATCACGCCCGCAGGCACGCCCGCCTGGTGGATCAGATCGGCCAGCCGCAGCGCGGTGAGGCTGGTCTGTTCGGCGGGCTTGAGCACGCGTGGTGCAGCCCGCAGCCAGCACCGGGGCGAGCTTGAGGCAGGCCATCAGCAGCGGGAAGTTCCACGGCACGATCTGCGCGCAGACGCCGACCGGCTCCTTCAGGGTATAGCCGAACATCATGCCATTGGGCATGGCATAGGGAGCCTGCACTTCGCCGCCGATCTTCCCGGCCCAGCCCGCCATATAGCGGAAGTGCGCGGCGGCACCGGGCACGTCCACCGCATGGGCCATGCCCTTGGGCTTGCCCACGTCGATCGCTTCCAGCTCGGCCAGTTCGTCCGCATGGGCGTCGATCAGGTCGGCGATGCGCGTGCATGGTCTTTTCGCGCACGATCGGCGGCAGGTTGCGCCAGCGGCCATCGTCGAACGCGGTGCGCGCGGCGGCGACGGCGCGGTCGGTGTCCTTGTCGGTCGCTTCGACGAAGCTGGAGATGATCTTGCCGGTGGAAGGGTCTTCCACGTCGATGGTCGCCCCGCCCGAGCTGAATCGACCCATTCGCCGTTGATGTAAAGCTGCGGCTTGCGCGCCAGCGCGGCCTTCACGGCGGCGCGAGTATTCGCGTTGCGTGCGGTCGATGGTGGTCATGTCATTCATGGCTCAATTCCTTCTCCGAAACGAATCCCTCGTTTGTTGTAGTCTATAGCAATCTTGATGGCCTGCGCCAGTGCGCTTAGCTCTCCAATCGTTCGCTAAATCCGCTCACCTGGCTGTAGGGCCGCCACGATATCTGACGGTGCGTGGGACAGCGCGTTGGCTATCCTTCGACAGCTCAGGATGAGCGCAGGCGCATTCCGCCTAACTCCCCCGTCCGCCCAGCGCCTGGTCCTCGTTGGCGCGGTGGATGACATATTGGCGCATCGCCTCGCTCCTCGGCGTCGGCTGCCGCTGCAAAGCCCACCATGCCGTGTGCGCAGAGCGCCGTCGTGCACGACTGCTTGCCACGCCTGCGGCTGCCAGCGTGGCCGAATGGCGCAGGTCGGGTGAGCACGCCTGCCATCGCGGCATCGCCGTGGCAGCCGCCGCAATAGCGGGCGTAGATTGTAGCTGCCCGCCGCTGCCTGCTTCTGGCTGACGGTCAGCGCGGGCGGATCGATCGGGCGCTGCGGCCAGCGGCGGGGCGGGCGGGCAGGTGCGCGGTGCCGCCCAGCCTGAACACCAGCAGGCGGCTGAAATATTGGGCAGCGGGCCGCTGATTTCGTTGAGGATGCCGCCGGGCGCCAGCGTCCCAGACCCCGCCCCAGCCGGCCATGACCGCGACATATTGCACCCCGTCCAGTTCATAGGTGATCGGCGGGGCGACCACGCCGGTCTGCGCGGCGGATAGCGCCACAGCTTCGGTGCCATCGGCGGCATGAAGGCGGCCATATTGCCGCTGGCGCAGGCCCTGGAACACCAGGCTGCCCGCCGGTGGCCAGCAGGCCGCCGTTCCACGGGCCGGGATAGTCCACCCGCCAGCGTTCCGAATTGCGTCACCGGGTCCCAGGCGATCAGCGCGCCGGTGGTCGCCGCCATGCGCCTGCGCGCGCGGCGAGATCGGCGGGCATGGCCGGCCCGACTGTCGAGCCCGGTATTGAAGCCGCGTGCCCGGTCCGGCTCCCAGTTGGCTTCCGGCGAAATAGGGGAAGGCGGCGAGGATCGGCGGGGATATAGACCAGCCCGTCGCCGGGATGGAATAGCCATCGGGTGCCAGCTGTGCGCCCCGCCCGCGCCGGGAGCGGAGACGAACGGCACGCCGGTGCTGTTCATAACCGCGCCTCGGGCACTTCGACTCGGGCCGACCGGTTTGCCAGATCCATCGCCGGTGGCCCAGTTGACTGGCGCGTCCATGGCGGCCGGCAGAGGAACTCGCCGGTGCCGCGGTCGAGCACGTAGAAGAAGCCGTTCTTCGGCGCCTGCATCACCACCTGCCGCTCGGCCCCGTCGATCGTCGATATCGGCGAGCATGATGTGCTGCGTGGCGGTCGAAATCCCAGCGTCTCGTCCGGGGTTTGTCTGGAAATGCCAGACATATTCGCCGGTGGTCGGCGTGCAGCGCGACGATGTGAGGAGGTGTAGAGATTGTCGCCCTGCTCCGCCCTCCGGCAGGTTGCGGCCATTGGCGGCTGGGTTCCACGGTTCGGCATTGCCGGTGCCGAACAGACCAGGTCGGTCTGCCGGATCGTAGGTGATCGCATCCCACACGGTGCCGCCGCCGCCCAGTTCCCACCAATTCGCCGTTCCAGGTTGCGCGCGCGCTTGCGCATGCGCGTCGTTCTCGAACCCGCTTCAGCCGGATCGCCGGGCACGGTGTGGAAGCGCCACAGCTCCTCGCCATTGGCCGAGTCATAGGCGGCGAACATAGCCGCGCACGCCGTATTCCGCGCCGCCGATTGCCGATGATCACCTTGCCATCGATCACGCGCGGCGCGCCGGTGATGGTGTAGGGTTTCGTGATCGGGCACGACGGTACGGTGGACCAGGCGACCGCGCCGTCGCCTGGTCGAGCGCCACCAGATCGGCCATCGAGCGTGGCGAGGAGAGCCGGTCGCCCATAGCAGCGCGACGCCGCGGTTGACCACATCGCAGCAGGCATTGACCGGCGGTTTCGCCCGGCACTTGCGGGATCGTATGCCCACGTGAGCGCGCCGGTGCGCGCGTCATAGGCCTTGACCTTGCTCCAGGCGGTGGTGACATAGATCACCCCGTCGATCACCAGCGGGGTCGCTTCCTGCCCGCGCGCGGTGTCCATATCGGCATGACCAGGCGAGGCCCAGCTCCCCGACATTGTCGCGTGTTGATCTGCGTCAGCGGGGAAAACCGCTGCTCGCCATAGTCGCGGCCATAGGTCAGCCAGTTGCCTTGTTGCCGGCGGCAGAGGCGATCAGGGCATCGGTCACCGCCGTCCTCGGAGGCCGGGGCCGTGCCGCGGGCGCTGTTGCAACGTCGCACAGGGCCAGCGCCAGCGCAGCGCAGTCAAAGCCAAACCGCCAAACCGCATCAGCGCCTCTCCCAAAGCGTATCCCGCGCGACTCTGCCTACTGCGAGGCCGCGCTATCGTAACTATCGTTAGAATGCCCGTCGCGGCAGGTCAAGGCGCGCCGATGAGACATGGGCGCAGAATGTCTGTTGCATCGAGCGCACTTGCGCTAGACTATGGGCGCGGCATCAGTCGAGCGCGAGCCCGCGCCGTGACGCTGGACCATTTTGTGCCAAACGCCACGACAGGACCAATCTACCATGACTTTCAAGCTCCCCTCGCGTGCCGATCACGTCGGCTCCTTCCTGCGCCCGCAAGCCGTGATCGAAGCGCGCGCCGCCCGTGCCGAGGGCACGCTCGATGCCGCCGGCCTGCGCGAAGTCGAGGACAAGGCGATTGCCGATCTGGTGGCCTGGCAGCAGGGCCTCGGCCTCAAGGCGATTACCGACGGCGAATTCCGCCGCTATTTCTTCCACACCGATTTCCTGCTGCAACTGGCGGGCGTCGAAGAACGCGGCGGCATGGCCAAGGCGTTCAAGAACGATGCGGGCAAGGATGTGCAGTTCGCTCCGCCGGTGATGCTGGTGAACGGCAAGATCGCCCACAAGGCTCCGATCCAGCGCGCCGATTACGAATACCTTGCCGGAGCAGGTTCATGCCCGCAACGCGATGGCCAAGGTGACGATCCCCAGCCCTTCGATGCTGCACTTCCGCGCTGGGCGGTCGGGCATTCCCGAAAGCGTCTATCCGCTGATGGAGGATTTCTACGACGATGTCGCCTCGGCCTATCGCGCAGGAAGTGTCCTCGCTCGCCGATGCCGGATGCCGCTATGTGCAGATGGACGATACCAATCTCGCCTATCTGTGCGATGACGAACAGCGCGCAGCCGCCAAGGCGCGCGGGATGGACCCGGACGCGACCACCCGCCAATATGCCGCGCCTGATCAACGAAAGCTTCGCCAGCGCGCCTGCCGACATGATCAAGGCGATCCACCTGTGCCGGGGCAATTTCCGTTCCAGCTGGGCAGCCGAAGGCGGCTATGAACCGGTAGCCGAGATCATGCTCAACGAGCTCGATATCGACGCCTTCTTCCTCGAATATGACGATCCGCGCTCGGGCGATTTCGCGCCGCTGCGGTACCTGCCCAAGGGCAAGACCGTGGTGCTCGGCCTCGTCACCACCAAGCTGGGCGAGCTGGAAAGCAAGGACGACGTGAAGCGCCGGATCGACGAAGCGGCCAAGTTCGCGCCGATCGAGCAACTGGCGCTGAGCCCGCAGTGCGGCTTTGCCAGCACCGTGCACGGCAATGACATTTCCACCCAGCAGCAGGCCGACAAGATTCGCCTGTGCGTGGAAGTTGCCGAAGAAGTCTGGGGCAGCTGAGTCGCAGACCCGGCACGCCGCCTGAATTGACCCACCTGCTCCGGCGCTTTATGTGAACGCTCACAAGATAGCGGTAACATAGAGCGGGGAGCGGATGGACAGGCAGCGCGTCGAACTGGTGGATGCCCTGCGCGGCTATGCGCTGTTCGGGCTGCTGATCGTGCATTGCGTGGAGCGGTTCGAGCTCTACTGGCTCAATCCCCAGCCCGATGCCTGGTTCGAGACGGTTTTCGCGGTGTTCAGCGGCAAGGCCTTTGCCATTTTCGCGCTGCTGTTCGGCTTCAGCTTCGCCACCATCATGGGCAACGAGCGCGCGCGGGGCGGTGACTACAGCAGGCGGTTCGTCTGGCGGCTGATGCTGCTGTTCGCCGTCGGCACGCTGCACACGGTATTCTATCGCGGGGATATCTTGCAGGTGCTGGCGATCATCGGCCTGCTGCTGGTGCCTGCCGACCGCATTCGCGCGAACCATGTGCTGCTGGGTCTCGCCTTGCTCGCCTTCGCCCAGCTCCCGCTGTGGTGGCAGGCCCATGCCGCACAGGGCAGGGGCAGAGTGGGCCAATGCCACGCCCTATTTCTTCACCGACCCCGCCTTCGCCGAAATGGCGACCGCCAGCTTCTGGCAGGTTGCCGCCGGGAATCTCTACGAAGGCAGCATTTCCAAATGGTCGTTCGCCTGGACCACCGGGCGGTTCTTCGGGATCGTCGGCCTGTTCCTGATCGGCATGGTGCTCCAGCGCAGCGGCCTGTTTGCGCAGGCAGGGGAACGGCGCGGGACATGGGTGGCGATTCTGCCGCCTGCGGTGGGCTGTGGCTGGCCCTGCAATGGGCCGCACCGCTCATCGCACCTCCGACGCCGGAAGGTGCGCCGCCGATGCCCGGAATGCTGCGCGGCTTCATTCTGGGCCAGTGGCAGGCGCTGGCGGCGATGGGGTTCCAGGTCGCGGCTTTCGTGCTGCTCTGGCATCTGGGCGGCAAGGCCGTGCTGCGCTGGTTTGCCCCGCCGGGGCGGATGACGCTGACGCTCTACGTCGCGCAATCGGTGCTGATGGTGCCGCTGCTCTATGGCTACGGCGCAGGGTTGCACGACGAGGTCAGCAACGCGCAGCTGACCCTGTTCGGCTTGGCCTTCTTCGCCGCGCAGATCGCTTTTTCCGTGCTGTGGTTCCGGCATTTCCGCTACGGCCCGCTCGAATGGCTGTGGCGCGCAGGCACGCGCACGACGCTTGCCATTCCGATGCGGCGCGAGGCCGGTACCTGACGGCCAATGGACAGGTCCGGGCTTCTGTTGCACATTGCCCGATGATTGAGGGAGACCGCAGAATGTCGGGAAAATTGGGCGCCGCCGCATATGCCATGATCGCCATGCTGGGGCTGGTTGCTCCCGTGGCGGCGCAGGACGCTGCCGGGCAAGTCCAGGTCATCCACGCCGGGGCGCTGATCCGAGATGCCGAGAGCGGCATTTCCGGCCCGGCGACGATCACCGTTGCCGACGGTGTCATCACCGCCATTGCCGAGGGGCTGCAGCCGGCCCCTGCGGGCGCGGTATTGATCGATCTTTCGGGCAGCACCGTGATGCCCGGCCTGATCGATCTCCACGTCCATCTCGACGGCGATCCCGGCACCGATTTCCGCGATGGCGCGGTGCTCACCGACGAATTCGCCACCCTGCTCGGCGCGGTCAATGCCGAGCGCACGCTGCGCGCAGGCTTCACCACCGTGCGCGATCTGGGCAGCGCCCCGCAATCGCTGTTCGCCCTGCGCCGGGCGACCGAGGCGGGAATGCTGCCGGGGCCGCGCATCCTCGCGTCCGGGCCGCCGCTGGCGATTGTCGGCGGACATGGTGACGTGTCCGGGTTCCGCCCCGAAGTGAACGAGGTGCTCGATTCCGGCTTTACCTGCACCGGACCGGTGGAATGTGCCGAGCGCGCGCGGGCGGCGGCGCAGAACGGATCGGACCTGATCAAGATCACCGCCACCGGCGGCGTGCTCAGCCAGCAGGGGCGCGGGCTGGAAGCGCATTTCACTGATGCCGAAATGACCAGCATCGTCGAGGCGGCCGAGGCGCTGGGGCTGGACGTGGCCGCCCATGCCCACGGCGCACGCGGGATCGAGGCGGCCGCGCGTGCCGGGGTCGCCACCATCGAACACGGCACCTATGCCGATCGCGCCGCGCTTGCCGCCATGCTGGAAAGCGAGACCGTGCTGGTGCCCACTCTGATGGCCTTTGAAGGGATCAGGGCGCGGCTGGGAACGGGGGTCTACACGCCCACGGTGGAAGCCAAGGTGCGCGAAGTGGCGGCGATTGTCGGTCGCGCGGTGTCGCTGGCGCAGGAAATGGGGGTGACGATTGCCTTCGGCACCGACGCCGGAGTTTACGAACACGGCCGCAATGCGAGCGAATTTGCCCTGCTGGTGAACTATGGCCTGAGCGACCGCGAGGCAGTGGCCAGCGCCACCACTGTCGCGGCGCGGGTGCTGCATCTGGAGGACCAGATCGGTCGTCTTGCGCCGGGGTTCTCGGCGGACCTGATCGCGCTCGACGGCAATCCGCTGGAGAATGCGGCGCTGCTGGAACAGGTCGACTGGGTGATGGTGCGCGGCCGCGCGCTGGATTAGAGCAAGCCTCTATGATCCAGAACCGCTTATGCTGAGGAAGGGCCGAAGACGAAGTCTGAGGCCCTGTCTCGAAGCACCGTTCTCTAACCCGTCCTTCGAGACAGCCGCTCAGCCTGCGGCTTCGTGGCTTCCTCAGGATAAGCGGAGGAGTGGTTTAGAATTTTCAGATCTTGCTCTAACTAGGCAGCCGGAACACGTTCCGCGCGTTGTCTTCCATCAGCATCTGCTTCACCACCGGGTCCATCGCCATCGCGTCATAGCCCGCCAGTTCGTCGCTGCTCTGCTGGTAGGGGTAATCCATCGCGTAGAGCACCCGTTCCGGCCCCAGCACCTCCTGACAGAACTTGATCCCCGGTTCCCAGCCGCAGCCGCTGGTGGTGATCCAGATATTGTTGCGGAAGTAATGGCTGACCGGGTGCTTCAGCTTCGGCTGCGCCCCGCCGCGCAGGTGGCTGCGTCCGTCGGCATTGCCCTGCATCCAGTCGAGCCGGTAGAGGTGCAGCGGCAGCGCCTCGCCCAGATGGCCGATCACCAGCCGCAGCTTGGGAAAGCGGTCGAATGCGCCCGAAAACACGATCCCCAGCGTGTGCAGCCAGACATCGTGCGGAAACCCGCCGAGCGCGCCGAAAAAGCCGCGCGTTTCGTAATGGGGGGCGTTGAACGGCGCGGTGGGGTGGATGTAGAGCGCCGCGTCGTTGGCCTCCAGCGCCTCGAGGATCGGCCAGTAATCCTGTTCGTCGATATAGTGGCCCTGCCAGTGCGAATTGAGCACCGCGCCGTTGAGCCCCAGCGTGCCCATGGCCCGTTCGATCTCCTTCACGCTGCCCGCCACATCGCGCGGATCGAAGGCGGCGAGCGCGGAGAACCTGTCCGGGATGACGAGCGCAGGCATCGGCGGCGATATCGTTCGCCTCGCGTGCCAGCGCGGTGCCTTCGCCGGGCTTGACGACCTGCACACCCGGCGCGGTGAGCAGCAGCAGTTGCCGGTCGATCCCCAGTTCGTCCATGTGCGCGAGGCGCAAGGGCGCCGAGGTCCTGCAACATCTCCTGCAAGCTCGGCATTTTGTTGAACATCACCGCCATGCGCAGCGAATCGTCGTGCGGGGCCGCGCCGCTATCCCAGTAATCGCACTGCGCCTTGACCAGCGCCGGGAAAGTCCACGCCTCCTCGGTGGCGATCCGCTTATACGGCGCGGCGCGATCCACCGCGCCCGCAGGCGGGGCGAGCCCGATCCGGGTGCGGTGCGAAAAGTCCTCGGCGAAATGCCCCTTAAGTCCCGCTTCGCTGCCGTCCGCCAGAAGCGTCATCGCCCTCGTCCCCCAGCGGTCAGGTCAGTTCGCCGGTGAACTCGTCTTTGGCCATCATCTCGGTGAAATGCCCGACCCGGAAGGCTTCCCCCAGCACCGGATGGGCAAAGCTCATTTCCACCGGGTGGCGGTTGGGCCAGGTGGTGCGCCATTCCTCTTCCGGCAGGATGCGATCGGGGCCGAGCGGGTTTTCCGGATAGGCGACCACGGCGGGCTGGAGATGGGCAATGGTCTTGGCCCAGCCGGTCTCATAATCGCCCTGCCACTGCATCAGGTAATTCAGCCGCTTGATCTTCCAAACGCCGTCTTCGCGCACATAATCGTTCTCATACAGGCCCGCTTCCCAGAACTGCTGCGGCGGGCCGTCGGGCTTCCAGCCCATCGCTTCATCGTGCCAGCCGCCCGCCAGCATCCCGCGAAAGCGGCCCTTGGCGGTCATCCGGTCCTCGGCCACGGTGATGACCGGCTGGAACTGGAAATGATCGAGCAGCAGGCCATGCACCGGGCCACGGCGGCCACGGGTGAACAGGTTCTGGAACCAGGTGCCATAGAGCCGCATCACCCCTTCATGGCCGACATATTCGCCCGAAAGGAACACCACCGCGCCGTCCTTGGCGAACAGTCCGGCGACTTCCTCGGGCCGGTTGTAATCGATGTAGTAGCCATAGGCCATTTGCAGCCGCTGGATCGCCGCCTCGTCTTCCAGCCGCAAAACGCTTTTTTCCAGCGCCGCCAGCCGGGTTTCCACATCACTCATCTCGACTTTCCCCAGTGTCTGTTAGTATGCAATACTAACGAACGATACGATTGTTGCGAGAGGAAATTGGCGATGGGCGATCTGGCTGACAAAACTGATGGCGAATGGCGCGGGCGGGTGGCCTTTATTACCGGCGCGGTAACGGGGATCGGGCTGGGCACGGCGCAGGCCTTTGCCGATGCGGGGATGCGGCTGGCGCTGTCCTACCGCAACGAGGATGATCGCGCCGCGACTGCCGAATGGTTCGCGAGCAAGGGATACGAGCAGCCACTATTCTGCAAACTCGACGTAATGGACCGCGCCCGGTTTGCCGAAGTGGCGGACGAGGTGGCGGCGCATTTCGGCGAAGTCCATGTGCTGGTGAACAACGCCGGGGTCAGCGTATTCGGCCCCACCGATGAAGCAAGCTACGACGATTTCGACTGGATCATGGGGGTCAATTTCGGCGGCGTGGTCAACGGGATCGTCAGCTTCCTGCCCAAGATCAAGGCGGCAAGCGGGCGGCGGCATGTCACCAACATTGCCAGCATGGCGGCCTTCCTTCCCGGTCCGCAGGCTGGCATCTACACTGCCAGCAAGTTCGCCGTGCGCGGACTGACCGAATTGCTGCGCTACAATCTCGCCCCGCACGGAATCGGCTGTTCGCTGTGTTGCCCCGCGCTCACCCGCACCAATGCCTGGGCCAGCGCGCACAAACGCCCGGATAGTTTCGCCGATGCCGGTTTCGCTCCGCCGAAGGAGGGCGAACTGGAGCAGTTCGGCACCGCCTTCGAACAGTTCGGGATGGATCCCTACATTGTCGGCAGCAAGATCCTTGCGGGAATGACCGCGCAGGACGGGCTGATCCTGACCCACCCCGAACACGCCGTAGATTTCGCCGAGGAATACATGAAGCAAGTCCGCGCCCTGCCGGTGGAGGAATGCCCGCCGGGCCGCGCGCATATCGAAAATCTGCGCCGCAAGGCGATGCACGATGCCGAGGCCGGGATCAGGACAGAGATGGACGATTTGACCTGAAAACTTGTGACAATTGTAAACAAAATCGTGACAATTGTAAAATTTCGCTTGGTCCTCGTCGGTTAGGTGTTACTACTTTCTGCGTTGCACAAGAGGTCGCTCTCTAATCGGGTTAAAGGGGTCACTTCATGGCAACGCGAGAGCTTGTCGCTTACGTTCTGATCGCAGTCCTGGTGATCGTGGTTACCGTGGCGCTGGTCGCATGGCAGCGGCATCGCAGGCGTGAACGCGATCTTCTGCGAGGGAAATTCCGTAGCGGATCGGGTGATCGCAACTCTCGCGGCTAAGTCGCCTTCGCGGACAATCCCGTTTGCGCCTATCGGTCCTCCTGCTATCCCTGTCGGTGACGGGACAGCGAGAGGTACAAGCGCATGTGTGACCAGCATCAAGCAGCGGCAATGGGCAATGTGAGCCGCCGCCAGTTCGGCGTTCTCGGGGCTGCCGGGGCAATTGCCGCCTGCGCACCGATAGAAGGGGGAAACGCCGCTGGTGGCCTGACGCAGAGCAATGTCAGCTTCGCTGCCGATGGCGACACGATGGACGGAGTGTTCATTCATCCCGCCTCCGGCGCGCATCCAGCGGTGATCCTTTGGCCCGACATCGCTGGCCTGCGCCCCGCCAAGATCGAAATGGGTCGACGGCTTGCCGCGCAAGGCTATGCCGTGCTGGTCGCAAATCCTTATTATCGCTCGGTAGCCGGGCAACAGTTCGCCGATTTCGACGACTGGCGCAGCAATGACGGCTGGAACCGTGTCACCCCCTGGCGCGCCGCCAATACGCCCGAAGCGGTGATGGCAACGGCACGCAGCGTAGTAGGCTGGCTCGACGCACAAGGAGCGGTGGATAGCGAGCGCGGAATCGGCAATCAGGGCTATTGCATGACCGGCAGCTGGACAATCCTTGCCGCCGCCGCTGTCCCTGCACGGATCAAGGCCGCCGCCAGCTTCCACGGCGGCGGATTGACGGGCGACAGCCCCATGGCACCCGCCAATCTCCTTAGCCGACTGGCCGCCGACGCCGGGGCGCTGATCGCCATCGCGCGCGACGACGATGCACAGGATGCCAATGCCAGCGGGATCCTCACCGTTGCCGGGGAAGGCGCCGCAGCAGCAGTAACGGTGGAAGTCTATGCCGGTGATCACGGCTGGACCGTTCTCGACAGTCCGGTTTACAACGAGGCCGAGGCTGAGCGTGCATGGGCGAACCTGCTGGCGCTCTACGCCGACAAGTTGTGACCCAGCCCGGCGATCCCGGCATGGCCGATGCGGCGGTGGCAGCGGCTACCGGGCGCGACTGGGCGGGCTGGCAAGCCCATCTCGACGAGCGGGGCGCGAGCGCCATGCCACATGCCGAAATCGCCCGGATGCTCCGTTCGGACGGCGTGCCGCACTGGTGGAGCCAGATGGTCACTGTCGGCTACGAACGGATGATCGGTCGCCGCGCGATGGGCCAGACCTGCGCCGGAACCTTCGCTGCCAATGTCAGCAAGACCTACCCCGGCGACATGGATGCCGCGCTTGCCGCGTGGCAGGCGCTGGTTGGCGATCGGGTGGATTTCACGGGCGCAGTCACGGGCGAGGAACCGCGGGTGACGCAGAGTGAAAAGTGGCGCTACTGGCGGGTCGATCTCGACAATGGCAGCAAGGTGACCGTGCATTTCTCGGACAAGCCAGGCGGCAAGACCGCCATCGGGGTCAATCACGAAAAGCTCGCCGACGCGGCGGCGGTCGATGCGGCCAAGGTGTTCTGGAAAGACCTGTTCGCCGATCTGTGATTCGCGTCGGGGCCACCTGAAGTGGTTCGGGTCATCGTGTGTTTGCAACGGTTTGCTCAAGCGGTCGTCCAGCGGGCGCGCTTCGCCCCGTTGGCGATTGCGCTGCATCCAAACCAGGAGCAGCAGTGCTCTGGGGGCGTTACCAGATCCTTGAAGGAACGCACAAAATGAAGACTCTCACCAACCTTGCCGCAACGGCATTGCTGCTCGCGGGCGGGAACGCCTTGGCGCAGGATGTGCCGGAAACCACCTCGCCGCCTGAGGCAGTAACCGTGCAACCGCAGGATGTGCCGCCCGCCGAACCCACCCACCCGCTCGACCCGGCGCATGGCGCGCACGAAGCTTCGCCGATGCCGCAAACCGCGTTCACCGATACGCAGGTTTCCGCCTTTGCCGCAGCGGCGCTGGCCATGCGTGAAGTGCGTGCCGATCCTGCTCTGGACGATGCCGGAAAGCGGGCGCAGGCCGAGGCCGTAGTTACCGAACACGGGCTCGATCCCGTTACCTATCAGGCCATCGGCAGCGCCGCGCAGGAAGACCCGGCGCTGGCAAACCGTATCCAGCAGGCCATCGATGCGCTGGCGCAAGAACCCGGGGCGCAACCACCCGGCGAATGAACCGGGGCCTTTGGGTCGCACCAACTCATGCCCCGCCGCACTCGCCGGCGGGGTTTTTTTCTCATCTCCCGAACCAGTAACAGGTGGCGCGCATTTCCAGGCTCACCCTTGGCGGGGCATCGGCGGGGGCGAGGGGATTGTCGAAAGCGCCGTGTGGCATCATCTGCGCGCGCGCCGGATCGCTTTCCGAGGTCTTGAACACCAGTGCTTCGCCCGGATGCATATCGCTGAAGTAAAACCAGCGGTGCGTCGGGTTGTGCGCCAGCAGGTAATTGGCAAAGCCCCATTCAGGCGAGCCATCGAGCGGATCGAAGATCGCGCGGCACGGCAGCAGGTCCTCCTCTGCTACGGAAGAGTAATCGCACAAGCCCAACGGCACATCTTGCGGCGGCGCGCTGAGCACACGCCACACGTTATAATGCGCGCTGCGGGCGATCACCCCTTCCGGTGCGGAGTGAGCGCGAAAATTGGCGGCATCCTCGCGCGCAATGTCGACGTGCACGAACCGGGCAGGGTGCGAATTGTCGTGTCGCGCATTGGCCCCAGCTTTCTCCGAAAAGCGCAGGATCGCGCCGGGAGTCATGGCGACATGATCGCAGCCGGTGACGGCGGTGAGCAGTTCGACGATTTCAGCCGGATGATCGCGCCGCACCGCTTCGAGATTGGTCAGATCGGCGATCTTGCTGCGATGTTCAACGAGCTGGAACCCCTCGACATCGAGCGAGCAGTCGCGCCCACGCGCATCGCATATCTCCACCTCCACCGGAGCGAGCGGGACGAAGTCCTTCTCGTGCGCGTTGGCGTAGAAGAAGGGCTCGCGCGCGGTGCGCTCCGAATAGCCGATCCGGGCGCGAACAGTCGCCATCAGGCGGGCTCGAAATCCTCAGTGTCGATCGTCTTGCGAATCCCATCGGGATAGCGGTGCCCGGCCACGCGGGCGTGGTTCACGATCCGCCCAGCTTCGGCCAGCACTTCGTCGCTCACTTCCCGCGACAAACAGGCCATGTTTTCCTCTAGATGCGTTATGGACGTGGTGCCCGGGATGACGTGACAGATGTCGCTCTGCGCCAGCACCCAGCGGAGCGAGAGCTGCGCCGGGGTCAGGCCATTGGCGCGCGCCAGTTGTGCCAGCTGGTCGATCAGCGCCAGATTGTGCGGCCAGTTCTCCGCATTGAAGCGCGGCATCTTGGTGCGCAGGTCGCTGTCATCCAGCGTGGCCGGATCGCGTAAGGTCCCGCACAGCGCCCCGCGCCCGACCGGACTGAACGCCACCAGCGGAATCCCCAGTTCCTCGCATGTGGCGAGCACGCCCAGTTCGACATTGCGCGTCCACAGCGAAAACTCGGTCTGCACCGCGCCTACCGGATGCACCTGATGCGCCTCGCGGATATGCGCCGAAGACCATTCGGATACGCCATAGGCCCCGATCTTGCCCGCTTCCACCGCGCGGGCCAGTGCACCCACGCAATCGGCAATCGGCACCTTGGGATCGAAGCGGTGCATGTAATAGAGATCGATGTGGTCGGTCTGGAGCAGTTCGAGGCTGGTCTCGATCGCCGCCGTAATCGCTTCCGGGCTGCAATCGACTCCGCGCTTCGGCCCGTCTACTGTGATGCCGCATTTGGAGGCGAGGAAGAATTCGTTCCGCCGCCCCTTCAGCGTCTCCCCGATCAGCGCCTCGTTCTCGCCCGCGCCGTAAATCCGCGCGGTATCGAGGTGATCGCAGCCCAGATCGAGCGCGCGGTGCAGCAGTCTGGCCGCTTCCTCGGGCGGGGGCGGGGCACCGTAGGCCCAGCTGACATTCATGCAGCCCAGCCCGACCGGGTTGAGTTCCCGCCCGTTGATCTTGCGCGCGGCGAGCGCCATCAGGACCAGCCGTCCTGCGCTTCAAGGCTTTGCGCCAGCTCGCCGATCACGCGGTAGCAATCGAGCACCTGCGCCACCGAGCTGAATTCGGCTCGCGCCCCTCGCGGATCGCGGCGACGAATTCGCGGTCCTGCAATTCGATGCCGTTGTTGGAGACCGTCACCCCGGTCAGGTCGATCTGCTCCTCCTTGCCGGTGAACAGGTCGTCATACCGCGCCAGATAGGTCGCCGTATCGCCGATATAGCGGAAGAAGGTGCCCAGCGGGCCATCGTTGTTGAACGACAGCGAAAGCGTGCAGATCGCCCCGCTTTCGCTCTTGAGCTGGATCGACATGTCCATCGCGATGCCGAGGCCGGGATGCTTCGGCCCCTGCAAGGCATTGGCGCTGACGATCCTGCCCGCCTGATAGGCGAACAGGTCGATCGTGTGCGCGGCGTGGTGCCAGAGCAGGTGATCGGTCCAGCTGCGCGCTTCGCCCTTGGCGTTCATGTTGGAACGGCGGAAAAAATAGGTCTGCACGTCCATCTGCTGGACGTTGAATTCGCCGCCGGTGATGCGGTTGTGCACGAACTGGTGGCTCGGATTGAAGCGGCGGGTGTGGCCGACCATGCAGACGAGGCCGGTTTCCGCCTGCTTGTCCATGACGGCCTGCGCATCGGTCCAGCTATCCGACAGCGGGATTTCCACTTCGACATGCTTGCCCGCATTCATCGCCTTGATCGCCTGCTCGGCGTGCATCTGCGTGGGGGTGCAAAGGATCACCGCGTCGACATCAGGCGCGCGCGAGCATGGCGTCGTAATCGGTGGTAGCAAAGCCGACGCCGTATTTGTCGGCCATCGCCTGCGTCTTGTCGAGCGTGCGGCCGACCAGCGCGGTGACTTCCACGCCGTCGATATTCTTCAGGCCGTCGAGGTGCTTTTCCCCGAATGCGCCGCCACCAGCGAGTGCGATTTTCATGTAGAACTCCTCAAATTCCCCTCCCGCTGGCGGGAGGGGTTAGGGGAGGGGATGTAACCGGAGCGCGAGCTTGTTGGACAGGCCCACCCCCGGCCCCTCCCGCTAGCGGGAGGGAGTTAAAGGTTACGCCGCCACCAGCGAATGCCCGCTCAGCACCCGGCGCGGATCGAGCGGTTCGCCCGCCGTATCCTCCGGCTGGAGGATCAGCGCGCCCAATGCGGTGTTCGAGGCGGGAATGTGGTAGAAATTGTACAGATCGCGCACCTTTTCCGGCAGCGCACCGCGCATGATCAGCCACATCACCAGCTCGATCCCTCGGACCCGGCCTCGCGCAGGTAGTCGATATGCGGCTTCTTGCTCAGCGCCTCGGGATCGTTGATCAGCTGGTCGATGAAGTCGAGATCGAATTCCTTGTTGATCAGGCCCGCGCGCGGCCCCTGCAACTGGTGGCTCATCCCGCCGGTGCCCCAGACGTGGACGTTGAGATCCTCGGGGAAACTCTCCACCGCCGCGCGGATCGAATCCCCCAGCGCAAAGCAGCGCGCGCCCGAGGGCGGCGGGTAGGTGACGACATTGACCGGGAAGGGAATAACCTTGCACGGCCATTGCTCAACTTCGCCGAACATCATCGACAGTGGGATGGTGCAGCCGTGATCGACATCCATCTGGTTGAAAATGCACATATCGAAATCGTCGAGGATCAGGCTCTGGGCGATGTGCCAGGCCAGATCGGGGTGGCCGATCACGTCGGGCACAGGGCGCGGGCCCCAGCCTTCATCGGCAGGCTTGAACACTTCGCCGCAACCGATCGCGAAGGTGGGGATGATGTTCATGTCGAAGGCGGAGGCGTGATCGTTGTACACCAGCACCACCACGTCGGGCATGTTTTCCGGCTTGGCGATCCAGTCCTTGATCGCCTGATAGCCGCCAAACACCGGGCCCCAGTAATCGTCGCCGGTCTTGCCGGTCTGGATCGCTGCACCCAAGCGCGGGGATATGGCTGGAGGTAATACCTGTGGTTATGCGGGCCATCTCAGTAGCCTCCTTTCGTCGATCGGACACCTTCAGGCGAGCGGCCGCCCGCCAGCATCATCTGGGCATATTCTTCCTGCGTCATCCCGGTCATCGAACCGGCGGCCTGCTGGAAGCTCTGCCCGTCTGTCGAGAACAGCTTGGCGAGGTAATAGACGTTGCCGCCTTCATCGATCATCGCGTTGTAATCGCGCGCCAGCACCGCGGCCTTGGCGGCGTCGGTGAGGTCCCAGTCTTCGAGATAGGCCTTGTTGTCGGCCTTGAACCGCTCGCGGTTTTCTTCCTTCATCAGGCTCATCGCGAACTGGTTCAGCCAGTATCCCTTGCGCGCGCGCTGCGCGGTGAACACGCGGGTGCCGGGAATATCCTCGAACTGCGGCGAGATATTCGTGGATGTTGATCCGTTCTTTCTTCGGTTCGGTCATTGGTCTTCCCATGTGTAGGCCAAGGGTGCTTCGCGGAAAGCGAAGCGGTCGATATGTTCCTCGATCACGCCGCGCATGTGGACATTCTCGGGAGCGTCGGCGGTGGTGAGGGTGATGCCGATGCCGCCTTCGTGGGCGGTCATCACCACGTTGGTGTGTTCGCTGAAGGGGAACAGGCCCATCCCGTCACCCTCGTCATAGCTGGTGGCGAACTTGTGCCCCCAGTGGCTGACGAGCTGCTGGATATAGCGTTCCGGCTTTTCGCAGGGCGCAAATCCGGTGGCGGTGGCGCTCATTGAATCCCCCTCCCGCTTGCGGGAGGGGTTAGGGGTGGGAACGACCACCGCCGACGATTCAGGCCCACCCCCTGCCCCTCCCGCAAGCGGGAGGGGAGAAGATTGCGCTGCGTCACAACCCCATTTCCTGCAGGATCGCATCGAGCCGCGGATAGACGATCCGGGCATTGCCTTCGAAGATCATGTGCTTCTCCTGATCGGAGATATCCAGCGCGTCGACATAGCGTTTGGTATCGTCGAAATAATGGCCGGTCTGCGGATCGATCCCGCGCACCGCGCCGACCATTTCGCTGCCGAACAGGATGTTCTTGTTGGCGATCACGTCGGCCAGCAGGTCGATGCCCGGCTGGTGATAGACGCAGGTATCGAAGAACACATTGCTCATCAGGTGCTGCTCGATATCGGGCTGCTTGAGCATGTCCGCGAGGCCGCGATAGCGCCCCCAGTGATAGGGCACCGCGCCGCCGCCGTGGGGGATGATGAGCTTCAGGTCGGGATAACGGCTGAACAGATCGCCTTCGAGCAATTGCATGAAGGCGACCGTATCGGCGGCAAGATAGTACCCGCCGGTGGCGTGCATGGCCGGATTGCAGCTGCCCGAGACGTGGATCATCGCCGGGACCTGCAACTCGCACATCGCCTCATAAATGGGGAACCAGTACGGATCGGTCAGCGGCGGATGGGTGAAGTGGCCACCACCTGGATCGGGATTGAGGTTGCAGACGACGAAACCCAGTTCCTCGACGCAGCGGCGCAGTTCGCGCACGCTTTCGGCAAGGTCGGACTTGGGGCTTTGCGGCAACATGCAGCCGCCGATGAAGGTATCGGGGAACAGCTGCGTTACCCGATAGATCAGGTCGTTGCACCGCCGCGCCCATTCGCTCGCCACCGCCTGGTCGCCGACATGCGGGGCCATGGCGCTGGCGCGGGGGAGAAAATCGTGAAATCGGCGCCGCGTTCCTGCACCAGCTTGAGCTGGTTGTCCTCGATGGTGCGGACAATCTCCTCGTCGGAAATTTCCGGATAGGGCGGGCATTCGGTGCCGTTCTTGAACGCCGCCTTCTGCTCCTCGCGCCAGGCATCGTGGCCCTTGGGCAGGACGGTATAATGGCCGTGGCAGTCGATGATAAGGCTCATCGGTCAGAGGTCTCCCTTGAGGTCCGGATTCGCCCGGATCGCATCGAGCTTAGCTCTAAGACCGTCCGGCGGCGGTGCAAAGCCCAGTTCGCCAAGGGCGTACTGCCGGTCGGCGGTTTGCGCACTCATTAGCGGGTCCAGCCCCAGATCGCGCAACATGGCGCAGGCTTCGTCCATCTCGGCGGATCGACGCTGGCCGTGGACCAGCATCCGGTCGAGATTGTAATCGGCGCGCTTGGCCCAGCTTTGCTGCTTCTCGCTGGCATCGAGGCTGGCGAGCACTTCGTCAAGCACGCCCGCTTCGCTGGCCGCGAGCACCATTTCGGCGGTGAGCGCTTCGATCCCCTTGACCATCACCGAACGGCACAGCTTGATCGCGCTGGCCCGCCCGACTTCCTCGCCGACCACGCGCACATTGGTGAAGCCGAGCGCGGACAGCATTGTCTGCGCCCTGTTAGCCTGCGGACCAGCCAGCAACAGCGGCACCGACAGTCCATTGTCCACCGGAGCCATCACCGCGACATCGACGTACCCTGCGCCAATCGCTTCGGCAGCAGCGCGCTTGGTGTCGGGGGATACCGAATTCATATCGAGGAAAAGCGCGCCTTCAGGCAGCAGCGGTGCATAGTCCCGCGCCGCCGCCAGCGCCGCATCGGCGGTGACGAGGCTGAGCAAGCAATCCGCACCAGCGATCGCCGCCGCAGCATCCGCGCCCGCCTCCACGCCACAGTCCGCCATCGCCGCCCGCCGCGCTGCCAGCACATCCCACCCGCGCGCAGACCCAAGCCAGCGGCCCGCGCGGGCAAAGCTCTCCCCCGCCTCGCCGAAGCCGATCAGTGCCACACGGGGGGCAGAAATATGCGATTCTGTCACGGGTCTCACTCTCGACGCAATGCCCTATCAATTGTAAGTGGTGCTTACAAGTTTGGAGCCAAGTGTGCTTGGCCAGCTTGACGATGTGCAGAGCCGCGTTCAGGCGGGGCGGCAAGGGACAAGAGGAGAGAATCGCGCATGGGTGTCGTCGTCCAGAATATCGAACGGGCCGATCCCGCCGTGGTCGCGGCGCTGGGGGCCTGCGGGGTCGCCACGGTCCACGAATCGCAAGGGCGCACCGGGCTGCTCGCCAGCTATATGCGCCCCATCTATGCGGGCGCGCGGATTGGCGCATCGGCGATCACCATTTCTGTGCCGCCGGGCGACAACTACATGGTCCACGCCGCAATCGAGCAATGCCGCGAGGGCGACATTCTGGTGATCGCGCCGACCTCCCCTTGCGAGGACGGCTATTTCGGCGATCTGCTCGCCACCAGCGCGCAGGCGCGCGGGGTGCGCGGGCTGATTATCGACGCCGGCATCCGCGACGTGCGCGACCTTACCGAGATGCAGTTCCCGGTCTGGGCCAAGCGGGTCTTCGCACAAGGGACGATCAAGGCCAGCCTCGGCAGTGTGAACGTGGACGTGGTCTGCGCCAGTGCCTTCATCCGCGCCGGAGACGTGATCGTCGCCGATGATGACGGGGTCTGCGTTGTGCGGCGCGAGGATGCGGAAGCGGTGCTCAAGGCCGCACAGGCGCGCGAGGCGAACGAGGAGAGCAAGCGCCAGCGGTTGGCGGCAGGCGAACTGGGGCTGGATATGTACGGCTTCCGCCAGAAGCTGACGGATATGGGGCTGAAATGGGTTTGAGCGCGCCAGTCCCCCTCCCGCTTGCGGGAGGGGCTAGGGGTGGGCGCGAGCGCAGCGAGCGACGCGGTTACAGGCCCACCCCCGGCCCCTCCCGCAAGCGGGAGGGGAGAAGGAAGATCGTATGAACCAAGCCCCAGTCATGTGGATGCGCGGGGGGACCTCCAAGGGCGGTTACTTCCTCGCTGCCGATCTCCCCGGCGATCCCGATGAACGCGCCAAGTTCCTGCTCGGCGCGATGGGTAGCCCCGATCCGCGCCAGATCGACGGGATGGGCGGCGCCGATCCGCTCACCAGCAAGGTGGCGGTGGTGCAGAAATCGGCGCGGCCCGGAGTCGATGTCGATTACCTGTTCCTGCAGGTGTTCGTCGATCAGGCGATCGTGTCCGACGCGCAGAATTGCGGCAATATCCTTGCCGGTGTCGGCCCCTTCGCCATCGAACGGCATCTGGTCGAGCCGACCGGCGACGTGACGCAGGTCACCATCTACATGGAAAACACCGGCCAGATCGCGGTGGCCAGCATCGAAACCCCGCTCGACGAAATCGGGCGGCGGCATGTCAATTATTACGGCACGGCGCGGATCGACGGGGTGCCGGGCAGCCATGCGCCGATCCCGATCGAATTCCGCGATACCGCCGGATCGAGCTGCGGCGCGCTGCTGCCCACCGGCAATGCTGTCGACGTGATCGAGGGGGTGCGCTGCACGCTGATCGACAACGGGATGCCGTGCATGGTGTTCAAGGCCGAGGATGTCGGCGCGAGCGGGTATGAGACGCGCGAGGAGCTGGAGAGCGAGGCCTTCGCGCCGATCCGCGCGACAGATCGAAGCGATCCGGCTGGCGGCAGGTCCGCTGATGAACCTTGGCGATGTCAGCGCGAAATCGGTGCCGAAGATGACACTGGTTGCCCCGCCCGCAGCATGGCGGCGCGCTGACCACGCGGGTGTTCATTCCCCACCGCGCCCACGCCAGCATCGGCGTGCTCGGCGCGGTGACGGCGGCGACGGCCTGCCTGGTCGAAGGATCGCCCGCTGCCGAAGTGGCCTCTGTGCCGGAGGGCGATGTGAAGACGCTCAGCATCGAACATCCGAGCGGGGAAATGACCTGCGTGATGACGCTCGATGCCGGGCAGGTCGAACAGCCGCGCTGCTGCGCACCGCGCGCAAGCTGATGGATGGCACGGTGTATGTTTAAGGCCACTCCTCGTCATTGCGAGGAGCCGAAGGCGACGCGGCAATCCATCTCCCGCCGATTCCTGTTGGGCGATAGCAGGAGATGGATTGCTTCGCTGCGCTCGCAATGACGAAGTAGGGGAATTTATGACTGACAGAATAACGAGCTGGCACCCCGCCCCCAGCAAGCCGCGCTTCACTCCGCCGCCCGGCGCGGTCGATGCGCATTGCCATGTGTTCGGGCCGATGGCGCAGTTCCCGTTCAGCGCCAAGGCCAAGTACCTGCCCGAGGATGCCGGGCCGGACATGCTGTTCGCCCTGCGCGATCATCTCGGCTTCGAAAAGAACGTGATCGTGCAGGCGAGCTGCCACGGCACGGACAATGCCGCCACGCTCTATGCCATCGCCAAGTCGCTGCGGAAAGGCGCGCGGGGTGGCGGTGGTCGATCCGGCGATTTCGGAGGAGGAACTGGCCGCGCTGCACGACGGCGGCATTCGCGGCATCCGCTTCAATTTCCTCAAGCGGCTGGTGGACAATGCGCCCAAGGACAAGTTCCTCGAAGTCGCCGCGCGGCTGCCCGGCGGGCTGGCACGTGGTGATCTATTTCGAAGCCGATATCCTCGAGGAAATGCGCCCCTTCATCGATGCCATTCCGGTGCCGGTACTGGTCGATCACATGGGCCGCCCGGACGTGACGCAGGGGCCGGACGGGCCGGACATGCGCGCGTTCCGCAGCCTGCTCGAAAGCCGGGAGGATATCTGGTTCAAGCCCACCTGCCCCGATCGGCTCGACGCGCTGAAGGAAGGCGGCAAGGGCGACCCGTGGGACAGTTTCGCCGCAGCCGTCGCGCCCTTGGTGGCTGATTATCCGGATCGCTGCGTCTGGGGCACCGACTGGCCGCATCCCAACATGCACGATGAAGTGCCCGATGACGGGCATCTGGTCGACATGATCCCGCGCATCGCGCCCACGGCGGAACTGCAATCGAAGCTATTGGTCACGAACCGAATTATTTGTATGGGCGGAGTAGCTACCGGGGTTCTAATTGCAACGCAATTGACCGACCATGGAATAATTATGCGGGATAGCTCCGAATAGACAGCATTAATCAAGTGAGGGTCCGAACCAATTGGTGAATATAGGCCAACAACTCGCGGTGTGATGGTCGTTTGGGCATCGTTTCCGCCGTACAGGGGCTTGGCGGTGCCGATCGCCAAGATGCTTTGTTCGATTGTTGTCTGGTCGAGTTTGCTCGGCAACGGAAGTGCGGTGGCGATGGACCTTCCTGTAATCCCAAGAGTTGACCGTATTGTCCCGGCAAGGGCATTGGCATCGGCACTGGCACCGATCACACCCAATCCGCTGGTTGATTCCGCCTTCCAACGCCCTGATATCTGCCGTCAATCGCAAGCCAACACCGATATAAATTGGAAACACTACAACAGGTTCAGTGGATCCTGATCTACTTTGTCGAAAGTTTCATGTCCAATGGAAAGCAAATTAGCGGAATATCCGGTAATTGTCTCACCAGTTTGCAAAGGAGTAGCTATGGACAGTGGCGAATTGGCACCTGCTGGTGTTGATACGTTTCTACGTATTTGAAAAACTGCCGGAACTACGTCTACATTTACATAGTCCAGCACCGCCCGATATGCCTGATCTTCAGCAGTGATTTTTGATGGACCAAATTGGAGGCCACCGTTGGTGTTGAACTCTGCCACTGCAAATCGAACCGCCAGATCGGGGAGTGCCTCGAGTGTAGGCAAGGGTACAGCATTTACTGCCGGGCAGCCCGGTCCGTTGGCCATAGCCCTTACTGGCAGCGGATCGAGCGGGATGTATCCGTAATTGCTACTTTGCTCGCCCAGCGTCTGCGGCAGCATGTTCCGCGTTCGATTGCCGTTCACCCCCAAGTCGCCAACAAATGCCGCGCACCCTGATAGGGAGGTCAGGAATAAGATCGCGCAAACTTTTTTTCCCAACATGACCCTTCGCCCCCTGCATTCCATTGCATAGCAAATGTTTGGGCGGCCCGACAGGATGAATGCGGCAGTGTACAATGAATCGCTTGGTCGAAAATCCGAAATCGCCTATACTGGTCCGATTGAAGCCGGCGCTTGACCGGCCCAGGACGGAGACAGCGATGGCCGAGCGGCGCCTCGACAAGGCATTGTGTGACTGGTTTGCGGACGAGCCGGTGCTCGACACCACTATCGGCGGCTTGCTGCGCCAGCAGGCGGCGGACAATCCCACTGCCCCCGCGCTGATCGAAGGCCTGCCCGACGGCACCAGCGGGCGGCGCTGGACCTATGCCGAGCTGCTCGCCGATGCCGAGCGGCTGGCCAAGGGCTTGGCGGCGCGGTTCCAGCCGGGCGAGAAGATCGCCGTCTGGGGGCCGAACATTCCCGAATGGGTGCTGCTGGAATATGCCTGCGCGCTCGCCGGGCTGACGCTGGTGACGATCAATCCCGCTTACCAGAAGCGCGAACTTCCTTCGTGCTCAAGCAGTCGGCCAGCGCCGGGCTGTTCCTGGTGCAGGAATTCCGCGGCAACCCGATGGCCGCGCACGCTGCCGAAGTCGCGCCCGATTGCCCCGCCTTGCGCGAAGTGGTGGACATGAAGGATCACGCCGCGCTGTTCACCGATCCTGTCGGCACGCTGCCCGAAGTGGACACCCACGATCCGGCGCAGATCCAGTACACCAGCGGCACCACCGGCTTTCCCAAGGGCGTGGTCCTTTCCCACCGCAACATCACCAACAATGCGCGCATTTTCGTCAAGACCGGCGGCATGGCGGACCGGCAGGCGACCATCGGGCTCACTCCGCTGTTCCACACGATGGGCTGTTCGATGGGCGTGCTCGGCTCGCTGCAATCGGCCAGCGCCTATTGCCCGCTGCCCTCGTTCGATCCCAATGCCGCGCTGGATATCATCGCCCGCGAGAAGGTGAGCTGGACGCTGGCAGTGCCGACCATGGCGGTGGCGATGATCGCCGCGCAGAAGGCGGTCCCACGTGACCTGTCCTCATTGAAGGTGATCGGCATCGGCGGCGCAATGGTCGCGCCCGAACTGGCGCGCGCGGCGGAGGCGGTGCTCGGTGCGCTGGTGCTGGTCGCTCTACGGGCAGACCGAAAGCAGCCCGGTGATCACCACCGCCCGGCCCGACAATTCGCTGGAGGATATCTGCACCACCATCGGCCGCCCGGCACTGGGTTGCGAAGTGGGCATTTTCGATCCGGCGAGCGACGAGGTGCTGCCCTGCGGCACGGTGGGCGAAATCCGCAGCCGCTCCTACGCCACCATGCTCGGCTACAACGACAATCCCGAAGCCACGGCGGAAGCGGTCGATGCGCAGGGCTGGCTGCACACCGGCGATCTCGGGACGATGGACGATCGCGGCTTCGTGCGGATCACCGGCCGGGTGAAGGACATGATCATTCGCGGCGGCGAAAACCTGTTCCCGGCGGAAATCGAGAACGTGTTGCTCGAAGTTGCCGGCGTGGCCGAATGCGCGGTGGTCGGCGTGCCGGACGAGGTGCTGGGCGAAGCCGTAGCGGCCTTCGTGCGGATGGAGGATGGCGCTGCGTTCGATCCCGATGCCCTGCGCGCGCATTGCCGCGTCGCAGATCGCCCCGCAGAAATGCCCCGCCTACTGGCAACAGGTGGAGAGCTGGCCGCTGACCGGATCGGGCAAGATCCAGAAGTTCAAGCTGAGGGATGAATGGGTGGCGGGGCGGGTAAGTTGAATAGTTGGATTGCCGTAAAGGCGCAGCCATCGTCCGATGCTAGCCTAGAGGAATGCCAGCCGAGTGACTCTTCGCTGGTGCAATGGGGGGCCATTATGGTGATTGGGCAACGGGCGTGGGTGCTTGGCGGGCTTTGCGCGGGAGCGATGGCGGCATGCAAGCAGGCTGGCGCACAGAAGAGCCGGCACAGAAAGCGGCGGTAGATTTGACGACGAGGGCTACTCCGGCTGCGAGTGCGGATGGATTTTGATGGTGAAAGGCCGCGACATTTCGGGGCCTATGCCCGGATAACAGTTTTCTCAACTTTCGACGATTAGTGAATTGCTGCGAGTGTGGTACCACGATGCACGTTAAGTTTTGCGGTTCAATTTGCGCGATGAGATGATCACCGGATTTGCTCCGTACGATTTATCTGCAGTCGCAAGGTGGACTTTGATCAAGCTTAAACCCTTTTGCCGGTCGAAGATATTGTTAGGGCGTCGTTCCATCAGGTCGACTACCGATCACCCACTCATACCGTATTGACGGCGGACTGGAGGAGCAGTGGCGCATGCGGCGAATGCGAATTGATCGCAGTGGCCCGCCATGTTGGACGGTGTTGCGTGTTTGTCGCCCGGATTTCGAATCGCCATCGGGATTGGGTAAGATGCGTTGATACATCGAACTCCACATCGATCACATCTGGTAGACGATAGAAGCGGGCGACGTTGGCAAAACCGGATTTGGCCAGTGTCCATGAATATTACCGATTCGAGCTGCACGGAGTTAATTACGACCCGCGCCGGGTGGGATCCCAATGACGGCAACGCTTCGCAGCTGCGGGGAAATCCGATCACCGGGTGGCAATTAACGTACATTGCGCGCCTTGCTTCGCTACACGATTGGACGGTTACGGGCCAATGGTGAGCGCAATCGCATTGTTGCATGGCTTCGACGTGACCTGCGGTAGAAGAATTTGTCGAATGCTTCTCAGGAGGGACTGGGGTACCTGTTCGCGCAGTTACGCGACAAGCGCCGATCAACTACGTGAAGAGCAAACTGCAAAGCGTGCCAGCAAGGCATCGACACAACGGGTATTGACCTGTCCAAGCTCCTCGTGTCATGACGCAGTCTCCTTGGCCTTCCGAGAGATCCGATCACACGGGAAAATGTCTGCCACGTCGGCAATGCAACTTACAAAACGCTTGTCGAGACGCGATAAGGTCGGTCCGATGCCGAGCTAACGGGTTTGACTCGTTGCCTTAGCCGCTTTGGAACAATTGTTGAAGATGTGCGCAATGAGTTGCCAGATTTGGTACAATTTGGTCGGCACAGAAGGGATGATTTGCTGTCGCTATAAAAAAATTCGAGGTGACCGGTAGAACGGACCCTTCTAACCCAGTATGGGGTACAGCGATTGACCTGAAAATCGGAGACGAGACCTTTCCCGAGCGATCAGCGGATTTCGGCACGCCTGATGCGCCGCGCGAGGCAATCATGCATGGAGTTCGCCCCTGTTCTGCCAGGTTCAGCAGCTCGCGGTCTCACGGATTGAGTTCGCGGAGGCTGACAGTGCGACGTTAGCCGCCATGCGCAAGGCGCACACCAATTCATGCGACATATTGGGGTGGCGAGCGCAGTCGCTGGAACCTCAAGTGCTCGACCTAGACGTTGAGGTGCCGGTGAGCACCGGATCGCAATGAAGAGCATTGGCAAAGAGGGCACGTTCGCGAACGGATATACTCCCTACCCCCCATCACCATCCGCACGAAATCCACCGTCTGCCTTGTAGCCGCAGCAAACTCCGTGGCGGTGGCCTGGAAGGCGCCGAACTGGGCGAATTCGTTCGGCTTCATGCCTTCGAATTCGTAGGCTTGGCGGAAGCTGGGGAGCTTCAGCAGTTTTTCCACGCTGGCCGGGTTCGGCTCGCGTTCGATGGCCGAAGGATCGAAGGGGGCCAGTTCGTCCTCCGCTTCCATCAGTTGCAGGATGTAGCTCGGCGGGCAGGTGTAGACCATGTCGGACCCGGCGAAATCCTGCACGTGGCGGCTGACGGTGTGGCCGTCCTTGTCCTTTTCCACCCGCATCGAACATTGCAGCATCTTGGACGGGTGGCCGGTGTTCTTGCCCTGCCAGTAGGCGCGCTTGAGCACGGCTTCCTCGCCATCGCGAATCTCGTCGAGCGAAAGTTCGATGCCGCGCGCCTTGGCCTGCACTTTCCAGTCGCCCTTTTCGCCCAGACGGCTGGACATGTGGGTGATGACCGAGCGCCACCTGGACAGGTCCACCCCCGCCGCCTGCGCGCGTTGCAGCCCCGCGGTCACCGCCGCGCGGCAGCGGGTATATTGCGCCACGGCAAAGCTGGTGGTGTTGTTGGTGGAAATGCCGCGCGCGGTCAGTTCCTCCAGCACTTCGTAGCCTTCCTTGGAACCGGGCAGCTTGACCATCACGTTGTCGCCCATCGCGGCGATGGTGAGGCCCTGCGCCAGCATCGCTTCGCCATCGGTGACGAAGCGCGGATCGACCTGGCCCGAGAGCATGCCGTACTTGTGGCCCGATTTCTCGAACACCGGGCGGATCGCATCGGCGCCGCGCTGACCAGTTCGAGGTACATCTTCCAGTACACGCCTTCGACATCGAGCGCGCGGTCCGACGCGGCGATGTCCTTGACCAGCTGGGTCCAGCCCTGCGGATCGAGCTGCACCGCCTGCAAGCTGAGCGGCGGATTGGTGGTGACGCCGCGAAAGCCCATTTCGCCGGTCTGCTTGATCGTGCCGTTGTCATAGAGGCGGGTAAGCTGCTCTTCCCACTCGGCGCGCTTGGCTTCGGGTGCCTTGGCCAGCGATTCGGCCTTCCAGCTCGGATAGACCAGCGGCGCACTGTCCCACCAGATTTCGGCTTCGGGATTGGTGGCGGCGAGTTTTTCGAGGATGTGCTGGGTCATGGCTGGCGCGGGGCTCCTTTGCGCTGGCTCCCTAGGCGTAGGGCGCGGACATAGTCAATTGAGGAGAGAGCGGGTGCGGCGCGGCGCTCACCTTCTCCGCGCCGCGATCACTCCAATGCCATTGGCCGAGCGGGTGGTGACCCGCAGGCTGACATCGGGTGCAGGCCCACAGGGCGCCAGTTCGAGTTCGGCCAGCAATCGCGCCGCGACCACCGCGATTTCCGCCAGCGCGAATTGCGCCGCGATGCAGACACGCGGACCTGCTCCGAAGGGCAGCCAGCCGGGTGACGGGGGTGCGTCGGGCAGGAACCGGTCAGGATCGAACATGTCCGGCGCGTGCCACAATTGCCGATGGCGATGCATGGCATAGATGCAGACGACCACCGGCTGGCCCTTGCGGACCTGCTTCCCGCCCAATTCGTGCGCCATTGCGGCAGTGCGCACCAGCAGCGGCGCGGGCGGATAAAGCCGCAGGGCTTCCTGCACCACGCGGCGGGTTACGGGCAGACGTTCGGCAGACCATTGCCCAGCGGTGCAAGCTTGCCCTTCCTCGCAGACCCGCGCCTGCCATTCGGGATGGCGCGCGAGCAGGAACAGCGTCCAGCTCGCCCCGGCAACGGTGGTGTCCATCGCCGCCGGGAACAGTCCCTGCACATTGTCCTGCAACGGGCCAACACCATCGAGCAGTGCAAGCAGATCTTGCCCCGCGCCTGCTTTCGAGTTCTCGTGTTCCGCCGCCAGCCGCCGCGCCAAGGCCCGGATGCGCCGCACTGCCGGATCGCCGGGAATGCCCGCCAGCCGATCATGCCAGCTTTCAGGCAAAGGCAGCATGTCGCGCAGGCCGAAACCGGCGATGCGACGGATATAAGCGGGAATGTCAGCTGCGACCTGATCGCTGTCCACCGTCCCACGCCCATCCACCAGCGTGGTGAAGACGATCCGGGCGATGACTTTGGCCATCGCGACTGGCAGATCAGCCTGCTCGCCGATAGGCCAATCGGTAGCCGCCACGCCCGCTGCTGCGGCAAAGTCAGCACTGCGAGCCTCCACCGCCTGCGGTCGGAAAGCGGGGGCGGCAGCGCGGCGCTGGGCGTGCCACGCTTCGCCCTCGGCCGCCGCAAGTCCCTTGCCCCAGGCTCGCCGCATCAGCCGCCGCATGAAGCGATCACGCGCGTAATGGCCGTGACGATCGTTGAGCACTTCGCGCGCCAGTTCCGGGTCCGCCACCACCAGCGGCGCGCCCGGTCCCGGCAATTGCACGCAGGGCTGTTCGAGAATCGCGGCGGGTATTACCGCCGCCGGATCAGAAACACCGTGTCGCAACATGTCGGCCAGCGAAGGCATCGCCGGACGAAAATTATAGGCAGGCAGGGGTTCGGTCTCGATCATTCCGTTCCCCTTCCCGCTGCCGAGACTAGGCCGCTGGCTCCCCGAAATCATCGGGCGCATCGAGCCCATAGGCGGTGTGCAGCACGCGCACCGCCAGTTCGGTTTCGTCCTCGTCGATCAGCACCGACACCTTGATTTCCGACGTGGAAATCGCCTGCACGTTGATGCCGCGATCGGCCAGTGCCTTGAACATCGTCGCCGCGACGCCCGCGTGGCTCTTCATGCCCATGCCGACACACGGAAATCTTCGCCACCTTGGCATCGGTGATGATCCGGTTGAAGCCGATCACCTCGCGCTTGTCTTCCAGCAGCGCCTGCGCCCGCGCCAGTTCGGCCTGCGGGACGGTGAAGGTCACGTCGGTCTCGCCCTTGTCGCGGCCGACGTTCTGGATAATCATATCCACATTGATGCCGGCATCGCCCAGCGGGGTGAAGATGTTGGCCACCGCGCCGGGCCTATCAGGCACGCGGGTGAGCACCACGCGCGCCTCGTTCTTGTCATGCGCGATGCCGGTAACGGACTGGCGTTCCACTTGGCCTTCCTCCAGTAATCTGCTCATTTCGTCCTCGGACACGATCATCGTGCCGGGCAGGGTATCGGCGGCGGGAGCATCCTCGTCCACGAAGGAGGAGAGCACCTGCACCCGCACATTGTGCTTCATCGCCATGCTGACCGAGCGGGTCTGGAGCACTTTCGCGCCGACCGAGGCCAGTTCGAGCATTTCCTCGAAGGCGATATGCTTGATCTTGCGCGCCCGCGCGACGATGCGCGGATCGGTGGTGTAGACCCCGTCAACATCGGTGTAGATATCGCAGCGGTCCGCATGGATCGCAGCCGCAATCGCGACCGCCGAGGTGTCCGATCCGCCGCGACCCATGGTAGTGATGCGGCCCTCGTCGGAAACACCCTGGAAACCGGGGATCACCGCGATTTCGCCCGCAGCCATGGCCGCGACCATCGCGTCTGCCGGGATGTCGCCCACGCGGGCATTGGCGTGGTTGGAGAAGGTGTTGAGCGGCAATTGCCAGCCGAGCCAGCTCCGCGCCTTGCAGCCCATCGCCTGAAGCGTGAGCGCGAGCAGCCCGCTGGTCACCTGTTCGCCGGAGGAGACCACCACATCGTATTCGGCTGGATCATAAAGGGGGTTCGCCTCGCGGCAGAAGTTGACCAGCCGGTCGGTCTCCCCTGCCATCGCGCTGACCACAACCGCGACTTCGTTCCCGCCCGCCGCCTGCGCACGCACGAGGTTGGCGACGCGGCGAATCCGCTCGGTCCCCGCCATCGAGGTGCCCCCGAATTTCATCACTATCCGTGCCACGGTGTTCTCTCGCCACTCACTTTGCAGGTATGGTTGAATCCCCGGCGCGCTGTTAGGATGGCGTGATGAGCGATGCAACTGTCACAACTGCAACCAGTTCGGCCACCATTCGCCCGGAAGAGGCGGCGCATTTCGGCAAACTGGCGCGCGAATGGTGGGACCCGAAGGGCTCCTCCGCCATGCTCCACCGGCTGAACCCGGTGCGGCTGGGCTTTATCCGCGACGCGATCGACCTGCACTGGGGCGGCGATGTCGGGCAGGGGAAACCGTTGGCGGGCAAGGCGGCGCTCGATGTGGGTTGCGGCGCGGGGCTGCTGTGCGAACCGCTGGCAAGGCTGGGTGCTGCGGTAACGGGGGTGGATGCGGCGCCGGAGAACATTTCCGTAGCGAGCGAACATGCCAGAGGGGCAGGCCTTCTTTCCCCCCTCCCCTTCAGGGGAGGGGCTGGGGGTGGGGTCTGTCCGGATGTGGCAACGATACGGTCGCGGACAGACCCCACCCCAACCCCTCCCCTAAAGGGGAGGGGCTTATTGGTACGTCCCGGCGAGCTGGCCACTCTGGGGTTGGGGCAATTCGATCTGGTTACGTGCATGGAAGTGATCGAGCACGTCGCCGACAAGTCAGCCTTCGTCGCTGCGCTCGCTGCGCACCTTGCGCCGGGCGGCCTGCTGGTGATGTCCACCCCCAACCGCACGCTGGCGAGCCGCGCGCTGCTGGTGCAGGGCGCGGAATTGCTCGGCATGGTCCCGCGCGGCACCCATCACTGGGAGGACTTCGTTACGCCCGACGAACTGACCGACTTGCTGGCGGCGGCAGGGCTGGAAGTGACGGCGGTGCGGGGGATCGCTTTTTCACCGGTGAAGGGGCTGCATCTGTCGGACGATATGGCGCTGAACTACATTTTGACAGCGCGGCACGCCTGATTTCGTCATTGCGAGCGAAGCGCGGCAATCCATCTCCTGAGGGTTGCCCCATGCGCTACAGCAGGAGATGGATTGCCGCGTCGCCTGCGGCTCCTCGCAATGACGAAAGATCTTGCAGGTTTCGTCAATACTCGCAGTCACCACGACTCGCGTATAATAAATCGTTCCAAGGTCTCGCGCGTCAAGCCTGGATCGTCGGTGAAAATTCCGTCGAGCCGAGTGCGCCCGATTACGCGGACGAGTGACTCATAATTTCCCGTTTCTGCCGGATTGTCCAAATAACGCAGTGCCCTGGGCATGAAGGCGTTCTCTTTGCGTAAGGTCCACCCGTGGACCAACAATCCGGCCTCGTGCGCGTGGTCAACCAATGGTCCCCGTCCCAATGTAGGAGTCAGCAGCAAACGAATATCCGCCCCAATTCCATCCGCATATTGCGCAATTTCCGCTAGCCCCTCCGGCGTCACCATTTGCGCATAGGTCATGGTCGCATTGTCCGCCGGACCGCCTTCTGCCGCCACCAGTTGCACCAGCGGCAACTCGGTAATCGAGGCGAGCCGCCACAGCGTGGCAACCTCGAAGCACTGGATGAAAACCGGCGCATCAGCCCCGGCATAGCCTGCCGCGTGAAGCTCGGTGACGAGCAGGTGGGCAAGGTCCAGTCCAATGCTCTCGAAATAGCTGGGGTGCTTGATCTCCGGATAAATCCCGATCACCCGGCCCGTCTCGGCTTCCTTGGCGCGCACCAGCGTGATTATCTCCGCCAGCGTCGGCACCTGATACAGCCCATCGAAGGCAGTGTTCTGCGGGCGGATTTCTGGCAGTCGCTCGCGGGCACGCAGCGTGCGCAGCTCGGCCAGCGTGAAGTCTTCGCTGAACCAGTCGGTCACCTGCTCGCCGTCAATCACCTTGGTGGTGCGGCGCTCGGCGAATTCCGGGTGCTCGGCGACATCGGTGGTGCCCGACAGCGCATTCTCATGCCGGGCCACCAGTACGCCGTCGGCGGTGGGGACAAGGTCCATTTCGATATAGTCCGCGCCCTGATCGATCGCCAGTTCGTAGGCCGCCAAGGTGTGTTCGGGACGGTCCCCCGAAGCGCCGCGATGGGCGATAATGAGCATGATCCCGTCGTCTCCATGCTGCGCCGAGGCGGGCGAAGATGCTGCACCCAATGCTGCGCAACAAAGTGTTGTTATAATGATCAAATACCTAAGCATGATGGTTCCTTGCATAGACCACCGGCGTACAGCGGGCGAAGCATAAATCTTGCTGCTATTGTGCCTTCGGTTTGTGACAGCATCAAACATCGAGCGCCGCCGTAGCCGCTGCCAGCCGCGCTTCGCCCGCGCCGGATATGCGCACGAAGGGTACCCCCGCAGCGACCAGCACCTGTTCGGTTATCGCGGCAAATTTCGCGCGGTCCGCCGGATTGGCGAACATGCGGGTGCCATCGTCGATCCAGGGCAGGTCCGGCTCCAGCAGCAGGTAGAGATCGGCCTTTGGCGCCTGCATCAGTTCGTGGGGGGCGCTCGCCCAGCAGCATTTCGCACCATGCGGCGGTCATCAGGGCATCGGTGTCGGCCAGCAGGATCGGCCCTGCCCATCGCTCCGCCGCCGCGATCATCGCCTGCTGCGCGCGGCCGATCAGCAGCAGGTCGGCCATGGTCAGCGGATCGCGATGCGCCTCGCAATGGCTGCGCCCGTATTCGCCCACGACGATAGCTCCAAGGCGCTGGGCAAGCTGCGCCGCCAGGGTCGACTTGCCGGTGCTCTCCGCCCCGTGCAGGCACACCCGCCGCCGGTAGTGCACCTGTACCGGAGGCGGCAACAGTGCCCAGTGCGCTGCCGGATCGGCGCGCACCGCGCTGGCGGAGAGGCCGGAGAGCGCGTCCGCCATGCCCAGCACGCGACCGCCCAAGGGCACGAAGCGTCCGCCCAGTTCCTGCGCCAGCCGCGCGCCATAGCCTTCCCCCGCGAACACATAGTCGATCGGTTCGGGATGGGCCGCGCGCACAATGCCACGCCACACCGGCCAGAACTCTGCGCTGTCGTCAGGCTCCTGCGGCACCACCTCGCCGTGGCCGAGCACCCGGCACGCGGGGAACAGCGCGCGCATCCAGCCGAGCCGCGTCTCGCCCGCGATCGGATCGTCCGGCAGCCAGCACACCAACACAGTCAATTCGTCAACGAGCGCCTGCGCCGCCTCGATCAGCGCCACGTGCCCGGCGTGCGGCGGCATGAACTTGCCGAGCAGAAAGCCGCGCGTGGTCACTCCGGGGCCTCGCCGCTTTGCGCAGCGCGCATCCACTGGAACAGGCCCAGCATGGCCAGCAACAGGAAGGCGACGTAGAGCCCCGCGGTGAGGTGCAGGTCGCGCTCGATATAGAGCCAGATCGCGCCGCAATCGATCGCCACCCACAGAACCCAGTTTTCCACCCGCCGCCACGACAGCAATATCTGCGCGACCACGCTGGCCCCGGTGATCGCAGCATCGGCAAAGGGCATGGCGGCATCGGTGAAGCGGTGCATTGCCCAGCCGAGCGACAGGGTCACTGCGACCACGGCCAGCAAGGATGCCACGCGCGCGGGCCAGTCCATCCAGCGCACCGGCACCGGCTGCGCGAGACCGCCCGCCCTTGCCCACAGGTACCAGCCCCAGCCCTGCACCACGAAGAAGAACACCTGTAGCAGCGATTCGCCGTACAGCCGCGCTTCCCAGAAGATCAGCAGGTAAAGCGCCACCATGGCCATGCCGAAGGGGTAGTTCCAGATGCTGCGCCGGACGAGCAGGCCGACATTGGCCAGCCCCAGCATCACCGCGGCAATTTCCAGCGGGTTCATGCCTGCCCGATCAACCGCCCAACGCCGCCTGCCAGGCCGCCGCGTCGAAGCCCACCAGCAGCCCTCCCGGATGCTCCACCACCGGGCGCTTGATCATGCTCGGCTGTTCGGCCAGCAAGGTCGCTGCGCGGGCTGCATCGTCGGCGCGCGCCTTGTCGGCATCGGGCAGTTTGCGCCAGGTCGTGCCGCGCCGGTTGAGCACCGCGTCGAGCCCCTCGGCGCCGATCCACTGTTCGAGCTGGATGACATCGGCGCCTTCCTTCTTGTAGTCATGGAAGGTGTATTCGAGACCGCGCGCGTCGAGCCAGGCGCGGGCCTTCTTCACCGTGTCGCAATTGGGAATGCCGTAAAGGTGGATCATGTCTCATCCCTCGCGGTGAAATTGTGTACCCTTGAAGGCGCACCAGCCAAAAGCGTGTAGCTGGCGTAATATGCCGCGCGCGAATGGGCCTGCATGGCACGATGTTCCTCCTGTCGCCCCCAGGCTAGCGCGCTCGCTTCATCGGTCCATTCGGAAAGCGCGACGACTTCACCATCGTCCGCCGCGTAGCTCTTGAACGAGAGGTAGCCGGGCTGCTGTGCGGCCATGGCTTCCATATGCGCGGCGTCGGCGCTGTAGGCAGCCTGATCGATATCTGCGCGTTTACGATTGCGGAAAACCACCAGATACATAGCCATCTCCTTACCCCAAATTTGCATCCGCAATCGCCACCGCCAGCGCGTCGGCAGCATCGGCCCCGGCGATCTTCGCGCCGGGCAGCAGCACCTTGAGCATCGCCTGCACCTGCGCCTTCTCCGCCGCTCCGGTGCCGACAATCGCCTTCTTCACCAGCCGCGCGGCATGTTCGCGCACTTCCAGCCCGGAGACCCCGCAGGCCGCCAGCACGCTCCCGCGCGCCTGCGCCAGCTTGATCGTGCTCTGGGCGTTCTTGTTGGCGAACACTTCCTCGCAGGCCGCGCGGTCCGGCGCATAGGTGGCGATCACCGCCGCGACTTCGCGATGCAAATGCGCCAGCCGCTCCGCCATCGGGGCCTTGGTATCGGTGGCGATCTGGCCGTTGGCCACGTGCGAGAGGCGGCTCCCCTCGCTGCGGATCACGCCCCAGCCGGTGCAAGAGAGCGAGGGATCGAGGCCGAGGATCAGCACTCAATGATCCTCCCCAAGCTTGCTTGGGGAGGGGGACCACCCGCAGGGTGGTGGAGGGGCAAGGGGGCAAGCACCGAAGGCCCCTCCACCATGCTGCGCATGGTCCCCCCTCCCCATCTGCGATGGGGAGGATTTCATCACCCGCCCAGCTTTTCCATCACCTCATCCGGGATCTCGTAGTTCCCCCAGACGGTCTGCACGTCGTCGTCATCGTCGAGCGCATCGACCAGCTTCATCAGCGTGCCCGCATCCTTCTCGTCCATCGCCACTGTAAGGCTGGGCTTCCACGCCAGCTTCACGCCGTCCGCAGCGCCAAGCACCTTTTCCAGATCGCCCGCGACCTGGTGCAGCGCATCGGATTCGGTCCAGATCACATGCCCGTCCTCGCCCAATTCGATATCGTCGGCGCCCGCTTCCATCGCCGCCATCAGCACTTCTTCCTCGTCACCGGCGCTGGCGGGATATTCGATCAGCCCCTTGCGGTCGAACCCGTGGCTCACCGCGCCCGACGCGGCGAGGTTGCCGCCGTTCTTGGAGAAGGCGGTGCGGATGTTGGTGGCGGTGCGGTTGCGGTTGTCGGTCAGGGCTTCGACGATGATCGCGCTGCCGCCGGGGCCGTAGCCCTCGTAGCGCACTTCCTCGTAATCCTCGCCGCCTGCCTGGCTGGCCTTGTCGATCGCGCGCTGGATATTGTCCTTGGGCATCGACTGCGCCTTGGCCGCGTTCACCGCCAGCCGCAGCCGCGGGTTCATGTCCGCATCGGGCATGCCCATCTTCGCCGCGACCGTGATTTCGCGGCTGAGCTTGGAAAACAGATTGGACCGCTTTTTGTCCTGCGCACCCTTGCGGTGCATGATATTTTTGAACTTGGAATGGCCTGCCATGGGTCTTTTCGATGTTGCAGTGGAACGGGATGCCGCTGCCCTTAGCGAAGCGCGGGCGGGGCGACAATCGGCAAGGCATTCGGCCAGGACCCGATGTTGAACTGTAGCCCGGTAATTTTCCCCGCTTTGCGGGGTGTCTCAGCCCGGTCGGAACAGATCGGTCATTCCTTCAGCGCCTCCGCGCTGATCTCGATAGCACGGTCATCGCCCCATGTGTTGCTGGCGGAGGCCACCCGGTCTTGTTCGATCAATTCGATCACCCGCTGCGGCGATGGCAGCCGATCCTGCGGGTCGTAATTCATGTTGCGTCCGGCGGTCATCAGCATGACTGTGAAGCGGGGATCCTCGTCTTCTTCGCCCGGTGAGATGCCGTCCAGCCGCAATTCCGGGCCAACCCGCGCGGCATTGCCGTTGTCCCCCAGCGCAAACAGATATCCACTCTCTTCGGCATTGGCGCGATAGAGTGCCTGCCCAATGGTTACCACCGAATCGCGGCACCAAGTGACTGGCGCAGATTCGGCCTGCTGTTCCGCCACGATGGAGCCGAGCACTCCGCCTAGCAGGCTGCTCATGGCAGCATCGACGGCACTGCCCTGTGCATCGCGCGCGCGCCCGCGAAAGCGCAGCGGTTCGGGGCAATCGGCGATGGGAGAAACCGCCGCCGCCGAGTGCGCGGGAAGGGTCAGTTCCGCCAGCGCCGTCTCCATCCAATGCTGCAAGCCGTCGGGCGTTCGGGTGGTGGATGATGCGCGCATTTTCACATACCATTCGCCCACCGCGAACAGCGCCACGCCCGTGGAGCGCATGGGGCTTCGCTCGCCCGGCTCAAAGATCGCGCGAAGACCGGAAGCAGCGGGCTGCCCCGGCGGGACGAAGGCTTGCGGGCCGACGATCAAGTCGGGATCGTCATACAAGTTGTTTCCCGCAAGTATCGATTGCGCCTGCGCGAACCACAGCGGTACGTCGCCGTTGGTATTGCGGAATATGTACACGCTCAGCAACTGCCCGCCGTCTGCGGTCTGAAAATTAATGCCGATGTCGAGGAAGTCCTCGGCATAGACATAGGCCGCCGTGCGCGGGTTGCCGCCAAGGCTCGCCGGGATCACTACCCCGCTGTGCGGATGGGTGAACACTTCTCCCGCATCGAGTTCGATGATCTCCTGCGCCAGTGCCGGGCTGGAAAGAAAGATGGCGCAGGCAACGGCGACCATCTTCCTGAGAATTCGTGTAAACATGTCGTCTCGCCCCTCTCCTGCCAAGCCGCATAAGGCTGGCACAGAGTGGGCGGCACGACAAGCCCACTCAGGCCTCACCCCATGCCGAGCGCGGCCTTGTAGGTATCGAGGATCATTTCCTGTTCGCTGCGATCGTTGGGCTCCATCTTCCGCAGCCGGACGATCTGGCGCATGATCTTGGGATCGTAGCCCACCGCCTTGGCTTCCCCATAAACATCGCGGATATCGTCGGCGATGCCCTTCTTTTCTTCTTCGAGGCGTTCGATGCGTTCGATCAGCAGGCGCAGGCGGTCGTCGGTGGCTTCGGCCATGTGGGGTATGCTCCAGAAATGTGAGAATCGGTTGGCGGCTGGTTAGCGGTGAACTTCGGCGGCGCAAACAGTGCCTGAAGAGTTTTCCCTAGCCCTGTCCACCAGCGTTTTTCGCTACACTTGCTGCCATCCGGTCGAGCTGCTCCGGCGTCGCCTCGGTCTGGTGCGCGGCCTTCCACTTCGTCCATCGGCATCCCGTGGATCAGTTCGCGCGCGGCAGCCTTGTCGCCCCCGGAATTTGGCGTAACCGGCATCGCGAATCCAGTCAGCGAGGCAATTGCGGCAGAACCCGGCCAGCCCCATCAGCTCGATATTCTGCGCATCGTGGCGATGCCGCAGGTGGCGCACCAGCCGGCGGAAAGCGGCGGCGGCAATGTCATCGGGCAGCATGTCGAGCGGGTCGGGATTATCACGCATACCAATGTATCCTTGTGTTGTAACAGTGGGTCGCCATAAGCGGCCTCTATGGCACAGCATCAACGCTCCAAGCTCGAACCGCGCGGCCGCAAGGTCAAGATCCTCGCCACCACCGGGCCTGCCACCGCCGATCCGGACGTGTTGCGCCGCCTGTTCCGCGCCGGGGCCGATGCCTTCCGCGTCAATATGAGCCACGGCGAGCACGCGGTCCATGCCGAAACGATCAACAATATCCGCCATCTGGAAAAGGAATTCGGCAAGCCGATCGCGATCCTTGCCGACCTGCAGGGGCCGAAGCTGCGGGTGGGCAAGTTTGCGCGAAGGCAAGGCGACCATCGCGCACGGGGCCATGTTCACTTTCGACCGCTCGCCGGAGCCCGGCGACGAGACCCGCGTCGAACTGCCGCATCCGGAAATCTTCGATGTGGCGGAGGAAGGCCAGCGGCTGCTGGTGAACGATGGCAAGATGCGCTTCCGCATCAAGTCGGTCAGCCCGGAGGCCATTGTCTGCAAGGCCGAAGTCGGCGGGGTGATTTCAGACCGCAAGGGCGTGAACGTGCCCGATGCGGAAATCCCCATCCCCGCGCTGACCGAGAAGGACCGCCGCGATCTGGCCTTCGCGCTCGATCAGGGGGTCGACTGGATCGGCCTCAGCTTTGTCCAGCGGCCCGAAGACCTTGCCGAAGCGCGGCGGCTGATGACGGGCCCGCACGGCGAGCAGCGCGCGGCGCTTTGTGCCAAGATCGAAAAGCCGCAGGCGATCCGGCGACTGCACGAGATTATCGAGGCGGCCGACGGGATCATGGTGGCGCGCGGCGATCTCGGAGTCGAACTCGCTCCCGAAGAAGTGCCGCCGCTGCAGAAGAAGATCGTCAACGCCACCCGGCTGACCGGCAAGCCGGTGATCGTGGCGACGCAGATGCTCGAATCGATGATCGAAAGCCCCGCACCGACCCGCGCCGAAGTCTCCGACGTGGCCAATGCGGTCTATGACGGGGCCGATGCGGTGATGCTCAGCGCGGAAACCGCGGCGGGCGACTGGCCCGAAGAAGCGGTGCTGATGATGGCCAATATCGCCAAGAGCGTGGAGGCGGACGAGACCTTCCTCGCCCGCGTGCGGATGCTCGATACGCCCTCCGACGCCACCGTGGCCGATGCGCTGGCGCATGCCTGCATGACGATTGCCGATACGGTGAAGATCAGCGCGATCACCGTGTTCACCAGTTCGGGCAGCAGCGCCCGGCGGGTGGCGCGCGAACGGCCCGCGGTGCCGGTAATGGTGCTCACGCCGTCTGTATCGGTGGCCCGCCGCGTGGCGCTGCTCTGGGGCGCGCATCCGGTGGCGACCAAGGATATCGGCAGCTTCGAGGAAATGATCGCCAAGGGCAAACGCATGGCGCTGCGCCACGGCTTCGGCGGCCCGGGATCGCGGCTGGCGGTGATGGCGGGCGTTCCCTTCGGCCAGGCCGGGGCCACCAATCTGGTGCACGTGGTGGCGGTGGAGGGCGACGAGCTGGACGGATATCACGGCGAGGGGTGAAAATCCGCTCTCCCGCAAACCTTGATCCATGCTAGGTTCCGCCACGTGCCGTTAGCCGGGGGGGAAGGCAGCGCGGCATAAATAGTCACTGGCAAAGGCTCCCCCATATCCCAGGCTGACCGCGGCCTGCGACGGACAAGGGAGAACGAAATGCGCAGCCTGTTACTTATCCCCACCCTGCTTCTCGCCGCCTGCGGGCAGAGCGACCAGACGGTCAGCTACGAAGACAGCGAGGGCAACGAACAGACCATCAATGTCGAGGACAATGGCGACACCCGCACCGTCACCAGCGAGGACGGCCTGATCAGCGCCGAAGGCAGCCAGGGCGGCGCGAACGCCCGCTTCCCCGATTACGCCCCGCAATACCCCGGCTCCACCGTGCAAAGCGCGATCGATCTGAATGCCGGCACCGCGCAAACCGGCGGGGTGACGCAGCACACCATCACCATGATGACCAGCGATACCCCCGAAGCGGTGATCGCCTTCTATGCAGAACGCGCCGCAGCCAGCGGCAAGAGCGTCACGCAGTTGGACAGCGCCACCGGCCCGATGCTGATCATCGGCGGCACCTCGCTGATGGACATGGAAGGCGCGGTCACCGCCATGCCCGCTGGGGCCGCCGGAACCTCGGTGAATGTGACGGTGCAGGAGGGGATGTAGCGCGGCTGAGCATGTGCGAGGGCCAACGATAGAGCGCCTGCTCTGTGGGGAAAGGCTGGTCATGCCCACCCCCCGGCCCCTCCCGCCAGCGGGAGGGGAGTAGAACGAAAAGTCCCCCTCCCGCTGGCGGGAACTCGGAGAGGGGGCGAAGCCCCAGCGGTTAGGGGTAGGAACGAAAAGTCCCCCTCCCGCTAGCGGGAGGGGTTAGGGGTGGGCCTGAAAAACCCTCTTGCAAAAAGAACAAACAAAGTACACCCTCCGGAAATGACCGACTGGAAACCCCGCGACACGGAACGCGCCCGCGCCCTGCGCAATGCCGCCACCCCGGCAGAACGCGCGCTGTGGCAGCACCTCTCCCGCCGCCAGACGGGTGGCGCAAAGTTCTGCCGCCAGCTCCAGATCGGCCACTACTACGCCGATTTCCTCTGCCGCGAACTGGCGCTGGTGGTGGAATGCGACGGCTTCAGCCACGACCTGCGCCCGGAGCATGATGGCAGCGCGACGCCTTCATGCGCCGCGCGGGTTACAGGGTACTGCGGTTCGCCAATGCCGATGTGCTGGGGAATACCGAGGGGGTTGTTTACATGATCGCCGCTGAGGTGGAGCGGTTGCGCTCGTTGCGAGGTAAGCGCTCAGTTTCGGGCGGCTGTCAGGCCCACCCCCAGCCCCTCCCGCCAGCGGGAGGGGAGTAGAACGGCAAAGTCCCCCTCCCGCTAGCGGGAGGGGTTAGGGGTGGGAACGACAGCCCTCTCGACAACGAACCAAAGAACCCCAAAAGCCCAACCTACCGATAAGGCTCACAAGCCGCCCCATCCGCATCACCATCCATAGTCACGCGATAGCCCGGCTCGCCCTCATGGATCGGCGCCCTGCCCAGCGCGCGGACCTCGTCGCAGCCGGAATAGGTGACGCTGCCCTCGATCGCGGCGCGCTCTGCGGGGCTCATCATGGCCAGTTCGACCTTGTCGGCGGCGATCCACGTCCCGGCGAAGGCGATTGCGGCATACCCGGCGATGTCCTTGGCGGTCAGGGGGCCGGTGCGGGAGGGGCGATAGCGTCGCATCGGGCGAGGGTATCGCGGGGTGGTTTATGGGAGGTAAAGAGGTAAAGTGAGGCTAGTGATAGGGAGGACAGCCGGGTTATAGCACTACCCTAATCTTCACTTTGCTCAATCTCGCTTACCACCTGCGCAATCGCACGGTTATATATCTCGAACTGTTGAGCAAGCTGACTTTGATCTAATCCTGCGTAAGAACGAGCGCTCCACATGTCGCGCTGTCGCACATTTTCCCACTTGCCTCGTCGATCAAAATAACGCGGCTGTCACTTAATCGGAAATCCTCTTGGGTGAGGAGAGCGTCAGCTATGATCGACAAATCAGCTGCACGCGATAGAAAGTGAAAGTGGGCCGCGCCCAGCCGAGACACCGGTTTAGCCTCTCACCTTCAATCGACACATATGTCGGCGCGATAGGGATAGATCGAACTGCACCCTCAGAGTTCCGAGAGAAAGGGTACTGAAAGGGCTTGGTAGTAAAATTTGGTATGACCTCGATTTGCTTTTGCGTCAAATAGTCATCAAGTACTGGAAGTATCTCGTCCGCAGCGTCTCTCAGGTATCCTTGATATTCTGATGAAGCATCTACGACCTCGTCGAAGCTCATTTCGCGATTAGCAAGCTTTCCGCATAACTTTTGGATTGAGCTAGCGACCTTTTTGGTGGGTCATCAGCCATTCTTCGAACCAGCCGAAGAATTCTTGTCAAAGCGAGGCGTATTCTGGCGCGCCCAGTTGAAAACGCTTGGCGTTCTCAAAATACGTCTAATTTTGGTTTCTTTGCTTTCCATATCTTTGGTCGTAGAGCCGACCCAAAATGATTGAAGGTTCAATTACCATACCCGGCTTTTCATTGCCCCCCAAATTCCAAACGATATCCCATGGCGACCCCTTCTCGTGGGTTAAGGCTGTTAAGCGCGAACTAGAAGTGTGAGAAAACTCACTCCATAATCGCATCAAGTATCTTAGCAACGTCGTCGTCAAACTTATCTCTTGCGACAACCATCTCTCGGCCCGCGAGGCTGAATTTCTGAAAGAAGCCCCCCGGCCTCTACAGCTTCAAAATTAAAATAAATCTCTCGAAAAACAGGACCAAAGTTCCAAGCCTCAACACGCGCAGGGGTTATAATTAAACTACAAGTTTCTATCGCTCTCTGATAGGATAGAAAAGTTAGCTTATTGACCCACGTTTTAGTTGGCTGAATTCGCGCCAAACGAGCTTTGTCGATAAACCAGTTTGCAATTGCGCGAACGTCAATGTCGCGTCGTTCAAATGGGTCAAAACGCCCCCTAACCGCACTATGAAAATTACGGGTTTCTGGAACGTCATCAGTATTGATCGCGTCATCGTCAAGTGCCGCCAGGTAAAGCAAACCTTCCGCTAATCCAGACCCTTCCACTATAGATCGCCTTCTTCGTAAGCTTGGCGTTCAAGTTTCGTGGCTTTGCGGGCACTTATGATTTTGCCGGGCACAATGACAGTAGAGCCAGATATCTCCGGCTCCGTATGGACAACCAGTACCAGATTTCCAGATATCATACCGAAGGTCCGCCAACGAACCTCATGCTCATAGGGATCGGGTACAGATAGCGCCAATGGGTCTAAGAAAGCAAGAGATGCTGTCTCAAATGAGACGAGATGCTTTAAGCGATTGATTTCGCTCTTTCTTCTATCCCATGTCCAGCATGAACTTTCCACCCCCAAGGCGCCAAAGATCACTCCGCCGCCACGCTCCCACTTCCGCACCGCCCGACCGCTCACCAAACATATCCGGCCCCTCGTCCTCCACCTCGTTCGCCGCCACAGACTTCGCCTTGCGGCGCAAGTCGAAGCTGGACCAGACGTCGTTCCAGTTGCCCTTGGTTGCGGCCTTCGAATACTCCGTCGCGCGGGTTTCGAAGAAGTTGGCGTGTTCCACCCCGTTCAGCAGCGGCGCGAGCCAGGGGAGCGGATGGTCTTCGACCATGTAGATGCTCGGCAGGTTCAGCTGGCCCAGCCGCCAGTCCGCAATGTAGCGGATGTAGCGCTTGATTTCCTTCGCCGTCATCCCCGGCACCGGGCCCTGCTCGAACGCCAGATCGATGAAGGCATCTTCCAGCCGCACCGTCTTCTGGCACATGTCCATGATGTCTTCCTTCACCGCCTTGGTCAGGCACTGGCGTTCGGCGCAGAAGGCGTGGAACAGCCGGGTGATGCCTTCGCAGTGCAGGCTTTCATCGCGCACCGACCAGCTGACGATCTGCCCCATGCCCTTCATCTTGTTGAAGCGCGGGAAGTTCATCAGCATGGCGAAGCTGGCGAACAGTTGCAGCCCTTCGGTAAAGCCGCCGAACATGGCCAGCGTGCGGGCAATATCCTCGTCGTTATCGACCCCGAACTGCTGCAGGTAATCGTGCTTGTCGCGCATTTCCTGATATTCGAGGAACATGCCGTATTCGCTTTCGGGCATGCCGATGGTGTCGAGCAGGTGCGAATAGGCGGCGATGTGCACCGTCTCCATGTTGGAGAAGGCGGCGAGCATCATCTTCACCTCGGTCGGCTTGAACACCCGGCCATACTGCTCGTGATAGCAGTTCTGCACGTCGATATCGGCCTGGGTGAAGAAGCGGAAAATCTGGGTGAGCAGATTGCGCTCATGATCGGTGAGGTTCTGCGCCCAGTCGCGGCAATCTTCGCCGAGCGGAACTTCCTCCGGCATCCAGTGGACCTGCTGCTGGCGCTTCCAGAACTCGTAAGCCCAGGGATATTCGAAGGGCTTGTAGGTCTTGCGGGCTTCGAGCAACGACATCTGGTATCTCCGGCGTTCGGGTGCGAGCGATCTATATAGGGAATCACAGGGCCAATTCGATAGCAAGCCCGGACTTTCGGCGGGGGATAAACGGTGGACGGTTTGAGGTCTTGCGTTGGCGCCGGGAACGCGGGTGGGCGGCGGTGCGTTGGATTGGGGAAACTAGAGCGGCGTGCCGTATATCTGACCCACCGCGACGGAGCCGATTTTGGCCGAGCGATAGGAGCGAGGAGGGAACCATGCACCGCATAGTGACCGACGAGCGACGACGCGCTCGGCCAAAGGGGCCCGCCCCGAAGGGGTTGCCTGAGGAGGCCCCTCGGACAGCGTCGCCTTACTTGGACGGGCAACCAGCCCGCCCTGCACAAGGCTCCTTGCCGAGAAGCCTCCTCAGGCAATCGCGGTGGGTCAGATATACGGCACGCCGCTCTAGCCGAGGGAGAACTGGCTATGACCTTGATTACCCTGCACGAATTGCCCAGCCGCCAGCAGCAACCGCGCCGTCGCCCGCAGCGCCCGCTGACGATGGACCAGACCCAGCACACCGGGGTGGAAAAGCACGGCTTCGCCAGCGAGGATGAGGATGATGCGAAGCGCCCGCGCGGGGCGCTACCGCTCTAGCGTTCCTGCTTGGAGAAGCGGCGGGAAATTTCCAGCGCGATCAGGATCGGGGTGGCCCACAGCCAGGTCAGCAGTGCCGCTTCACGCCAGCCGCCGCCATCCATCGGCAAGCGCGCGGAACAGCCGTAGATTTCCAGCAGGTTTTCCGGCTGGCATGTGCTCGGCCAATAGGCGCCCGAATAGAGGTAGAGGCCCAGCGTGAACCAGGCGACCTGCGCGACATACAGCACGAAATAGCGCGAGACCTGAACCTCGCCATGCCCGTGGTGCGTCAGAAAGCGCCTGCTGCCTCGTCCTGCCATGTGCGAAGGGATAGCGCGCAAATGGTTAGGATTTGCTTACCTTCGCGCAGCCATTTCCCCGCAGGCAGGGCCGCGCCTATTTCCAGAACAGCCCGTCTTTCAGGCCCTTGTCCTTGCGGTTGCTCCACATCCTGAAATACATCCACATGCCCGAAATGGTGAAGAACACCAGCGCGAGGCCGGATAGCATGACGATAATCTCGCCCAAATGCCGCCCTCGCTGCCCGCGTGGAGGTGATGGAACAGGCCGAGATATTCGCCCAGCGGGTTGCCCGTGTCAGGGCGCGGCGCCATGCAGCGCCAGCCTTCGGGGCAGACAAAGCCCGCTGGGGGCTGGGTGGCGGCAATCGCGGCGGCGCTCGGCTCGCCCGACGGCCACCACACCACCACGTAATGCAGCAGCCCGGTGATCGCGACCCAGATCATCACCACGGCGAAAAACACGCTCATCCAACGGTGCCACTTGCGCATTTGCGAATCCCTCAAACCTGGCCTTAAAACTCAACTGCAATCACAATCGATCCTTTCCGCTCCTTCCGCAGGTTGCCGATCCAGGGCAAGTCGCAAATTGTCGCATTGAACCAATTGTGCGGGCGCCGGGGGCGCTGCGGCCTCGGCGGATATTCCAGCGTCGATCTGCGAGGCGCAGACGGTGAGGGTGAGGGTGAGAGTGACTAATCAACCACCCTCACTGACAGGCCAGACACTCGTCATAATCGGTCGGTCGGCAGTTCATACACCGCAGCTTCGGCGGTGTTATCCGCCTCAACCCCACCGGCGAAACCGGCGCGCTGGACGCTCTTCGAGCGCAGGTAATACAGCGACTTGATGCCCTTCTCCCACGCCTGGAAGTGCAGCATCGCCAGAGTCCCACTTGTCCACATCCGCCGGGATGAACAGGTTCAGGCACTGCGCCTGATCGATGAACGGCGCGCGGTCGGCGGCGAATTCAAGCAGCCAGCGCTGATCGATCTCGAAGCTGGTCTTGAAGACGGCCTTTTCCTCGTCGGTGAGGAAATCGAGGTGCTGGACCGAGCCGTCCTTTTCCAGGATCGAATTCCACACGGTGGTGGAATTCTTGCTCTTCGTTGTCGAGCAGCTTTTCCAGATAGGGGTTCTTCACCACGAAGCTGCCCGAAAGCGTCTTGTGGGTGTAGATATTGGCCGGGATCGGTTCGATGCAGGCGCTGGTGCCGCCGCAGATGATGCTGATCGACGCGGTCGGCGCGATCGCCATCTTGCAGCTGAACCGCTCCATCGCGCCCATGTCCTCGGCATCGGGGCAGGGGCCGCGCTCGTTGGCCAGCATCATGCTCGCCTCGTCCGCCTTGGCGCTGATGTGCTTGAACATGCTTGCAGGTTCCACACCTTGGCCATCGTGCTTTCAAAGCCGATGCCCTTCATCTGCAGGAAGGAGTGGAAGCCCATCACCCCCATGCCGACCGAGCGTTCGCGCATGGCGGAATACTTGGCGCGGGCCATTTCTTCGGGCGCGCGGTCGATATAGTCCTGCAGCACGTTATCGAGGAAGCGCATCACGTCCTCGATGAACTGCTTGTCGCCGTTCCACTCGTCCCACTTTTCGAGGTTGAGCGAGGACAGGCAGCACACCGCCGTGCGATCGTTGCCGAGATGGTCGATCCCGGTGGGCAGGGTGATTTCGCTGCACAGGTTGGAGGTCGAAACCTTCAGCCCCAGATCGCGGTGATGCTTGGGCATCATCCGGTTCACCGTGTCGGAGAAGACGATATAGGGCTCGCCCGTGGCCAGCCGGGTTTCGACCAGCTTCTGGAACAGCGCTGCGGGCATCGACCGTGCTCGCGCACCGAACCATCCTTGGGGCTGAGGAGATCGAAGCTCGCGCCGGCGCGAACCGCTTCCATGAAGGCATCGGTCACCAGCACGCCGTGGTGCAGGTTCAGCGCCTTGCGGTTGAAATCGCCCGATGGGTTTGCGGATTTCGAGGAATTCCTCGATCTCCGGGTGGTGCACGTCGATGTAGCAGGCGGCCGATCCGCGCCGCAGCGAGCCTTGGCTGATCGCCAGCGTCAGGCTGTCCATCACCCGCACGAAGGGAATGATGCCGCTGGTCTTGCCGTTCAGCCCCACCGGTTCGCCAATGCCGCGCACATTGCCCCAATAGGTGCCGATGCCGCCGCCCTTGCTGGCCAGCCAGACGTTCTCGTTCCAGGTGCCGACGATGCCATCAAGGCTGTCGCGACACCGAGTTCAGGTAGCAGCAGATCGGCAGGCCGCGCTTGGTGCCGCCGTTGGACAGCACCGGAGTGGCGGGCATGAACCACAGGCTGCAAATGTAGTCATACAGCCGCTGGGCGTGGTCCTGCATCGTCGGCATAGGCATCGGCGACGCGGGCGAACAGGTCCTGATAGGTCTCGCCGGGCAGCAGATAGCGGTCGTTCAGCGTTTCCTTGCCGAAATCGGTGAGCAGCGCATCGCGCGCGGCATCGGTGACTGCACGGTGAAGCGGCGGGCCTGGATGGTCTTGGAATCGCTGTCCCCCGCCGACTTGGCAGCCTTGGCCACTTCCGCCAGCGCCCCGGCGCTCGCCTGCGCCACCAGCGCGTCCGAAGCCATATCCTTGGTATCCATGCTCACTGCCTTTGTTTCTGTCTGCCTGCGGACGGGCGCATCGAGCGTGTTGCCCGCAATATTCTGTTCCACGCCCATCGCCGCATCGTCGCCGTTACGAAATTCCATCAGCCCCGTACCCCGTCCTGTAAGCGGGGCCTGCCGGACATTGGGAGAATGCCCGAAACCCCGTCAATGTTCCACTTGTGTTCGACTCGGGAGCTGTGCCTCCGTCTAGCCGTTCACGCCCCGATATTCACGCGATCCGGCGAAAAAACTTCTCCCCAGCCGGTCCACCATCAATCCCCGTCTTGTCCACGATCGCTCCCCGAAGTGCCCCTCCACCCAGCGACTTAGAACCCTCCGTGCAAAGCTGCACGTATCGGCGTCAAATCAAGGTAGTGGGTGCCCCCGGGCATTGCGACCACAACCCATAGTGAATCGGGAGAGGCCGAGGCGCAAGAGGGTTAAGGCGCTTTTAATGCTTCCAGGACACCGATCTTGCGGGTGTATTGCCTCCACCAACACGCCGCGACGCGTGGAGTTTCCACGGCTGGCGGGCTGCGCAAGGGGCAAAATGCAGCGGGGGAAAAATTCTCCGGCGTTGCGCGAATGCGATTTTTTGTGCGCCGGCGGTGAATCAATGGAATCGCAATGCGCAACAAAGCTGCGAACCGTTCATCGCGCCTTTACCGCGACTGGACGAAAGCACGTATAGCAGGCATGGGGGCCTGCGCGAGATCGACGGCAGAACGACAGCAGGCGAGGTTCAACATGATCGCTTTCATCAAGGCCATTCCCTTCGGCATCTTGCTGACCATACTGGTGGCGCTGTTTATGGGTTCGGGCGGTGCCACTGGCGGGATGCTCAACATCGTCCGCGTAGACGTGGATTATGCCCCGTTGGCGCTGGATTTCAATTTCTACTGGAGCTGGATGCTGTTCCTCGGCGGCACCGGGCTGGCGTTTGTGTTTATGCTGATGATGGGGGATTAGCTTGCCCGCAGGCGAGGCTGACCCGCACGGCGACTATCTCGCTACCTGCCCGGCAGAGCAGCGCGACCGGCTAATCGCCATCCGTGCCGAGATCGAAACGCGCGTTCCCGGCACCAGCCGCCATCACCCAGGGACCGGCCCGAGCGCAGCATGGCTGCGCCAATCTCGCCCACGGCTTTGCCGCCGCCGGCGCCGACAAGGACGGCGCTGCGCAGCAAACCCTGGCCGAACATCGCCATCGTCTCGGCCTACAACGACATGCTGTCGGCGCACCAGCCCTACGAACGCTATCCGCCGCTGATCCGGGCCGCGGCGCGCGATGCCGGCGCCATCGCGCAGTTTGCCGGCGGCGTGCCGGCCATGTGCGATGGCGTCACCCAGGGCACCGACTCGATGGAACTGTCGCTGTTCAGTCGCGACGTCATCGCGATGAGCACCGCCATCGCGCTGTCGCACAACATGTTCGATGCCGCGCTGCTGCTTGGCATCTGCGACAAGATCGTGCCTGGCCTGTTCATCGGCGCCATGGCATTCGGCCACCTGCCGGTGATCTTCGTGCCCAGCGGCCCGATGGCTTCGGGCATGTCCAATCCCGAGAAATCGCGCATCCGCAATCTCTATGCACAGGGCAAGGCCACGCGCGACGAACTGCTGGCCGCCGAATCCGCCAGCTACCATGACGTCGGCACCTGCACCTTCTACGGCACCGCCAACAGCAACCAGATGCTGATGGAGATCATGGGGCTGCATCTGCCCGGCGCGGCTTTCGTGCCGCCGAAACGCCCACTGCGCGATGCACTGACCATCGCTGCCACCCAGCGCGCCGCGAAGCTCAGTGACAGCGCTGGCGGCAGCTACATGCCCGTGTCACAGGTGATCGACGAGCGCAGTTTCGTCAATGCCATCGTCGGCCTGCTGGCCACCGGCGGCTCGACCAATCACACCATCCATCTCGTGGCGATGGCACATGCGGCCGGCATCACCATCAACTGGGATGACTTCAACGAACTTTCTGCCGTGGTGCCACTGCTGGCGCGCATCTATCCCAACGGCAAGGCCGACATGAATCACTTCCAGGCCGCCGGCGGCATGGGCTTCCTCATCCGCGAACTGCTGTCGGCAGGATTGCTGCATGAGGATGTGCGAGACCGTTGCGGGCAAGGGGCTCAGCGCCTACTGCCAGGAACCGGTGCTCGGCGACGGCTGGCCTGGTCTGGCAGGACGCGCCGGCCGAAAGCCGCGATGCCGACCGTGCTGCGCAGCGCGAGCGCTCCGTTCAGCGCCGATGGCGGACTGCGGCTGCTGCGCGGCAACCTTGGCCGCTCGGTGATCAAGGTTTCGGCAGTGGCGCCCGAACATCAAGTGGTGCGAGGCCCCTGCCATGGTGTTTACCGATCAGGCGCAGGTGATCGAAGCCTACCGCGCGGGCAAGCTGACCCGCGATGTGGTGGTGGTGGTGCGCGAACAGGGACCGCGAGCCAATGGCATGCCGGAACTGCACAAACTCACCCCCACGCTGTCGGTATTGCAGTCGCAGGGCCACCATGTGGCGCTGGTCACCGATGGCCGCATGTCGGGCGCATCGGGCACGGTGCCAGCTGCCATTCATGTTTCACCGGAGAGTCTCTGCGGCGGGCCACTGGCCCGGGTGCGCGATGGCGATGTCATCCGCCTGGATGCACGCGCCGGCACGCTCGAAGTGCTGGTGCGATGCCGCGGAATTTGCCGCACGGCAGCCAGCCCCGACCACGTACACCGCCAGCGACGGGCGGCAGCGGGCGGGAATTGTTCGCCAGCTTCCGCGTTCATGCCACCGATGCCGAATCCGGCGCAAGGACCTGCAACCCATGACGCTCATCCCTGCTCGAAATCCTGCAGCGCGCACCGGTCGTGCCGGTCATCGTGATTCACGACCTGGCGACCGCGGTGCCTTTGGCCGATGCGCTGGTGGCTGGCGGCCTGACGGTGCTGGAAGTGACTCTGCGCACACCGGCAGGCCTGCCTGCCATCGCCGCCATGCGTCGTGCCATTCCCGAAGCCATCGTCGGCGTCGGCACGCTGTCTTCGCCCGAGCAGTTCCAGATGGTCACGGATGCGGGCGCGCAGTTCGGTGTGTCGCCCGGACTCACGCCCGCACTCGCAGCGGCCAGCCGCAAGGTGCCATGGCCCTTCCTGCCCGGCGTGATGACACCCGGCGAACTGATGCAGGCGCGCGAACTGGGCTTCTCGCTGTGCAAGCTGTTTCCCGCGCAGCAGGCCGGGGGCGTCGGCATGCTGAAGGCCCTGCATTCCGTGTTTCCGGATGTCGGCTTCTGCCCCACCGGGGGCATCA
>CAVZHE010000010.1:0-15531 GCA_963774985.1 uncultured Alphaproteobacteria bacterium
GGGGTGAGGCCTAGTGGGCTTGTCGAGCCGCCCACTCTGTGCCAGCCTTATGCGGCTTGGCAGGAGAGGGGCGAGACGACATGTTTACACGAATTCTCAGGAAGATGGTCGCCGTTGCCTGCGCCATCTTTCTTTCCAGCCCGGCACTGGCGCAGGAGATCATCGAACTCGATGCGGGAGAAGTGTTCACCCATCCGCACAGCGGGGTAGTGATCCCGGCGAGCCTTGGCGGCAACCCGCGCACGGCGGCCTATGTCTATGCCGAGGACTTCCTCGACATCGGCATTAATTTTCAGACCGCAGACGGCGGGCAGTTGCTGAGCGTGTACATATTCCGCAATACCAACGGCGACGTACCGCTGTGGTTCGCGCAGGCGCAATCGATACTTGCGGGAAACAACTTGTATGACGATCCCGACTTGATCGTCGGCCCGCAAGCCTTCGTCCCGCCGGGGCAGCCCTCTGCTTCCGGTCTTCGCGCGATCTTTGAGCCGGGCGAGCGAAGCCCCATGCGCTCCACGGGCGTGGCGCTGTTCGCGGTGGGCGAATGGTATGTGAAAATGCGCGCATCATCCACCACCCGAACGCCCGACGGCTTGCAGCATTGGATGGAGACGGCGCTGGCGGAACTGACCCTTCCCGCGCACTCGGCGGCGGCGGTTTCTCCCATCGCCGATTGCCCCGAACCGCTGCGCTTTCGCGGGCGCGCGCGCGATGCACAGGGCAGTGCCGTCGATGCTGCCATGAGCAGCCTGCTAGGCGGAGTGCTCGGCTCCATCGTGGCGGAACAGCAGGCCGAATCTGCGCCAGTCACTTGGTGCCGCGATTCGGTGGTAACCATTGGGCAGGCACTCTATCGCGCCAATGCCGAAGAGAGTGGATATCTGTTTGCGCTGGGGGACAACGGCAATGCCGCGCGGGTTGGCCCGGAATTGCGGCTGGACGGCATCTCACCGGGCGAAGAAGACGAGGATCCCCGCTTCACAGTCATGCTGATGACCGCCGGACGCAACATGAATTACGACCCGCAGGATCGGCTGCCATCGCCGCAGCGGGTGATCGAATTGATCGAACAAGACCGGGTGGCCTCCGCCAGCAACACATGGGGCGATGACCGTGCTATCGAGATCAGCGCGGAGGCGCTGAAGGAATGACCGATCTGTTCCGACCGGGCTGAGACACCCCGCAAAGCGGGGAAAATTACCGGGCTACAGTTCAACATCGGGTCCTGGCCGAATGCCTTGCCGATTGTCGCCCCGCCCGCGCTTCGCTAAGGGCAGCGGCATCCCATTCCACTGCAACATCGAAAAGACCCATGGCAGGCCATTCCAAGTTCAAGAATATCATGCACCGCAAGGGTGCGCAGGACAAAAAGCGGTCCAACCTGTTTTCCAAGCTCAGCCGCGAAATCACGGTCGCGGCGAAGATGGGCATGCCCGATGCGGACATGAACCCGCGGCTGCGGCTGGCGGTGAACGCGGCCAAGGCGCAGTCGATGCCCAAGGACAATATCCAGCGCGCGATCGACAAGGCCAGCCAGGCAGGCGGCGAGGATTACGAGGAAGTGCGCTACGAGGGCTACGGCCCCGGCGGCAGCGCGATCATCGTCGAAGCCTTGACCGACAACCGCAACCGCACCGCCACCAACATCCGCACCGCCTTCTCCAAGAACGGCGGCAACCTCGCCGCATCGGGCGCGGTGAGCCACGGGTTCGACCGCAAGGGGCTGATCGAATATCCCGCCAGCGCCGGTGACGAGGAAGACCGTGCTGATGGCGGCGATGGAAGCGGGCGCCGACGATATCGAATCGGGCGAGGACGGGCATGTGATCTGGACCGAATCCGATGCGCTGCACCAGGTCGCGGGCGATCTGGAAAAGGTGCTCGGTGCTGCGGACGGAGTGAAGCTGGCGTGGAAGCCCAGCCTTACAGTGGCGATGGACGAGAAAGATGCGGGCACGCTGATGAAGCTGGTCGATGCGCTCGACGATGACGACGACGTGCAGACCGTCTGGGGGAACTACGAGATCCCGGATGAGGTGATGGAAAAGCTGGGCGGGTGATGAAATCCTCCCCATCGCAGATGGGGAGGGGGACCATGCGCAGCATGGTGGAGGGGCCTTCGGTGCTTGCCCCCTTGCCCCTCCACCACCCTGCGGGTGGTCCCCCCTCCCCAAGCAAGCTTGGGGAGGATCATTGAATGCTGATCCTCGGCCTCGATCCCTCGCTCTCTTGCACCGGCTGGGGCGTGATCCGCAGCGAGGGGAGCCGCCTCTCGCACGTGGCCAACGGCCAGATCGCCACCGACACCAAGGCCCCGATGGCGCAACGGCTGGCGCATTTGCATCGCGAAGTCGCGGCAGTGATCGCCACCTATGCGCCGGACCGCGCGGCCTGCGAGGAGGTATTCGCCAACAACAACGCCCAGAGCACGATCAAGCTGGCGCAGGCGCGCGGGAGCGTGCTGGCGGCCTGCGGGGTTTCCGGGCTGGAGGTGCGCGAACACGCCGCGCGGCTGGTGAAGAAGGCGATTGTCGGTACCGGAGCGGCGGAGAAGGCGCAGGTGCAGGCGATGCTCAAGGTGCTGCTGCCCGGCGCGAAGATCGCCGGGGCCGATGCTGCCGACGCGCTGGCGGTGGCGATTGCGGATGCAAATTTGGGGTAAGGAGATGGCTATGTATCTGGTGGTTTTCCGCAATCGTAAACGCGTAGATATCGATCAGGCTGCCTACAGCGCCGACGCCGCGCAGATGGAGGCCATGGCAATGCAGCAGCCCGGCTACCTCTCGTTCAAGAGCTACGCGGCGGACGATGGTGAAGTCGTCGCGCTGTCCGAATGGACCGATGAAGCGAGCGCGCTAGCCTGGGGGCGACAGGAGGAACATCGTGCCATGCAGGCCCATTCGCGCGCGGCATATTACGCCAGCTACACGCTTTTGGCTGGTGCGCCTTCAAGGGTACACAATTTCACCGCGAGGGATGAGACATGATCCACCTTTACGGCATTCCCAATTGCGACACGGTGAAGAAGGCCCGCGCCTGGCTCGACGCGCGCGGTCTCGAATACACCTTCCATGACTACAAGAAGGAAGGCGCCGATGTCATCCAGCTCGAACAGTGGATCGGCGCCGAGGGGCTCGACGCGGTGCTCAACCGGCGCGGCACGACCTGGCGCAAGCTGCCCGATGCCGACAAGGCGCGCGCCGACGATGCCGCCCGCGCAGCGGCCTTGCTGGCCGAACAGCCGAGCATGATCAAGCGCCCGGTGGTGGAGCATCCGGGAGGGCTGCTGGTGGGCTTCGACGCGGCGGCCTGGCAGGCGGCGTTGGGCGGTTGATCGGGCAGGCATGAACCCGCTGGAAATTGCCGCGGTGATGCTGGGGCTGGCCAATGTCGGCCTGCTCGTCCGGCGCAGCATCTGGAACTACCCCTTCGGCATGGCCATGGTGGCGCTTTACCTGCTGATCTTCTGGGAAGCGCGGCTGTACGGCGAATCGCTGCTACAGGTGTTCTTCTTCGTGGTGCAGGGCTGGGGCTGGTACCTGTGGGCAAGGGCGGGCGGTCTCGCGCAGCCGGTGCCGGTGCGCTGGATGGACTGGCCCGCGCGCGTGGCATCCTTGCTGGCCGTGGTCGCAGTGACCCTGTCGCTCGGCTGGGCAATGCACCGCTTCACCGATGCCGCCATGCCCTTTGCCGATGCTGCGATCACCGGGGCCAGCGTGGTCGCGCAGATATTGCTGTCGTGGCGGCGGGTGGAAAACTGGGTTCTGTGGGTGGCGATCGATTGCGGCGCGATCTGGCTCTATATCGAGCGCGACCTGCACCTCACCGCGGGGCTCTACGTCGCCTTCCTGTTGCTGGCCATGCTGGGCCTGTTCCAGTGGATGCGCGCTGCGCAAAGCGGCGAGGCCCCGGAGTGACCACGCGCGGCTTTCTGCTCGGCAAGTTCATGCCGCCGCACGCCGGGCACGTGGCGCTGATCGAGGCGGCGCAGGCGCTCGTTGACGAATTGACTGTGTTGGTGTGCTGGCTGCCGGACGATCCGATCGCGGGCGAGACGCGGCTCGGCTGGATGCGCGCGCTGTTCCCCGCGTGCCGGGTGCTCGGCCACGGCGAGGTGGTGCCGCAGGAGCCTGACGACAGCGCAGAGTTCTGGCCGGTGTGGCGTGGCATTGTGCGCGCGGCCCATCCCGAACCGATCGACTATGTGTTCGCGGGGGAAGGCTATGGCGCGCGGCTGGCGCAGGAACTGGGCGGACGCTTCGTGCCCTTGGGCGGTCGCGTGCTGGGCATGGCGGACGCGCTCTCCGGCCTCTCCGCCAGCGCGGTGCGCGCCGATCCGGCAGCGCACTGGGCACTGTTGCCGCCTCCGGTACAGGTGCACTACCGGCGGCGGGTGTGCCTGCACGGGGCGGAGAGCACCGGCAAGTCGACCCTGGCGGCGCAGCTTGCCCAGCGCCTTGGAGCTATCGTCGTGGGAGAATACGGGCGCAGCCATTGCGAGGCGCATCGCGATCCGCTGACCATGGCCGACCTGCTGCTGATCGGCCGCGCGCAGCAGGCGATGATCGCGGCGGCGGAGCGATGGGCAGGGCCGATCCTGCTGGCCGACACCGATGCCCTGATGACCGCCGCATGGTGCGAAATGCTGCTGGGCGAGCGCCCCCCACAACTGATGCAGGCGCAAAAGGCCGATCTCTACCTGCTGCTGGAGCCGGACCTGCCCTGGATCGACGATGGCACCCGCATGTTCGCCAATCCGGCGGACCGCGCGAAATTTGCCGCGATAACCGAACAGGTGCTGGTCGCTGCGGGGGTACCCTTCGTGCGCATATCCGGCGCGGGCGAAGCGCGGCTGGCAGCGGCTACGGCGGCGCTCGATGTTTGATGCTGTCACAAACCGAAGGCACAATAGCAGCAAGATTTATGCTTCGCCCGCTGTACGCCGGTGGTCTATGCAAGGAACCATCATGCTTAGGTATTTGATCATTATAACAACACTTTGTTGCGCAGCATTGGGTGCAGCATCTTCGCCCGCCTCGGCGCAGCATGGAGACGACGGGATCATGCTCATTATCGCCCATCGCGGCGCTTCGGGGGACCGTCCCGAACACACCTTGGCGGCCTACGAACTGGCGATCGATCAGGGCGCGGACTATATCGAAATGGACCTTGTCCCCACCGCCGACGGCGTACTGGTGGCGCGGCACGAGAATGCGCTGTCGGGCACCACCGATGTCGCCGAGCACCCGGAATTCGCCGAGCGCCGCACCACGAAGACCATCGACGGCGAGCAGGTGACCGACTGGTTCAGCGAAGACTTCACGCTGGCCGAGCTGCGCACGCTGCGTGCCCGCGAGCGACTGCCAGAAATCCGCCCGCAGAACACTGCCTTCGATGGGCTGTATCAGGTGCCGACGCTGGCGGAGATAATCACGCTGGTGCGCGCCAAGGAAGCCGAGACGGGCCGGGTGATCGGGATTTATCCGGAGATCAAGCACCCCAGCTATTTCGAGAGCATTGGACTGGACCTTGCCCACCTGCTCGTCACCGAGCTTCACGCGGCAGGCTATGCCGGGGCTGATGCGCCGGTTTTCATCCAGTGCTTCGAGGTTGCCACGCTGTGGCGGCTCGCCTCGATTACCGAGTTGCCACTGGTGCAACTGGTGGCGGCAGAAGGCGGCCCGGCGGACAATGCGACCATGACCTATGCGCAAATGGTAACGCCGGAGGGGCTAGCGGAAATTGCGCAATATGCGGATGGAATTGGGGCGGATATTCGTTTGCTGCTGACTCCTATATTGGGACGGGGACCATTGGTTGACCACGCGCACGAGGCTGGATTGTTGGTCCACGGGTGGACCTTACGCAAAGAGAATGCCTTCATGCCCACGGCACTGCGATATTTAGACAATCCGGCAGAAACCGGAAATTATGAGTCACTCGTCTGGGTGATCGGGCGCACCCGGCTCGACGGAATTTTCACCGATGATCCAAGCTTTACGCGCGAGACCTTGGAACGATTCATTATACGCGAGTCGTGGTGACTGCGAGTATTGACGAAACCTGCAAGATCTTTCGTCATTGCGAGGAGCCGCAGGCGACGCGGCAATCCATCTCCTGCTGTAGCGCATAGGGCAACTTTCAGGAGATGGATTGCCGCGCTTCGCTCGCAATGACGAAATCAGGCGTGCCGCGCCGTCAGGATGTAGTTCAGCGCCATATCGTCCGACAGATGCAGCCCCTTCACCGGTGAAAAAGCGATCCCCCGCACCGCCGTCACTTCCAGCCCGCCGCCGCCAGCAGGTCGGTCAGTTCGTCAGGCATAACGAAGTCCTCCCAGTGATGGGTGCCGCGCGGGACCATGCCGAGCATTTCTGCGCCCTGCACCAGCAGCGCGCGGCTTGCCAGAGTGCGGTTGGGGGTGGACATGACCAGCAGGCCTCCCGGCGCAAGATGCGCGGCTAGCGCGGCGATGAAGGCGGACTTGTCGGCAACGTGCTCGATCACTTCCATGCAGGTGACCAGATCGAATTGCCCCAACCCTAAAGTGGCCAGCTCTCCCGAAGCGTAGCAGATAAGCCCCTCCCCTTCAGGGGAGGGGTTGGGGTGGGGGATGTCGGCGACCGTTTCGTCTGCCCCATCCTGACAGCCCCCACCCCCAGCCCCTCCCCTAAAGGGGAGGGGGGAAAGGAGGCCTGCCCCGCGCGCATGTTCGCTCGCTACGGCAATGTTCTCCGGCGCCGCATCCACCCCCGTTACCGCAGCACCCAGCCTTGCCAGCGGTTCGCACAGCAGCCCCGCGCCGCAACCCACATCGAGCGCCGCCTTGCCCGCCAGCGGCTTCCCCTGACCGACATCGCCGCCCCAATGCAGGTCGATCGCGTCGCGGATAAAGCCCAGCCGCACCGGGTTCAGCCGGTGGAGCATCGCGGAAGAGCCCTTCGGGTCCCACCATTCGCGCGCCAGCTTGCCGAAATGCGCCGCCTCTTCCGGGCGGATGGTGGCCGAACTGGTTGCAGTTGTGACAGTTGCATCGCTCATCGCGCCATCCTAACAGCGCGCCGGGGATTCAACCATACCTGCAAAGTGAGTGGCGAGAGAACACCGTGGCACGGATAGTGATGAAATTCGGGGGCACCTCGATGGCGGGGACCGAGCGGATTCGCCGCGTCGCCAACCTCGTGCGTGCGCAGGCAGCGGGCGGGAACGAAGTCGCGGTTGTGGTCAGCGCGATGGCGGGGGAGACCGACCGGCTGGTCAACTTCTGCCGCGAGGCGAACCCCCTTTATGATCCAGCCGAATACGATGTGGTGGTCTCCTCCGGCGAACAGGTGACCAGCGGGCTGCTCGCGCTCACGCTTCAGGCGATGGGCTGCAAGGCGCGCAGCTGGCTCGGCTGGCAATTGCCGCTCAACACATTCTCCAACCATGCCAATGCCCGCGTCGGCGATATCCTGGCAGACGCGATGGTCGCGGCCATGGCTGCTGGCGAAATCGCGGTGATCCCCGGTTTCCAGGGTGTTTCCGACGAGGGCCGCATCACTACCATGGGTCGCGGCGGATCGGACACCTCGGCGGTCGCGATTGCGGCTGCGATCCATGCGGACCGCTGCGATATCTACACCGATGTTGACGGGGTCTACACCACCGATCCGCGCATCGTCGCGCGGGCGCGCAAGATCAAGCATATCGCCTTCGAGGAAATGCTCGAACTGGCCTCGGTCGGCGCGAAAGTGCTCCAGACCCGCTCGGTCAGCATGGCGATGAAGCACAATGTGCGGGTGCAGGTGCTCTCCTCCTTCGTGGACGAGGATGCTCCCGCAGCCGATACCCTGCCCGGCACGATGATCGTGTCCGAGGACGAAATGAGCAGATTACTGGAGGAAGGCCAAGTGGAACGCCAGTCCGTTACCGGCATCGCGCATGACAAGAACGAGGCGCGCGTGGTGCTCACCCGCGTACCTGATCGGCCCGGCGCGGTGGCCAACATCTTCACCCCGCTCGGCGATGCCGGCATCAACGTGGATATGATTATCCAGAACGTCGGCCGCGACAAGGGCGAGACCGACGTGACCTTCACCGTCCCGCAGGCCGAACTGGCGCGGGCGCAGGCGCTGCTGGAAGACAAGCGCGAGGTGATCGGCTTCAACCGGATCATCACCGATGCCAAGGTGGCGAAGATTTCCGTGGTCGGCATGGGCATGAAGAGCCACGCGGGCGTCGCGGCGACGATGTTCAAGGCACTGGCCGATCGCGGCATCAACGTGCAGGCGATTTCCACGTCGGAAATCAAGGTGTCGGTGCTGATCGACGAGGACGAAACCGAACTGGCGGTGCGCGTGCTGCACACCGCCTATGGGCTCGATGCGCCCGATGATTTCGGGGAGCCAGCGGCCTAGTCTCGGCAGCGGGAAGGGGAACGGAATGATCGAGACCGAACCCCTGCCTGCCTATAATTTTCGTCCGGCGATGCCTTCGCTGGCCGACATGTTGCGACACGGTGTTTCTGATCCGGCGGCGGTGATACCCGCCGCGATTCTCGAACAGCCCTGCGTGCAATTGCCGGGACCGGGCGCGCCGCTGGTGGTGGCGGACCCGGAACTGGCGCGCGAAGTGCTCAACGATCGTCACGGCCATTACGCGCGTGATCGCTTCATGCGGCGGCTGATGCGGCGAGCCTGGGCAAGGGACTTGCGGCGGCCGAGGGCGAAGCGTGGCACGCCCAGCGCCGCGCTGCCGCCCCCGCTTTCCGACCGCAGGCGGTGGAGGCTCGCAGTGCTGACTTTGCCGCAGCAGCGGGCGTGGCGGCTACCGATTGGCCTATCGGCGAGCAGGCTGATCTGCCAGTCGCGATGGCCAAAGTCATCGCCCGGATAGTTTTCACCACGCTGGTGGATGGGCGTGGAAATGTCGACAGCGATCAGGTCGCCGCTGACATTCCCGGTTATATGTCGCTTGCCGGTTCGGCCTGCGCGACATGCTGCCTTTGCCTGAAAGCTGGCATGATCGGCTGGCGGGCATTCCCGGCGATCCGGCAGTGCGGCGCATCCGGGCCTTGGCGCGGCGGATGGCGGCGGAACACGAGAACTCGAAAGCAGGCGCGGGGCAAGATCTGCTTGCACTGCTCGATGGTGTTGGCCCGTTGCAGGACAATGTGCAGGGCCTGTTCCCGGCGGCGATGGACACCACCGTTGCCGGGGCGAGCTGGACGCTGTTCCTGCTCGCGCGCCATCCCGAATGGCAAGCGCGGGTCTGCGAGGAGGGGCGGGCCTGCACGTGGGAAATGGTCTGCCGAACGTCTGCCAGTAACCCGCCGCGTGGTGCAGGAAGCCCTGCGTCTTTATCCGCCCGCGCCGCTGCTGGTGCGCACTGCCGCAATGGCGCACGAATTGGGCGGGAAGCAGGTCCGCAAGGGCCAGCCGGTGGTCGTCTGCATCTATGCCATGCATCGCCATCGGCAATTGTGGCACGCGCCGGACATGTTCGATCCTGACGGTTCCTGCCCGGCGCACCCCCGTCGCCCGGCTGGCTGCCCTTCGGGCGGGGCCGCGCGTGCATCGCGGCGCAATTCGCGCTGGCGGAAATCGCGGTGGTCGCGGCGCGATTGCTGGCCGAACTCGAACTGGCGCCCTGTGGGCCTGCACCATGTCAGCCTGCGGGTCACCACCCGCTCGGCCAATGGCATTGGAGTGACGCGGCGCGGAGAAGGTGAGCGCCGCGCCGCACCCGCTCTCTCCTCAATTGACTATGTCCGCGCCCTACGCCTAGGGAGCCAGCGCAAAGGAGCCCCGCGCCAGCCATGACCCAGCACATCCTCGAAAAACTCGCCGCCACCAATCCCGAAGCCGAAATCTGGTGGGACAGTGCGCCGCTGGTCTATCCGAGCTGGAAGGCCGAATCGCTGGCCAAGGCGCCCGAAGCCAAGCGCGCCGAGTGGGAAGAGCAGCTAACCCGCCTCTAACAACGGCACGATCAAGCAGACCGGCGAAATGGGCTTTCGCGGGGTCACCACCAATCCGCCGCTGTGCCTGCAGGCGGTGCAGCTCGATCCGAGGGCTGGACCCAGCGGTCAAGGAAATCGCCGCGTCGACCGCGCGCTCGATGTCGAAGGCGTGTACTGGAAGATGTACCTCGAACTGGTGCAGGCGCGGGGCCGATGCGATCCGCCCGGTTTTCGAGAAATCGGGCGACAAATACGGGATGCTTCGGGTCAGGTCGATCCGCGCTTCGTCACCGATGGCGAGGCATGCTGGCGCAGGGCCTGACCATCGCCGCGATGGGCGACAACGTGATGGTCAAGCTGCCCGGATCTGAGGAAGGCTACGAAGTGCTGGAGGAACTGACCGCGCGCGGCATTTCCACCAACAACACCACCAGCTTTGCCGTGGCGCAATATATCCGCTGCAGCGCGGCGGTGAGCGCAGGCCTGAACGCGCCCAGGCGGCGGGGTGGACCTTTCCCGCTGGCGTCGGTCATCACCCATATGTCGGCCGCCTGGGGGAACACAGCGATTGGAAAGCACAGGCCAAGGCGCGCGGGATCGAACTGGCGCTCGCCGATATTCGCGATGGCGAGGAAGCCGTGCTCAAGCGCGCCTACTGGCAGGGCAAGCCCAAGGGCCACCCGTCCAAGATGCTGCAATGTTCGATGCGGGTGGAAAAGGACCGCACGGCCGGACCGTAGCCGCCACATGCAGGATTTTGCCGGCTGGGACATGGTCTATACCTGCCCGCCGAGATATATCCCGGGCTGATGGAGGCGGATGCCGGCTGGCGCCGTTTGACCCCTCGTCCATTGCCCGCGAACCGAACCCGGCCAGCGTCGCAAAGCTGATGAAGCTCCCCGACTTTTGCCAAGCCTATGAATTTGAAGGGATGAAGCCGAACGAATTCGCCCATTTCGGGGCCTTCAAGGCGACCGCAACCGAATTTGCTGCCGCCACCCGCCAGACGGTGGATTTTGTGCGGATGGTGATGGAAGGTTAGGGATTTGTGGCGTGACGTGCCGCTTTCTGCGATACGTGTCACTCAGGCCCATTGACGTCTCGGTCGCACTGTGAAATAGCGATGCCCTCCCGACAATAGGGGGCCTTATGAAATAGTGTATCGCGACCTGCGGTCGGTGACTCGCGCTGTCACCCCAATACCAATCGTGAGCGTCCTGAATGGCGAGCGTAGCGATCCACTGTCAGCCCTCGCGCTGCACTCAAGCATGCGAGATCTGACCGTTACCGAGCTAGAACGGGATTTTCGAGTCAATCGCTGAAGCCTCATGTGGCGTAAGAGACGGGCCTCTTATGATAGCCCGGACTGATGCAAGGGGTGATGGATGTTTCAGCCGCGACGACGACGAAATAAACGTTTCAGCCATTTCACCTGGCGCGACTGACCAACTAGAGTTAAACCAGAAGTCCGATTGAAATAGCAAGAGCCCATTGGCGCTACGATCTGGCAGACTTATTGTTCCATAGCGTCTCGGCAAACAGGGAAACACCCGATAATCGTCAAATACACTCTGCTCGACGATCTGCGACCAGCATTCTGCAGTAAGTATGGATATAACCTTCGCCGATACTTATGGCTGCACCGACTTTCTACCACGTGTTCAACCTGTATCGCTGCTTATTGGCAAATGGACGGCTGCGTCATGACACGAGCCAGCTTGGACAGGTTAATAGCCGTGGTTGACGCCTAGCCTGGCAGCGCCTCTGGCAGTCTGCATGTTGCGAATGGACGTTCGATCGCCGCGTATGGCGTAGAGCTGCGTGGACAGGTTCCCCAGATCAGGCCGTCCTGAAGCAGTTTCATGCCGAAATTCTTCTGGCACTGCGTCGATCACGTCGAAGCCGTGGCAATCAATGTGATGGCGCTTCACATGGCTCGTGACGTCTAATCGTGTGGCAGCAAGGAGCGAGTGGCGTTCCGGCAGTGGTAGCCCTGAAGGCGAACTTTGCCAGCCACGTTATTCGGGATTTCATGCGGCAGCTGGAGGCGTTGCAAGTCTGGGCGATCCGACTCGAATGGTTCGGTAATTATGCTCGGGCTTGAGCTCACGCGTCAAATTTCACGGATATTGGCAACTGGCTTTCTGCCGAGCTCCCGAGCCTTGCGATCGATCGAGTCTCGATGATGATCGACTGTTGAGGGTGTGCGGTATCGAACGGCACCTGCTGTCTCAATCCCGCTGACAGATGTGTAATCGACGAAAACACGTGAACTGCGCTGGCCAGCACTGACGGCTCATGCGATGAAGATCGGCGCTCCAGCCGATGGCCCAAGTGCAAGCCAGATATGACTGAAACGGATAGATGTCGTGCCGCATCGAACTGGCCTTCGAAACATCTTCGACCGCACAAAGCGTTTATACCTAATCAATCCAATTTGTCACGCGACAAATTGTCCGGATGGAAATCTGTGACTACCTCATCGCGCGAGATCGAATCCGCAAGACTAAGTCCGTTGTACCATACTCCCGCAATACAATCGTCGAAAGCTAAGAAAATTGATCTGAGGTATGCCATCGAAGATGCTACGAACTTATTCAAGATGCATCCGAAATCGTTAGCTATATCCTCGTCAGCCAAATCATACCGCACTCTTCCGTGCCGGTATACTTTTGACGACAGTGATTGGCTGGCATGACGCCTCGCTCCCTCGCAAAGCCGCCGAGCAGGCACGTTCTTACGCGATCACCGTAGCCCCCCGGCACGGAGCGCCTGTCTGTCGTCTAGGTCGCCGGCCGATGACTGCGCTTGCACTAACTGGCCACCCGCCCCGCCACCCATTCATCCCTAAGCGCAAATTTCTAAATCTTGCCCCGATCCGTCATCGGCCAGGCTTCCACCGCCTGCCATAGGCGGGGCATTTCTGCGGGGCGATCTGTGACCGGCAATGCGCGCGCAGCGCATCGGGATCGAACGCAGCGCCCTTCTCCATCGCACGAAGGCGGCTACCGCTTCGCCCAGCACCTCGTCGGGCACGCCGACCACCGCGCATTCGGCCACGCCCGCCAGTTCGAGCAGTACGTTCTCGATTTCCGCCGGGAACAGGTTTTCGCCGCCGCGAATGATCATGTCCTTCACCCGGCCCGTGATCCGCACGAAACCGCGATCGTCCATCGTGCCCAGATCGCCGGTGTGCAGCCAGCCCTGCGCATCGACCGCTTCCGCCGTCGCTTCGGGATTGTCGTTGTAGCCCAGCATGGTGGCATAGGAGCGGCTGCGGATTTCGCCCACTGTGTCGCACGCCAACACCTCGTCGCTGGCGGGATCGAAAATACCCACTTCGCAGCCCAGCGCAGGGCGGCCGATGGTGGTGCAGATATCCTCCAGCGAATCGTCGGGCCGCGCGGTGGTGATCACCGGGCTGCTTTCGGTCTGCCCGTAAGCGACCAACACCATCGAACCGAGCACCGCTTCCGCCGCGCGCGCCAGTTCGGGCGCGACCATCGCGCCGCCGATGCCGATCACCTTCAATGAGGACAGGTCACGTGGGACAGCCTTCTGCGCAGCGATCATCGCCACCGCCATAGTTGGCACCGCCAGTGTCCAGCTCACCTTCTCGCGCGCCATCAGATCAAGCGCGGCGTTCGGTTCGAACATCGGCATGGAAATATAGGCCGCTGCCCAATTGCAACGCGCCCAGCACGAACATCGAACATCCGATAGTGTGGAACAGCGGGGTCAGGCCGATGGTCGGAATTCCCGGAGCGCCATCCCGCCAGCTTTGGTGAACAGGCGGGCGTTGTTGGCAAGGTTGCGGTGAGACAGGACCACGCCCTTGGGAAAGCCGGTGGTGCCGCTGGTATATTGGATTTGCGCCGGATCATTGGTGGCCACATCGGGCAAGGCGCCACTCGCCCGTCAACGCCAGCAGGCCTGGCCACCATATCGATCACTTCACGCAGCGCCGGGATATCGCCCACCACCAAATCGGCAAGATGGCGCGGGCATCGGATTGCCGCGATATTCTTCCACCAGCACCAATCCCGCACTGCCCGAATGGCGCAGCACATATATCCAGCTCGCGCTTCTGGTAGGATGGGAGTCACCAGTCACCAGCGTCAGGCCTGCCAGCGCGGAGGCATATTCCAGCAGCACCCATTCGGGGCTGTTCGGCCCCCGAAAACGGCGAGTTTCTCGCCGGGCTGGAACCGCGCCGCCAGCCCCTTGGCTAACCGCTCGGCATCGGCGAGCAGCTCGGCATAGTCCAGCGCCGCCCGCTGGTGCCGTCGGGCAGGCCTTCGATCAGCGCGGGGGCAGTGGGATTGTCCGCCGCCTGCTGGCGCAGCAAGCCGCCGATGGTGGTGTCGAGGACCGGCTCGTCCGCAAACCAGTCACACAATGCCTTGTCGAGGCGCCGCTCGGCCATCGCTGTCTCCGTCCTTGGCCGGTCACGCGCCGGCTTCAATCGGACCAGTATAGGCGATTCGGATTTTCGACCAAGTCAGGATTAGAACATTGTAACACTGCCGCATTCATCCTGTCGGGCCGCCCAAACATTTGCTATGCAATGGAATGCAGGGGGCGAAGGGTCATGTTGGGAAAAAAAGTTTGCGCGATCTTATTCCTGACCTCCCTATCAGGGTGCGCGGCATTTGTTGGCGACTTGGGGGTGAACGGCAATCGAACGCGGAACATGCTGCCGCAGACGCTGGGCGAGCAAAGTAGCAATTACGGATACATCCCGCTCGATCCGCTGCCAGTAAGGGCTATGGCCAACGGACCGGGCTGCCCGGCAGTAAATGCTGTACCCTTGCCTACACTCGAGGCACTCCCCGATCTGGCGGTTCGATTTGCAGTGGCAGAGTTCAACACCAACGGTGGCCTCCAATTTGGTCCATCAAAAATCACTGCTGAAGATCAGGCATATCGGGCGGTGCTGGACTATGTAAATGTAGACGTAGTTCCGGCAGTTTTTCAAATACGTAGAAACGTATCAACACCAGCAGGTGCCAATTCGCCACTGTCCATAGCTACTCCTTTGCAAACTGGTGAGACAATTACCGGATATTCCGCTAATTTGCTTTCCATTGGACATGAAACTTTCGACAAAGTAGATCAGGATCCACTGAACCTGTTGTAGTGTTTCCAATTTATATCGGTGTTGGCTTGCGATTGACGGCAGATATCAGGGCGTTGGAAGGCGGAATCGACCTCAGCGGATTGGGTGTGATCGGTGCCAGTGCCGATGCCAATGCCCTTGCCGGGACAATGACGGTGCAGACTTTTGGGATTTACAGGAAGGTCCATCGCCACCGCACTTCCGTTGCCGAGCAAACTCGACCAGACAACAATCGAACAAAGCATCTTGGCGATCGGCACCAGCCAAGCCCTCTGTACGGCGGAAACGATGCCCAAACGACCATCACACCGCGAGTTGTTGGCCTATATTCACCAATTGGTTCGGACCCTCGCTTGATTAATGCTGTCTATTCGGAGCTATCCCGCATAATTATTCCATGGTCGGTCAATTGCGTTGCAATTAGAACCCCGGTAGCTACTCCGCCCAGTACAAATAATTCGGGTTC
>CAVZHE010000011.1:0-12771 GCA_963774985.1 uncultured Alphaproteobacteria bacterium
GGTGTATAAGGCAGCGCTGGGAATCGATTAAAACAATTCTTCGAAACGCAGTTTAGCGGCGGCGTAGTGCGCCATCATAACTGGGTTCCCGGCCTTGAGTTGCTCAACAATTCCTTGGAACTCCTGCAGGTAATTCTTGAGCGCCCGGTTCTGCGCCTCGATGCAATCAACCGCTGTTTGCAATACCCAGAAAAAGGACAAGAGACTGGTATCCAAATCCTCTTTGGATATCTTGATGTCTGTCGGTCGCTTGGGGTGGCTCAGCGCGTTGCGCACCTCGATAAACCGCTGAAAGGCTTGCCACTCGTGAGCGTCGAAAGAGATTGAGAACCCCGGTTGCATCCGTTCTGTAATACGCACACAAAGTCTGATCATCGCTGGGATCGGGATGAATTTTCTCTGCGAAGAAATCTTGCCATTGATCGAAACAAAGAAGGACTCTTCCTCAAGAGCCTTGGATTCGCTTTCGTGGAGCATTGAGAGTTCCTGCGCGGTAGAGATCACATGCTCCCGCAGGACCCAGACCATGCCCTCTATGCACGCGAATGCTGTCCTTACCAATTTCCGGCGCGATGCATCTGTGTCTAGAATCTCGTTACGCTCGATTACGGCAAAGTATCTTCGACCAGCACTTGCAGGAAATCATGATTGTTCAGTTCAGTCATGGCGCGTTCCTGCCCTCGCCTGCCTACGGAAGCAAGACGGCTCTGGGGGTGGCTCCCTACCGTGGAGATCACCGCGCAAAATTTCAACACCGCGCCCAAGCATTGTCGCCCCGCCCGCGCTTCGCTAAGGGCAGCGGCATCCCGTTCCACTGCAACATCGAAAAGACCCATGGCAGGCCATTCCAAGTTCAAGAATATCATGCACCGTAAGGGTGCGCAGGACAAAAAGCGGTCCAATCTGTTTTCCAAGCTCAGCCGCGAAATCACGGTCGCGGCGAAGATGGGCATGCCCGATGCGGACATGAACCCGCGGCTGCGGCTGGCGGTGAACGCGGCCAAGGCGCAGTCGATGCCCAAGGACAATATCCAGCGCGCGATCGACAAGGCCAGCCAGGCGGGCGGCGAGGATTACGAAGAAGTGCGCTACGAAGGCTACGGCCCGGCGGCAGCGCGATCATCGTCGAAGCCTTGACCGATAACCGCAACCGCACCGCCACCAACATCCGCACCGCCTTCTCCAAGAACGGCGGCAACCTCGCCGCATCGGGCGCGGTGAGCCATGGGTTCGACCGCAAGGGATTGATCGAATATCCCGCCAGCGCCGGTGACGAGGAAGACCGTGCTGATGGCGGCGATGGAAGCGGGCGCGGACGATATCGAATCGGGCGAAGACGGGCATGTGATTTGGACGAATCCGATGCGTTGCACCAGGTCGCGGGCGATCTGGAGAAGGTGCTCGGCGCGGCGGACGGGGTGAAGCTGGCGTGGAAGCCCAGCCTCACGGTGGCGATGGACGAGAAGGATGCGGGCACGCTGATGAAGCTGGTCGACGCGCTCGATGATGACGACGACGTGCAGACCGTCTTGGGGAATTAACTGATCCCGGACGAGGTGATGGAAAAGCTGGGCGGGTGATGAAATCCTCCCCATCGCAGATGGGGAGGGGGACCATGCGTAGCATGGTGGAGGGTCCTTTGTGCTTGCCCCCGTGCCCCTCCACCAGCCTGCGGGTGGTCCCCCTCCCCGAGCGAGCTTGGGGAGGGATTGCCAATGCTGATCCTCGGCCTCGCTCCCTCGCTTTCTTGCACCGGCTGGGGCGTGATCCGCAGCGAGGGGAGCCGCCTCTCGCACGTGGCCAACGGCCAGATCGCCACTGATACCAAGGCCCCGATGGCGCAACGGCTGGCGCATTTGCATCGCGAAGTAGCGGCAGTGATCGCCACCTATGCGCCGGACCGCGCGGCCTGCGAGGAGGTATTCGCCAACAAGAATGCCCAGAGCACGATCAAGCTGGCGCAGGCGCGCGGGAGCGTGCTGGCGGCCTGCGGGGTCTCCGGGACTGGAAGTGCGCGAACGTGCCGCGCGGTTGGTGAAGAAGGCGATTGTCGGTACGGGAGCGGCGGAGAAGGCGCAGGTGCAGGCGATGCTCAAGGTGCTGCTGCCCGGCGCGAAGATCGCCGGGGCCGATGCTGCCGACGCGCTGGCGGTGGCGATTGCGGATGCAAATTTGGGGTAAGGAGATGGCTATGTATCTGGTGGTTTTCCGCAATCGTAAACGCGCAGATATCGATCAGGCTGCCTACAGCGCCGACGCCGCGCATATGGAAGTCATGGCCGCACAGCAGCCCGGCTACCTCTCGTTCAAGAGCTACACGGCGGACGATGGTGAAGTCGTGGCGCTGTCCGAATGGAAGGATGAAGCGAGCGCGCGGGCATGGGGGCGGCAGGAGGAACATCGCACCATGCAGGCCCATTCCGCGCGGCATACTACGCCAGCTACACGCTGTTTACTGGTGCGCCTTCAAGGGTACACAATTTCACCGCGAGGGATGAGACATGATCCACCTTTACGGCATTCCCAATTGCGACACGGTGAAGAAGGCCCGCGCCTGGCTCGACGCGCGCGGTCTCGAATACACCTTCCATGACTACAAGAAGGAAGGCGCCGATGTCATCCAGCTCGAACAGTGGATCGGCGCCGAGGGGCTCGACGCGGTGCTCAACCGGCGCGGCACGACCTGGCGCAAACTGCCCGATGCCGACAAGGCGCGCGCCGACGATGCAGCCCGCGCAGCGACCTTGCTGGCCGAACAGCCGAGCATGATCAAGCGCCCGGTGGTGGAGCATCCGGGAGGGCTGCTGGTGGGCTTCGACGCGGCGGCCTGGCAGGCGGCGTTGGGCGGTTATCGGGCAGGCATGAACCCGCTGGAAATTGCCGCGGTGATGCTGGGGCTGGCCAATGTCGGCCTGCTCGTCCGGCGCAGCATCTGGAACTACCCCTTCGGCATGGCCATGGTGGCGCTTTACCTGCTGATCTTCTGGGAAGCGCGGCTGTACGGCAAATCGCTGCTACAGGTGTTCTTCTTCGTGGTGCAGGGCTGGGGCTGGTACCTGTGGGCAAGGGCGGGCGGTCTCGCGCAGCCGGTGCCGGTGCGCTGGATGGACTGGCCCGCGCGCGTGGCATCCTTGCTGGCCGTGGTCGCAGTGACCCTGTCGCTCGGCTGGGCGATGCACCACTTCACCGATGCCGCCATGCCCTTTGCCGATGCTGCGATCACCGGGGCCAGCGTGGTCGCGCAGATATTGCTGTCGTGGCGGCGGGTGGAAAACTGGGTTCTTTGGGTGGCGATCGATTGCGGCGCGATCTGGCTCTATATCGAGCGCGACCTGCACCTTACCGCGGGGCTCTACGTCGCCTTCCTGTTGCTGGCCATGCTGGGCCTGTTCCAGTGGATGCGCGCTGCGCAAAGCGGCGAGGAGCCCGGGGTGACCACACGCGGCTTTCTGCTCGGCAAGTTCATGCCGCCGCACGCCGGGCACGTGGCGCTGATCGAGGCGGCGCAGGCGCTCGTTGACGAATTGACTGTGTTGGTGTGCTGGCTGCCGGACGATCCGATCGCGGGCGAGACGCGGCTCGGCTGGATGCGCACGCTGTTCCCCGCGTGCCGGGTGCTCGGCCACGGCGAGGTGGTGCCGCAGGAGCCTGACGACAGCGCAGAGTTCTGGCCGGTGTGGCGTGGCATTGTGCGCGCGGCCCATCCCGAACCGATCGACTATGTGTTCGCGGGGGAAGGCTATGGCGCGCGACTGCGCGCAGGAACTGGGCGGACGCTTCGTGCCCTTGGGCGGTCGCGTGCTGGGCATGGCGGACGCGCTCTCCGGCCTCTCCGCCAGCGCGGTGCGCGCCGATCCGGCAGCGCACTGGGCACTGTTGCCGCCTCCGGTACAGGTGCACTACCGGCGGCGGGTGTGCCTGCACGGGACGGGGGGCACCGGCAAGTCGACCCTGGCGGCGCAGCTTGCCCAGCGCCTTGGAGCTATCGTCGTGGGCGAATACGGGCGCAGCCATTGCGAGGCGCATCGCGATCCGCTGACCATGGCCGACCTGCTGCTGATCGGCCGCGCGCAGCAGGCGATGATCGCGGCGGCGGAGCGATGGGCAGGGCCGATCCTGCTGGCCGACACCGATGCCCTGATGACCGCCGCATGGTGCGAAATGCTGCTGGGCGAGCGCGCCCCATGAACTGATGCAAACGCCAAAGGCCGATCTCTACCTGCTGCTGGAACCGGACCTGCCCTGGATCGACGATGGCACCCGCATGTTCGCCAATCCGGCGGACCGCGCGAAATTTGCCGCGATAACCGAACAGGTGCTGGTCGCTGCGGGGGTACCCTTCGTGCGCATATCCGGCGCGGGCGAAGCGCGGCTGGCAGCGGCTACGGCGGCGCTCGATGTTTGATGCTGTCACAAACCGAAGGCACAATAGCAGCAAGATTTATGCTTCGCCCGCTGTACGCCGGTGGTCTATGCAAGGAACCATCATGCTTAGGTATTTGATCATTATAACAACACTTTGTTGCGCAGCATTGGGTGCAGCATCTTCGCCCGCCTCGGCGCAGCATGGAGACGACGGGATCATGCTCATTATCGCCCATCGCGGCGCTTCGGGGGACCGTCACGAACACACCTTGGCGGCCTACGAACTGGCGATCGATCAGGGCGCGGACTATATCGAAATGGACCTTGTCCCCACCGCCGACGGCGTACTGGTGGCGCGGCACGAGAATGCGCTGTCGGGCACCACCGATGTCGCCGAGCACCCCGAATTCGCCGAGCGCCGCACCACGAAGACCATCGACGGCGAGCAGGTGACCGACTGGTTCAGCGAAGACTTCACGCTGGCCGAGCTGCGCACGCTGCGTGCCCGCGAGCGACTGCCAGAAATCCGCCCGCAGAACACTGCCTTCGATGGGCTGTATCAGGTGCCGACGCTGGCGGAGATAATCACGCTGGTGCGCGCCAAGGAAGCCGAGACGGCCGGGTTATGGGGATTTATCCGGAGATCAAGCACCCCAGCTATTTCGAGAGCATTCGGACTGGACCTTGCCCACCTGCTCGTCACCGAGCTTCACGCGGCAGGCTATGCCGGGGCCGATGCGCCGGTTTTCATCCAGTGCTTCGAGGTGACACACTGTGGCGGCTCGCCTCGATTACCGAGTTGCCACTGGTGCAACTGGTGGCGGCAGAAGGCGGCCCGGCGGACAATGCGACCATGACCTATGCGCAAATGGTGACACCGGAAGGGCTGGCGGAAATTGCGCAATATGCGGATGGAATTGGGGCCGCCCTCCGCGCTGGTCATCGTTATTGGGAAGGGGACCATCCGTTGACCACGCGCAAGAGGCTGGCTTGCTGGTCCACGCGTGGACCTCACGCAAGGAGAATGCGTTTATGCCCACGGCACTGCGATATTTAGACAATCCTGCAGAAACGGGAAATTATGAGTTACTCGTCTGCGCTACGGGCGCACCTGGCTCGACGAATTCTCACATTATCCTGCTCGATGCGCGAGACCTTGGAACGATTTATTATACGCGAGTTTGCGGTGATGGCCATATTTATGAAACCCGCAAGATCTTTCGTCATTGCGAGGTGCCGAGGGGACGGGCAAAACATCTCCTGCCGAAGCGCCTAGCGCAACTTTCAGGAGATGATTGCCGCGCTTCGCTCGCAATGACGAAATCAGGCGTGTCGCGCCGTCAGGATGTAGTTCAGCGCCATATCGTCCGACAAATGCAGCCCCTTTACCGGAGAAAAAGCGATCCCCTTCACCTGCGTCATCTCCAACCCCGCCGCCGCCAGCAGGTCCGTCAGTTCGTCAGGCGTAACAAAGTCCTCCCAGTGATGGGTGCCGCGCGGGACCATGCCGAGCATTTCTGCGCCCTGCACCAGCAGCGCGCGGCTCGCCAGAGTGCGGTTGGGAGTGGACATCACCAGCAGTCCTCCCGGCGCAAGATGCGCGGCTAGCTCGGCGATGAAGGGCTCTTGTCGGCGACGTGCTCGATCACTTCCATGCAGGTGACCAGATCGAACTGCCCTAGTCCCAGCGTCGCCAGCTCTCCCGAAGCGTAGCAGATAAGCCCCTCCCCTTCAGGGGAGGGGTTGGGGTGGGGGATGTCGGCGACCGTTTCGTCTGCCCCATCCTGACAGCCCCCACCCCCAGCCCCTCCCCTAAAGGGGAGGGGGGAAAGGAGGCCTGCCCCGCGCGCATGTTCGCTCGCTACGGCAATGTTCTCCGGCGCCGCATCCACCCCCGTTACCGCAGCACCCAGCCTTGCCAGCGGTTCGCACAGCAGCCCCGCGCCGCAACCCACATCGAGCGCCGCCTTGCCCGCCAGCGGCTTCCCCTGACCGACATCGCCGCCCCAATGCAGGTCGATCGCGTCGCGGATAAAGCCCAGCCGCACCGGGTTCAGCCGGTGGAGCATCGCGGAAGAGCCCTTCGGGTCCCACCATTCGCGCGCCAGCTTGCCGAAATGCGCCGCCTCTTCCGGGCGGATGGTGGCCGAACTGGTTGCAGTTGTGACAGTTGCATCGCTCATCTCGCCATCCTAACAGCGCGCCGGGGATTTAACCATACCTGCAAAGTGAGTGGCGAGAGAACACCGTGGCACGGATAGTGATGAAATTCGGGGGCACCTCGATGGCGGGGACCGAGCGGATTCGCCGCGTCGCCAACCTCGTGCGTGCGCAGGCGGCGGGCGGGAACGAAGTCGCGGTGGTGGTCAGCGCGATGGCGGGGGAGACCGACCGGCTGGTCAACTTCTGCCGCGAGGCGAACCCGCTCTATGATCCAGCCGAATACGATGTCGTGGTCTCCTCCGGCGAACAGGTGACCAGCGGGCTGCTCGCGCTGACGCTGCAGGCGATGGGCTGCAAGGCCCGCAGCTGGCTCGGCTGGCAATTGCCGCTCAACACCTTCTCCAACCACGCCAATGCCCGCGTCGGCGATATCCCGGCAGACGCGATGGTCGCGGCCATGGCTGCGGGCGAAATCGCGGTGATCCCCGGTTTCCAGGGTGTTTCCGACGAGGGCCGCATCACTACCATGGGTCGCGGCGGATCGGACACCTCGGCGGTCGCGATTGCGGCTGCGATCCATGCGGACCGCTGCGATATCTACACCGATGTTGACGGGGTCTACACCACCGATCCGCGCATCGTCGCCCGCGCGCGCAAGATCAAGCATATCGCCTTCGAGGAAATGCTCGAACTGGCCTCGGTCGGCGCGAAAGTGCTCCAGACCCGTTCGGTCAGCATGGCGATGAAGCACAATGTGCGGGTGCAGGTGCTCTCCTCCTTCGTGGACGAGGATGCTCCCGCCGCCGATACCCTGCCCGGCACGATGATCGTGTCCGAGGACGAAATGAGCAGATTACTGGAGGAAGGCCAAGTGGAACGCCAGTCCGTTACCGGCATCGCGCATGACAAGAACGAGGCGCGCGTGGTGCTCACCCGCGTGCCCGACCGGCCCGGCGCGGTGGCCAATATTTTCACCCCGCTGGGCGATGCCGGCATCAATGTCGACATGATCATCCAGAACGTCGGACGCGACAAGGGCGAGACCGACGTGACCTTCACGGTCCCGCAGGCCGAACTGGCGCGGGCGCAGGCGCTGCTGGAAGACAAGCGCGAGGTGATCGGCTTCAACCGCATCATCACCGATGCCAAGGTGGCGAAGATTTCCGTGTCGTCGGCATGGGGATGAAGAGCCACGCGGGCGTCGCGGCGACGATGTTCAAGGCGCTGGCCGATCGCGGAATCAACGTGCAGGCGATCTCCACGTCGGAAATCAAGGTGTCGGTGCTGATCGACGAGGACGAAACCGAACTGGCAGTGCGCGTGCTGCACACCGCCTATGGGCTCGATGCGCCCGATGATTTCGGGGAGCCAGCGGCCTAGTCTCGGCAGCGGGAAGGGGAACGGAATGATCGAGACCGAACCCCTGCCTGCCTATAATTTTCGTCCGGCGATGCCTTCGCTGGCCGACATGTTGCGACACGGTGTTTCTGATCCGGCGGCGGTGATACCCGCCGCGATTCTCGAACAGCCCTGCGTGCAATTGCCGGGACCGGGCGCGCCGCTGGTGGTGGCGGACCCGGAACTGGCGCGCGAAGTGCTCAACGATCGTCACGGCCATTACGCGCGTGATCGCTTCATGCGGCGGCTGATGCGGCGAGCCTGGGGCAAGGGACTTGCGGCGGCCGAGGGCGAAGCGTGGCACGCCCAGCGCCGCGCTGCCGCCCCCGCTTTCCGACCGCAGGCGGTGGAGGCGCGCAGTGCGGACTTTGCCGCAGCAGCGGGCGTGGTGGCTACCGATTGGCCTATCGGCGAGCATGTTGATCTGCCAGTCGCGATGGCCAAAGTCATCGCCCGGATAGTCTTCACCACGCTGGTGGATGGGCGTGGGAAGGTGGACAGCGATCAGGTCGCCGCTGACATTCCCGCTTATATCCGTCGCATCGCCGGGTTCGGCCTGCGCGACATGCTGCCTTTGCCTGAAAGCTGGCATGATCGGCTGGCGGGCATTCCCGGCGATCCGGCAGTGCGGCGCATCCGGGCCTTGGCGCGGCGGCTGGCGGCGGAACACGAGAACTCGAAAGCAGGCGCGGGGCAAGATCTGCTTGCACTGCTCGATGGTGTTGGCCCGTTGCAGGACAATGTGCAGGGACTGTTCCCGGCGGCGATGGACACCACCGTTGCCGGGGCGAGCTGGACGCTGTTCCTGCTCGCGCGCCATCCCGAATGGCAAGCGCGGGTCTGCGAGGAAGGGCAAGCTTGCACCGCTGGGCAATGGTCTGCCGAACGCCTGCCCGTAACCCGCCGCGTGGTGCAGGAAGCCCTGCGGCTTTATCCGCCCGCGCCGCTGCTGGTGCGCACTGCCGCAATGGCGCACGAATTGGGCGGGAAGCAGGTCCGCAAGGGCCAGCCGGTGGTCGTCTGCATCTATGCCATGCATCGCCATCGGCAATTGTGGCACGCGCCGGACATGTTCGATCCTGACCGGTTCCTGCCCGACGCACCCCCGTCGCCCGGCTGGCTGCCCTTCGGAGCAGGTCCGCGTGTCTGCATCGCGGCGCAATTCGCGCTGGCGGAAATCGCGGTGGTCGCGGCGCGATTGCTGGCCGAACTCGAACTGGCGCCCTGTGGGCCTGCACCCGATGTCAGCCTGCGGGTTACTACCCGCTCGGCCAATGGCATTGGAGTGATCGCGGCGCGGAGAAGGTGAGCGCCGCGCCGCACCCGCTCTCTCCTCAATTGACTATGTCCGCGCCCTACGCCTAGGGAGCCAGCGCAAAGGAGCCCCGCGCCAGCCATGACCCAGCACATCCTCGAAAAACTCGCCGCCACCAATCCCGAAGCCGAAATCTGGTGGGACAGTGCGCCGCTGGTCTATCCGAGCTGGAAGGCCGAGTCGCTGGCCAAGGCGCCCGAAGCCAAGCGCGCCGAGTGGGAAGAGCAGCTTACCCGCCTCTATGACAACGGCACGATCAAGCAGACCGGCGAAATGGGCTTTCGCGGCGTCACCACCAATCCGCCGCTCAGCTTGCAGGCGGTGCAGCTCGATCCGCAGGGCTGGACCCAGCTGGTCAAGGATATCGCCGCGTCGGACCGCGCGCTCGATGTCGAAGGCGTGTACTGGAAGATGTACCTCGAACTGGTGCAAGCGCGGTGCCGATGCGATCCGCCCGGTGTTCGAGAAATCGGGCCACAAGTACGGCATGCTCTCGGGCCAGGTCGATCCGCGCTTCGTCACCGATGGCGAAGCGATGCTGGCGCAGGGCCTCACCATCGCCGCGATGGGCGACAATGTGATGGTCAAGCTGCCCGGTTCCAAGGAAGGCTACGAAGTGCTGGAGGAACTGACCGCGCGCGGCATTTCCACCAACAACACCACCAGCTTTGCCGTGGCGCAATATACCCGCTGCCGCGCGGCGGTGACGGCGGGGCTGCAACGCGCGCAGGCGGCAGGCGTGGACCTGTCCAGATGGCGCTCGGTCATCACCCATATGTCCAGCCGTCTGGGCGAAAAGGGCGACTGGAAAGTACAGGCCAAGGCGCGCGGCATCGAACTGTCGCTCGACGAGATTCGCGACGGCGAGGAAGCCGTGCTCAAGCGCGCCTACTGGCAGGGCAAGAACACCGGCCACCCGTCCAAGATGCTGCAATGTTCGATGCGGGTGGAGAAGGACCAGCACGGCAACACCGTCAGCCGCCACGTGCAGGATTTCGCCGGGTCGGACATGGTCTACACCTGCCCGCCGAGCTACATCCTGCAACTGATGGAAGCGGAGGACGAACTGGCCCCGTTCGATCCTTCGGCCATCGCGCGCGAGCCGAACCCGGCCAGCGTGGAAAAGCTGATGAAGCTCCCCAGCTTCCGCCAGGCCTACGAATTCGAAGGCATGAAGCCGAACGAATTCGCCCAGTTCGGCGCCTTCCAGGCCACCGCCACGGAGTTTGCTGCTGCGACTAGGCAGACGGTCGATTTCGTGCGGATGGTGATGGAGGGGTAGCGCCTTCCCTTCAGCCCCTCTCCCCTCGCGGGAGAGGGTCACAGACGCGTAGCGTCGGGGGGAGAGGGGGCGCGGCGATGGCGCTTTCGCGACCCCTCTCCCTCCCACCGCTACGCGGCGGGCCCCTCCCTCTCCCGAAATGGGAGAGGGTTTTTGATGGAACGCTCTGCTTTTCCGGGCCATTCTACCCGGTGAAAGGGGAGAGAGCATCCAGACGATCCTGCAATTCTTTGTGCAGATCCTGATGGCGCTGTTCGGCGCGATCGGCAGCGCGCTGGCGACCTTCGGCACCGCCGGGCTCTTCGCCGGAGGAGGAGCACTGGGCGGCGGGTGGTTCTGGCGGCGCTGGCGCCGGCGCCGCGCAGAACGCCGCAAGCGGAAGTAAAGCCCGCTAAAGCGAGGTTCCAAGAATTGAATTCCTCTACCGCTTATCCTGAGGAGGCTTCGAAGGCGCAGGCTGAGTAGCCGTCTCGAAGGACAGGTCAGCAGAGCGTGCTTCGAGACAGGACCTCAGACTTCGTCTTCGGCCCTTCCTCAGCATAAGCGGTTCAGAGTTAAAGGGGTTTGCCTTAGGAGAGCGCCTTCTCGGCCACCCACTCATCCCGCAACTTGAACTTCTGGATCTTGCCCGATCCGGTCAGCGGCCAGCTTCCACTGTTGCCAGTGGGCGGGGCATTTCTGCGGGGCGATCTGCGACCGGCAATGCGCGCGCAGGGCATCGGGATCGAACGCCGCGCCATCCTCCATCCGCACGAAGGCCGCTACGGCTTCGCCCAGCACCTCGTCCGGAACACCGACCACCGCGCATTCGGCCACACCCGGAACTTCGAGCAGCACGTTCTCGATTTCCGCCGGAAACAGGTTTTCGCCGCCGCGAATGATCATGTCCTTCACCCGGCCCGGTGATCCGCACGAAGCCGCGATCGTCCATCGTGCCTAGGTCGCCGGTGTGCAGCCAGCCTTGCGCATCGACCGCTTCCGCCGTGGCTTCGGGATTGTCGTTGTAGCCGAGCATGGTGGCGTAGGCAGCGGCTGCGGATTTCGCCCACCGTGCCGCAGCGGCAGCACCACGTCGCTCGCCGGATCGAAAATGCCCACTTCGCAACCCAAGGCCGGGCGGCCGATGGTGGTGCAGATATCCTCCAGCGAATTGTCGGGCCGGGCCGTGGTGATCACCGGGCTGCTTTCGGTTTGCCCGTAAGCGACCAACACCATCGAACCGAGCACCGCCTCCGCCGCGCGCGCCAGTTCGGGCGCGACCATCGCGCCGCCGATACCGATAACCTTCAATGAGGACAGGTCACGTGGGACCGCCTTCTGCGCGGCGATCATCGCCACCGCCATAGTCGGCACCGCCAGCGTCCAGCTCACCTTTTCGCGGGCGATGATATCCAGCGCGGCATTGGGATCGAACGAGGGCAGCGGGCAATAGGCGCTGGCCGATTGCAGCGATCCGAGCACGCCCATCGAACAGCCCATCGTGTGGAACAGCGGGGTCAGGCCGATGGTTGCCTGCCGGTCCGCCATGCCGCCGGTCTTGATGAAGATGCGGGCATTGTTGGTGATGTTGCGGTGGGAGAGGACCACGCCCTTGGGAAAACCGGTGGTGCCGCTGGTGTACTGGATCTGCGCCGGATCGTGGGTGTCCACTTCGGGCAGCGTGCCGACAGGATCGGTGAACAGCGCCGCGTGATCCTTCATGTCCACCACTTCGCGCAAGGCGGGCAATCGGGCGCGACGTCGGCAGCGTGCGCGGCCATCGGGTTGCCGCGGAATTCCTGCACCAGGAACAGCCCAGCGGCGGCGATTGTTGAGCACGTAGGTAAGTTCACGCTTCTGGTACGCAGGATTGATCGTCACCAGCGTCAGCCCGGCGAGCGCGCAGGCATATTCCAGCAGCACCCATTCAGGGATGTTCGGCCCCCAGACCGCGATCTTCTCCCCGGGCTGGAACCGCGCCGCCAGCCCCATGGCCAGCCGCTCGGCATCGGCGAGCAGCTCGGCATAGGTCCAGCGCCGCCCGCTGGTGCCGTCGGGCAGGCCTTCGATCAGCGCGGGGGCAGTGGGATTGTCCGCCGCCTGCTGGCGCAGCAAGCCGCCGATGGTGGTGTCGAGCACCGGCTCGTCCGCAAACCAGTCACACAATGCCTTGTCGAGGCGCCGCTCGGCCATCGCTCTCTCCGTCCTTGGCCGGTCACGCGCCGGCTTCAATCGGACCAGTATAGGCGATTCGGATTTTCGACCAAGA
>CAVZHE010000012.1:0-217821 GCA_963774985.1 uncultured Alphaproteobacteria bacterium
TCGACGCGCCAATGGTCGCAGATGGTAAATCCCTTGATGCAGCACGTCCGCTGGCGCTGGCCAACTGGCTGTTTGCCGTCGCTGTGCTGGTACTGGTGATGGTGGTGGTTGGCGGCATCACCCGGCTGACTGAAAGCGGGCTGTCGATCACGCAGTGGAAACCGCTCACCGGCGCGCTGCCGCCGCTGAGCCAGGCCGACTGGCAGGCGGAGTTCGATCTTTACCGGGCCACCGGCGAATACCGCAACGTCACCGGACCCGGCGGGATGGACCTTGCGGCCTTCAAGTTCATCTACTTCTGGGAATGGTTCCACCGCCTGCTCGGGCGGTTGCTGGGGCTGGCCTTCGCGCTGCCGCTGGTGTGGTTCTGGATTCGGCAGGCCATTCCAGAAGGCTACAAGCCGCGCCTGCTGGCGCTGCTGGCACTGGGCGGAATGCAGGGGGCGTTCGGCTGGTTCATGGTCCGCTCCGGGCTGGGCGGGGAAATGACCGACGTTTCGCATTTCTGGCTGTCGATCCACCTGCTCACCGCGCTGTTCACGCTGGCGGGGCTGATCTGGACCGCGCTCGACCTGCGGCAGCTTGCGCGGGGAAATGCCCGACCCGCGCGGGTGACGGGTATGGCCGGCTGGGTGGCTACGGTGCTGTTCGTGCAACTGCTGCTCGGCGCATGGGTGGCGGGCCTCAACGCGGGCCTCGCATCGGATAGCTGGCCACTGATGACGGGGCGGCTGGTGCCCGAAGTCAGCTGGGCGCGGGGCGTGGTTTGGACTTTCCTCCACGATCCGTTCTGGCTGCACTTCCTCCACCGCTGGTGGGCCTGGGTGGCCGTGGCGGCGCTGGTGATCATGGCGCGCCGGGTGAAGCAGCGTGATCGCCGCGCCGCGATTGCCATCCATGCGGCTTTCGGCGTGCAGATCATCCTTGGCATGGCCACGGTCATGACCGGCGTCGCACTGTGGCTGGCGGTTGCGCACCAGCTGGTCGGCGCGCTGCTGGTGGCGAGCTTTGCCTGGGGTGCACATGTGCTGGGAAGGCGCGCATGAGCGAAGTGGCGGAAGCCGCGCTGATCTGGTGCCCCTTCGGCGATGAAGCCAGCGCCCACGCCGCGGCGGTCACGCTGGTTGAGGAAGGGCTGGTCGCCTGCGCCAATGTGCTGCCCGGTGTCACTTCGATCTATCGCTGGCAGGGTGAAGTAATGCAGGGCCGCGAAACCGGGGTGCTGTTCAAGACCACATCCTTGCTGCTACAGCAGGCCTGCGAGCGGCTGGCGCAACTGCATCCTTACGATGTGCCCGCGATTGTCGGCTGGACAGCGGACAGGGCAGCGCAGGTGACGCTGGACTGGCTTGCAGGGCAAACACGGCAGGAGAGCCGGGAATGAAGGCAGGCGCAGGAAAGGCTGTTGATCGGCGCGCGGCTATCCGGTTGGCGCTCGCGGCGGCGCTGGCGCCAGCTCTGATCTCCGGGCAAACGCGCGCACAAGCATCAATCGGCGGGCTCATCGCCCCGCCCGAAGGACCAATGCACTACCGTCGGATTGTCAGCAGGGACATGGTCGACGGTCGCAATTTCCGTGTCACCCGCAGTTTCGCTGTGGAATTCCGCCACTTCAATGATGGCTTCATGATCTATGGGCAACAGGTGGAAGTTGTGGTGGATGCCCCGGCGCCGCTGGCGCAGTTCGCCGAGCTGGAGCGCACGCGGGACGAAAGCGGGCTGTTTCCGCTCGCACTCGATCCACTCGGGCGTATCCTCTCTCCTGACAGCGATCTGGGCTATCAGTTGAATGTCGGCCAGGCGGTTGAGCGCGCCTTTGCCACATTGTCCCGCCAACAGCTGGCGCAGGATGAACGCGTCTCGCTGGAAAGTTTCGTGGCGGCTCTGCACGCGGCGGGCGGCGAACTGATCGCACAATTGCCAGTCGATCTGTTTGCCCCCTGGGGAGGTCCGCGGCGACAGGAGCAGGAGATTTCTCTCCCCGACGGCAGTCACGGCAGAGTGATGACGCGTTTCGAAGCGCAGCGCGACGAAGGGACTGGCCTGATGCGCGAAGCGCTGCGCGAGATCGTGACCGAGGTGGACAACAGCCGTCGCACCACTAGTGAAAGCTGGAGCCTGACGCTCGCCTGACAGCGCCCGTACTCTCACGGTATTATTTTACCTCTCTCGAATCGCCCGGATTTGCTTGACTTGCGGGGTGCAAATCGACAGATGCGCGCCTTCGCCGGGTCTGGCGGATGATTCCAAACGGCCCGCGCAACGCACTTCGCAAAACGAAACACAGGAACGAACAGCCATGAAGGCGCTGACCAGGACCACACGGTCGATCAAGCCGGCCGAGGTCGAGAAGAACTGGCATGTAATCGATGCCGAGGGGCTGGTTGTCGGCCGCCTCGCCACGATCATCGCCAATCTCCTCCGCGGCAAGCACAAGCCGAGCTACACCCCGCACGTCGATTGTGGTGACCACGTCGTCGTCGATCAACGCGGGCAAGGTGCAGTTCACCGGCAACAAGGCCGGCAAGAAGCACTATTACAAGCACACTGGCTATGCCGGTGGCATCAAGGACGTGACGGCAGACAAGGTGCTGGCCGGTCGCTTCCCAGAGCGCGTGCTGGAAAAGGCTGTCGAGCGCATGGTCCCGAGCGGTCCGCTCGGCCGGGTGCAGTTGCGCAACCTGCACCTCTACAATGGCACCGAGCACCCGCATGACGGCCAGCAGCCGACCGTGCTCGATGTTGGCTCGATGAACCGCAAGAACAAGGTGTCCGCATAATGGCGACCGAAGAAAACAACACCGCCAACGACCTTGCCGATATCAAGGACGTGATCGGCGATGCTCCCGTGGCTGTCGAAGCCAGTGAAGCCGCTGCCCCTGTGGCACCCGCTGCGCCGACTATGCCGCTTCGCGAGCAGGAAATCGACGCGCAGGGCCGTGCCTACGCCACTGGCCGCCGCAAGGATGCCACCGCGCGCGTCTGGATCAAGCCCGGCACCGGCAAGGTGACCGTCAACGGCAAGGACCAGGAAGTCTATTTCGCGCGCCCGACGCTGCGCTTGGTCATCAACCAGCCGTTCACCATTTCGGAACGTGAAGGCCAGTATGACGTGGTCTGCACCGTTGCCGGTGGTGGGCTTTCCGGCCAGGCAGGTGCAGTGAAGCACGGCATCAGCCAGGCGCTGACCCGGTATGAGCCTGCTCTGCGCGGCATCATCAAGGCCGCCGGTTTCCTCACCCGCGACAGCCGCGTGGTGGAGCGCAAGAAGTACGGCAAGGCCAAGGCCCGCCGGAGCTTCCAGTTCAGCAAGCGCTGATACGTTTTTACGAGTTCCCGCGACGGTGGGAAATGCGAAGGGCGGCTCCCCACGAGGGAGTCGCCCTTTTCGCTGTCTGCGGTCCGCGCGGGGCGCGGTGATCAGTGGTGGATTGCGGCTTCGACTGGGAGGGGACCGGGTGCCGCCAGCAATCCGTCCACTTCCTCCAGCAATCGCTCGATACTCAGCGGCTTGGCGAGATAGCCTTTTGCCCCGGCGCGGCGAATGTCCGCCTCATCCTCTTTGCCCGCATAGGCGGTGATGGCGAGGATCGGGATATGCGCGGTTTGCGGGTTGCGCATGATCTGGCGGATCAGCTTGCGGCCCGACACGTGCGGCAGGTGGATGTCCATCGTGATGAGATCAGGCGCGAAGCTGGCCACGGCGTCCATCACCTGCGCGCCATCATCCACGGCCATCAGCTGATAGCCGCGCTGCTGGAAGACCGCCTCGTAGAACATGCGGTTCAGGAGGTCGTCCTCGACGATCAGCACTCTGGTTGTCACCGCCGGGTAATACACCGCCGCAGCAAATGGTTCCCCCGCCTTGCGACAGAGCGCCGAGCGAATGCGACCAATTACGCAATTTTCCTCAGTAAACGGGCGGATCAGTGCGCGGGACCTGATTGACGGGGGCGACCGGCTCTCCGGGAGCGCGCGGCGGCATGGCATCTTCGGGGACATCGTCGATCTGCATGTCTGCCGTGGTGACATGCTCCAGATTGCGCACCCGAACGTCCAGCGAGACGCCATCCCAATGCAATTCGTTGAAGCTGGGCGGAGTCGAGCGGACCCGCTGCGACAGCGTGCCCGCACCGATCATCCGCACCGGGCCATGCGCGGTCGCCTCCATGATGTCGAAGGCATCGTGGACATGCCCTGTGAGCACCGCCAGCACGCCGCGCTTCGCCAGTTCGTCGAGCGCCTTGCCGCCGTGTTTGGTCAAGGCGGTGCCCTGCGTGCCCACTTCGCGCAGCGGATGGTGCGCGGTGACCAATGCTTGCGTCCCCTTGGGCAGCGCATCAAGCGCGGTCAGGCAGCGCTCCAGCGCCGCATCAGTGATCCAGCCCTTCGACCAGTTCATCCGCGGCTGCCAGCGCCGCACGGTCTTCAGCGGCACGATGGCGAGGCCGGGTAGGTCGATTTCGCGCTCGATCAGTTCGGCCACTCCGTGAAAGCGTTTGTAGGGCGTGAAGAAGCGTTCGACCGGATTGAAATAGGGCAAGTCGTGATTGCCCACCTCGATCGTCACCGGCACATCGAGCGAGCGGATCCAGCGCACCGCCGCCGCAAATTCGCGGTGCCGCGCGCGCATGGTCAGATCGCCGGTAATCGCCACCGCATCGGGACGGCGCGTGGCGATTTCCTCAACCACCCAGTCGAGCGCGTGGTTGTCTTCGAGCCCGAAATGGATGTCGGACAGGTGGAACAGGAGTTTGGGATCAGCCATCGGTGACGGTGGCTAGCAGGTCCACGCCGCTTGGGGCCAGCGCAAAGCGGGTCGCGCCGGGGCAATCGCGCGGTTCCCCGTCCACCAGCACGCCGAAGGCCCCGCCCGCGACATTGGCGAGCGTGACGCCCTCGACCGTGCCCAGAACATCGTGCGGACCCTCGCGGAAATCCCGCCGGGCGAGCGCTGCGGCCTGTTCGAGGTATTCGCTCGCCGTTTCGGCGTGATAGGCTTCGACAATGATCCCCGCTTCGGTTGGCGTCAGCAACAGCAAGGGATAGCCCTCGCGCCGCCCCAGCCTTGGCTCCTCGCAGGCCAGCATGTCGCCATTGAGCGTTTCTGCCACCGCCGCCTGCGCGCCGCTCGCCAGTTTCAGCAGGTCATTCGCCCGCATCGCCTCGCGCACGTCGTTCCACGCGGTTCCGGGACCGGCAAGCAGCCCGGCATAGGCATTACCGCAGGGTGCGGAAATCATCGCCGGGCGACGGCGATGCGCCTGATCGCTGGCGACGGCTGCCAGCACTTCGGCCAGTTCCGCTTCGCCGAACAGGCGGTGGTAGAGCAGGTTCATGGTCCCTCCCGCCAGCACCAGCACTGCGCCGTGCCAGCCGGTCAGCGCCTCAAGCGCCGCGTTGACCGTCCCGTCCCCGGCATAGATCGCCGCCAGCTCGATCCCGGCGGCATCGAGCAGCGCGGGTGAGGGCAGTTCCTGATCGGGAAAGCTGGTGCGCTGGGCAATGGCAAAGCCATGCTCGCCAAGCAGCCGCTCGCACTCGGCCAATTGCACCGCATCGTTGGAGCCGCTGGCGGCGTTGTTGATGAGCCAGATTCGGCGGGTGTCAGTCATACCGGGACAAGCATCTCGCGCGATTCCGGTTCCGGATCAAATCCGCCGCGAAACGATCATCCACGCCGCCCCGCCGTTCAACGCCGAATATCCCGCATAGGCCCAAAGCCATCCCGTGTGCCCGCTGCGCGCCGCGAACAGCGCTCCGCACAGCAGCAGGAATTCGAACGACAGGCTCAGCCAGCGGATCGCCTGCAATTGCGCTGGCTCCATATCCCCGATCATCCGGTGCCCGCTTTCGATCACCGCGCGGTGCCAGGCGAAATTGCCCATGCCGAGGAGGAAGGTGATGATGACGGCCATTGCGCCGATCCTGCGCCAGCCGCCGCCTAAGCGCAATCGGTCGTTGGTAGGATGGGAAGCGCGGTTCGTCGGGAGACAGACTCGCCGGTCGAACCAGCAAGGCCGCAGGTCGAGCACTTGCGGCGCCTGAGTCAGGAGTGGCCTATCTCCCGGATCGCGCCGCAGCCGTTCAAGTCCCACCGGCTGCGGTGCAACCCTCTCGCCCACAAAGACGACTAGCGCCCGGCAATCGCCTTCACGCGCTTCAGGTAAGTGCGGCCGATCCGCAATTGCTCGCCATCGGCCAGTTCGGCGCACCACACCCCCAGCCCTTCATGCCGCAGCCCGCGAATGTGATCGCGCCGCAGGATGGTGGAACGGTGGATGCGGATGAATTTTTCCGGATCGAGCCGTTCTTCCAGTCCCGCGATGGTCTGGAGCAACAGATAACTGCTCTGCCCGACATGCAGCCGGACATAGTCGCGCTCGGCATCGATACGGAACACTTCGGCGGCATCGATCCGCAGCAGTTCGGAGCGATGCGGGACCCAGAATTCGCTCAGCCACCGGCTAGGTGTCACCGGATTACTCGCCCGTTCAGCCCGCCGTGCCAGCGCCCGCTCAACTGCGCGTTCGAGCCTTTCGGCGGCAACCGGCTTGAGCACATAGTCGATGGCTTCGAGATCGAAGGCCTCGACCGCGAAATTCTCGTGCGCGGTGACGAAAATCACCGCCGGTTGCGGCTCCTGTTTGCGCGCTGCGGCGGCCACTTGCAGGCCATCGAGCCCCGGCATGGTCATGTCGAGCAGCAGCAGGTCGGGCGAAAGCTTGTCCGCCAATCGCAGCGCCGATTCGCCATCATTGGCAGTGCCGATCACCGTCAGTTGCGGGATTTCGGCGCAGAGCACTTGCATCCGCTCCACCGCGAGCGGTTCATCGTCGACGATCAGCGTGCGCAGGACTTGCTCGCGATCACCCTGAGCCTGTCGAAGGGTCATGCCGCTACCGCTTCCCGAATGCGCACCAGCGGCAGCCGCAGGTGGGTGACGAAACCGTCAGGCGAATGGCCCGAAACCACGGTGGCTTCCTTGCCGAACCGCGCCTCCAGCCGTCTCGCGAACATTGTTCAGCCCGATGCCGAAGCCGGGGCGCACATCGTCGCGACTGGCGGCGGAATTGCCGTTGTCGGACACGCTCACCACCAGCCGCCCGTATTCCTCGCGCGCGCTGAGCGTGATCGTCACCTGCCCGCCCGTCGGGGCGACCGCGTGCTTGACCGAATTTTCCACCAGCGGTTGCAGGATCATGCCGGGCACCAGCGCATCCTCCAGCCCTGCCGGAATGTCATAGACCGCCGCCAGCCGCAGCGGAAACCGCACCGTTTCGATATCGAGGTACAGCCTCTGCAGCGCAATCTCGTCGCGCAGCGGTACTTCCGAAGTCGGATCGTCGGCCAGGCTGCGGCGGTAGAAGGTGCTGATCATGTGGATCATCTTTTCCGCTGCCTGCGTCTTGCCCGTCAGCACCAGTGCCGAGAGCGAATTCAAGGTGTTGAACAGGAAATGCGGATTGACCTGATAGCGCAGGCTTTTCAGTTCGGCGGCCTTGGCGGCATTGCGGAACTGCTGCTCGCGCCGCTCCGCCATCCGCGCCTTTTCGCCGGTCAGCAGCGCCAGATAGAGCGCGCACCAGGCCAGCATGATGAAATAGCGGCTGAAGGCGATTTCGATGATCTGTTCGCGGCTGCCCATCAGCACCAGTTGCGAAAGGTCCGCCAGCATGTCGCCATCGACCTCTTCGGCGGGCACCCCGCGGGTCTGCGCCAGTTCCTGCAACACCTTGTCGTCCAGCGCCGCCTGCAAGTCGGCAAAGACGATCCGGTTGGCATGGGCGCTGAGCAGCGCGGCGGGGAGGGCGAAGAGCAGCGCGGCGGGCAGCTTCATCCACAGCGGCTTGCCGTCGAACGGGCGCAGCACCACCCACAGGCCCAGCGTGATGACGATCCCGAACAGGGTGGAGACCACCCGCCGCACCAGCATCTCGTCGGCGAATTCCATGCCCAGCAATTGCGTGCGCAGCGTCATCAGCACCAGATAGGTCGCCCACAGCCCCACGATCGAGGCGAGGACAATCCTGAATGGCACCCGCGCGACCGGCTTATCGGTATCGGCCTTATCCATCCGACCTGTGTAAACCCGATTGCTAACGAATCACCACCCCCGAAAGACGTGCCGGTCGAACCGGGTCAGCCGTTGATCGATCCGGCCTGCACCACGCTTTCATCGCCAAACCAGTCATGGCCCCACGATGGCAGGCCCTCGAGCTGGATGAGAGCGCCGTCCTCCAGGCAGGCAAAGATGAATCCCTGATCGAGGAAGAAGGCAGCAAACCGCCGCCCGGTCCCCGCCGCTTCGAGCGCCCGCGCCATGTGGCCGTGCAGGACGGTGCTGAGATATTTCGCGTGACCCAGCCAGTGCCACTCCTGCGGCTCGCCGTTGAGGGTCAGCCGCATGGTGACGGGCACCGAGCGGTTTGCGCCCATCTCGCCCTCGGTCACTTCGATATTTTCAACGGTCAGCGCCCCCATGCTGATGCGCGCCAGATCCTGCACCTGCTCCACCAGATAGTCGGCAGGCTGTTCCACCTGTGTTTCGTGCAGAACGAAGCGATCAGACCAGCGCGCGGGATCGACATCGCCCAGCCATTCACGCGGATCGACCAGCGCATGGAGCACATCCTCTACGGTGATTTCCTGTGCCCCATGCGCAAGCGAATCAGCCATATGCGGGTAGGCAAACGCCGGGTCCGGCTGTTCCGGCGCAAACATTCCCGCCCGCGCCAGTGCGGCAACGATCTCGCGCACTTCGGCCTGCCCGTCAGCGTCCAGTTCGGGAATCTGGCCGGAATAGGGTGCCGGGGCGACTGCGGGTTCAGGTGCGGTCCGGCTGGTTCGGGTGCGCTGGCCTTGGCGGGCCGCGCGCTCGTCAGGGTGCATGATCCAGCCGCGTCGCACAGCCTGATCCAGCGCCAGCAGCAGTGCCGGCATGTCCAAGGAAAAATGCTGCGCCCCACCACATCCGCAGCCACAGGCCCAACAGGCCGAGCAACCCACACACGGCCAGCGCTGGCCACGGTATGTCAATTCCGCGCCCTTGCCTCATCATATCAGTCCTTCAGCAGCCCCTCAGCCCTGATCTTCTCCCGCCAGTGCAGTGGCGCGAGAGTGTGGACGTTGTTCCCTTCCGAATCGACCGCCACCGTCACCGGCATGTCCTTCACGGTGAATTCGTAGATCGCTTCCATGCCCAGATCCTCGAACGCCACCACTTTCGCGCCCTTGATCGCGCGGGCGACCAGATAGGCCGCGCCGCCCGTCGCCATCAGGTAGGCGACCTTGAAGCGGCTGATCACTTCCACCGCATCCGCCCCGCGCTCGGCCTTGCCGATCATCGCCAGCAGGCCGAGATCGAGCATCATCTCGGTGAACTTGTCCATCCGGGTGGCGGTGGTCGGGCCGGCGGGGCCGACGACTTCGCCCATCACCGGATCGACCGGGCCGACATAGTAGATCGCGCGCCCCTTGAACGGCACCGGCAGCTCCTCGCCGCGCTGGAGCATGTCGTGAATGCGTTTGTGCGCCGCGTCGCGCCCGGTGAGCATCGCGCCGTTGAGCAGCAGCCGGTCACCCATTTTCCAGCTCGCCACAACTTCGGGGGTGAGATTGTCGAGATCGACGCGCTTGGCCTCCACGTCAGGCTCCCACTGCACATCGGGCCACTTGGAAAGATCGGGCTGCGGCAGGTAGGCGGGGCCGGAGCCGTCGAGCGTCACATGCGCGTGGCGGGTGGCGGCGCAATTGGGGATCATCGCCACCGGTTTGCCCGCCGCATGGCACGGCCAGTCGAGAATCTTGACGTCGAGCACGGTCGAGAGCCCGCCCAGCCCCTGCGCGCCCACGCCCATCGCGTTGACCGCATCGAAAATGTCGATCCGCAACTGCTCGATATCGCTCTGCGCCCCGCGCGCTTTCAGCTGCGCCATGTCGATCGGCTCCATCAGACTCAGTTTGGCCAGCTTCATGCAATGCTCCGCCGTGCCGCCAATCCCGATGCCGAGCATCCCCGGCGGACACCAGCCCGCGCCCATCGAGGGGATCTGCTCAACCACCCAGTCGACAATGTTGTCGCTGGGGTTCATCATCTTGAACTTGCTCTTGTTCTCACTCCCGCCGCCCTTGGCCGCGACATCCACCGAGACCGTGTTCCCCGGCACCATTTCCACGCTCAGCACGCAGGGGGTGTTGTCGCGGGTGTTGCGGCGGGTGAAGGCGGGATCGGCGAGGATCGAAGCGCGCAGCTTGTTTTCCGGGTGATTGTAGGCGCGGCGCACCCCTTCATCGACCACCTCCTGCAGGCTCTTGTCCGAAATCAGGCGGCAGTCCTGCCCCCATTTGACGAACACGTTGACGATTCCGGTATCCTGGCAGATCGGCCGGTGGCCTTCGGCACACATGCGGCTGTTGGTCAGGATTTGCGCAATCGCGTCCTTCGCCGCCGGGCCCTGCTCCACCTTGTAGGCCTCGCCGAGTGCGAGGATGTAGTCCATCGGGTGGTAGTAGGAGATGAATTGCAGCGCGTCGGCGACCGTTTCGATCAGGTCTTCCTCGCGGATGGGGGTCATGTCGCTCATCGTGCCAGCACTCCTCTTGGTCGATGCGCCCATAGGCGCGCGCGGCGGGACTCGTCAAAACGCTTTGCAATGGTTTGGGAACGTACGGTTTGGCGCGACCCTTTGCGACAAGGCGGCCATTGCCCAGCGGGAACGCAGGCCCTAAGGCTCCGAGTGCCATCCAGACGAGAAAAGATTGCCGTGATTTCCGATCCGATCGAACCACCACGCAGCAGACGCCGCCAACACCACCACGAACCGCGCCCGCCGCGCGATGATCGACAGCCAGTTGCGCACCAGCGGCGTCAACACGCCCGCCGTATTGATGCGCATGGCGGCCGTGGCGCGGGAGGACTTCGTGCCTGCCGCGAGCAAGGGCGTGGCCTATATGGACCGCGCGATCCGGCTCGATAACGGCGGCTGGCTGCCTGCGCCGGTGGTGCATGGCAAGATGCTCGAGGAAGCTGACTGTGCGGGCACCGAGCACGCGCTGCTGGTCGATGGCGGATCGGGCTATCTCGCCGAACTGCTGCGCCCGCTGGTGGCCGAACTGACGGTGATCTCGCCCGAAGACGCGCTCGGCGCGGGCAAGAAGGGCAAGGGCGCGAACCTGCTGCTGATCGATGGCGCGGTGGAGCACGTTCCCGCAAAACTCGCCAATCGGCTGGCCGACGGCGCGCGGATCGTCACCGGGCTGGCCGAGAACGGCGTCACCCGCATTGCCGTGGGCCGCAAGCTGGAGAGCGGCGTTTCGCTGATCCCGGTTTTCGACATCGGCATTCCGCATTTGCCCGCTTTCGACAAGCCGAAGGGCTGGAGCTTCTGACCATGCCCGCCCGCCGGAACCTTGCCGGATTGCTCGCAGGCGTTTGCCTGTTCGCCGCGCCTGCATCGGGGGAAACGCTGAAAGAGGCGCTGACCCGCACCTATCAGGACAATCCAACGCTGGCAGGCGCGCGCGCGCAATTGCGGGCGACCGATGAAGGCGTGGTGATCCAGCGTTCTTTCGGCCTGCCATCGCTCTCAGCCAGCGGGCAATATTCGGAATTGCTCCAGCAGAACGGTGATCCGGCAAATCTGCCCAGCCGGCAAATGAGCGGCAGTCTCGATCTGGGTGTACCTCTGTATCAGGGCGGCGGTGTGCGCAACGGCATCCTCGCGGCGGAAAACCGCGTCGAAGCCGGGCGCGCGGACCTGCGCGGGACCGAAAGCTTCGTGTTCACGCAGGTGGTAGCCGCCTACATGAACGTGATCCTGAACGAGGCGCTGGTGGGCCTTTCGTCGAACAACGTCGACGTTCTTGCCGTGAACCTGGAAGCGACCAGCGACCGATTCCAGATCGGCACTCTCACCCGCACCGACGTTGCCCAGTCTGAAAGCCGGCTGGCGCTGGCGCGGGGTGATCTACGCAGCACGCAGGCCAATCTGGTGGCCGCACGGGAGAACTATATCGCGCTGACGGGTGCCCCCCCGGGCGATCTCCAACCGCCGCCGCCGCTCCCCGGCTTACCCGCCAGTCCTGACGACGCGGTGGACATTGCGCTGGAAAACAACCCGGACCTGATCGCCGCGCACGAACGCGCCGAGGCCGCCGGGTTCGATATCCGCGTGGCGGGTTCGGATCGCCTGCCAACTGTCAGCGTGTTTACCAACGGCGGCTTCCAGAACTTTCTCGGCAGCTTGCCGGGCACCAATGCGGATCAGGGCGGAACCAGCGCCACCGCCGGGGTCCGGCTCACCGTGCCGCTGTTCCAGGGCGGACGCGTGGCGGCGCAGCAGCGGCAAGCGACCGCACAGGCGCAGGCCGCGCTCGAACAGATCATCGCCATCGAACGCGATGTGATCGCGCAGGTCCGCGCTGCCTATTCGAGCTGGCGCGCGGCCAATGCCATTATCGCTTCCAGCCAGGCGGCGGTCGATGCGGCTTCGCTGAGCCTCGAAGGGGTGCGGGCGGAAAACTCGGTCGGCAACCGCACCGTGCTCGATATTCTTGACGCGCAGCAGGAATTGCTCCGCGCGCAGGTGCAACTCGTCACCGCGCGGCGCAATGCCTATGTCGCTGGCTTCTCGCTGCTCGCGGCAATGGGCCGCGCCGAAGCGCGCGATCTGGGGCTGGAAACCGAGGGCACGCTGTACGATCCGGTCACCAATTATGAGCGGGTGCAGGGCATCATCTGGGACTGGCAGCAGGATCCCGATCCGGTCGCCAGAAAGCACGCGCACCGTTGACATCCCGGCGCAGGATGGAGACATTGCCCCCACCGTGTCGCCGCTCGATTCCGCGCGCGATGCAGCAAGTGATACCACGGGGGACTGAATGCGGCAGGCTGGCGAACCTTCGGTCGAGGAGATTCTCGAATCGATCAAGCGGGTGATCGAGCGCGACAGTGGCGTGGTTGCCCCGGCGCATCAGTCCACCGGTCGTCGGCGCAACGGGCTGCTGGGCGAGGAAGAGCGCAGCGCCTTCCCGATGGATCCCGTTGATTCTGATGAGATTCTCGATCTGACCGAAGCTGAAACCGCTTTCGAAGAGCCCGTAAACGACGATGTTGACCGGCGCGAAACGCTCACCAACGATCCGGCCGCCGAAGCCATGCGCCGCTCGCTCGCCGCGCTGGCCATGCTTTCCGATCCGCCCGCGCGCCCGCAGATTGTCCGCTCGGGCGAAACTTCGCTCGAAGGCATGGTGCGCGAGATGCTGCGCCCGATGCTGGCGCAATGGCTCGATGCCAACCTTCCCGATATGGTCGAGCGGCTGGTGAAAGCGGAAATCGCCCGGATTGCGGGCAAGAAGGGCTGATCCTGCCCGACGCGCAAGCTGTGGCGGCGGCACAGGCCGCGCTTGCCGCGATTGGCGGCGACGCCATCGAACGGCACATCTTTCTCTGCGCCATGTCCGAAAAGCAGCAATGCTGTTCGCGCGAGGCGGGGACGGCCTCGTGGAACTTTCTCAAGCGTCGCCTGAAGGAACTGGGGCTGGCGGGCCGGGGCGGGGTGCAGCGGACCAAGGCCGATTGCCTGCAATTGTGTGCGGCAGGGCCGGTGGCGGTGGTCTGGCCGGACCGGGTCTGGTATCATTCGTGCAGCCCGGAAGTGCTCGAACGGATTATCCAGGAGCATCTGATTGGCGGATTGCCCGTGGAGGAATTCCGGCTTTACCCGTCTCGCTAACTACTCGCGCCAGCCCATCTTCCGCCGATCGGGCACGGGCGCCTTGGGATCGAGGCTAATCGAGCGAATTGTCGACCGAGCTGTCGTGCCCGGTGCCGCTGGACAGAAACACCAGCCCCATCAGCGCGCTCATCAGCAGCATCGAGAAGCCGATGCCGAGCGCGGTGGCAATGAAGAAGTGCGGCGAGACGTTGTCGACTTCCTTGTAGATGATGACCAGCGCGATGATCACCGTGCCAGTAGTGATCCCGAACATCAGCCGCATCAGCCGCCGATACCGCGCCCAGGCGTGGGCGGCATTCTGCGGATCGTCGAGCGGGGATGGCTTGTTCATAGAGGCTCACATGGCCCTGCTGGCAGCGCGTTGCAACACGGACGTAAGCTAGCATTTGGCAAGACTCGGCCATTCGTGGCACACTCACGGTAATTGACGCCAGCCAGAGGAGAACAGCCATGTCCATCGCAAGTCTTATCGCCGGGCAGGCCGACGCGGTCGTCTCCTGTAGCCCACGCGACTCGGTCCACCACGCCGCGCGGCTGCTGGCGGAAAAGCGCATCGGCGCGCTGCCGGTGATGGAGGGGGACAGTCTGGCGGGGATTTTTTCCGAACGTGATCTGCTGTACTGCATCGCCAAGGAAGGCGCCGCCGTGCTCGATCGGGCGGTGGCCGAAGTCATGACGTCCCCGGCTATCACCATAGAGCGGGGGGAGGACGTGCTCACCGCGATGTCGATGATGACCCGGCGGCGGATTCGCCATCTGCCGGTGATGGATGATGGCCGCATGGTCGGCTTTGTTTCGATCGGCGATCTGGTGAAATACCGGATGGACCGGATCGAGGCCGAAGCGCAGGCAATGCGCGATTATATCACCACTGCTTGAGCTGCTTGGCGGGCGCAGCACCCTACATCGCAGGCATGGCAGACACACTCACCCTCAGCCCTTCGGCCGCTCAGCGGGTCGCCTTGATTGCGTCCAAGCAGGGCAAGCCAGCAGTACTGCGCCTGTCGGTAGAGGGCGGCGGCTGTTCGGGGTTCCAGTACAAGTTCGATCTGGGCGAGCCCGAAGCCGACGATTCGGTGAGCGAAACCGAGGGCGTGAAGCTGGTGGTCGATCCGGTCAGCCTCGATCTGGTGGCGGGCAGCGTGGTCGATTTCGTCGAATCGCTAGGTGGCGCGGCGTTCAAGGTCGAAAATCCGCAGGCCGCCGCCGGTTGCGGTTGCGGTTCTTCGTTCGGTATCTAAAGCTCCGCGCCATGCGGATCGCCACTTTCAACATCAACGGGATCAAGGCGCGCTTGCCGCGGCTGAAGGAATGGCTGGTCGAGACTCGCCCCGCCGTCGCCTGCCTGCAGGAAATCAAGACGCAGGACGAAGGCTTCCCCGCCGCCGAGTTCGCAGAGATCGGCTACCACGCGGTGTGGCATGGGCAGAAGGGCTTCAACGGGGTGGCCGATGCTGACCGATGGCGAAGCGGTGGCGGAGCATAGCAAGGGCCTGCCGGGCGATCCTGCGGACGAGCAGGCGCGCTTCATCGAATGCACTTTTCGCGGCGTGCGGGTGGTCAATCTCTACCTCCCCAACGGCAATCCGCAGCCGGGGCCGAAGTTCGATTACAAGCTGGCGTGGATGGAGCGGCTGCGCGCGCGGATGCTGGACCTGCTGGCGAGCGAGGTGCCGACTGTGGTGGTTGGCGACTTCAACGTAATTCCGTGTGATCGCGATACCTATTCGGTGAAAGCGATGGCCAACGATGCGCTGATGCAACCCGAATCGCGCGATGCCTACTTCCGCATTCTCAACCAAGGCTGGACCGACGCGCTGGCCACGCTCAATCCGCAGGGCGGGGTCTGGACCTATTGGGATTACCAGGCGGGCGCATGGCAGCGCGATCACGGCTTCCGCATCGATCACCTGCTGCTATCCCCCGAAGCCGCCGACCGGCTGGTGGCGGCGGGCGTCGACAAGGAGCATCGCGGGCGCGAAAAGGCGAGCGATCACGCCCCGGTGTGGGTTGAGATTAGGGATTAGGGCAGTTGAGTGGCGCGATTCATCCAATTTCTCGCCCCCGCGCCCCTCACCAACACCCGCTCATGCTGAGCTTGTCGAAGCACAGCCACGATACTCACCCAAAGTGGGGCGGGCAGGGTGCCTATCCTTCGACAGGCTCAGGATGAGCGGAGGTAGGAACTGGGCGCGTAATTATCTGTAAAATATATGATTATCGATCGTCGCCCGCGCACTCAGTCGGCCGGCCCAGCGCGGGCGGACGTGTGAGGCGTGGAAATACAGCGCGTCACCGACTGGGCTGTCCCACTGGTCGCGATGGGCGATGCGGGCCACGGCAACGGCGCGGTCCCAAGCGACGGAACCTAGGTTCGGCTGCGGAATGACACCGCCGCGTACGAAGGAAAACTGCCCGCGCTGCGTCACCACCGAACAGTAATCGTCCGGAAAAGCGTCGCTCTCAGAACGGTTGATAATCACCCGCGCCACCGCGAGCTGGCCTTCGAGCGGTTCGCCGCGTGCTTCGAAATAGACCGCCTGCGCCAGGCACATCAGTTCGCGCGACAATTCCCCGGAGGTATCGGTTTGGGCGACCAGCTGCTGGAGGGAAGCGGCCTCACTCGCCGCAATGTCGGTCGCTTCCGGCTCTGCGGGAAGCTCCTGCACCACTTCGGCGGCAACAAAGCGGACCTGTGGTGCTTGATTCTCTTCTTGAACCGGCTCGGAAACGTTCTGCTCCGCCTGGTCCTGGGCAATCGCCCCGCTGCCCGCCGCTCCGAAAGAGCCCGCAAACAGCATTGTGGCCAAGGCAATCGCCCCGGCCCGCTTGGTAATAGTGATCATCGATCCCGTAACTTACGGCGGTGAGAGACCCGGCAGGTTTGCGGTCGCGGCGCCTATTGGTGCCGTCTGTTATCCGCGATCCGTACGAAACGGACCTGCTGGTCGTCCCCCCGTCTGCGCGCTGCCGGGCATCACCGCATTGCGATGCCTTGCAACCTACGCTCTTTCTGGAAGTCGGGTGGCCCTTTAATGCTGCAATGCAGCATGTCAAGGTTGGTATCAGGACAGCCCGATGAAGCGTTCCGCATTTGCCACATCGAGTTCGACGATCCAGAGGTCACTGTCCTGGCGCTTCCGACGGGCGATGAAGTCCGAAAATTCGGCAGGATTATCATCGTCTTGCTGCTTGGATAGCACCCATTCGCGCGCACCATCGGGCAGCGGCATCCGCTCGTATGCGCGCGATTTCGTGCCATTTTCGCAACAGACCACCAGCAATGTCCCGGCATCGTGTTCGCCCTTGGCCAGTACCGTGGCAAAGCCTCCCGCCGCTTGAACGGCGCGTAAAAGACCGGAAACTTCGAGATGGGCGGGGAGGCGAGAATCCATCAGGGCCGCTCAGGCTGGCGATAGCCCGTCAATCCAGAGAGCGCGATGTGCGAGCGCATGAATGTGCCGGTGCCCCGGCCGATTTCGTCGCCTTCCTCATCCATCAAGTGGGCTTCGGCGATGAACACCCGGCGCTTGCCGCTGATCCAGCGGCCTTCGGCAATCACCTTGCCGCTGCGCAAGGGCTTGGTGAAATGCAGGTTGAATCCGGTGGTAAGCAGGAAGCGGTCCGACACCAGCGAATTGGCGGCATAGAAAGCCGCATCGTCGAGCATCTTGAAATAGAGCGTGCCGTGCGTGGCCCCGGCGGCGTGGAAATAGCGCTCATCGGCCTGAAAGGTGATCCTCGCATGACCGGGGGAGAGCACCTCCAGCGTTGAAGCGAACAGCGCGTTGACGGGCGCAGAAGCGTACAATGCTTCGAGCGCGCGGAAATGCGCCTGCTGGCCGGTCTCCGCGCCCTCTGGCCGATCAGGCGGCGTCACGGTCCGTCACATTGGTAATCAGGCTGTAGAGCGCTTCGGCATTGGGGGCATCGACCAGCGCATCGTGCATCCGCTCATCCCGCACCAGCCGCGAAGCCGCCGCCAGCGCCTGCAAATGCGCGGCGCCCGATTGTTCGGGCGAGAGCAGGCCGATCACCAGATCGACCGGCAGGCCATCTGCCGCATCGAAATCGACCGGCTTTTCCAGCTTCAGCACCGCCGCAATCGGGCGGCGAATGCCCTGAATCCGCGCGTGGGGAATCGCCACCCCGCGCCCGAACCCGGTGCTGCCCAGCTTCTCGCGTTCTTCCAGCCGTTCAAGCACCATTACCGGATCGAGATCCCACGCCTTGGCGAAGACCTGCGCCACCTGGTGCAGGATGTCGGGCTTCGAAGTGGCGTTCAAAATCGCCACGGATTCGGGTTTCAAGGCAAAATTGGTGATCATGGTTCTAGGTCTGGCAGCGTTCCAACAGGCATCAAAAGCGCTGTAATCGCGCGAATATCCCGCTGAAACTGTTGATTCTTTGAGAAGGATTCAATCGTCTGCCGGCCGCACGACATCCGCTCAGGACGGTTCGACCCACCCGATCGAGCCATCATCGCGGCGATAGACCATATTATGTCTTCCCGTGCCAGCATTTTTGAAAAACAGCGCATTGGTGTGCCGCAGATCGAGCATCATCACCGCATCCGAAACGCTGACTTCGGGAATGTCTACGCGGGTCTCGGCGATCACCGGTGGGGCATCCACTGTCACTTCGGCTTCGGATTCGATATCCTCCATCGGCGCGAACACGGTGTAGGCAGCCTCTTCCTCGCGGGCGGCGAACTGCGATTGTTCATGCCGATCTTTCAGGCGGCGCTTGTAACGGCGCAGCTGCTTTTCAATCTTCTCCGCCGCCTGATCGAAGGCGTGGTGCGCATCGTGCGCCTGCCCGTGGCTCTTGAGGATCAGGCCGTGATTGACGTGGAGGATGATATCGGCGGCAAAGGCGCTCGATGGGGCCTTCCCGAAAGTTACCGTGGAGGAAATTGCGCGGCTGAAATGCTTGTCGACGATGGTGCTGAGGCGATCCGATGCATGTTCCTGCAAGGCTGCTCCAGTATCGACCTGATGGCCCGACACGCGAATATCCATGAGCGGTAACTCCTTCCCTTAAGGTTGACCTAAAGACCCATGTGGTGAGCCATGCTCACGAGGTCCAGAGGGGGGAATCCATACTTTCCAGAAAAGCGGCATGTCGCGCAAGCTCTTCCGCATCAGGAGCGTGCGGGCGGGGCGCGCGATACTCACCCAAGTGGGGGTGAAAACCGGTTGTTTCGACTGTATTTTCAACGGTATTATCAACCGCCAGCTGCAATCCGATCTGCCGCCCGCCGGTCAGTTCGACATAGACCTGCGCCAGCAGTTCGGCGTCCAGCAGCGCCCCGTGCAGGACCCGGTGCGAACGGTCGACTCCGTAGCGGCTGCACAGCGCATCAAGCGAATGCTTGGCGCCGGGATGGCGGCGGCGGGCAATCGCCAGCGTATCGATCATGCGTTCAAGATCGACGATATCCATGCCGCAGCCGTTCAATTCGGCATTGAGAAAGCCGAAATCGAACTGCGCATTGTGCGCCACAAGTGGGGAATCGCCGATAAAGTCGAGCAGCTCGGCGGCCCGATCGCGAAACAGCGGTTTGTCGGCAAGAAAGGTGGCGGACAGGCCGTGGATGCGTTCCGCCTCGCTCGGCATATCCCTTTCGGGATTGAAATAGGCGTGGAAGGTCGCCCCGGTGGTCACCCGGTTGACCATTTCGAGGCAGCCGATTTCCACCAGCCGGTCTCCCTTGGCAGGATCAAGCCCGGTGGTTTCGGTATCGAAGATGATTTCGCGCATCGCCGGACTATCGCCGCAAGGGCCTAGCCGCGCAAGCCGGGGGCGAGCTTGTCCACCAGCGCTTCGACCGCGGCTTGCGTCTCTTCCAAGGTGGTGCCGGTATCGATCACATGGTCAGCGCGCGAACGCTTCGCCACATCGGGCAATTGCAGTGCGAGAATCTGGGCGAATTTCTCGGCGGTCATCCCCTCACGCGCCAGCACGCGGGCGCGCTGGACATCGGCGGGGGCGGAGACGACGAGCACCTGATCGACGTCGGCAAGGCCGCCCTTTTCGAACAGCAGCGGAATATCGAACACCACCAGCGGTGCCTGATATTGCCGCCATAGGAAATCGCGCCGCGCCTTGGCGACTTCGGGATGGACGATGGATTCGAGCCTGGCGAGCTGATCGCGATCGCCGAACACCAGCGCGCCGAGCATTCCACGATTGACGCCGTCAGGCCCGGTCGAACCGGGAAAGGCGGCTTCGATCAGCGGCACCAGTGCCCCGCCCGGACCTTGCATCATGCGCACTTGGGCATCGGCATCGAACACCGGCACGCCCAGCTCCTCGAACATTGCCGCCACCGTGCTCTTGCCCATGCCGATCGAACCGGTGAGGCCGAGAATCAGCGGGCGTTTTTCGGGGGATGGGCTCATCGGGCGAGCAATTCGCGCAATTCGCGGTCGCCATCCTCACGCGGAGGCGGCTGGCCGAAGAAGCGTTCGAACGCCACGGCGGCCTGACCGATCAGCATCGCAAGGCCGTCGATGGTGCGCAGACCCTCTCGCTTTCGCCTCAACCAGCAGCGGGGTTTCCAGCGGATGGGTGACAATATCGTAGACCACGCTGCCCGGCGGGACATGGCTGAAATCGAAATGCCAGCGGGGGTTGCCCCACCATCCCCAGCGGGCTGGCGTTGACGATCAGATCGCAGCATCCTTCGCGGTCGTCGAAGACAAAATCGGTCGGTTCGGCGAAATAGGCGAGCGGGGCGGTGTGATGTTCGCCATCGGCATCGATGGCATCGAGAATCGCCCGCGCCTTCGCCGTATCGCGCCCCGCCAACACCAGGGTAAAGCCATGCTCGGCCAGCGCCGCCGCCACTGCCCGCGCCGCGCCGCCAGTGCCGATCACCCGCGCCATGCGGAAATAGTGCTTTTGCGCCAGCAGCTCGCGCAGCGGTTCAAGGAAGCCTGCGCCATCGGTGTTGGTGCCGATCAGGGCCCCATTGTGCCGCCGGGTGACAGTATTGACCGCCCCGACCAGTTCGGCGCCGATTTCCATCCGGTCGAGCAGAGGTATCACTGCCTGCTTGTGCGGCATGGTGACATTGCACCCGCGCCAGTCGGGATCGTCGCGGCGAGCGGCGAGGTAATCGGCGAGCCCTGCGGGAAGAACATGGCAGGCGCGATATTCCGCCTCCAGCCCCAGCTTTTCAAGCCAGTAGGTGTGGATCGAGGGCGAGTGCGATTGGACGATGGGATCGCCGATCACCTCGGCATAGGGCAAGCTCATTGCGGCAGTTCCCCCAGATCGCGCAATGCCGCGAGCACCGCGAGCAACGGCATCCCCAGCACGGTGAACTGGTCACCCTCGATGCTATCGAACAATTGCACCCCAAGCGCTTCGATCCGGAACACGCCGACGCACTGGCTCACTTCGGGCCATTCGGCGGCGAGATAGCGGGTGATGAAATCTTCCGACAGTTCGCGCACCTTGAGCCGCGCATGGGCGACCTCGCTCCAGCGCAATTGGCCGCCGGTGGCGAGAGCGGCAGCAGAATGCAGTTCAATCGTCTTCCCTGAGAAGAACCGCAGATGTTCGGCGGCCTGTGCCCGGCTGGCGGGCTTATCGAACCGCAGTCCCTCGACCGAAACCACCGAATCGCTGCCCAGCACCGAATTCCCCTGACCCTCGACCGAAAGCGCCTTGGCCTCGGCCAGTGCCAGCGCGACATGTGCGGGCGGGACCCTGCCCAGCTCGGCCTCAAGCGCGCGTTCGTCGAGCGCGGCGGGAACCACGGTGAAGTCCACCCCCGCGGCCGTCAGCATGGCCCGGCGCGACGCTGATTTGGACGCCAGAACAATCATATCGGCTTCGTTCCCGTCCCCGCCGTCTGTTCGCGCTCCTGATACAGCTTGATCACCGCCGCCGCCGTTTCCTCGATCGAGCGGCGAGTCACGTCGATCACCGGCCAGCCGTTGTCCGCGAACATCCGCCGCGCGAACGCCAGTTCGTTCTTCACCCGCTCCTCATCGATATAGGAGGTCTCGGTGGTCTCGTTGAGCGAGAGCAGCCGGTTGCGGCGGATCTGGATCAGCCTGTCAGGCGCAGTCGTCAGGCCCACCACCATCGGCCTGCGCAGCCGGAACAGCAGGTCAGGCGGCGGGCTCTCCACAACCAAGGGGATATTGGCGGTCTTGAAGCCGCGATTGGCGAGATAGATGCTGGTCGGGGTTTTGGAGGTGCGCGAGACACCTGCGAGCAACAGGTCAGCCTCCTCCCAGTTCTCCCAGCCGATCCCGTCATCGTGGGCGATGGTGAACTGGATCGCATCGACGCGGGCGAAATAGGCCTCATCCATCGCGTGCTGGCGCCCGGGGCGACCCTTGGCCTGCTGGCCCAGCCGTTCTTCCAGCGCCACGGTAATCGCATCGAGCGCATCGACATGCTTGAGCCCCAGCGCGCGGCACCGTTCTTCCAGCTGCTTGCGGATATCCTCGTTCACCAGCGTGTAGAGCACCAGCCCCGGCTTGGCCTTGAATTCCTCGACGATCCGTTCGAGGTGTTGCCGCGAGCGGACCATCGGCCAGAAATGCCGAGTCACATTGCTGTCCTCGAACTGCGCGAGCGCGGCTTTGGCGATCATTTCCAGCGTCTCGCCGGTGGAGTCAGACAGCAGATGAAGGTGGAGTGAAGTCAAGTGAAGCGCCCTGTGGACAGTTGGCCGCATAAACCACGGGAGGGAATGGCGGACAAGCTATGGATGGAATTGTACCCCCGCTACCGGCCAATCCGCGCGCAGGTTCATGCGCAGGCGGGCCGAGTTTTGCCCAGCCTGTGGGTAGCGGGGACAAGCTTTGCTTGACGCGCAAAGGCTACGAGTCGATGCGACTTTGCCCAGCGCCTGGAGCGGGATGATTCCGGCAGAGACCGGCAATCCCCGCAATCCACAGGCCCAACTAACTACAGAATCCTTATATAAAATATTTATTTATTGGATTGGACCCTTTCAGGATGCCCGGACTCCTTCTCGAAAACCTGCGCGGAACGCGGACCGAAAAGCGCCCGGTGTGGCTGATGCGGCAGGCAGGGCGCTATCTGCCCGAGTATCGCGCGCTGCGGGCGGAGAAGGGCGGGTTCCTCGAACTGGTCTATGACAGCGAGGCAGCGGCCGAGATCACCCTGCAGCCGATTTACCGCTTCGGGTTCGACGGGGCGATCCTGTTTTCCGATATCCTGATCGTGCCGCACGCTTTGGGGCAGGACCTGTGGTTCGAAGCAGGCGAAGGCCCGCGTCTCGCGCCGCCGCTGGTGGATGGTGTGTGGAACGGCCTGCAAGGAGCTCCTGAGCGATTTGAGGCGATCTACCGCACCGTGGGGCTGGTGCGCCAGCAATTGGGGCCGGAAACCACTTTGCTGGGCTTTGCTGGTTCGCCCTGGACCGTGGCGACCTATATGGTGGCAGGGCAGGGGTCGAAGGATCACCACGCCGCGCGCGCGCTGGCCTATCGCGATCCGGGGGCCTTCCAGAGCCTGATCGATGTGATCGCGGCGGCCACCTTCGATTATCTGCTCGGCCAGATTGATGCGGGCGCGGAAGCGGTGCAATTGTTCGACAGCTGGGCGGGGTCGCTCAGCCCGATGCAGTTCGAACGCTGGGTCATCGCGCCCAATGCGCGTCTGGTCGCCGCCATCCACGCTGCACGCCCCGGTGTGCCGGTGATCGGCTTCCCCAAAGGCGCGGGCGCAAAGCTGCCCGCCTATGCCCGCGAGACCGGCGTCGATGCGGTGGGCGTGGACGAGACCATCGATCCGCACTGGATTACCGCCCAATTGCCCGCCGGGATGCCCGTACAGGGCAATCTCGATCCGATGCTGCTGCTGGCCGGGGGCGAGGCGTTGGATGCCGCTGTGGGCAAAATCTGCGCCGCCTTCGAAGATCGCCCGCACGTGTTCAATCTGGGCCACGGGATCGACAAGGAAACCCCGATTGCCCATGTCGAGCAATTGCTGGCGGTGTTGAGGGGGTGAATCGATATTCTTGAGGGTGACGGGGCGATGCAAGCGGCCTAGAGGATAGCGATGCAGGAATTTCTCGCGCCGATCTATCTCTGGCTCAAGGCGGGGCACATCATCTTCGTGATTTTCTGGATGGCGGGGCTGTTCATGCTGCCCCGGCTGTTCGTCTATCACCAGGAAGCGCCCGCCGGATCGGAAGAGGCCGCGCGCTATGTTGATCGCGAACAGAAGCTGCTCAAGATCATCCTGCTGCCCTCGATCATCGTCGTCTGGGTGCTCGGCCTGTCGCTGCTGGGCACCGGGCTGGTGCCGATGGGCGGCTGGTTTCACCTCAAGCTGCTGCTGGTGCTGGTCCTCTCCGGCTACCACGGATATCTCTCCGCCTATGCCAAGAAGCTGGCGCGCGGCGAGCCGTCGCTGTCGGGCAAGCAGATGCGGTTGCTGAACGAAGTTCCCGGCGTGGCGGCGGCATTGATCGTGGTGCTGGCCGTGGTCAAACCGTTCTGATTGCCCGCCGGAATCATCCGGCGCTTGTAAATCGAGAATTGACCGCAGTGGACCCGTGCCATATTGCGGGGGGCATCACCGGCTAGAGGTCGCGCTTCACAGGCGACCGGGTCTGCTTTCTCCAAGCCCCATTGGCCCGCCGGCATCCCCAGCAAGACGGAAATACCATTATGCATTTGAAAGAACTGAAACAGCGGACGCCGGCAGAATTGGTCTCGATGGCCGAGGAAATGGGCGTCGAAGGCGCCAGCACCATGCGCCGCCAGGATCTGATGTTCGCGATCCTCAAGGAAGTGGCAGAGGATGGCGAGGAAATCCTCGGCATCGGCACCATCGAAGTGCTGCAGGACGGCTTCGGCTTCCTCCGCTCGCCCGAAGCCAATTACCTCGCCGGGCCGGACGATATCTACGTTTCGCCGAACCAGGTCCGCAAGATGGGCCTGCGCACCGGTGACACCGTCGAAGGCGAAATCCGCGCCCCGCGCGATGGCGAACGCTATTTCGCGCTGACCAAACTGCTCAAGGTCAATTACGACGATCCCGATGCTGTGCGCCACCGCACCAATTTCGACAATCTCACTCCGCTGTACCCCGATGAACGGCTGAATCTCGATACCAAGGACCCGACGGTCAAGGACAAGTCGGCGCGCGTGATCGATCTCATCAGTCCGCAGGGCAAGGGCCAGCGCGCGCTGATCGTCGCCCCGCCGCGCACCGGCAAGACGGTGCTGTTGCAGAATATCGCCAAGGCCATCACCGACAATCATCCCGAAGTGATCCTGCTGGTGCTGTTGGTGGATGAACGGCCTGAAGAAGTCACCGACATGCAACGGTCTGTGAAGGGTGAGGTGATTTCCTCCACCTTCGACGAACCCGCCTCGCGCCACGTGCAAGTCGCTGAAATGGTGATCGAAAAAGCCAAGCGACTGGTCGAACACAAGCGCGACGTGGTGATCCTGCTCGATTCGATCACGCGCCTTGGCCGCGCCTACAACACCGTCGTCCCGTCATCGGGCAAGGTGCTGACCGGCGGTGTCGATGCCAATGCGCTGCAGCGGCCCAAGCGCTTCTTCGGCGCGGCGCGGAACATCGAGGAAGGCGGCTCGCTCTCGATCATCGCCACCGCGCTGATCGATACCGGCAGCCGCATGGACGAAGTGATTTTCGAAGAGTTCAAGGGCACCGGCAACAGCGAAATCGTGCTCGACCGCAAGGTGGCGGACAAGCGCATCTTCCCGGCACTCGATGTCGGCAAGTCCGGCACCCGCAAGGAAGAGCTGCTGGTCGATCAGGCCCAGCTCAGCAAGATGTGGGTGCTGCGCCGCATCCTGATGCAGATGGGCACCATCGATTCGATGGAATTCCTGCTCGACAAGATGAAGGATTCCAAGACCAACGAAGATTTCTTCGCGACGATGAACCAGTAGGGATTCTGTTCAGAAGATGCCGGGCAGTTCCCACTCGAAGTCGCCTGACGGCTTGAGGGTGAAAGTGCCCAGCATCAAGATGTCACGACCGATTATCATGTCGAATGCTGGGTAGGGACTAACCTCGATAGCCAGTACCGGTTCGGGAAAGACGAGCGGCAGTGGACCAATTTGGTCTTCGGCATAGACGCCGAGAAACGCTGCCCACGTTCGGTGCCATGATGATCCTGCAAGCCCGCTGGCCTGAATTTTGCCTCGTGAGCTTAGCCCGGCTGCCTCAGCCAATGCTCGTGTGACGCTCGTTCCATCAGCACCTGTGTCGAGCAAAGCCCGGCAATCGACGCCATGAAATCGGTTGGTGGTGTTAGAAAGCGACTCGGGTGTTACCGCTTGAATAACCGCGCGAATTACCGGTGGATGGGTCCGTGCGTTACCGCGAATTGTCGGCATGGCCGAACATGCCTAGCTCAATTGGTCGGTCGGTTACCTTTTGAACAGAAAACAACCCATCGGAAAATTCAGCATAACCCTTGCGCAGAGCTTCGCTGAGCATCTTGTGTATGCTCTCGATACGCTGGTCTCGGATTAGAGCGTAACTTCCCTCGTGTTCCGGTAGCAGCCGCGATAGTTGAGGCAAGAAGGCGAACAGGTTCCTGTCGATCTCAATCTCGAGTTGGTTCGTCATGCCGTATACCTCCTTCGTCAGCCTACCGGAATCGAACTCGATGATTCCATTTCAAAGTTCGAATCGTTCAGATTCAAGGAATGAAATTATGTGACTCCTGTTGGTTCGATTGAAACTCTGGAAATCTGCCGCCGCGATGTTCATAAGCAACTAATTGGGATAACGTCCCGCCGAAAAGGCCCCCACCCATGAAAGTCCATATCGAGATCGATTGCACTCCCGAGGAAGCGCGACAGTTCATGGGACTGCCCGATGTCGAGCAGGCCAATGCGATCTATGTCGATACGATTGCCAAGGCGATGCAGGGCGTTTCCAGCACCGAGCAGCTGGAGCAATATGCCCAGCAGCTGGCGCCGATGGGGCAGATGGGACTGAAGATGTTCCAGAGCTTCGTCGAAGGCGCGAGCCGGAATATGGCGAGCGGCGGATCGGCGCCGGGGAAGTCCGGCGATACCACTTAAATTACTGATATGGATACAATCTTCGCTCTCTCCAGCGGCGCACCGCCGGCCGGGATCGGTGTGATTCGCATGACCGGACCTCAGGTTCGTCAGGCGCTGGATGCTATTGTCGGCTCGGTCCCGCCACCCCGCAGAGCGACACGGGCCAGGTTCCGTGACGCGGCGGGCATGGTGCTGGATGACGGGCTGGCACTGTTCTTTCCCGGCCCGAATTCGGTGACGGGCGAAGATCTGGCCGAGTTTCATTGCCATGGCGGTCGTGCAGTTATCGCGGCGGTGGAGCGTGCGCTCGGTGAAATTCCGGGATGCAGGCGGGCGGAGCCAGGCGAGTTCACCCGTCGCGCCTTTGCCAATGGTCGCATCGATCTGGCCGAGGCCGAGGGACTGGCCGATCTGTTGTCTGCCGAGACGGAAATGCAGCGGCGCAGCGCGGTGGAAATGGCCAGCGGCGTGCTGTCGCGGCAAGTCGAGGGTTGGCGCGAGCGGGTGCTGGTGCTGTCGGCGCAAGTGGAAGCAGTGCTCGATTTCGATGATGAAGGCGACGTGTCCGGTCTGTCGCAGCAGTTTGCGATGGAACTGGTTGCACTGGCGGATGATCTGCGTGGGGCACTCGCCGCACCCCATGCCGAGATGCTCCGCGAGGGATTTCGGGTGGCGCTTGCCGGTCCTCCCAATGCGGGAAAGTCGACACTCTTCAATGCCTTGACCGAGAGCGAGGCGGCGATCACCGCAGAAATCCCTGGCACCACGCGCGATGTGCTCACTCAATCGGTTGCGCTTGGCGGGAATACCCTTCACCTTCGTCGATATGGCCGGCCTGCGCGCGCCGGGAGAGGACCGGATCGAGGCCATCGGCATTGCGCGGGCGGGGGAGGAGATTGTTCGGGCGGACCTCGTGCTCTGGCTTGGGCCGGAGGGGGAGGGGCCGGAAGGTGCGTGGGAGATTGAGGCACAGTGTGATCGCCCCGATCGACTTGCCAAGGCAAGTCCGGATCATCGCATTTCTGCACTGACTGGGCTCGGCCTCGATACCCTTCGTGAAGCTCTGATTTTTCGCGCAGGGGAGGCTATGCCGAAGCCCGGAATGGCTGCGCTGAATGCTCGACAGCGGCAGCGGCTTCAGGATGGGCTCACCGGATTGACAGCGGCTAGCCATATCGCCGACCCGTTGCTGGTCGCGGAGAATCTGCGCACAACCCGCGCTTCTTTCGATGGCCTGACCGGTCGCGCCTCCACCGAAGATGTTCTCGATGCCTTGTTCGGGCGTTTCTGCATCGGCAAGTGAATTGTTCCACGTGGAACAGCGGCTTTGACCCGCACCGGCTCTGGCAGTATCGGCGAAGCATGGCGCGGTTCGATGTCATAGTTGTAGGCGGTGGGCACGCCGGGTGCGAGGCTGCGGCGGTTGCTGCGCGGATGGGTGCGCGCACTGCCTTGGTGACGTTTGACGCAGCCAAACTTGGGGCAATGAGTTGCAATCCAGCCATCGGCGGACTGGGCAAGGGCCATCTGGTGCGCGAGGTTGATGCCTTTGACGGGCTGATCGGCCGTGCAGCGGATGCGGCGGCGATCCATTACCGGATGCTCAATCGCTCGAAGGGCAGCGCGGTGCAGGGGCCACGGGTGCAGGCGGATCGGCGGCTGTTCCGCGCGGCGGTGCAGGCCACGCTGGCGCGGCAGGACAATCTCACGATCATCGAAGGAGAGGCGTCCGAACTGGTGCTGGCTGGTGATCGGGTGGCGGGTATCCGACTTGCTGACGGCAGTGAAATCATCGGTCACGCCATAATCCTCTGCACTGGCACTTTCCTCGGCGGCACGCTGTTCCGAGGAGAGGAGCGCTTCGAAGGTGGGCGGATCGGCGAGGACTCGGCGCAGAAGCTGGCAGAGCAATTGCGCGCGGCGGACCTGCCGATGGCGCGGCTCAAGACCGGTACGCCGCCTCGGCTCGACGGTCGCACTATCGACTGGGCGAGGCTGGAGGAGCAGGCCTCCGACGCGGAGCAGTGGACCATGTCCCCGCTCACTCCCCGCCGCGCCAATCCGCAAATCTTCTGCGCCATCACTCGCACCAATCCTCGCGCGCACGAAATCATCGCCGAGAACCTGCATCGCTCGCCGCTGTTCACCGGGGCGATCGGTGCAGCGGGCCCGCGTTATTGTCCGTCAATCGAAGACAAGATCCATCGCTTTGCTGATCGGGATGGCCATCAGGTGTTCCTCGAACCAGAGGGGTTGGACACGCACCTGGTCTATCCCAACGGCATCAGCACCTCTCTCCCTGTCGATGTCCAGCTCGCCATGCTGCGCGCGATGGACGGGCTCGAGCATGTGGTGATGGAAGTGCCCGGCTATGCGGTGGAATACGATCATATCGATCCGCGCGCGCTCGGCCCCGACTTGCAGCTCAAGGCGATGCCGGGGCTATATTGCGCGGGGCAGATCAATGGCACTACCGGATATGAAGAGGCGGCGGCGCAGGGATTGATGGCGGGTATGCACGCTGCCTGCGCTGTGCTGGATCGCGCGCCGCCCTGCACTGGACCGAGCGAATTCAGCTATATGGCGGTGATGGTGGACGATCTTACCCTGCAAGGAGTGAGCGAGCCCTATCGGATGCTCACCGCGCGCGCGGAATACCGGCTGCGGCTGCGGGCGAACAATGCGAGCACGCGCCTGACGCCACTGGCGATGGCAGTCGGCTGCGTCAGCGCCGAACGGCGCGATTGGTTCACCCGGCGGGAGGAGGAGCGTTCCACGTGGAACACGGCGCTTGACCGATCCTGTGGGAGCAGGAGAGCTGGCAGACGCTGGACTGGCCATCAAGCGCGATGCCGGCCGGAAGGCGCTGCGCGATTGGCTGACCTTCCCTGAGGTGTCGCTGCCCATGCCTGTCGCCTTGGCTCGATCCTGAACTCGATCCCCAGTCGGAACTGGCAGAGGAACTGGCGGAGGATGCTGCCTATGCCCCCTATCTCCAGCGACAGGACTCTGAGTTGCGGGACTTGCGCAGCAGCGAGGGGCTGGTTCTGGAGCATGGCTTTCCGTTCGCCGAAGTACCGGGGCTCTCGAACGAAATGGTTGAGAGGCTTTCCACGCGCGCCCGCACAATCTCGCAGCGGCGGGGCGTGTGCGTGGAATCACACCAGCAGCGCTTGCAGCATTGCTGGTCCACGCGAAACGCCGTAACCGGGCAGCATGATCGAGAGCGAAGAAGCGGCCCGCGCCTTTTGTGCTGAGCGATGCGATGCGGCGGCCATGCATCGGCTTGAGCAGTTCGCAGCCCTGCTGGCGGAGGAGAACGCCCGGCAGAACCTTGTTTCCACCGCGAGCCTTGATTTGGTGTGGCAGCGGCATCTGGCTGACAGCCTGCAATTGCTCGATCATGTTCCACGTGAAACTTCGGCCTGGCTCGATCTGGGTTCGGGTGCGGGGATGCCCGGCCTGGTCATCGCACTCGCCCGACCCGATATCGCGATGGGTCTGGTCGAATCACGGCGCAAACGAATTGAATGGTTGGAGGGCATCAAACTCCGTTTCGAACTCGCCAATTGCATTATCCACGGCGCACGCCTTGAGAATGTCGAAAGCCACCAAGTCTCTGTAATCACCGCACGCGCATTCGCTCCACTGGGGAAGTTGCTGAACTTATCCGCCCGGTTTTCCACACAGTCCACCCGCTGGGTGTTGCCGAAGGGGCGTTCGGGCGCGCAAGAACTCAGTGAGCAGCCCGCACCCATCCGCAACATGTTCCACGTGGAACAATCGCAGACCGATCCGGAGGCGGGCATACTTATCGGCACAGGGAGGCCACCACTGGCATGATCGTTGTCGCAATAGCCAATCAGAAGGGCGGGGTGGGCAAGACCACCACGGCGATCAACATCGCCACCGCTATGGCCGCGAGCGGGTGGCGGACCTTGCTGGCCGATCTCGATCCGCAGGGCAATGCCTCCACTGGCATCGGCGTGCGCGCGGCGGACCGCGATTTTTCGAGCTATGACGTGCTGGTGGATCAGGCGCCGCTGGCCGACTGCATCGTCCGCACCAGCATTCCCGGCCTCGATCTGGTTCCAGCCACGGTCGATCTGAGCGGAGCGGAAATCGAGCTGGTGGGGGTGGAGAACCGCACCCACCGGCTGCGGGATGCCTTCGCCAAGCACACCGGCCACGACATCTGCTTCATCGATTGCCCGCCGTCGCTGGGGCTGCTGACACTGAACGCGCTATGTGCGGCGGATACCTTGCTGGTGCCGCTGCAATGCGAATTCTTCGCACTGGAGGGCCTGAGCCAGCTGTTGCAGACCGTCGAGCAGGTGCAGCAGCGGTTCAATCCCGATCTGGGCATCGTCGGCATTGCCTTGACCATGTTCGATCGCCGCAACCGCCTGACCGACCAGGTGGCAGACGATGTGCGCGAATGCCTCGGCAAGCTGGTGTTCGAAGCGGTGATTCCGCGCAATGTCCGGCTTTCGGAGGCACCGAGCCACGGGCTTCCGGCGCTGGTTTACGATCACGCCTGCACCGGCAGCCGCGCCTACATGGCATTGGCGCGCGAGCTTATCACGCGCTTGCCGGCACAAAGGGTAGCAGCATGAACGACAACAATTCCGATTCGCCGACGCTGACCTCGGCGCTGACCAGCGCACCGCGACGCAAACTGGGCCGGGGCTTGGGCGCGCTGATGGGTGAGGCGCGGCGCGAGGAGCCGCTGGTTTCGCCAAGCGGTGAAGATGACCGCTACTCGGTGAACAACGGTGTGGCGCGTGCCGACGGCCTCGCCATGCTGGCCGTGGCCGATATCGAGCCGCATCCCGATCAGCCGCGCCGCCATTTCGATGAGGAAGCGCTGACCGAGCTGGCCGCTTCCATCGCCAGCCGCGGCGTAATCCAGCCGGTCATTGTCCGGCCCGCAAGCGCGCGGCAAGTACCAGCTGGTGGCGGGGGAACGCCGCTGGCGTGCTTCGCAGAAGGCGCAAGTGCATGAAATTCCGGCGATTATCCGCGATCTGGATGATCGCGAAGTTATGGCGCTGGCGCTGATCGAGAATATTCAGCGCGAGGATCTCAATCCCATCGAAGAAGCCCGCGCCTACCAGCGGTTGGCGCAGTTCGAGAACATGACGCAGACCGAAATCGGCGAAATGGTCGAGAAATCGCGCAGCCATGTCGCCAATCTGCTGCGGATGCTCTCGCTTCCTGCGGGTGTGCTTGATCTGCTGGAAGTGGGCAAGCTCGACATGGGCCACGGCCGCGCGCTGATCGGGCTGGAGAACGCCGAGGAGATTGCCCTGCAGGCGGTGGCCAAGGGGCTATCGGTGCGCGAGGTGGAAAAGCTGGCGCGCAAGAGCCGCAGCGGCAGCGAGATGCCCGCGCGGAGGCAAGCGCGTCCGTCCCGCGATCCGGCGCAGGATGCCGATATCGCGGCGGTGGAAAATCACCTGGAGGAGTTTCTCGGTCTGCCGGTCAAGATCGCCACCGATGACGATCCGCGCACCGGCTCGGTCACCGTGCGCTTCCGCACGCTCGATCAGCTTGATCTTATTTGTCAAAGGCTTACCGGCGGCGGCATCTGACCAGCGCGCAAAACAAACGCCGCGCAGAAGTTGCGCGGCGCAAGTTTTCGCCAGTTTGGAAAACTGCCGACGCTTAGCCGAGCGGTGTCAGTTTGCCCTGCGGACGTGGCGCGGGGCGCGGTGCAGGCCGGGGGCGCGGACGCGGGGCCGGACGCGAAACGACCTGTTCCACCTCTACCCATTCCTCGGTAATCACTTCGCGGCAGGTGCGGCAATTGTCGCCATGATCGTGGCCGCGCCCGTGGCCTGAGGCCGCAGCCACCATCACCACCTGCTGCCCTTGCGCGAATTCGCCGCCGCCCAGTTCGTGACGGCGCAGATAGGCGTCGCAATAGCGCGAGGCCCAGATTTCGTTGCGGCTCAGCTCGCCGTCACCATCACCATCGAGTACCGAGCCAATCGCCGCTCCGGCCAGTCCGCCGATGCCCGCACCGACCACTGTGCCGAGCAGCCGGTCACCATCGGCAATCCGGTTACCAGCGACGCCGCCAAGCACCGCGCCAAACAGGCCGCCGAGCAGGCCGCCGTTGTCATCGTCACGGTCTTCCTCGTAGTATCCGCCGCCATCGGCCATCAGATACTGGCAATCCGACAGCCATTGATCACGTTCTTCGGCGGAATAGGCAAAGCGTGGGCCATCGTCGCGGCCCTGATGACCGCCATGCCTGCCGTCATGCCTATCTCCGTGGTGGCCGCCACGATCACCGTGATGGTCGCCCCGTCCGCCGCGGCCGTCATGCCGATCACGACCATCGCGCTGACCACGCCGATCTGCACCGTCGCCCCGCCAATCCTGCTGGTATTCCGCATCAACTTGCTGGACGACTTCTTCGGAATAGCCCTCCACATAGTCGCCCGCATAGTCTTCCATCGCTGGGAGCGGATCAGCAAGGCCGCGATAGCGATCATCCTGCGCGGCAGCAGGAGCGGATGCGACGAGCACGGCAGCGCCGGCCAGCAGAAGGGTGGAGCGGATCGACATCGCAGTGATTTCCCTCATACAGAGCGGGCAGATTACCCGGTTAACTCCATATTTACCAAGCAAAGGCGCGGAAAACCAAGGGGGTCGATATTGCTGTCCCGTTACGGGGCAAAGCTGGGCCTAGACGCGATTTGCCAGCAGCGCCGCCAGCGCCTCGATTCCGGCGCGATCCTCGGCGTCGAAACGCGCGAGACTGGGGCTGTCGAGATCGATCACCGCCACCACTTCACCACCGCGCAGCACCGGCACCACCAGTTCGGAACGGCTGCGCGCGTCGCAGGCAATGTGGCCGGGGAAAGCGTGGACATCTTCCACCAGCTGCGTTGTGCCGCTCGCCGCAGCCGCGCCGCACACGCCAACTCCTAGCGGAATCCGGATGCAGGCCGGGCGCCCGGTGAAGGGGCCGAGCACCAGCTCGCCGTTCGACCATGCGGTAAAAGCCGGTCCAGTTGCAGTCCGGCAGGAATTCACCAAGCAGTGCCGCGACGTTGGCCATATTGGCCACGCCATCGGTCTCGCCTGTGGTCAGCGCGGCGGCGGCTTCGAGCAGCGCGGCATAGATTTCGGGTTTGCTGGCGTCGGCGGTGGGGGCGAAGTCGTACATCCGCAAGCCATTAGCGCGCGAAATGATTGCCGCAAAGCGCGGCCTAGCTTATCATTCGGCCATGCGCATTCTCAAGAAGCTCCTCATCGCCCTGCTGGTCCTGCTTGTTATCGGCGGCGGAATCCTCTGGTGGCTCACTCGCCCGGTCCCGGCACTGCATACCTTTGAAGAGACCACCGGCACCGATCCGGTGCTGGCCGAACCGGACGAGCAGTTGTTCCCCACTGTCGGCGTGGCCCGGCCCATCGGTTGGGGCGAGGATCTTGCGCCGACCCCCGCCGAGGGGCTGGAAGTCAACCGCTTCGCCGAAGGGCTGGAGCACCCGCGCGTGATCTACACCCTGCCCAATGGCGACGTGCTGGTGACACTCACCAACGCGCCCGAACGTCCGCTGGCGGGCGGTTGGCTGGTCAATCTGGTCGCTGGTTACCTGTTCGCCGAGGCCGGTGCAGCGGTGCCGTCGCCCAACCAACTGGTGCTGCTGCGCGATGCCGACGCGGACGGGCGCGCGGAAGAGCAGCACGTGCTGCGCGAAGACGATCTCGATTCGCCCTCCGGAATCGCCTGGATCGACGATAAGCTCTACGTGGCCAATCACGACGAAGTGCTGCGCTTCGATTATGCGCTGGGCGGCAATGCGGTTACCGGGGAGCCGGAGAAGATCGCCGATCTGCCCGCAGCGGGCAACCACTGGATGCGCAACCTCATCCTTTCGGCTGACGGCACCAAGCTTTACGTCGCGGTCGGCTCTGCCTCGAATATCGGTGAAGGCGGGATGGAGGCCGAAGGAGGCCGTGCTGCGATCCACGAGATCAATCTCGAAACCGGCTCCATGCGCTTGTTCGGGCAGGGCCTGCGCAACCCCAACGGCATGGCGTGGAACCCGTGGACCGGCGAACTGTGGACCACGGTGAACGAGCGCGACATGCTCGGCAGCGATCTGGTGCCCGATTACATGTCCAACGTTCCAATCGGCGCGCATTACGGCTGGCCGTGGATCTATTACGGTGACGTGATCGATGAACGGGTGGACGCGCCGATGGAACGCTTCCTGATCGAATACACCCGCAAGCCCGAATATGCGCTGGGCGCCCACGCGGCGGCGCTGGGGCTGGTGTTTACCGAGGAAGGAACGCGAATGGGCCCCGGCTTCGGGCAGGGCGCGTTCATTGCCCGCCACGGATCGTGGAACCGTTCCCCGGCGGCGGGCTACGATCTGGTGTTCGTCGAATTTGACGAGCGCGGCAATCCCATCGGTGCGCCTCGGCAGGTGCTGCAAAGCTTCCTCACTGGTGATGGCGAAACCTTCGGTCGCCCGACCTGGCTGGAATGGGACCGTACCGGCGCGCTGCTGCTGAGCGACGATACCGGCAATATCATCTGGCGGGTGACGGCTCCGGGCGCAGAGGGTGCACCGGCGATCCAGCGCAATTCCGGCGCGCCGCTGCCGCCGCGCAGGCAATTGCAGGGCGATCCCGCGCGGGCCTTCGACGAAGGGGCGATTTCGCCGCAGGATATTATGTAGGCAGCGCGGGGCTGCAACGATCAGAGTCGCAGCCCCGCACGCCCCGCCAATTCACTAATGTAATGCCAGGCGATCCGGCCCGATCGGGCGCCGCGTCGTTTGGCCCATTCGAGCGCCTCATGCTCGTCCAATTCCAGCCCGTATTCCGCCGCATAGCCGCGCAGGATGGCGAGATAATCGTCCTGACTCGCATTGTGGAAGCCGAGCGACAGCCCGAAGCGGTCCGCCAGCGCCAGATTGTCGTCCACCGCGTCGCGCGGGTTGATCGGATCGTCCTGTTCGGCGCTATGGCGCGGCAGGATCGCCCGGCGGTTGGAGGTGACCGCCAGCCGGACATTGGCGGGCCGCGCTTCCACGCCGCCGTCGAGCCATGAGCGCAAGTGACGCGGTGTGGCATCGTCGCCCTCAGCGAAGCCCAGATCGTCGATGAAGACGAGGAAATTGCGTTCGATTCCCTTGAGCCCAGCGAAAAGGGCAGGGAGTGACGCCACGGCGTCCGTGCCCACCTGCACCAAGGCAATGCTCCCGCCCACCGCCTGCGCAGAGGCCACGGCAGCGCGCAGCAGTGCCGACTTGCCCATCCCGCGCGCGCCCCACAGCAGCATGTCATGCGCCGCTGCGCCCGCCGCCAGACGCGTGACATTCTGCACGACGCTGGCCTTCTGCCGATCGATCCCGCGCAGCAGGTCCAGCGCCGGGGCTTCGATCTGCGACACCGGGCGAGCAGTGCTTCCGGTCCAGACATAGGCCGGGGAGGCAAGCCAGTCGGGCTGCTCTTGCTGCAAGGGAGCGAGCGATTCGAGCGCGGCGGCAATCCGCGCGAGCAGTTGGGCTTGGTCTTCCATCGCGCCTTTCCCTATAGGCCACCGCGATGAGCGGCAAGGAACCTCGGATACTGGCACCCGATGCGGTGGGCGTGGCTGAGGCGGCAGCACTGCTGCGTGCGGGGCAGCTCGTCGCGATCCCGACCGAGACGGTCTACGGCCTTGCCGCCCGCGCGGACTCTGCCGAGGCCGTGGCGCGGATATATCGCGCCAAGGGGCGGCCCGAGTTCAATCCGCTGATCGTCCATGTCAGTTCGCTGGAAATGGCGCAGCGGCTGGCGCATTTTGATGAGCGCGCGCTCGATCTGGCGGCGCGATACTGGCCAGGGCCGCTCACGCTGGTGCTGCCTGCGCGGGCCGACAACGGAATAGCCCCGGCGGTGACGGCGGGCTTGCCCACCATCGCGCTGCGCCAGCCCGCGCATCCCGTTGCGGCGCAGATTTTGGCGCAGACCGGCCTCCCGCTCGCCGCGCCATCGGCCAATCGCAGTTTCGGCGTCAGCCCGACCCGGCCTGACCACGTACTGGCATCGTTCGGAGCTGATGCCCCGCCGGTGATTGATGGCGGAGCCTGCAGTGCTGGACTGGAATCCACCATTGTCGCGCTGCGCCCCAATGGTGGATGGCAAATGCTGCGCCCCGGTCCAGTGCCGCTAGAGGAACTGCTCGCCCTCCTCGGCCCAGAGGAAAAGTCGCGCGGCGCAACTGTCGAAGCTCCGGGGCAACTGGCGAAGCACTATTCGCCAGGCAAGCCGGTACTGCTGAATTGCCGGGAGGCCGCGCCGAACAGCTTTGTGATCGGTTTCGGGGAACTGGAGGGTGACGTGAACCTCTCGCCCAGCGGCGATCTCGCCGAAGCGGCTGCACGTCTCTACGATTGCCTGCATCGTGCTGCGGCATCGGCCAGCGCAGCGATCTGTATCGCTCCGGTTCCCCGCGAGGGCATGGGCGGTGCGATCAACGACCGCCTGCGGCGCGCGGCAACGCCTTAATCCGGTTCGACTGGCTCCACCGGGATCGAAGGCAGCAGGGTATCCATCTCGCGCCGGATCGCCACCGCGCGGCGGCAGGCTTCGTCACTCCCGCGCTCGCATGCCGCTCCCGCTTCCTCGTAATCAACCTGCAATTCGCCCAGATGCTCTTCCCGCTGGCGGATTTCCCTGCCCCGCGTGCGGTCCTGTTCGTCCTGGCTGGTAGTCGCCCAGTCCGCCGCCTGCGCCGCACCGCGCACCGGCAGGGTGGCGACATCGACCAGCGTCTTGGCGAGGCATCCGCCAAGGGTAAGGACCAGCAAGGGAGCAAGCAGGACAGCGTAACGCGGCATGGCAACCTCATGCGAAAAGGGGCCGACGGAACGGACCGTCAGCCCCTTTCATGAACCCCCGCGCCTGAGCGGGCAATGAATTTAGGCCGGTTCTTTTTCTTCGACAGCTTCGGCAGGCGCAGATTCTCGCGGTTCGCAAATGAGGCTTCCCGAACCAACGGAATTGAGTGTGCATGCAGCCGATCCGCGCACCCGCACGGTGCCTGATCCAGCAACACTCGCCTCCACAGTACCGTCCGATGCGAATGTGGCATTGCCCGATCCGCCGATATTCACTTCGGCATCACCCACCTGCAATTCCTCCATATCGGCGGTGCCGCTGCCGCCGATCGACAAATCCAGTCGATCAACCTCGCCCGCTGCGCTTACCCGTCCGCTGCCGCCCAGAACCACTTCAAGACTGGTCGCGTCGATCCCGCTCGCAACGATCTCGCCCGATCCGCCAATCACCAGTTCTGCTTCGCCAGAGAGTCCATCAGTGGTTACCTGGCCAGACCCGCCGATGGCGATGCTTTCAGGTGCGGGCATGGTGATCGTCACCGTGGCTATATCACTGTCGTCCCACTCGCCCAATTCGCGCCCCACGGCGAGCGTGCCGTCGTCGAGCACGAAGCGCATCCGTTCGGTCGCCGCCGCGCTGCCTTCGACTTCGACGGAGAAGCTATCGCCAGTGATGATCACCACATTGTCCGGCCCGCCCAGCGCCACGCCGGTGGGCGCATCGCCGCTGGTGTCGAGCTCGGCCAGCGGCACGCCGTCTTCGCCGCCAAAATTGACATTCATGCCGTCGCATCCGGACAGGCCGACTGCTGCCGCCAGCGCCATAACGGGTGCCAATTTCCCCAAGATCGAGCCAATGCGCATCGAATTTCTCCTCCTGTGTATTGGCAGCATAATACACAGGAGTTGCGACAAGGCAAAGTCGCTGGTCGAACCGCAGGCAGGGTTCGTAGAGCCGGAATGCCCACGAAAAAGGGCCGCTCGCACCCGGCGAACGGCCCTTTTCGGTTACGATATGGCAGTCAGAACGTCTGGATCAGGCGTCTTCGGCGCTGTCGTAATACTGCGGTGCATGTTCCTTGAGCACGTCGAGGATCTTGTTCAGCGCCGCCGGTTCGTCGGTCTTTTCCATCGCTGCCAGTTCGCGCGCAAGGCGGCTGCTCGCGGCTTCGAAGATCTGCCGTTCGGAATAGCTCTGCTCCGGCTGGTCTTCGGGGCGGAACAGATCGCGCGTCACCTCGGCAATCGAGACGAGATCGCCCGAATTGATCTTGGCTTCGTATTCCTGCGCGCGGCGGCTCCACATCGTCCGCTTGACGCGCGGCTTGCCCTTCAGCGTTTCCATCGCTTCCTTCAGCGTCTTGTCGCTGGAAAGCTTGCGCATGCCGATCGCTTCGACCTTGTTGGTCGGCACGCGGAGCGTCATCCGCTCCTTTTCGAAACGCAGCACGTACAATTCGAGCTGCATTCCGGCAATTTCTTCATTCTGCAATTCGATCACACGGCCCACGCCGTGCTTGGGATAAACAACGTAATCGCCGACTTCAAAGGCGGTCGCATTCGCGGCCATAGACAGTCCTTTCAATGGGCGGGGCGCCGCATGTCACAATACGGGAGTGGCTTCCGCTGGCAGGCAGCAGAACGCGATTCCAGAACGGTGGTGGATGCGGAAACCTGCCTTTCTATCCGCCTGTCGCCCGACCCGGAGCGAACAGTTGGGCAAGTCTATAACATACAAATGACATAATTTCCACCCGCGAAGTGCGGGCGCAGTTTTGTCTGTACGATGCTCCCGTTGGCGGACGCAGTGGACCGCGAACTTCGCTTGTTGGGAGGGGCCTCAGTCGCCCTCGCCCGGTGCCTCCGAGAAGTAATTTTCGAACTTGTCCTCTTCGCCCTTGTGCTCGTCGGCGTCGGCAGGCGGTTCTTTTTTCTCGGTGATGTTCGGCCATTCGGCGGAGAACTTGGTGTTCAGTTCCAGCCACTTCTCCAGCCCGCCTTCGGTATCGGGCAGGATCGCTTCGGCCGGGCATTCGGGCTCACACACGCCGCAATCGATGCATTCGCTGGGGTTGATGACGAGCATGTTCTCGCCCTCGTAGAAACAATCCACCGGGCAGACCTCGACGCAGTCGGTATATTTGCATTTGATGCAGGCGTCGGTGACGACATAGGTCATGGCGGCGAAAGTCCCTTCTGTTGCTGTGCTGGTCCTATGGCGAATGGCTGGCCAGCGTCAAGTTCCCGATAGTGTCCGCGTGCTCAGCGTTTGAACAGGTCCGCCAGTCCGGCCAGGGCCTTGCCCGTAGCGGGGCGGTACGCGGACGGGCGGGGATCGCGGGGTTCGCGACGCTCAGGCGGCGGCCCGCGCCGTTCTCCACTCTGTGGCTTGGCGTCACCCTGCGGCTTGCCCTTGCCATGCGGTTTCCGGTCGCCGCGAGCCTGCCTCGGCTTTTCGCCGGCGGGCTTGTCTGCACGCGGCTTGTCCGTCTTGGGCCGTTCCCGTCGTGGCGGGCGAGCAGGACGTGCCTGCGCGCTATCCTTGCGCGGGGCGCGCCAGGTCCACGGCAGCGGGCGTGGCGGGCCGTAGACGCCTTCCGGCATTTCCTCCGCCTGACCGGGACGGAAACCGGCATCCTTCATCAGGCTGCGGAAAGAGTCCGGCGAAAGGCCCATGCTGGTCGGCAGCGCCAGATCGATCGGGAAGCCCTTCGCACCGGTATCCTGCGCCGATTTCGCGCGGCTTTCGTGCGCGGCGCGGAACAGCCGTTCGGCCATGTCGAGCCGGATCGCCTGGGTCCCGGCGCGGCGATAGCCCGCGTGCGGGCGCTCGCTGCCTTCGATCACCGCGACCATCCCCGGCTGCACATCGCGCCGGTCCAGCGCCAGCGCGTGCAGCAGCAGGCGCGGCGCGGGCTTGAGCAGCGCGGGCACATAGACATCGAGCGAGCCGATCGAGACGCCGAGCTTGCGCAGGAACGGGCGCTTTTCCTTGGGCACGTGCGCCAGCCCGGCATCTTCGCGCTTCACGGTGCCGTTGCGCGCTACCAGCGTGAGCAGCAGCGCGCGCACTTCGCTTCCAGCTTCGGGATCTTCTGCCGCCTCTTCCAGTGCCTTCAGCGGGGCGAGCGGGGCCAACTGCTGGTCAAGCCAGACCGCCAAAGCTTCGGTCATCCGCGCCAGCGCCGCCGGATCGAGCTGGCCGAGTTCCTTCGCCATCACAATTCGCGGCGCAGTGACGCTCTTGCCCTTTTCCAGCGTGGCGACCTTCTGCTCGCCGCGCATCACCGCGCCATCGGCAATCGTCAGCTCCCCCAGCGCGTCGGCGATCAGGCTGTTGGCCTTGATCGCCAGCAGCGCGGGCATGTGCTTTTCCGCCGCCGCCAGCATCAGCTTGCGATCTTCCTGGCTGGCGTCGGCATCGACCACGAAGCGAAACCCTTCGAGGTGGCCGATCACCTGGCCTTCGACCGTCACCCGGCCATCCTGTTCCAAATTCACCCGCAAGAGCCCGGCATCCTTTCCCATTCCCTTCATCAATACAGCGGTTCGCCGATTGACGAAACGTTCGGTGAGCTTCTGATGCAATGCATCGGAAAGCCGCGCCTCTGCCGCGCGGGCGCGGGCGGCCATTTCGTCGCGCGCCAGCACCCAGTCGGGGCGCTGGCAGATATAGGCCCAACTGCGAATCGCCAAGAGCCGCCCTTGCAACGTGTCGATATCGCCCGAAGTGTTGCCAAGCTCTGCCACTCGCGCGGAAACATAGTCCGCGCCGATGTGGCCGTGGCGCATGTCCTCCCAAAGGCGGGCGACGAAGCGGGCGTGGTTATCCGCGCCAAGCTGGCGGAAATCGGGAAGCTGGCAGACTTCCCAGAAGCGCCGCACCTGCCCCGGTGTCGTGACGCCATCCACGACTTCGGGCTGCTCGGCCAGCCGCTTGAGCACGGAAAGATCGATCGCTTCGGGGGCTGGCACCAGTCCGTCATGCTGCGGCCGGGCTTCCAGATCGGCCACCAGCACTCCAGCGTGTCAAAACGCGGATCGGGATTGCGCCAGAACAGGCTGGTGAGCGGGGCGAAGCGGTGCTGCTCGATGGCGTAGACTTCTTCCTCGGTGAATTCGAGCGGTGCGCCCCCGCGCCCTGCGCCCGATACCGTGCCGAAAGTGCCGTCGGTCTGGTGCCGCCCCGCGCGCCCGGCGATCTGCGCCATTTCCGCCGGAGTCAGCCGCCGCTGGCGCACGCCGTCGAACTTGGACAGCCCCGCAAAAGCGACGTGATGGACATCAAGATTGAGCCCCATACCGATGGCATCGGTGGCGACGATGTAATCGACCTCGCCCGACTGGAACAGTTCCACCTGCCGGTTGCGCGTCTGCGGGCTGAGCGCCCCCATCACCACCGCCGCCCCGCCGCGAAAACGGCGCAGCAATTCGGCCACCTGGTACACCTGCTCGACCGAGAAGGCGACCACGGCAGAGCGCGGTGGCAGGCGCGAGAGTTTGCTCACCCCGGCATGGCTGAGCGTGGAAAAGCGCGGTCGCCCCTCGATCTGCGCGCGCGGCAGCAGCTTGCGCACCATCGGCTCCAAGGTGGCGGAGCCGAGCAGCATCGTCTCGTCGCGCCCGCGCGCGTGGAGCAGCCGGTCGGTGAAAATGTGCCCGCGTTCGCGATCCGCCGCGAGTTGCGCTTCGTCGAGCGCCACGAAGGCGCGACCACCGCCATCGCGCGGCATGGCCTCCGCCGTGCAGAGGAAATAGCGCGCATTGGGCGGCTCGATCCGTTCCTCGCCGGTGATGAGCGCGCAGGCAGCTTCGCCCTTGATCGCGCAGACCTTGTCATAGACCTCGCGCGCCAGCAGCCGCAGCGGGAAGCCTATGGCGCCGGAGGCATGGCCGCACATCCGCTCGATGGCGAGATGGGTCTTGCCGGTGTTGGTCGGGCCGAGAATGGCGCGCAAGCGACTGTCAGGGGATGGCTGGTTCACGATTACCAATTCATGGCGCTTCGACCGCGCCCGCGCAACCATTCCCACAGGTTCCCGCAGGTCGTCGCGCGCAGGACTCGATTGGTCGAAATTAAGGGCATATTTACTTTGACCGGGCAGGAATACAGGCAATTACGCTGACCAGGATAGGGTCGCGCCGTTCCCATGCAAAAAGGAACCGGTTTTGCGCGGCTGCAAGGAGTACGCGTTTGTTCAAGGATCGCCAGTGCGGGGAAGACGGTTTTACCGGTGGCGGCTATCCGACCGCCGGGCTTTCGCACGCGCAAATGGTTGACCCGGCTGTACAATTTTCCGGACCGCGCCGGATAACGCGGGTGCCCTCACTTTCCAGCCGCCTGAGCGAATGGCGCAGCCGTGCCTCCTCGGCGCTATCCTCGATCGACTTCGCACCGGATCTTGCCCGCGACATCGGCTCGCGCCGCTGGCTGCGCGGGGTGGCGACGCTGATTGGCCTTTCGGCATTGGCCATCGGGGCCTGGCCCGGGTTCTCCCCCGTCGAGGCTGCCCCAGCCATGCGCATCGACGATCACGTGCGTGACGAATTCCGCAGCCAGATGATCATGCCGCTGGCTCTGGGTGCAGACAGCGGGCGGCACATGGGCGCAACCTTTGCGGTGGCCGAACTGGCCAATGCCCCCGAACGGCCAAGCCTCGCGCTGGTCGCCACACTGGCGCAGGGGGACGGATTTGACCGGATGCTCCAGCGCGCAGGCGTGGGCCGCGAGGAAGCGAACCAGATCGCGCGGATGATCGCGCAGGCGGTGCCCATCAGCGATATCGATCCGGGCACCCAGGTGGATATCACGCTCGGTCGCCGCACCTCTCCCGATACCCCGCGCCCGGTCGATGCGCTCTCGTTCCGCGCGCGGTTCGATCTGCAACTGGTGGTGGAACGGCAGCATGGCGCGCCTGGTGCTCGATCCGCGCCCGATCATGGTTGATGCCACTCCGCTCAGGGTGCGCGGCACTGTGGGGGACAGCCTTTATCGCTCCGCCCGCGCCGTCGGCGCTCCACCCAGCGCGGTGCAGCAGTTCCTGCGCACTGTCGGGCAGGAAGTCGATATCGACAACGACATCGTCCAGGGCGACGAGTTCGACATGATTATCGACTATCGCCGCGCCGCCACTGGCGAGATCGAAGTCGGCGATCTGCTTTACGCCGCCGTAATCCGCAACGATCGCCCGCAGGTGCAACTGATGCGCTTCGGGCGCGAGGGGCAGTTCTTCGATGCGCGCGGTGAAGGCACCCGGCGCGAGGGGCTGATCGCTCCGGTCTCCGGTTCGATCTCTTCGCGCTACGGAATGCGCCGCCATCCGATCCTCGGCTACCGGCGGATGCATTCGGGCCTCGATTTCCGCGCCAGCAGCGGCACCCCGATCTACGCCGCCACCGATGGCACGGTGAACTATGCCGGACGCAACGGCGGCTACGGCAATTTCGTGCGGCTGCGCCATGAAGGCAATCTGTCGACCGGATACGCGCACATGAGCCGTATCGCGGTGCGCAATGGCGAACAGGTCCGGCGCGGGCAGGTGATCGGCTATGTCGGCTCCACCGGGCTTTCGACCGGGCCGCACCTGCATTACGAAATGTACCGCAACGGCCAGACGATTGATCCGGCCAGCGTCCGCTTCGTCACCCGCGCGCAGCTATCGGACGCGCAAATGGCCGAGTTCCGCGAACGCCTGCTGCGGCTGCAAATGGTCGAAGCGGGTGCGGCACTGGCGGACCTGCCGCCCGATCCTTCGATGAACGAAGCCCCAGTGCGCGAGATCGACCGGATCGAGAACCGCCAGCGCGTCGACTGACTTTGGGCACGCGCATTGCCCGCCAGCAGCTTTTGCGGCAGGGCTTGCGCCATGAACCGAAGCTATCCCAACACCCGCCTGCGCCGAACCCGCACCCACGGCTGGAGCCGCGCGATGGTGCGCGAAACCACGCTCACCCCCGCCGATCTGATCTGGCCGCTGTTCGTGACCGAGGGCACGGGCGTGGAGGAGCCGATTGCCAGCCTGCCGGGCGTCTCGCGCTGGTCGGTGGACCGAATCGTGGCGCGCGCGAAAGAGGCCGTGTCGCTGGGCATTCCCTGCATCGCCCTGTTCCCCAACACGCAAGGGCATCTGCGCAGCGACGACGGGGCCGAGGCGCTCAATCCCGACAACCTGATGTGCCGCGCGATCCGTGCGATAAAGCAGGCCTGCGGCAACGATCTGGGCGTGCTCACCGATGTGGCGCTCGATCCCTATACCAGCCATGGGCAGGATGGGCTGATCGATGCCGCTGGCTATGTGGCGAATGACGATACCGTGGCCATGCTGGTCGATCAGGCGATCAACCAGGCGGCAGCGGGCGCGGATATCATCGCCCCTTCGGACATGATGGACGGGCGGGTGAAAGCGATCCGCATGGCGCTGGAAATGCATGGGCACCACAATGTCCAGATCATGGCCTATGCCGCCAAATATGCCTCCGCCTTCTACGGCCCGTTCCGCGATGCGGTGGGCAGCGGCGGGCTGCTGAAGGGGGACAAGAAGACCTACCAGATGGACCCCGCCAATGGCGAGGAAGCGCTCGCCGAAGTGGCGCTCGACATTGCCGAGGGCGCGGATTGCGTGATGGTGAAGCCGGGGCTGGCCTATCTCGATATCGTCTGGCGGGTGAAGCAGCGCTTCGAAGTGCCGGTATTTGCCTATCAGGTGAGCGGCGAATACGCGCTGATCGAAGCGGGCGCAGCAGCGGGCGCGGGGGACCGGGACGCGCTGGTGCTGGAAACGCTCACCGGCTTCAAGCGTGCGGGGTGTTCAGGGGTGCTGACCTACCACGCGGCAGTGGCGGCGCGGCTGTTGAATGGCTAAAAAGGTATAGAAATTATACCATTTTCGTAGTATGTCTAACTGATGTTCGAATATGATCCGGGCAAAAGCGCAGCAAATCTCGCCAAGCACGGCATCGATTTCGAACAGGCACAGGCATTGTGGCACGATGACCGAAAGGTCTTCGGCCATACCGCGTCGCTCGACGAGGAACGCTGGATGCTCGTCGCCATGCTCGATGGAAAGCTGTGGTCAGCGATCTACACTTGGCGGGGCGAACACATCCGGTTGATTTCCGTCCGCCGGTCGCGGGAAAACGAGGCGAAGGAATATGAGCGTCAAACCGATTAGCGCCGAAGAGTTTGATCGTCGTTTCGACGACGGGGAAGATATGGGCGAACATATCGACTGGAGCGCGACCGGCCGCTCCAGCCTTCCTCCCAAGCGCGTCAACATCGATTTTCCGCAATGGATGGTGGCCCGGCTCGACAATGAAGCCCGGCGGCTCGGCATCACCCGTCAGGCACTGATCAAGACGTGGCTGGCCGAGCGGATCGACCGGGCAGCTTGAACAGCACAAGTCATGCATGAATTCCGTCACGAGACTGAGCGCCTTACCTTGCGCGACTGGCGCGAGCAGGATTGGCCGCGCTTTTGGTGCAGCACCAATACGCCTGCGGTGATGCGCTGGCTGGGCGGGGTGGCGGACGACGCGGGGCGCGCAGCGGCGCGTGCGCGGCTGGAAAGCTATCAGCGCGATCACGGCCACACCTTCTGGGTGGTCGAGCGCAGGGAGGATGGCGAACTGCTCGGCTTTTGCGGGCTGAAGCGGTGCAATCAGGCGGGCGGTCCGCTGGGCATGATGGAAGTGGGCTGGCGACTTGCGCGAGGACGCCTGGGGCCAGGGATACGCGCGCGAGGCGGCAGAGGCCTCACTTGATCTCGCCTTCGGCAAGTTCGGCGCAGACGAAGTCGTGGCGCTGACGGTGGAGGCGAACAGTGCCAGCTGGGGCCTGATGCGTCGGCTTGGCATGGCGCGTCGGTCCGATTTGGACTTCGCCAGTCAGGATTTCGATCCAGCGAGCGGCAAGATCATCGTCTATGCCATCACCGCTGAACACTGGCGTGCCGGACATGGCTGAGACCGTGCTGGAAACCCCGCGCCTGCTGTTGCGCCGCATCGGCGCAGGCGATGCCGCGCTGCAGTTTGCGCATCTCAACTCGCCCGCCATGATGGCCCATCTCGGCGGCCCCAAGACGCTGGAGGATATTGCCGAGCGCCATGCCCGCACCATGCGCCTGTTCGACGAACGCGGCTTCGGCTTCCTGATGATGATCGAGAAGGCGAGCGGTGACCTGGTGGGCCATTGCGGCATCAAGCTGGTCGATCACCCGCTCGCGACCAATCCCGGTGACCATGAAATCGGTTGGGCGGTGCGCGAGGATCGCTGGCGGCGCGGCTATGCCAACGAGGCCATGCGTGCGGTGATCGACTGGGCATTTGCAGAGCATAATGCCCCACATCTGGTGGCGCTGACGAGCCTTGCAAACGTGCCGAGCTGGCGATTGATGGAAAAGCTGGGCATGGAGCGGGCCAGCGCGCTCGATTTTACCGATCCGGCCTATCCACAGCACGAAAATCCTACCATCGTCTACCGGCTGCAACGCGGCGCACGGGGAAATTCGCACCAATGACCGATACGAATGGCGGATCGCGCCGCTGGCTGTTCACGCTGACGATCCTGGCGGGCAGTTTCTTGCTGTTTCTGGTGCAGCCGATGGTGGCGCGCATGGCGCTGCCGCGATTGGGAGGCGCGCCCAATGTCTGGAACAGCGCCATGCTGGTCTATCAGGCGTTGCTGCTGGGCGGCTATGCCTATGCCCATTTCATCGGCCGGTTTGCGCTGGCGCGGCAGGGGATGATCCATGTCGCGGTGCTGGTGCTGGGCGGGTTGACCCTGCCGCTGGCACTCGCCGATGTGGCCGCGCCTGCTGCGGGCTGGGAAGCTTTGTGGGTGCCCTATCTGTTCCTGCTTACCGTTGGCCCGGCCTTCTTCGCCATTTCCGCGCAGGCCCCGCTGATGCAACGCTGGTTCGCTGCGCATCCGCAGGCGGACAATCCCTATCCGCTTTACGCCGCATCGAATCTGGGCAGTTTCGCCGGACTGCTCACCTATCCGCTGCTGGCGGAGCCGCTGTTCGCCATCGGCCAGCAGAGCTTCTATTGGACGATCGGATACGGCTTGCTGATCGTGCTGGTAATCGCCGCAGTGCTGGCGCGGCGCGGGGTGGAAGCGCCCGTGCAGGCCCAGCCGGAGAATAGCGAACCGGCGCATCGCAGCGGCTGGAAAACCGTTGTCCTGTGGCTGGCACTGTCCGCCGTGCCTTCGGGGCTGATGCTTTCCACGACGACTTTTCTGACCACCGATATCATGGCCATGCCGCTGCTGTGGGTGATCCCGCTGGGGCTCTATCTGCTCAGCTTCTCGATTGCCTTTGCCGAAAAGCGCGGGCTGGCCATGCTGTTCACTTTCCTCGCCCCGCTGGTGCTGCTGGTCGATGGCAGCCTGGCCATGTTCGCCGCCGGACGGGCGGATATGCTCGCCGCTGCCGCCAGCGTCATGCTGCTGTTCGTGGTCGCGGTCGCGCTCCATGCGCGGCTCTACGAATCCCGCCCGCCAGCGTCGGAGCTGACGCGGTTTTACCTCTACATGTCCGCCGGTGGGGCGCTGGGCGGGCTGTTCACCGCGCTGATCGCGCCGATGCTGTTCGACTGGACCTGGGAACATCCGCTGCTGATCCTCGGTGCGGCTGCGCTGTTGCCGCTGGCGGCGTGGCAGCGCATTATTGGCGAGCGTTTCAGCGAACCCCGCCTGATGCGACTGATGCTAGTGGCGATCTTGGTGCTGGTGTTCGCACTGGCATTGCGGCTTTACCAGTCGAGCCAGGCTGATGCGCAATTGTCGGCGATGCAATGGGCGTGGCTGGCGGGCGTGCTGCTGCTGGCGCTGGTGCTGGCCGCGCGGCGCTGGTCTTTCGTGCTGGCGAGCGGGGTGCTGCTGCTGGCGCTTGGGCGGGCTGGGCAATTTGCAGACCAGTTTTCAGGGCCTGCGCGAACGTAGCTATTTCGGCATCTACTCGGTGCGCGAGGAGCCCGATGGGGACCGGCTGCTGATGCACGGCACCACCATCCACGGTGCCCAGCGCAATGGCGAAGCCGATTCGCGTGAACCGACCGCCTATTACGGGCGCAATGCCGGCGTGGGCCGGGCGCTGACGCTGGCACCGGAATTGTATGGCCCCGCTGCCCGCGTAGGCGTGGTTGGTCTCGGTGTCGGCACGCTGGCCTGTTACCGGCAGCCCGGGCAGGACTGGACCTTCTTCGAAATCGATCCCGAAGTGCTGCGTTACTCGGAGCGCGGCCAGTTCACCTATCTCTCCCAGTGCGCGGCAGACAGCCCGGTGGTGATCGGCGATGCGCGGCTGGAACTGGAAGCGATGGCGCCCGCCAGCTTCGATATTCTGGTGATCGACGCCTTCAGCTCGGACGCCATCCCGCTGCACCTGCTGACCAACGAAGCGATGGGCATCTATCTCGAAGCCCTGGGCGATGATGGTCTGCTGGTGATGCACATCTCCAACAATTACATCCATCTCCAGCCGGTGATTGCACAGCTGGCGCAGACCCGTGGGCTGACCGCGCGGCTGCTGTTCGACGATGCCAGCGGCGGGGATGAGCTGTTTGCTTCGAGCTGGGTGGTGCTGGCCCGCGATCCGGCGCAGCTTGCGCGTTTGCAGGCCGATGGGAATTGGCAGGAACTTCCCGCCGGACAGGGCCCGGTGTGGACCGACGATTACGCCTCCATCCTGCCCTATCTCAACTGGAGCAACTTCATGTGATCGATCCGCGTTTCCCCGGTGCCACGATCATGGCGTTCGATGGCGTGTATCCGCAGATCGACGATTCGGCCTTTATCGCTCCCGGTGCGCGGATCATCGGCGATGTCACCGTGGGCGCGCAGGCGAGCGTCTGGTACAATTGCGTGCTGCGCGGGGACATTCACCGGATCGTGATCGGCGCGCGGAGCAATGTGCAGGATGGCAGCGTGTTCCACGTCGAAGGCCCGCGCCCGGACACGGATGGCGAGCCCAGCATCGTGGGCGAGGATTGCGTGATCGGCCACATGGCGGTGGTCCACGGCGCGCAGCTGGAGGACCGGGCCTTTGTCGGCATGGGCGCGGTGGCGATGGACGGATCGCGGATTGCCAGCGGCGGGATGCTCGGCGCGGGGGCCTTGCTCAGCCCCGGCAAGGTGATCGGCCCCGGCGAGATCTGGATCGGCCGCCCGGCGAAATACTTCCGCACGCAGGACGATGCGCAGGTGGCCAAGATCCGTTTCCAGACCGAACGCTATTGCCAGTTGGCGGCAAAGCATCTGGCAGAGTTGCGTGGCGCAGATTGCAACAATGGTTGAGCAGGGCCCTCGATTCTCATTTAACGCGCGCATACGGAGTTTTCGCTATGCGTTCGCAGGCCTGCGGACGCTTATCCTGCGTGAGCACAACGCCCGGATACACTTTCTCGCCACCATCTCTGTGATCGCTGCGGGAGTTTGGTTTGGTGTTGACCGAATTGAATGGGGCTTGCTTGCGTTGGCTATTTCGCTGGTGTGGATCGCCGAAGCATTCAACACGGCGATGGAAATACTCTGTGATCGAGTGACAAAAGAACACGATTCCATGATCGGAAACGTGAAAGACGTTGCTGCCGGGGCCGTCCTCATCGCTTCATTTGCGTCGGCGACCATAGGTGGGCTGGTGTTTTGGCCGTATATCTTTGACTGATGATCGATCTACATCACACCCTCAGCAGCGCCCGCAGGTCCGAGAACCGGTCGGCTTTGCGTTCGTCGGCATTGGAGCGATAGATATGGACGGATCGCGGATCGCCAGCGGGGGGATGCTCGGCCTTCCGGCGAAATACTTCCGCACGCAGGACGAAGCGCAAATCGCCAGGATTCGCTTTCAGACCGAGCGCTATTGCCAGCTCGCGGCAAAGCATCTGGTCGAAATCCGTGGCCAGGCCCAAAGCTGACCTTCCCCCTGCCGCCGCCTTGCTGGCGCTGGCGGATGGCGAGGGGCGGCTGGCGGTGCGGGTTACGCCGGGGGCGCGGAGCGAAGGCCTTACCATTGTCGATGGCGGCGTTGTCGCCAAGGTTCGGGCCAAGCCGCAGGACGGGGAAGCGAATGCGGCAGTGATTGCGCTGCTGGCAAAGGCGCTCGCTTGCGCGCCCTCGCACATCACCTTGTTGCGCGGCGCAACTTCTCGCGAAAAGCTGTTTCGGATCTAGAGCGGCATGAAATCAGATTGAACCAGCATTACTCCCCCTCCCCTCGGGGAAGGAGCAAAGTGAGATCTAACCAAACGTCATCCCGTTAGCGCTCAGGCTCGTCCCACGCAGGCGGTTCGCCCTGCCCCTTGCGCAGTCGCAACGCCAGCCCCAGCGCCACGCCCACGCCGATGGCCACGGTCAGATCGGTGAACACCGTCAGCACCAGTGTCAGCAGCAGCAGCACCCGGTCCTCCACCGGGGCCTGCCAGTATTCGCGCCACTTGTGCGGTTCGGTCATGTTCCACGCGGTGAGCAGCAGCAGCGCCGCGAGCGCGGGCATGACCATGTAGCCCGCCAGCGGCCCGGCCAGCAGCAGCACGACCAGAATGGTCAGCGCGTGGACAATCCCCGCCACCGGCGTCTTCCCGCCCGCGCGGACATTGGTGGCGGTGCGGGCGATGGCGCCGGTCGCGGGCAGCCCGCCGAACAGCGCCGAGGCCACGTTGGCCCAGCCCTGCGCCATGACTTCGGCATTGGGGCGGTGCTGGCCGCCGATCATCCGGTCCGCCACCATTGCCGACAGCAGCGATTCGACTGCGGCGAGGAAAGCGATGACAAAGGCGCTCGGCAACAGTTCGATCAGCGCGTGCGGTGGTCACTTCGGGGAGCGAGGGCATCGGCAAGCCGCGCGGCAGTTCGCCGAAGCGGGAGACGATGGAATCGATCTCGATCCCGGCGATGCGCGACCAGTGCCGAGACCAGCGCTACCGCAATGATCGGCCCCGGCACGCGCGGCCAGATTCGCCGGATTGCCACGATCAGCCCCAGCGTTACCCCGCCCGCCAGCAGCGCCATCGCGTTCAGCGTGTCGCGCGCTGCCCACAGCGCCGCCAGCTTGTCGATGAAATCGGCGGGCAAGGCTTCTGCCGAAAGGCCGAGGAAATCCTTGAGCTGGCTCGCGCCGATGATCACGCCGATGCCGATGGTGAAGCCGTTGACCACCGCCTGCGGGACATAGGCGACCAGATTGCCCGCCTTCAGCAGCCCCGCCAGCACCAGGATCGCCCCTGCCATCAAGGTCGCCAGCACCAGCCCGTCATAACCGTGCTGGGCAATCACGCCGAACACCACCACGATGAAGGCCCCGGTCGGCCCGCCGATCTGCACGCGGCTGCCGCCGAGCGCGGAGATCAGCAGCCCGCCGACGATCGCCGTCACCAGCCCGGTGGCCGGGTCCGCGCCCGAAGCGATGGCGATGGCGATGCTGAGCGGGATCGCCACCATCGCCACGGTCACGCCTGCCAGCACATCGGCGGCGAACAGCGCGGCGCTGTAATCGCGCATGGTGGTGAGCAGTTTGGGGGTCACCGCCGGGGGTCTATGCCCTCGACCGCCTAGCTACAATCGGAAGCTGGGCGAATGGTCCGCAATTCAATCCTTCACCAGCGCCCGCAAGTGCTTCGATCCGGTCGGCTTCGTGCGCGGGCTTGTCCCAGCGTACGCGGTGGATGCGCGGGAAGCGCATGGCGAGGCCGCTTTTGTGGCGCTTGCTTTCGTGGACCGAGTCGAAGGCGACTTCGAACACCAGCGACTTGTCGGTCTCGCGCACCGGGCCGAAGCGATTGACGGTGTTCTGCCGCACATGCCGGTCGAGCAGCTTGAGTTCCTCGTCGGTAAAGCCCGAATAGGCCTTGCCCACCGGCAGCAATTCGGCGCCGGAATCGGGATCGCCATCCCAGCAGCCGAAGGTGTAGTCCGAATAGAAACTCGACCGCTTGCCGCTGCCGCGCTGGGCATACATCAGCACGCAATCGATCAGCAGCGGATCGCGCTTCCATTTGTACCACAGCCCGGTCCGTCGACCGGCGACATAGGGCGAATTGCGGCGCTTGAGCATCAGCCCTTCGATCGCTTCGTCGCGGGCACCGGCGCGCACTTCCGCGAGCTGCGCAAAATCGCGCGATTGAACCAATTGTGAGAGGTCGAAGTGGCTTTCCGGCAGGCGCTCCATCAGTCCTTCGAGCCGGGCGCGGCGCGCGGTCCATGGACAAGGCGCGCACGTCCTCGCCATCCACGCTGAGCACATCGTAGAGCCGCACGAAGGCGGGGCTTTCGGCGAGCATCTTCTTCGACACCGTCTTGCGCCCCAGCCGCTGCTGCAAGGCATTGAAACTGGCCGCACCCCCTGCTTCGCCGCCCTGCGCCGCGCCGCGCACCAGCAATTCCCCGTCAAGCACGGCGGGTATGGCCAGCGCCGGCAGAAGTTCTGGAAAAGTCAGCGAAATATCGTCGCCCGAGCGCGAATAGAGCCGTGTTTCGCCCGCTACATGCACGAGTTGCACCCGGATTCCGTCCCACTTCCACTCGGCGGCATAGTCGGCCAGATCGACCACCACATCCTCCAGCGGATGCGCCAGCATGAAGGGGCGGAACAGCGGCAGCTGGGCGGTATCGGGTGGCGGAGCGCCGTCCGCGCCCCAGGAGAACAGTTCGGCATAGGGCGGCGCCAATGCGTGCCAGTATTCCTCGACCTCGTCGGGCAAAACATTGAAAGCCTGCGCAAAAGCGACCTTTGCAAGCCGCGTGGAAATGCCGATCCGCATCGCCCCGGTCGCCAGCTTCAGCAGCGCATAGCGGCCCGAGGCATCGAGCCGGTCGAGCAGGCGCGGCAATTCGCTGAGCACCGAAACGCGGGTCATCCCCGCCAATGCCGTCACGGCCTCGCCCACACTCGGCGGCGGCGCGACGTCACCCGAGCGGCTCGGGCCAGAGGAAGCTTGCGGTTTCCGCCGTATCGCCAACGAAATCGCGGCTGAGGCTCCACAGCACCGGATCGACGCGTTCTTTCAACAGGTTGCGCACGGTGGAGCTTTTGACGGCGGGGAAATCCAGCCCATCGGTCAAGGCCGCCAAAGCCCAGCCGCGATCGGGATCGGGGGTGGCGCGCAGGTATTCCGCGATCAGCCGCAGCTTCTCATTGCGGGAGCGGGTGTAGACGAGTGCGTCGAGGAGGGCGGCGAACTCTTGCATCTAGCGGCAACCAGCGCGCGCGGGCTTCGACAGGCTCAGCCTGAGCGGATCTTGTTTATGGCCTCTCGAACTATTTCCGCTCAGCCTGAGCTTGTCGAAGGCCAGCCACCATCCTTGCCCCACGCTAATCATCCTCATCCTCATACCCCACCAGCGCCAGCGCCCGCGCGCGCCGCTGGTGGAGCTGGTGCCAGCGCAGCAGCGCTTCCTCGCGGCCGTGGGTGATCCAGGTTTCCTGCGGGTTCACTTCCTCGATGGTGCGGGTCAGTTCGTTCCAGTCGGCATGGTCTGAAATCACCAGCGGCAGTTCGACATTGCGCTGCCGCGCGCGCTGGCGCACGCGCATCCAGCCGCTCGCCATCGCGGTGATCGGATCGGGCAGGCGGCGGCTCCAGCGATCATTGAGGGCCGAGGGCGGGCAGATCACGATAGCGCCGCGCATCGCATCCTTGGGATATTCGGCCACCAGCCGCAGTTCGCCCAGCGGCACGTCGAACTCCTCGTAAAGGCGGCACATTTTCTCCATCGCCCCGTGGAGATAGATCGGATCGTGATGCCCCGCCGCGCGCAGTTCGGCGATCACCCGCTGCGCCTTGCCCAGCGCATAGGCACCCACCAGCACGCAGCGATCAGGGTGCGCGGCGAGGCGATCGAGCAGCTTGGCCATTTCCTCCGCAATCGGCGGATGGGTGAACAGCGGCAGGCCGAAGGTCGCTTCGGTGATGAAAATGTCGCAGGGGGTGACTTCGAACGGGGCGCAGGTCGGATCGGCGCGGCGCTTGTAATCGCCGGTGATGACCACCCGCTCACCGGCATATTCGAGCAGGATCTGCGCGCTGCCGAGCACATGGCCCGCCGGGATATAGGTCGCATCGACGCCGCCCGGCAGACGGATCGTTTCGCCATATTCCACCGGCGTGGCGCCTTCGCGGGTGTTGTAGCGCAGTTCCATGATCGCCAGCGTCGCCGGGGTGGCCACGGTCTTGCCATGCCCGCCGCGCGCATGATCGGCGTGGCCGTGGGTGACCAGCGCTCGCTCCACCGCCCGCGACGGATCGATCCACGCATCGGCGGGCACAATATGCACGCCGTGGGGTTCGGGGCGAATCCAGGAAAAGGGCGCGGCCATTGCTTTGATAATCCGCCGCTAGCCCCAGTGTTCCGATTATTGCGTTCCGCCTATCGCGATCCGCGCGCGCGTTCGATCGCTTCGTCGTGCATCAGGATCTGGTTGCGCGGATCGACCAGCACCTGAGCCCGCGCATCTGGCAGCGTGATCTGCGCGCGGCCGAGAGGCATTTCCACCCGCTGCACCTGTCCGCCAATGCTGACCTCAACCGGCATCTCAAACGCCCGCGCCGCCGTGGTCTGCCATTCCAGCGTCAGCACATTGCCTTCGCGGGCCTGCACCAGCCGCGGCAATTCGGCCTGATAGAAATAGGTATCGAAGAACCAGTTGAGATCATCGCCAGTCGCTTCCTCCAGGATCACCCGGAAATCATCGGTGGAGCGCAGCACCGGGGCGATTTCGCCGGGCACGGGAGTGTCGGTGCCATAGGTCAGCCGGGTAATCGCCGGGAACAGCACCTCATCCCCCACCAGATAGCGCAAGCTGTGCATCACCCACGCGCCCTTGTAGTAAATGTCGTAGCCCCAGCCCTCGGCCACGTTGTTGTAATCGGGCAATTGCCCATCGGGTGAAACGAGCGGCACGACATTGCGCACTTCTTGCCGGAAGCGCCACATTTCCGCGTCGTACAGCATCTCGCCGCGCGCCCATTCGAGATAGAGCGGCTGCATCCACTGGGCAATTCCTTCGTGCAGCCACATGTGGTTGATGCTGGTGTTGGTCAGCTGGTTGGCGAACCATTCGTGCGCGAATTCGTGCTGCAACAGCCAGTCATAGCCCAAGGGGTCGGGGCGGAACTGGTTGCCGTAGGCGTTGATGGTCTGGTGCTCCATGCCCAGATGCGGAGTCTCGGCGACGCCCGCCTTTTCGTCGCCGAACGGGTAGGGGCCGATCCGCTCCTCGAAAAAATCGAGATAGCTGGCCATTTCTGCCACCAGCCGCCGGGCATCCTTGGTGTGGCCGGGCAAGTGCCAGAAGCGGATCGGAATGGTGTTGCCGAAACGGCTTTCGTAATCGCGCTCGGCCAGCGCGTAGGGGCCGATTTGCAGCGTTACCCCGTAATTGCTCGGATTGCGCGCGCGCCAGTGGAAAGTGGTAGTGCCATCGGTATTCTCGATAGTCTCGATCAGAGCGCCATTGCCTGCCGCAACCAGGCCATTGGGCACCGTCACCCGTGTATCGATGCTGCCGATGCGGCTGGAGGAGTGATCGATGCACGGCCAGAACATGTCGCACCCTTCGCCCTGCACGGCGGTGGCAATCCACGGCTGGCCTTCGGGCGTCTGCGACCAGACGAAGCCGCCTTCCCACGGAGGATTGGTGGCGACATGCGGACGCCCGGAATAGGCAATGCGCACTTCGACCGTATCGCCCGCGGGAACCGCTTCGGGCAGGCGCAGGGTGAGCAGGCCATCAGGGTTGGCCCATTGGTCTGCGGACAGCGCAACTCCGCCAACGGAAATTTCGCTGACCGCGTAGCGCGGATCAAGGTCGAAGGCGAGTTCGTCCAAGTCTTCGCGCACCCGCACCCTGTAGATGCCATCGCCTGCGATGCTGCGATTGGCCGGGTCGACCGCCAGAGTTAGCATCACCTGCTCCAGTACCATGCTGGAGCGCGGGCTTTCGAGCGGGAGATCGCTTTGGGCAGTTCGCTCCGCTAGCGGCTCAATGCGCTGGGCCAGGGCGGTTGCGGGAAGGGCGAGCGCGGCTACCGACAGGGAAAGCGCGAGGAGGCGTTGCGTCATGGCGCGAGACTAGCCCGCGTTATACGCCACGCCTAGCGCGATTTGTGCCTCAGCCCTCGCCGTCCGTGGCCGGAGCCTCGGGAGCCTTCTTCGCCATCGATCCCTTCTTCAAAGTTGCCTTGCGCTTTGGCTTGCTCTTGGGTGGCGCAGGCGTGAGTTCGAAGGCGAGCGCATCTTCCTTCACGCTCACGTGCACCTCGCCGCCGTGGACCAGCTTGCCGAACAGCAGTTCCTCGGCGAGCGGCTGCTTGACCTTCTCCTGGATCAGCCGCGCCATCGGGCGCGCGCCCATCAGCTTGTCATAACCGCGCTTGCCCAGCCATTCGCGCGCATCGCCATCGAACTGGATGTGCACGTTCTGGTCGGCCAGTTGCAGTTCGAGCTGGAGGATGAACTTGTCCACCACCCGGCTGACGGTCTCGGTGCCGAGATAGCCGAACGGGACCACGGCATCGAGGCGGTTGCGGAATTCCGGGGTGAACATCTTCTTCACCGCTTCTTCCGAAGCCTCGGTCTTCTGTCCCGCACCAAAGCCGATGCCCTGCTTGGCGGCATCGGATGCGCCGGCATTGGTCGTCATGATCAGCACGACATTGCGGAAATCCACCGTCTTGCCGTGGTGATCGGTCAGGCGGCCGTGATCCATTACCTGCAACAGGATGTTGAACAGGTCCGGATGCGCCTTCTCGATCTCGTCGAGCAGCAGCACGCAATGCGGGTGCTGATCGATGGCATCGGTGAGCAGCCCGCCCTGATCGTAGCCGACGTAGCCCGGAGGCGCGCCGATCAGCCGCGAAATGGAGTGGCGTTCCATATATTCGGACATGTCGAACCGCTTGAGCTCGATGCCCATGATTTCCGCCAGTTGCCGCGCAACTTCGGTCTTGCCGACGCCGGTGGGGCCGGAGAACAGGAACGAGCCGATCGGCTTTTCCGGATCGCGCAGGCCCGCGCGGCTCAGCTTCATCGCCACCGAAAGTTTCTCGATGGCCGGGTCCTGTCCGAAGACCACGCGCTTCAGGTCCTTCTCCAGGCTGGCGAGCGCGGCCTTGTCGTCCTTGCTCACCGACTTGGGCGGAATGCGCGCCATCGTCGCCACCACCTTCTCGATTTCCTTCGAGGTGATGATCTTGCGGCGGCGGCTCGGCGGCACCAGCATCTGCATCGCGCCGACTTCGTCGATCACGTCGATGGCCTTGTCGGGCAGCTTGCGATCATTGATGTAACGCGCGCTCATTTCCACTGCGGTCTTGATCGCATCGGGGGTGTACTTGACCTTGTGATGCTCTTCGAAGGCGGTGCGTAGGCCGCGCAGGATCTTGATCGTATCCTCGATGGTCGGTTCGTTCACGTCGATCTTCTGGAACCGCCGCAGCAGCGCGCGATCCTTTTCGAAATGGTTGCGGAATTCCTTGTAGGTGGTCGAACCGATGCAGCGGATCGCCCCGCTCGACAGCGCGGGCTTGAGCAGGTTGCTGGCATCCATCGCCCCGCCGCTGGTCGCCCCGGCGCCGATCACCGTGTGAATTTCGTCGATGAAAAGGATGGCATCAGGCAGCTTTTCCAGCTCGTTGACGACCTGCTTGAGCCGTTCCTCGAAATCACCGCGATAGCGGGTGCCCGCCAGCAGCGCGCCCATGTCGAGCGAGTAGATCACCGCCGGTTCGAGCACTTCGGGCACGTCGCCCTCAACGATCTTGCGCGCCAGCCCTTCGGCAATCGCGGTCTTGCCGACGCCGGGATCGCCGACGTAGAGCGGGTTGTTCTTGGAACGGCGGCAAAGAATCTGGATCGTCCGGTCAACCTCCGGCCCGCGCCCGATCAGGGGATCGATCTTCCCGTCCAGCGCCTTCTGGTTGAGGTTGACGCAGAACTGGTCGAGCGCGGAATCCTTCTTGTTCTTTTCCGGCTTTTCCTCGCCGCGCGCCTGCGTTTCCTCCTCGGCTCCTTCGGGCGTCCGGCTTTCGAGCTGGCGGCCGCCCTTGCCGATGCCGTGGCTGATGAAGCTCACCGCATCGAGCCGGCTCATATCCTGCTGCTGGAGGAAGTAGACCGCGTAGGAATTCGCGTTCGGAGAACAGCGCCACCAGCACGTTAGCGCCCGTCACCGTGTCCTTGCCCGAGGACTGGACGTGCAGGATCGCGCGCTGGATCACCCGCTGGAACCCGGCAGTGGGCTGCGGATCGGCATCCTCGTCGGTCTTGAGCGACTGGTATTCCTGATCGAGATACTGGCGCACCACCCCGGTCAGTTCCTCGGTATCGACACCGCAGGCATTCATCACCGCTGCCGCGTCGCTATCGTCCACAAGGGCCAGCAGCAGATGCTCCAGCGTGGCATATTCGTGCGCGCGGTCGATCGCGTGCTGGATCGCGGTGTGGAGGGTCTTTTCGAGGTTCTGGGCGAAACTGGGCATTCTGGGTCCTTAGTTCTTGCTTACGCCGACTGCGGGGCTTGGGCAGAGGCTGCGCCCGATATGGTTAACACCGGGCTAACGGGCCGAATGAACGACTCCTCAAGCACGGGGCCGAGCGATGTATGCGAGATATGGGGCGCGGTTGCGCGAATGCGAGAGGGATCAAGGACCGTGTCTGGCCCATCAGTTTGAAGCTCTGGGTTTGAACAGTGCATCGGCGAACTTGCGATGGTCCGCCGCCTTGGCATGGTGCGCCTGCACCCGCGCGATTTCGAGTTCCAGCTGCTCGACGCGCGCCAGCAATTCGTCCTGCGAATAGGTGTCGAGACTTTCTTTCGAGAGCAGGCTCGCCGCGTCGGAGCGTATCCGGGGAAGGTCGTCATCTTCCATTGCGGTGCAGCATCACAAGGCGTGGCCTTGCTGTCAATGGTGCGCATGACTAGGGACGGGGAAGATTGGGGCGAAAACAGGGGTGACGTACAAGTGACCGGTGCAGAGAGGGCGGCCAGCACATTGCCGGAGCGGATGGCGGCGGTCGAAATCGGCGCGCCGGGGGGGCCGGAGGTCCTGCGGCTGGTGCAGCGCGAGGTACCGCAGCCGGGGCCGGGCGAAGTGCTGATCCGCGTCAGCCACGCCGGGGTCAATCGCCCCGATTGTCTGCAACGCATGGGAATTTATCCGCCGCCTCCCGGCGCATCGGACTTGCCGGGGCTGGAGATTGCGGGCGAGATTGTGGCTTTGGGCGCGGGTGTTGATTCCAGCACAATCGGCGGAGACCTGGGCAAGCGGGTCTGCGCACTGGTTACCGGCGGAGGCTATGCCGAATACTGCCTCGCCCGCCCCGAACTCTGCTTGCCCGTGCCTGCGGGGCTGTCGATGGCGGAAGCGGCGGCGCTGCCCGAAACGCTGTTCACCGTCTGGCACAACGTCTTCCAGCGCGGCTTTGCCCGGGATGGCGAAGTGCTGCTGGTCCACGGCGGGACCAGCGGGATCGGGACGATGGCGATCACGCTGGCGAAACTGTTCGAGATAACGGTGATTACCACTTGCGGATCGGACGACAAATGCGCCGCTGCTCTGGCGGTGGGCGCGGATCATGCGATCAATTATCGCACCGAGGATTTTGCGGTGCGGGTGCTCGAACTGACGGGCGGACGCGGTTGTGACGTCATTCTCGATGTGGTGGCGGGCAGCTACACCCAGCGCAACCTGAATTGCCTCGCCGAAGACGGGCGGCTGGTGGTGATCGCGACACTTGGCGGCCCCAAGTCCGAGATCAACCTCATCAAGCTGATGATGAAGCGCCAGAGCATTACCGGATCAACGATGCGCGCGCGCAGTGACGTGTTCAAAGGGCTGGTGGCCGACGAATTGTTCCGCGAAGTCTGGCCATTAGTCGAGGAAGGCGAATTGCGCCCGGTGATGGACCGGGTGCTCCCGCTGGCCGAAGCATCCGCCGCCCACGCGCGGATGGAAGCGGGCGAACACGTCGGCAAGATCGTGCTGAGGGTGGGAGAGGAATGACCATGACGCCGAATTCACGCCACGATCCGGTGAGCCGGGACGCGCTCGAAGCCGCTATCGATACCTACCTCGATGCGCTGGCAGCGCGCGATGTTTCGCGGGTCGACTGGGCCGAGCATGTCGTGTTCACCGAGAACAACGTTCAGCTCGCGCTGGGGGACGGGCTGTGGAACACTGTCGGCAAGGTGCGCCGCGACTATCGCCTCACTGCGGTCGATCCCGCCAGTGGGCAGGCCTGCTGGTTCGGGCATATCGAGGAAGGGCCGGACGCTTCGGTGATGTGCCTGCGCCTCGCACTGCGGGGCGGGAAGATCACCGAAGTCGAGACGATCGTGTGCCGCCCACACGAACTCGGCCCCTTCCCGCAGGTGGAAGACGCGCGTCGCCCCCGCCCGCTGCTGCTCGAAGACGTGCCCGAAAGCGAGCGTGTGGGCCGAGCGCGGATGATTTCGCTGGCCGAGGGCTATTTCGATACACTGCAACTCAACGATGGCACGCTGTTGACCGAATTCACCGATGATTGCGACCGGATCGAGAACGGGCTGCAAACCACCAACACCCAGATCGACGGCTATCCCATCGCCGCGATGGGCTGTGCCGACCAGTTCCGGCTCGGCCAGTACAAGTACGATGACCGGGTGCGCGATCGCCGCCATCCGCTGGTCGACGAACAGAAGGGCCTGGTGCTCTCCGCCGGGTTTATCGACCATGCAGGCCACCTGACTGACATTACCTGGACCGACGGCAGCCGCCACAAGAGCATCTTCCACTTTCCGCACAGCTTCGTGCTGCTCGAACTGTTCAAGATCGTGGGCGGCAAGATCGCGGCGGTGGAAGCCTGCTTCGTTACCGTGCCGTACAACATGGTTTCGCCGTGGATCGCGCCGCAGCCTTATGTGGTGCGCTGACTCCCAACCTTCACACTGTCACCCAATTGCCGCCGAACTGCGATTCGCCTGTCACAAACATCGGGCATGAACGCGAAGCCAGAGAATGGTTTCACGAAAGCAGGCCAGCATGTTCGGCGGATATCTCGAAGGCGAGCTCGGAAATTTCAGCGACGGTTTTGGCAAAGGTGGCGTATCCGCGCTGGCGGACTTCGAACGCCGCAAGCCCGCGATCCCGGAACGCAGCCATGAGGAGCGGCGCAAGTACCGCACCGTCTGGATTTCCGACGTTCATCTCGGCACCAAGGGCTGCAACGCCGAGCTGCTGATCGATTTCCTCGACAGTGTGGACAGCGAAACGCTCTATCTGGTGGGCGACATCATCGACGGGTGGCGGCTTAAAAAGAAGTTCTACTGGCCCAGCACGCACAACGACATCGTCTGGCGGCTGCTGAAGCGCGCCAAGCGCGGCACCCGAATCGTCTATATCCCCGGCAACCATGACGAGATGTTCCGCCAGTTCAGCGGCTTGAACTTCGGCGGTATCGAAATCCGCCGCGCGGCTTTCCACGATACGGCAGACGGGCGGCGGCTGATGGTGCTGCACGGCGACGAGTTCGACGCGGTGATGCTTTCGCACCGCTGGCTCGCCTTCGTCGGGGACGCGGCCTATCATTTCGTGATGGGGCTGAATGTCTGGGTCAACGCCATTCGGCGCACCTTCAACCTGCCCTATTGGTCGCTCAGCAAGATGGCCAAGCACAAGGTCAAGAACGCGGTCGAATTCATCGGCAAATACGAAGAGATCGTCGCCCGCGCCGCCGGGGAGCGCGGGGTGGACGGGGTGGTCTGCGGGCACATCCACACCGCCGAACACCGGCTGTTCGATCACCACGGCAAGACCATCGAATACTGGAACGATGGCGACTGGGTGGAAGGCTGCAATGCCTTGGTCGAACATGCCGACGGGCGGATGGAAATCCTCCACTGGCCCGACGAAGTGGCCAAGCGCGAAGCTGCCCGGCCCGCCCTTGTGGCACGTGGCCGCGTGAGGAATCGCCATCATCACCGATGCCTGGCACCCGCAGGTCAACGGCGTGGTGCGCACGCTGACCACGGTGATGGGCGAACTGCTTGCGGCGCGGGCACGTGGTGCAGGTGATTGCGCCCGATCAGTTTCGTTCGTTCGCCGCGCCTTCCTATCCGGAAATCCGGCTGGCACTGGCGGGAGCGGGCGCAGTGGGGCGGAAGATCGCGGCCTTCGCCCCCGATTGCATCCATATCGCCACCGAAGGCCCGCTCGGTTGGGCCGCGCGCCGCTACTGCCTTCGCGCACGGCGACCCTTCACCACCGCCTACCACACCCAGTTTCCGGACTATCTCGCCCGCCGCACGGGCCTCCCCGCATCGACTGTTCTGGCCCGCGATCCGCCATTTCCACCGCCCGGCGGAACGGATCATGGTCGCCACGCCCACTATCCGCGACGAATTGCGCGTGCAGGGGCTGGAGCAATTGCACCACTGGAGCCGCGGGGTGGATACCGCCATGTTCCACCCCGATCACGTGCCGCCGGACCTCTATTTCACCCTTCCGCGCCCGATCCAGCTCTATGTCGGGCGGGTGGCGGTGGAGAAGAATATCGAGGCCTTCCTCGCCAACACCCATCCCGGATCGAAAGTGGTGGTGGGGGACGGGCCCGCGCATGGCAAAGTTGCAGGCGCGCTTTCCGCAGGCGCATTTCCTCGGGCAGCAGAGCGGCGCGGCGCTGGCTGCGTGCTATGCTGGGGCGGACGTGTTCGTCTTTCCCAGCCGCACCGATACCTTCGGGCTGGTGATGATCGAGGCGCTCGCCTGCGGCACCCCGGTAGCCGCCTATCCTGTGGCTGGTCCGCGCGACGTGCTGAGTGCAGGCAGCGGAGCGATGGCCGAGCGGATCGAGGATGCCATCGCGCAGGCGCTGACTTTTGATCGCGCACAATGCGTCGCGCATGGCCGAGCCTACAGCTGGCAGGCGAGCGCGGACCAGTTCCTCGCCGGGCTGGAAACCGTCGGCCCACCTGCCGCCGAAGTCGGGGCAAAGCTCGCCACCGCCTAACGCTTGCCCTGCTGCTGCAAAGGGACTACATCATCGCCGACGAGGCCGTCCCGCAAGGGGCGGCCCTATTTATTTCGGAGAACCAATGTGGCCAACCAGCCCAAGCCCCTGATGCCACACGCCACCGCCAGCTGGCTGGTGGACAATACCGCGCTCAGCTTCACCCAGATTGCCGAATTCTGCGGCCTTCACATCCTTGAAGTGCAGGCGATGGCGGACGATCTGGCGAGCTCGAAGTACACCGGGCGCGATCCGGTGCATTCGGGCGAGCTGAGCCATGCGGAAATCGAACGCGGTCAGTCTGATCCTGCTTATGCGCTGGTGATGCAGAAAGCCCCGGTCGATGTCAGCCGCACCAAGGGTCCGCGCTACACCCCGGTGAGCAAACGGCAAGACAAGCCCGACGGCATTGCCTGGATCATCCGCAACCACCCGGAAATTTCCGATGCGCAGATCGGTCGCCTGATCGGCACGACCCGCAACACCATCAACGCGATCCGCGAGCGGAGCCACTGGAACATCGCCAATATCGTGGCGAAGGACCCGGTGACGCTCGGCCTGTGTTCGCAGCGCGAGCTCGACGCGGCGGTGGCCAAGGCGGTCAAGCGCGCTGGGCCGGTGGAAGAGGTCGAAGGTGAGGTTCCTGCCGTGCAGGCCGATCCGCGCGGCGACAAGGAACGGCTGATTGAAGAACTGCGCCGCGAGCGTGACGAATCAGTCCAAGCCGCCGCCCGCGCCGCACAGGAAGCCGAAGCAGAGGCATGGCTGATCGCCAAGCGCGAGGCGGAGGCCAATCCGCCGCCGCAGCCCGGCCCGCAGGATTTTTGATCCCAGAACGAAAGAGGGGCGGCCTGCATAGGACCGCCCCTTCCCTCTCCACAAACCGGATATCTGGTGTGCTGGCTCAGCCCGCGAGCGGGATGGCATTGTCCTGCGCGAGCTGAAGCTCGGGCTTGCCCGTCGCTTTCGCGCCAAGTGGTGCAAAGCGGCCATCAACATTGGCGCCCTGTTCGATCGTCAGCGTTTCGTAGGAAACGTCGCCTTCGATCCGCGCGCTCTTGAGCACCACCAGCGAACGCGCTTCGATCTTGCCTGCCACCGCGCCGGAAAGACGCGCGTTCTCGGCGGTGATCTCGCCTTCGATGCGGCTCGATTCGCCCTGTACCAGCGAAGCGCAGCGGATATCGCCGATCACCGTGCCATCGACATGCAGGTCCACCGTCGCTTCGATATCGCCACGGATGGTGACATCGCGGCCGATCACCGAGAAAGTGCTGCCGCCACTAGCCACCGCGCGCGCTGCCTTCGCGGGCAGAGGTGGCTGATTCGGCGCGGGCTTCTTCGAGAACATGGGGGGCACTTTCCAGGAACGGGCGCGGGTTCACGGCGCGATCATTGATGCGCACTTCAAAATGCAGATGCGGCCCGGTGGAACGTCCGGTGCTGCCGATCGCGCCGATTACAGCACCAGCCTCAACCTGTACGCCGACACGGGTGCCGAAGCGCGACATATGCGCATAACGGGTAATCATCCCCGAACCGTGGCTGATCTCGACAACATTGCCGTAGCCCGACTTGACCCCGACAAAGCTGACCACGCCCGAAGCAGCAGCATGGATCGGTGAACCGTGCGGGGCGCGGAAATCGAGCCCGCTGTGCATGGCAGCGGAACCATTGAACGGATCGCGACGATAGCCGAAGCCCGAGGAAATCGAATTGATATCAGCGGGCATAACCTGCGGGATCGATTCCAGACCGCGTTCGAGCGCGCTCATCCGCGCAAGGCTGAGGCCGAGGCGTTCAAAGCGCGGATCGAGCGAGCCGTCGGCTTCGGAAGCCAGAGACTCGAAGGGACCACCCGTGGCGGTCTGTCCCGAAGCAACGATGGCGCTGGGATCGAGTCCAAGCGTGCGGATCGCCCGTTCCGCGCGGGCGGCGCGGCGGTCGGCATAAAGGGTAAGGCGTTCAACGAAGGCGAGCTGGCGCGCTTCGATTTCGGCAAGGCCGACGGCGGCGGGGAAACTTTCCTGCAACATCGAGATCAATTCCGCGCTTTCGCTGCTGGAATCGCTGACCGTGTCACTGTCTTCGCTGACCAGATCGTCGGGCAGGTTTTCGACCATGCCCTCAAGGTAATCCTGCCGTGCCCGGAGTTGGGCAGTGGTGGCTTCGAGACCGTTGGAATATTCGTCGAACCGGTCCTGCGATTGCGCCACCTGCGCCTCACGCTCCAGCAAGGAAGCGCGTTCGGCGCTGGCACGATATTGGCTGATCGCTGCACCACCGACCGAGACTGCCCAGCCGAGCACGGCGACCAGCGCCAGTGCCGCAGCAATCATCTGCATCCGTGTGGTTATGGTGATAAAACGGACCTGTCCCTGCGAGCGCATGAAAAACTCACGCTCGGGAAACCAGCTCCGCAGGCGATGCATGGCACCGCCAACGCCAGAATTTTGCAAGACGACCCCGTCCGTTGTTACGACTTATTGTGACAGCGCCATAGCGGAGGCTGCGCCGAGGTCGAGTCGATGCCCCGCCGCATGGGGCGAGTCGAAAAGCGAATGCGATGAGTCGTTGTCACAGGGCAGAATTTTTTGAATTCGGGCGGGAACCAATCGAAAATTGAGCGATTCGCGGAGCGCTGCGGCATTCTGGCAACAGAATCAATTCTTGCGCAAATCGCTGCGAGGGATGCTAGGGCGAGAGAATGAGCAAGACAGACACTATCGTAATCGCACCTGAAATGCTGGTCGAGCAGCTCGCACACGCAGGGCGCGCGGCGCAGCGGGTGCTGGCGCATGCTTCGGATGCGGAAAAGGCCGCGGCCCTGCGTGCTGCCGCTGCTGCGATCCGGGCTGCGGAGGGCGTGATCCTCGAAGCGAATGCGCGCGATGTGGCTGCGGGTGAGGCGAATGGCCTGACTGGTGCGATGCTCGATCGGCTCCGGCTTGATCCCGCGCGGGTGGAAGCGATTGCCGCTGCCATCGACAATGTCGCCGCGCTGCCCGATCCGGTGGGCGAGGAAATCAGCCGTTCGGTCGCGCCTGCCGGAATGGAACTGGTGCGCCGCCGGATACCCATCGGGCTGATCGGGATTATTTACGAGAGTCGCCCGAATGTTACCGCTGATGCTGCCGCTCTGTGCCTGCGTTCGGGCAATGCGGCGCTGCTGCGCGGCGGGAGCGAGGCAGTGCATTCGAACCGCGCGCTGCATGCCGCCTTTGCGCGAAGGCGTGGCGAGCGCAGGTCTGCCCGCCGAGGCGATCCAGCTGGTGCCCTCGCAGGACCGCGCGGTGGTGGGGGCGATGCTGCAAGCCGCCGGATTGATCGACATGATCGTGCCGCGCGGGGGCAAGGGGCTGGTTGCGCGGGTGCAGGCCGATGCGCGGGTGCCGGTGCTCGCGCATCTGGACGGGATTTGCCACACCTACATTCACGCCAAGGCCGATCCGGCGATGGCGCGCGATCTGGCGGTCAATGCCAAGATGCGCCGCACCGGCATCTGCGGGGCGATGGAAACGCTGCTGATCGATGTCGCTTTCCCCGCAGCGGGCGAAGTTATCGCCGCACTCGCCGATGCAGGCTGCGAACTGCGCGGGGACCTGCGCGCGCAGGCCATCGATCCGCGCGTGCAGCCCGCCAGCGCGGCCGATTGGGACACCGAATATCTCGACGCGGTGCTTTCAGTCGCCGTCGTGGACGGCCTCGAAGCGGCAATGGCCCATATCGCTGCGCATTCCTCCGGCCATACCGAAGCGATTATCACCGCTGACGAAGCGGCGGCCGCAGCGGTTCCTCGCCGAAGTCGACAGCGCCATCGTCATGCACAACGCCTCCACCCAGTTCGCTGACGGCGGCGAATTCGGGCTCGGCGCGGAAATCGGCATTGCCACCGGGCGGCTGCACGCGCGCGGGCCGGTGGCGCTGGAAGGGCTGACGACCTACAAGTGGCAAGTGCTCGGCTCCGGCCAGGCGCGGGCCTGAGCCTCCGACACTTGGAGAGGAATGGCCCCATAACCGGCCTGCTGGGCGGCAGTTTCAACCCCGCCCACGCCGGGCATCGGCGGATCACCCTGTTCACCATTGCCGCGCTGGGGCTGGACGAGGCGTGGTGGCTGGTTTCTCCCGGCAATCCCTTGAAACCCAAGGCGGGCATGGCGCCGCTCTCGGCCCGCGTCCGCTCGGCCAGGGCGATGAGCCGGAACGCCCCGATCCGCGTTACCGCCATCGAAGCGCAACTGGGCACGCGCTTCACCATCGACACCCTGCGCGCGCTCAAGCGCCGCTATCCCAAGCGTCGCTTCATTTGGCTGATGGGCTCCGACAATCTCGCCCAATTCCACCGCTGGAAGTCCTGGCGCGCTATCGCGAGGGAAATGCCCATTGCCGTTATCGCCCGTCCGGGGTATGACGCAGGAGCGATTGCGAGCCCCGCAATGGCCTGGCTGCGGAATTTCCGGTTGTCCGCAGCCGGATTGCACAACCGAAGCGAATGGAGCGCACCCGCGCTGATAGAGCTGCGTTTCGATCCCGATCCGCGTTCGGCTACCGAGATACGCCGGGCGGATCCTCACTGGGCAGGCCGGTATTCCACCGCTGCGCTTTGGGACGAAGTGACGCATTCCCCGATCATCGACACATCCGGAGGGCGCGCTGCATGAGGCGGCGGGCTCCAGGTCCCCTGTCTGGGGCGGAACCCTGTCGCCATTCCAACCGTTCAGGAGCATGAGCCATCGCGATGACCCCAGAAAGCAATGCAGCGCCCGAGGGCGCGAATGTGCAAGGGCCAGCCACCGCAGCAGCATCGACCTTTTCCATGTCTGATTCAGAAAACCCAATTGTCGCCGAACCCGGTTCGCTCCACGAACTGATCCTCCAGCAGCTTGACGACGATCAGGCGCAGGAACTGGTCTCGATCCCGCTCGAAGGCAAAAGCTCGATTGCCGATCATATGATCGTCGCTTCGGGCCGCTCCACGCGGCAGGTGGCCGCGATGGCGCAGAAGCTGGCGGAAAAGATCAAGCAGTCGGGCAGGCCCGGCCCGCGCATCGAAGGCCTGCCCGCTGCCGACTGGGTGCTGATCGACGCGGGCGATGTGGTCGTCCACCTGTTTCGCCCCGAAGTGCGCAGCTTCTACAATCTCGAACGGATGTGGGGCTTCGGCGAGGATGGCATGACCCGGCAGATGGGTACGGCTTAACCAGTCCCCCTTCCGCTTGCGGGAGGGGCTGGGGTGGGAACGACCACCCTCTGCGTTTAGGTCCACCCCCGGCCCCTCCCGCAAGCGGGAGGGGAGATGATCGCCGCTAGGAACAACCATGCTCCTCCATGTCATAGCACGCGGGAAGATTGCCCGGTCTCCGGAAGCGGAACTGGTTGAACGCTATGCCAAACGGATCACTTGGCCACTCAAGCTCACCGAATTGCCCGAAACCGGCGGGCGAATCGCCGAACCTCAAGCTCCCTTGAGGACGGTGCTGCTCGATGAAAAGGGCGAGAACTTGTCCTCCGAGGATTTGCCAAAATCCTCGAACGCTGGCGCGATGGCGGCGTGCGCGAATGCCGCATGGTTATCGGCGCAGCAGACGGGCACAGCCCAGCCGAGCGCGAGGCCGCCGACTTGCTGCTCTCCTTCGGCAGGGCCACCTGGCCGCATCTGCTCGCCCGCGCCATGCTGATGGAGCAATTGTTCCGCGCCACCAGCCTGCTTGCCGGGCACCCCTATCATCGGGCAGGATAGCGCCAGATGTCCCACCGCGCGCTCCTCCTTGGCCTCTCAACCCTCGCCTTCGCGGCGGCGGCATTCGGCCAACGCGCACCGGAGTTCAACGATGCAGGCGAGACCCGTGCGGCATTGAACGCGGCGCTGGAGGAACAACGCGCTGCCGAAGCGCGCAGCGAACGGCTCGAAACCGAAGCCGCGCAATCGGAAGGCGCTGCCGATCGCGCCGCGCGCGAAAGCGCCGCGCTCGCCGCGCGAATTCAACAGGCCGAAGCCGGGATCGCCGCTGCCAGCGCCCGCATGGACTGGTCGCCGCGAGAACGTGCCGAATTGCGCGAAACCCTGGGGCGCGAGCAGCGCCCGCTGGTGCGTCTCACCGCCGCGCTCCAGCAATTCTCCCGCCGCCCGGTGGCGCTTTCGGTCCTGCGCCCCGGCGAAGTGCGTGATGTCGTCTATTTGCGCGCGATGCTGCACAATGCCGTGCCGCAGGTGGAAGCCAGCACCGAAGGCTTGCGCAGCCAGATTGCGCGAGCAGCGCAGTTGCGGATCGAAGCGGCGCAAACCGCAGAAGCTTTGCGCGCCGAGGAAGTCACGCTGGCGGCGCGGCGCGAGGAATTGGCCGAAATCGAGACCGAGCAACGGCTCGCCGCCCGCGCTGCCGGAAGCGAGGCGAACCGCAAGTCCGAGCGCGCACTGGCGCTGTCCGAGCAGGTGATCGATCTCGACGGGCTGGTGGATGAGCTTGATCGTTCAGCCGCGCTGCGCCAGCGGCTGGCGGCCTTGCCGGGTCCGCGCCTGCGCCCTGCCGCTCCCGCGTCCGCGCGGGTGGAGGAGGCTACACCCACTGCTGCGGCGAGCGCCAACGCAACTGATCGCACAGCCCCTTCGCCCTATATCCTTCCCGTCACCGGGCGTACGCTCGCAGGCTTCGGCGCGCCACAGGACACCGGGCCCAGCCAAGGGCTGACCCTTGCCCCAATGGCGGGTGCACAGGTGGTCGCCCCCGCCGCCGGTCGGATCGCTTTTGCCGGGCCCTATCGCGGTTACGGCCAGATCGTCATCATCGAACACGGCAACGGTTGGACAAGCCTCGTCACCGGCCTTGCGCGCAGCGATGTGCGGGTGGGGGTGGAGGTCGTGGGCGGTGCGCCGCTGGGTGTGGCCGGGCCGGATCGTCCGAGCATTTCGCTCGAATTGCGGCGTGACGGCGAACCGGTAAATCCGCTGCTGTTCGCCAATTGAGACCCGCCGCAGGCGGAGAAAAGGGGTTTCTCGCAGAGGGCGCAGAGGGAGGGGAGATCGCGGAGGATAATTGCTGCGCAATCCTCTCTGCGCCCTCTTTTCCCTCTGCGGTCTCTGCGAGAAACCATTTCAGTTGCCTGCGGCGCAAAGGAACGCGACGACCGCGCAAACGCCGCACCCCCGCATCATCTGGCGTTAAGCCCTGTCATGCGATAGACACGCCTCCGGGACATACGGAACAGGATCCGCTTCACATGAAATTCGCCGCCACGATCCGCGCAGCTGCCCTGTGCACCGCCGTTGCCCTGTTGCCCGCCACCACGGCGGGGTTCGCGCAAGTGGAGGGCCGCGCTTCTCCTGAATTCGCGCGACTGTTCGCTACCTATCAGCGGATCAAAGCCAGCTACGTCGATCCGGTCGAGGACGAAGTGCTCATTCGCGGCGCGATTGACGGGATGCTCGGCGCGCTCGATCCGCATTCGGCCTATATTGACGGGGCCGCGCTCGAACGGCTCGAACACCATGATCGACGGCAATTATCAGGGCCTCGGCATTTCGGTGCAGATGGAAGACGGCGCGGTAAAGGTCGTCTCGCCGTTCCGCGGCAGCCCGGCCGATCAGGCAGGGATCAAGGCGGGCGATTACATCACCCATATCAACGGCGAACTGATCTTCGGGCTGGAGATTGACGAAGCGGTGGCGCAGATGCGCGGCCCTGCGGGGAGCGCCATCGAACTGACCATCTTCCGCCCCGGCCGCGAGGATGCCTTCGAAGTCACGGTGACGCGCGGCGTGATCGAGCTGGAGCCGGTGACCTGGAGCCTGCTCGAAGGCAATGTGGGCCATATCCAGGTCAATGAATTCTCCGCCGATGTCGGGGCCGACGTGCGCGCCGGTTTGGCGGCGCTGGAGCAGGAGGCTACGGGCGAACTGGCCGGGCTGGTGCTCGATCTGCGGCGCAATCCGGGCGGTTCGCTCGACGAGGCGGTGGCGCTCAGCGATCTGTTCCTCGACGAAGGCCAGATCGTCTCGCAGCGCGGGCGCAATCCGCGCGATACCATCGTCTACAATTCAGAAACGGTCTATCGCGGCGATGTCGCCGAAGGCCTGCCGATCATCGTGCTGATCGATGAAGGCTCGGCCTCTGCCAGCGAGATCGTCGCGGGCGCGCTGCAGGATCATCACCGCGCGGTGATCATGGGCGAACGCAGCTTCGGCAAGGGCTCGGTGCAGACGCTGCTCCCGCTGACCCGCGACTCGGCGCTCAAGCTGACGACCGCGCGCTATTACACGCCTTCGGGCCGCTCGGTGCAGGAAGGCGGCATTGCTCCCGATATCCGCGTGCCGCAATTGTCCGATCCCGATGCCGAACGCCGCCAGCGCTTCGCGCTGCGCGAAAGCGACCTGCGCGGGCATCTGATCAACGAAATCGGGGTCGAAGACGAAGCGCTGATGCGCGACCGGCTCGACGATCCGCGCTTCCAGCTCACCGCCGCCGAGCTGGCGGAAATGGGTGTGACCGACTTCCAGCTCGACTACGCGGTGCGGACGCTGCGGCGGACCGGCGGGACCGTGGTGGCAAGGCGCTAACCACTGCATGACTGCAACTCTCACCCTGTCTGACAGGCTCGCCCAGCGACTGGCGCTGGTAATCCCTGCCCTGCTGCTTGGCGGTGCCTATCTCTCGCAATACGGCTTCGGGCTGTTTCCCTGCGAAATGTGCTGGTGGCAGCGGTATCCGCACTTCGCCGCGCTGGGATTCGCGCTGCTATCCACATTCGCGTCACCCAAGCGCCTATGGATCGCAATAGCAGCGGGCGGAATCCTGACGTCCGGCTTGATCGGAGGCTTCCATGCGGGCGTCGAATACGGCTGGTGGGCGGGAATCACTGGCTGCACCGGCAGCGATCCGTTCTCCTTCGAAGTGGTCCGCTGCGATCAGGCGGCGTGGACCTTGGCGGGGATTTCGCTCGCCGGGTTCAACGCGCTCTTCTCTGTTGGCGGGGCGATGGCCATATGGGCGCTGTTGCTGGCGAAGGAGAAAATCCGGTGAGCATGGTGAAAGACCGTTCGGAAATGATCCGCGTCGATCAGGCGGGCGAATTCGGGGCGACGCGGATTTACGCTGGGCAACTGGCGGTGATGGGCGATCGCGGACCGCATTCGGCGGAAATTCGCGGCATGGCGGAACAGGAAGCGGGGCACCGGGCGGAATTCGATGCGCTGATGGCGCGGCGCGGGGTGCGGCCGACGGCGCTGCAGCCCTTGTGGAACGCCGCGGGTTTCGCGCTGGGCGCAGGCACGGCGCTGCTCGGCCCTGAAGCGGCAATGGCTTGCACTGCTGCGATCGAAACCGAGATTGACGCGCATTACTCGCACCAGCTGGACGAGCTTGAGCGCGATGGCGACGACCCCGAACTCGCCGAGATGATCGCCCGTTTCCGCGAGGACGAGATCGAACACCGCGATGCAGCCTTCGCCGCCGGAGCCGAGCGCGCGCCCGCCTATCCGCTGCTTTCCGCAGTGATCCGTATGGGTTGCCGCGCCGCGATCCGGATTTCGCAGAAAATCTGAAACGCAGCGCTTCATCGCGCGTTCAAACGTTGGGGCGCTCAATGCCCGCAAGTATCATTCCGAGGACAATGATGAACCGCTCGCTCACTCTTGCCCCTGCTGCTGCGCTGCTTGGCGCGCTTTGGTCCATGCCCGCCGCCGCGCAGGATGACGGAGGTGACCGGGTGAATCAGGTGATTATTTTTGGTGAGGACGAGTGTCCGCAGTCCGATGAAAACACCATCACTGTCTGCGCCCGGCTCGACGAGAGCGAGCGCTATCGCATCCCGCCGCGCTTGCGCCAGAGTGGATCGCCCGAGAACGAAAGCTGGGCGCGCCGGGTCGAAAGCTTCGAGGCCGTGGGCGCTTTCGGCCCCTTAAGCTGCACTCCTGCGGGGGCAGGCGGCGATCTGGGTTGCACGATGGAAATGATCGAGCAAGCCTATGCCGAGCGCGCGCAGAGCAGCGATGTGCGGATGGCGGAACTGATTGCCGAAGCGCGCGGCGAGCGGCTGGCCGAGATTGACGGCGATGCCGAAGCCTATCAGGCGCGGGTGGAAGAGCTTGAACGGATTGAATTCGAACGCCGCCGTGCGGCGCAGGAGGGATTGCTGCCGGGTGAAAGCGCGGCAGGCGAACCCGAACTGGTCGATCCCGACGCGATCCCCGCCACGCCTCCGCCGCTTTCCCAAGCCGTTCCGGGTGAGGACGACTGAAGTTCAGTCCATCCCGGGGAACCGCGCGAACGCGGGTAGATTGCCCAGTTCTGCCATATAGTTCCGCCGCTCAGCCGTCTGGATTTGCGCCTGCGGGGCAATGGCATCGGGATCGTCGAGCGTGACCGACTGGATATCGACAATTCCCGGAAGCGAATTCCTCGTTCACGAAGAACAGCGGCGTGCCGCAGGTCCCGCAGAAGGCCCGCATCGAGCCGGACGGCGCAGTATAGCGCGTCGGTTCTCCCTTGGTTACGCGGAACCCATCGGCAGGCATGGCGAGCCAGGCGAGCACGGGTGCGCCGCTGGCCATCTGGCAATCGCGGCAGTGGCACAGCGCATGATGCGCGTGCTGGCCTTCCGCCTCGTATCGAATCGCGCCGCAGCGGCACCCGCCCTCAATCATCGCTATTCTCCTGGTTAGGTCAGCGCGATATCCGGCGCATCCTCCTGCTTCATCCCGACCACATGATAGCCCGCATCGACATGATGCACCTCGCCGGTCACGCCAGATGACAATTCGGAACAGAAATACAGCCCCGCCCCGCCGACATCCTCGATGGTGACATTGCGCCGCAGCGGCGCGTTCAGTTCGTTCCATTTGAGGATGTAGCGGAAATCGCCGATGCCGCTCGCGGCCAGCGTCTTGATCGGCCCCGCACTGATCGCATTGACGCGGATGCCTTCCGGCCCAAGATCGTTGGCGAGGTACTGCACGCTGGTTTCCAGCGCCGCCTTGGCCACGCCCATCACGTTGTAATGCGGGACGACTTTCTCCGCGCCGTAATAGGTTAGCGTGACGATGCTCCCCCCTGCGCTCATCAAGGGCCGCGCGCGCTTGGCAGCGGCGACCAGCGAGTAGGCGGAAATGTTCATCGTCATCAGGAAATTGTCGAGGCTGGTATCGACATACTTGCCGCGCAGCTCGTTCTTGTCCGAAAAGCCAATCGCGTGGACGAGGAAATCCAGCTTGCCCCAACGCGCTTCGATTTCGGCAAAGGCGGTGTCCATCGCGTCCATGTCGGATACGTCGCATTCGATCAGGAAGTCGCTGCCGACCTGCTCCGCCAGCGGGCCGACGCGCTTTTTCAGCGCTTCGCCCTGATAGGAGAACGCCATTTCCGCGCCCGCCCAGTGCAGCTTCTGCGCGATCCCCCAGGCGAGCGACTTGTCGTTCGCCAATCCCATGATGAGGCCCTTCTTGCCTGCCATCAGCCCTGTCATGCGATATCGTCCTCCTTGTCATCCGTCATCTGGCGCAAGCGGTTGCGCGCTTCCTCCGGCGTCTCCGCCAGCGCCGCATTCAATTCCGCACCCGCGACCATCCCTAATCCCACCAGCCAGAAAAAGAAAAGCGCGATCATGAATCCGGCGAGCGATCCATAAGTCAGATCGTAGGTGAACAGGCTGCGCAGCACCGGCGGCAGTGCCACGGTTACCAGCACCCACCACACCGTCACCAGCAGCGCGCCGGGCCATTTGGGATAGCGCCGGGTGCGGTATTTGGCCGGGGTGAGCGAGACGAACAGCAGGAACAGCGAGGCATACAGACCGATGGCGGGGATGATCCGGGAAAGCTGCAACTGTCCCAAAGCCTCAGTCAGTTCGGGCATATAGGCATCGATCACTTCCTGGGCAGTACCGATCAGCACCTGCGCGATCAGCGACAGCAGCAACAGCAGCACCGCGCCCATGATGATCCCGGTGGTGAACAGGCGGTATTTCCAGAACGCCTGGGTCGGCTTGGTGCCGTAAGCGCGGCGGAGGATATCGCGGATCGTTTCGATCAGGCTGCCCACGGTCCACAGCCCCACTGCCGCGCCGATCCACAACAGCCAGCCGCTGCGCGATTCGATGACGCTGCGTGCCACCGGGCCGATCACTTCGCCCACCACCGGCGGCAGCGCGAGCAGCAGTGTGGTGATCGTCGAGGCGCGATCCGCTTCCTCCCACAGCGCAGAAAACACTGCAGCTGCAAGAATAAAGAACGGGAAGATCGCCAGCACCGACATATAGGCGAGATTGCCCGCGTGGATCATGCCGTCGTTGAAACAGCCCACCACCACCCGCTTCACCACTTCGAACACGCGCGTACCGGGGCCGACATGGCGCGAGAGACCGGTGGGCGCGCTGCGCGCCGCGCGCGCGCGCGCTTCGGGTGAGTAATCGGACGGCGGCGGGCCTGAGTGCGGCTCCTCTTCGTGCAATCCGGGGGGTGCCATAGCCTGATCTTCTACCAGCGAACGGCGCGGAGTCGAGCGTTGCGCCACTCTCTGCCAAAGCCATCGCAAATCCGGTTTTGTTTCTCGCAGAGAACGCGGAGGCAGGAGAGGTCGCAGAGGGGATTTGCCGGGCCGCAGGCCCGCTTCATGGTTCGAAAGCAGATTTTTGGCAAAGCAATTGCTCGCCAATGGGCTGCGCCGCCTGCTCAACTCCTCTGCGCACTCTGATCCCTTTGCGATCTCTGCGAGAACCACTTCATTTGCAACACTATGCGATTGCCTAGCCCTCTCAGCCATCCATCCCGGCGCGCGGATCGCTGGTATCGGCCCAGTCTGCGAGCTTGGCCGCCAGTTCGGAAACATCATCCGGCAGGTGGATTTCCAGCGTCACCAGCTGGTCCCCGCGCGTGCCGCCTTTCTTGCCGAAGCCCTTGCCCTTGAGCCGCAGGACCTTGCCCGAACTTGATCCCGGCGCGACGGTGAGCATCACCGGGCCGTCGACAGTGGGCACTTTGACCTTGCCGCCGTTGACCGCCTCGGCAAGCGTGATCGGCAGATCAAGCCGGACATCGTCGCCCTCGCGCCAGAAATGCGGATGGGCTTGGATATCGATGGTCACGATCCCGTCCCCGGCTCCGCCGGGCCCCTGCTGGCCCTTGCCCTTCAGCCGCATCTGCGTGCCGTCCTCCACCGCTTCGGGCAGTGAGAGATCGATGGTTTTGCCATCGGCCAGGGTGATGCGCTGTTTGGCGCGGCTGGCGGCATCGGTGAAGGGGACGCTCAGGCGATAGCGGATATCCGCACCCTTCTGCGGTGGCGGAGGCGGCGGCTGGCGGAAGCCGCCCGCTCCGCCGGGACGAGCCCCGCGCGGGCTGCCGCCGCCAAACAGGCCTTCGAACAGATCGCTGATATCCAAATTCTCGTTGCCGAAACCCTGGAAATCGCGCGGTGAATGGCCGTTTGGCGCCGCCCAGCCCGCGAAAACCGCCGCCAAACGGCATGGCCGGGTTGCCATCGCCATCGATCTCGCCCCGATCAAACCGGGCGCGCTTGTCCTTGTCAGACAGCAAATCGTACGCCTGCGTCACCTTGGAAAATCGCTCGGTAGCGGTGGGATTGTCCTTGTTGCGATCCGGGTGCAATTCCTTGGCCAGTTTGCGATAGGCGGACTTGATCTCCGCCTCGCTTGCCGAACGGCCGACGCCGAGAGTGGAATAGGGATCGCTCATGGTGTGTTAGCTAGGTAATGCGCGGACTTATGGCAAGTGATGCCTTTCCTACTGGGCGTCGTCGTTCTAAGGCGAAAAGCATGAAGACTAACCCCTCGAACGTGACACTTTCAGCCTTCCCGGGGGGCCTCGGTTTTTCTCCTCTTGGACTGTGCTCCATGTGCTCCATAATTGCCTGGCATCATGACTGATCCGCAGGACACCATCCCCAGCGGCGACCCCTTTGGCACCTTCGACGCGTGGTTTGCCGAAGCGCAGGCGAGCGAGCCGAACGATCCCAACGCGATGGCGCTCGCCACAGCCTCGCCTGCGGGTGCGCCTTCGGTGCGAATGGTGCTGCTCAAGGGCCATGATCGCCAAGGCTTCGTGTTCTATACCAATGCGCAGAGCCGCAAGGGCGAGGAAATCCGCGCGAACATGCAGGCCGCGCTGCTGTTCCACTGGAAGAGCCTGCGTCGGCAAATTCGCATCGAAGGCCCGCTGGAGGAAGTGAGCGCGGCTGAAGCCGACGCCTATTTCCACTCGCGCCACTTCGTCAGCCAGCTGGGTTCAGCGGCGAGCGATCAGTCGCGCCCGCTCGATTCGCGCGAGACCTATCTGGAGCGGGTGGAGGAGTTGCGTGCGAACTACGAAGCGGCAGGCAAAGTCCCGCGTCCGTCGCACTGGACGGGTTCCGCCTGACGCCTGTGGCTGATCGAATTCTGGCACGACCGACCCAATCGCCTGCACGAGAGGCGGCGGTTCACCCGCGCTAGTGCCGATGGGGGCGACGGCTGGGCCAGCACGCTGCTCTACCCATGAGCCAGTCCCGCGCCTCGCTCACCCGCTCTGCCGCGCTCGCCTCGATTGCGATGGCGCTGTTCCTCGGCGCGCTGAAGGGCTGGGCGGTGTGGCAGACTTCGTCCACCGCCATGCTCGGCAGCCTTGCCGATACTTCGCTCGATTTCATCGCCAGTCTCGCCACGCTGGTCGGCGTCTCGATCGCCGCGCAGCCTGCCGATCACGAACACCGCTTCGGCCATGGCAAGGCGGAAGCGCTGGCGGCGATCTTTCAGGTGATCCTGATCGTGATCTCGGCCAGCGCGATTGCCTTTCGCGCGGTGCTGCGGCTGGTCGAGGGCGGCGAAACGCGCGCGGCGGAGCAGGGCATCGCGGTCTCGGTGATCGCCATCGTCGCCACGCTGGCGCTGGTGGCATGGCAGAAACACGTGGTCCGCCGCACCGGCTCGGTGGCGATTGCGACCGACTCAATGCATTACCAGTCGGACCTGTATCTCAATCTCGCGGTGATCGCGGCGCTGGTGCTCGATCAGTATCTCGGCTTCACTCAGGCCGATCCGCTGTTCGGCTTGGCCATCGCCGGCTGGCTGCTGTGGAACGCGTGGTTCGCCTCCAGCGAGGCGCTGGACCATCTGATGGATCGCCAATGGCCGGAGGAAAAGCGCCGCGCCTTTGTCGAACGTGCCGCCACGCACCCCGAACTGGCGCGGATGCACGATCTGCGCACCCGCACCAGCGGCACGCGTGGATTTCGCGCAGTTCCATGTCGATATGCCCGCCGCGATGACCGTGGGCGCAGCGCACGACATTATCGAGCGGGTCGAAGCGGACCTGATGGCGGCTTTCCCCGGCACCGATATCCTGATCCACATCGATCCCGAGGGCCATGTGGACGAGCCGGATAATCCGCTGGTCGAGGCGGACGAGTTCAAGAAGCTGGAGGACGAGCAGTGAGTGCGCGCAAGTCGTTACCCTATTGGCACGTGGATGCCTTCGCGACCCGGCCATATACAGGCAATCAGGCGGCGGTGATGCCGCTCGAGAGCTGGCTGCCCGATGCCACGCTGATGGCAATTGCGGCGGAGAACAACTTTGCCGAAACCGCATTCGTCGTGCGCGACACCAGCGGATCGGCGGACTGGGAGTTGCGCTGGTTCACCCCGACAATGGAAATTCGTCTGTGCGGCCACGCCACGCTCGCCAGCGGCCATGTGTTGCTGGGACGCGACGGGGGCGATCGGGTGCGCTTTGCCACCCGTCAGGCCGGAGTGCTTGAAGTCGAGCGCACGGACGACGGGTATACGGTGGCTCTGCCAACTATTGAATCGGCGCCAGGTGGCTGGCCTGAAGCCGTTGCCCTGCTGGGCGGAGAGGTTCGCGAAGTGTGGCGCAACCCACTTGGTTATGACCTGTTCCTCTATCCTGACGAGGCCGCGATTCGCGCGCTGGACCCGGATTTTCGCGGACTGCGAGCCTTGGGGACCAATCTGTTCGTTTGCACCGCTCCAGGCTTGCAGAGCGATATTGTCTGCCGAGTCTTCGTGCCCGGTGGCGGGATCGACGAAGATCCGGTCACCGGCGGTGCCCATGCGATGCTTACACCGTTTTGGGCGCGGCGGTTGGGCAAAGCGCACTTCACCTCGCATCAGGCCTCCGCGCGGGGTGGCGATTTGACCTGCCAGCTTGACGGCGACCGGGCGATTCTCGGCGGCGGCTGCGTTACCGTTGTGGAGGGGCGCTTCTACCCGGAGGGATAGAGCGCGAAGATATCCGCCAGCTCGGCGATAAGCGCGGGCCGTTCCGCGTTCTCGGTCTTGCCCAGCCGCACCACGGTCAGCTGCTGGTCGGGGGAGACGATCACGAACTGGCCCAGATGGCCCATCAGCGGCGAAAGCGCTATCCGGCCCCTGCGCCGCGAAGAGATTGTCACGATCCCCGCCACTGGCGCGGTTGAGCCACAACTGCGCGCCATAGTCCGGGGCGTGCGGGACTGGGATGCGCGCATGAAATCGATCCACTGGCGCGGCACTACCTGCGTGCCCTCGGCACTTCGCCCGTCGCGCAGGAATTCGCCGAACCGCGCCCAGTCGCGGGGCGTGGCCCAGAAGCTGCTCCCGCCCACTAGCGTTCCCGCCGCGTCATATTCGCCGACCAGCGAGGCCATGCCCAACGGCACCGCGATCCGGGCATCGACGAATTCCGCCATCGCCTGCTGGCGCTCCTCGGCGCTGGCATCGGGCGCGATCAGATCGGTGGCGATGTCGGACAGGATCACGCTGGTCGGGGTCGAATAGTCGAAGGTGCTGCCCGGATCGTGTTCGAGCGGCTGCGCCTCTGCCCAGGAGGCCATGTCGTCGCGACCGTCCATGAACATCATCCGCACTTCTGCCGAAGTGTAAACCGGATCGGCCTGCTCATCGTGTCGCAGCCCGGAACGCATCTGCAGCAGGTGCCGCAAGGTGATCTCCCCACGCGGATCGCCGCTCCGCTGCCAGCTTGGGACAGGGGCTGCATCGTCGAGTGCGAGGCGACCATCGGCCACCATCATGCCGATCAGCACGCCGGTGACAGTCTTGGACATCGACCAGCCGATATGGCGGGTGTCCGGCCCGAACCCCTCGGCATAGCGCTCGGCAACCACTTCACCGCGATACATCACCACTACCGCGCGGGTTTCGCCCAGACCCTCGTTGGTGAACAGTTCGTCCACTGCCCGTGCCAGCGCCTCGCGCGAAACGCCGGGTTCGACCACCACGGTTTCCAGCACGTCATCGGCCAGCGGCGGCAAGGGCGGCGGGCCGTCCTGCGAACAGGCAGAAATCGCCAGCACCAGCGCGATAATGAGTGCAGGGGCACTTGGCGGCAGGCGGAAGACACGGCTAGGGGATGGCAGGCGCGACATGGGCGCGCATCCTTTCTGTCAGGCGCAGGTGAATGGCAACCGCAAAACGGGTAAAATCGAGCTGGCTGGGCTTGTTGGTCAAACTGCTGGTGGTGCTGGTGCTGGCTGCCGGACTGGTGGCGTTCTTCTTTGGCGAGGCGCTCGCAGGGTTTGGCCAGGCGGGAACGGGCTACGCCGCGAAATCCGTGTGTTCGTGCCGCCATGTGGCCGGTCGCGGCATGGACTCTGCGAATCGGACCTGCCGTCCAACATGTGGGCAGTGTGGCTGAGCGAAGACGAGACTGCGCAGACGGTCACCGCCACCGTCCCTTTGATAGCCAGCACCGAAGCGCGGTTCATGGACGGCCCCGGCTGCGTGCTGGAGCCATGGGACGATTAAACTTCAGGCCGCAGCCTCGGTCGAATCGATCCAGCCGCCGCCGACTACTCGCTCCCCGGCATAGATCACCGCCGCCTGCCCCGGCGCGACGCCGAATTCGGGTGCGGCAAAACGCAGGGTGATCGCCGCACCGTCACCCGGCACGCCTTCCAGCGTGATTGGCACCGGCTTGGCGAGCGAGCGGACCTTGGCGGTCAGCGGCGCATGGGGCAGGGGGCCGATGCGGTTGGTCTCGACCACCCGCGCCGCGCTCACCGCGAGCAACCGCTTCGGCCCGACACGAACCTCGGCCCGCTCCGCGTCCAGCCCGACCACATAAAGCGGCTCCGGCTGGCCGCCGATCTCCAGTCCGCGCCGCTGGCCAACGGTGAAATGAATGATGCCCTGATGCCGTCCCAGCTCAGCGCCGGTCTCGGCATGGACGATGGCCCCGGCGCGCGCGCCTTCGGGGCGGATTGCCTTGACGATCTTGGCATAGTCGCCGTCGGGTACGAAGCAGATGTCCTGACTGTCGGGCTTGGCTGCCACCGCCAGCCCGAAGCTCTCGGCGATCGCCCGCACATCGCTCTTCGGCATCCCGCCCAAGGGGAAACGCAGGTAATCGAGCTGCGCCTCGGTGGTGGCATAGAGGAAGTAGGACTGGTCCCGCGCCGGATCGAGCGCGCGATGCAGTTCCGGCCCGGCCTCGCCCATCACCCGCCGGACATAGTGCCCGGTGGCGAGGCAATCCGCCCCCAATTCGCGCGCCATCCGGAACAGATCGGTGAACTTGGGCCCCATATTGCAGCGGATGCAGGGAATCGGCGTGCGCCCGGCGAGGTATTCGTCGGCGAACTTTTCGACCACATCTTCGCGAAAGGCGCTTTCGTGATCGAACACGTAGTGCGCCACGCCCAGCCGGTCCGCCACCTTGCGCGCGTCGCGGATGTCGTCGCCCGCGCAGCAGGCGCCCTTGCGCCCGGTTGCCGCGCCGTAATCATAGAGCTGGAGCGTCACGCCGATGACTTCCGCCCCGCTCGCCGAGGCCAGCGCCGCAACCACCGAGGAGTCAACTCCGCCCGACATGGCCACCACGATCCGGCACTGCGCTGCGGCGCGCGGCAGATCGAACAGCGCGGCGGCATTAACCGCAATCGGCAGGTCGGGAATCGAGGCGGGGAGCGAAGCCATTTCCCGCGCGCCTACACTCTCTGCGGCCATGGCAAAACCCCGGATAAATGTAACACAAGGTTAAGTGCCGCTTTACCCGATCTTGACGCTTGGCCGCTATTGCCGGGGCATGTTCGAAGGGAAACCTCCCATTGCACCGGGCGCAAACGGTTCTGAACACGGCGATTCCGTGGGCGGGGAACTGTTTGTGCCTGACTGGTCGGAACTGACCGCAAAGCTAGCCGCCGCGCGTGATCTGAGCCGCCTGCTGACAGAAGCGGAGCAAACTGCCTTGGCCAGCTTTGATGCACAAGGCGCGCGAAAGCTCGCCGCTCAGCACGGTTTCACCGGCAGTAACGGAAAACACGGCGTTAACCCTGATGATTTAGCCAATGGCAAATGGCCCGGGTTCAATAGTGGTCGGCGCGCTGCAAACGGCGAACCGGCCAACCGAGGAAACACATGATCGAGAACCAGAAAATCCGGCCGGCACAAGTTATCGGTCCGCTTGGTGAAGCGTTGTCGATTGCCGACCTGCCATCACCGGGGACCAAACGCTGGGTCGTGCGGCGCAAGGCCGAAGTGGTGGCTGCCGTCAATGGCGGGCTGCTGTCGATCGACGAAGTGCTCGAACGCTATGGGCTGACGCTGGAGGAATTCGCCGGCTGGCAGCGGGCGGTTGACCGTTCGGGAATGCAGGGCCTGCGCGTCACCCGCATTCAGCACTACCGCGATCTGTACGAGCGCCAGCTGAAATACTGAGATTTCCGTTTTCGCACGGCCTCTCCAGTCCGTTACACGCCTTTACCCGAAAAAAGTTTCGGAACGCTCGTTTTCCTTCTACGTTATCCGATGCAACATCCGCATTCCGGATGAGCAGAGGAGAACAGGGTTATGGGTCCAGGTTGGATAGCAACAATTATTCTTGGCGGCATTGCCGGATGGCTGGCGAGCAAGGTCATGAACCGCGATGCCTCGATGGGCATTTTCTGGAACATCATCGTCGGGATCGTCGGCGGCATTATCGGCAGCACGATTGGCACCTTTACCGGCATCCTGACCGACGATGCAGGCTGGATCATGTATCTGGTTACGGCGACGGTTGGCGCGCTGGTGCTGTTGGCCATCGTCAACCTCGTGCAGCGGGGCAAGGTGCGGTAAACAGCCCTCGGACAATTTGATACAAAGTCGCCAGGGGGCGGAAAGTCACGGCTTTCCGCCCCTTTTGCGTGCGTCTGGGCGAATTTCGTCGGATGCAATGGCAGCTTGGGCGAAGGTTGCATTGCACCATTGCCCCGGTTGCAGCTATGGGCAGGCAACCGCCATAGGACCCGGTCGCGCGTGTGGCACTGTTGTGGTACACCGATGCGCGGCAATCCCATAAGGGCTTCGATAAGGCACATGCGCCGATGAATTACGAAACCAAACTTACCCCCAGTGACATGGCCGATCCGCTGGTGTCCGAATACGGCACCCAAGGGGATGCGCCGGATGATTCCGGTCAGAGCAAGGGCGGGCGCCGCCTATGGTTGGTGCTCGCCGCTCTGGTGGTAGGCGCGATTATCGCTGCCTTCATGCTTTCCGGTGGCGAAGAAGAAGCGCCGTTCATGGCTGACGAGGATGAAAGCACGCTCCAGGCGGTCACCGTCGCCGTTCCCGGTGCAGGAACGCTAGAAGGAACGATCAATGCCACCGGCACGCTGGCAGCCCGACGCGAAATGCCCGTGGGCGTGGTGGGTGAAGGCGGACGCGTGGTCACGGTTACTGTTGAGGCGGGCGATTGGGTCAGCGCCGGGCAAGTGCTGGCGGTAATCGACCGTTCGGTGCAGAACCAGCAGGCGAGCGCGGGCGCGGCGCAGATCGAAGTGGCGCAGGCCGATGCCGATCTGGCGCAGGCCAATCTGGATCGCGCGCTGCAATTGGTGGAACGCGGTTTCATCAGCCAGGCTGATATCGACCGATTGACCGCCACTCGCGATGCTGCCGTGGCGCGGGTGCGTGTGGCGCGCGCGCAGCTTGGCGAGCGGCAGGCGCGCAATGCCCAGCTCAATATTGTCGCCCCGGCGGCGGGACTGCTGCTTGAACGCAATGTGGAACCCGGTCAGGTTGTCAGCCCCGGTTCGGGAACGCTTTTCATGATCGCGCGTGGCGGAGAAATGGAACTGCTGGCGCGGGTGGGTGAGACCGAACTGGCGACCATCCCTGTCGGAGCGAGCGTCACCGTCACACCGGCGGGAAGTGCGCAGACATTTACCGGGCAGGTCTGGCAGATTTCCCCGGTGATCGACTCCGCCAACCGGCAAGGCACGGCGCGCGTGGCCCTCGCCTACGATGCAGCGCTTCGGCCCGGCGGGTTCGCCACCGCACAGATCGCCAGCGGCACGGTGGTCTCGCCGATCCTGCCCGAAAGCGCGATCCTCTCAGACGATACCTCCAGCTATGTCTACATCGTCGATGCCGACAACAAGGTGGTGCGGCGCAATGTCGAAATCGGCATGATCCGCTCAGACGGCATCGCCATTGCCGCCGGTCTGGACGGTTCGGAACGGGTGGTGCTGCGCGCCGGGGGCTTCCTTGCCGAGGGTGACACGGTCCGGCCGGTGGTCGAGGAATAGACAGACCCGTACGATGAACTTCAACCAGATCTCCGCGTGGTCGATCCGCAATCCGATCGTCCCGATCCTGGCGTTCCTGGGTCTGGCTCTGGCTGGCGTCGTCAGCTTCGGACGGATGCAGGTGCAGGATATGCCTGACATCGAATTCCCGATTGCGATTGTCAGCATTTCGCAGCCCGGAGCCGCGCCCACCGAGGTGGAAAACCAGATCACCCAGCGGGTCGAAGCGGCGGTGCAAACGCTCGAAGGGATCGAGAACATCAGCTCGACCGCATCGGAAGGCAATTCCACCACGGTCATCGAGTTCGAACTGGGCACCAATATCGATGCGGTAATCAACGAGGTGGAAAGCGCCGTCGACCAGATCCGTAGCGAATTGCCCGATGGTATTCTCGAACCGCGCATTTTCAAGCAGCAGACCAGTTCGCGCCCGATCGTCTATTTCGCCGTCGATGCCGATGACATGACGATGGAGCAGCTCAGCTGGTTTATCGACGATACGATCACCAAACGCCTGCTAACGGTGGAAGGGCTGGCCGATGTCAACCGCAATGGCGGGGTCGACCGGGAAATCCTGGTGATCCTCGATCCGGCGCGGATGCAATCGCTCGGCGCTCACCGCAGCGCAGGTCAACACCGCGCTGCGCCAGCTCAATGTCAACGCCGCCGGCGGCCAGACCGAGATTGCCGGAGCACGACAATCGGTGCGGGTGCTGGGCAATGCGCAAACTGCCTTCGAGCTCTCGCAGACGCAATTGTCGCTGGGCGGCCGTTCGATCAAGCTGTCAGACATTGCCCGGGTGAGCGATTCGTTCGGCGAATTGCGTTCGCTGGCCAAGCTCAATGGCGAACAGATTGTCACCTTCTCGGTCACTCGCGCGCGCGGCGAATCGGATGTTACCGTTTATGACGGCGTGGTCGATGTGTTGCAGCAGATCGAGGAAGAGAACCCCGGCCTCACCTTCACCCGGCTGTTCACCGAAGTCGATTACACCAAGGCGCAATACGAAAGCTCGCTGGCGGCGATGGTCGAAGGCGCGCTTCTGGCGGTGGTGGTGGTGTTCCTGTTCTTGCGCGACTGGCGGGCGACGATCATTTCTTCGCTCGCAATTCCGCTATCGGCCATTCCGACCTTCTGGTTCCTCGAAGCCTGGTTCGGCTTTACGCTGAATACCATGTCGCTGCTGGCGCTGGGGCTGGTGGCCGGCGTGCTGGTGGATGATGCCATTGTCGAGATCGAGAATATCGTGCGCCACATGCGCATGGGCAAAAGTGCCTATCAGGCCAGTATCGATGCGGCGGACGAAATCGGGCTGGCGGTGGTGGCCACCACCTTCTCGATCGTGGCGGTGTTCCTGCCGGTGGGGCTGATGTCGGGCATTACCGGCATCTTTTTCATGAATTTCGGTATTACCGTGGTGGTCTCGGTGCTGATGAGCCTTGCGGTCGCGCGGATGATAACGCCGATGATCGCGGCCTATTTCCTCGAAGCCAAGGGGCATGCTTCGCATGGCGAAGGCAAGTGGATGGACCGCTATATGGCGGTGCTGCGCTGGTCTCTGGATGATTCCGCACTGCGCCGCCGGGTTAGCGAACTTGGGCAGGCACCGTTCAAATGGCAGTTCGGCGTGGCGGCAACGCCGTTGTTCATCCTGATCGCGGCAGCCGGAATCGCGGCATTCGGCTATGTGATCTACCTGTGCTTCACCATCGAATTGCTCGCCCAGAGCATGGACGCGCGATACTGGGCGGGGCTGGCTGACTTCCTTCCCGCCATGCTGGCGCAGCTGGTCGGCTTCGTTATCGCGGTGATTGCGATGTCCCTCGCCGTATTTGCCGCCGGCATCGCCTCATGGATCGCGGGCGGGGTGGTGCGGTTGTTGCTGACCATGCTCACCAATCTGGGCGGCGGCGATTTCCACCGCTGGTTCGACAACCGCGTGGGCCGCTTGCGCGCGCGCTTCCTCGATCACCGGGTGTGGATGATGGGTGTCGGCGTGGGGGCGCTGGTGATGACTGTGTTCACCATGTACGTGCTGCCCAAACAGTTCTTCCCAGAGACTGACAGCGACTTCTCGCTACTGCGCGTCGAGATGGTGCCCGGCACCACGCTGGAGCAGACCGAGATTGTGATCGATTCGATCGCGGCGCGGCTGCGTGAAGAGCAGGAAGTCGCACTAGCGCTGGGGATCGTCAACGAAGGCAGCGGGCTGGTGCGGCTTGTGCTGCGCCCGGATCGCGAGCGGCAGAGCCTGCAGTTTGAGCGTGAGATGACCCCGGTCCTGCAGGCATTCCCCGATGCGCGGGTGAATTTTCAGGACCAGAGCGGTCCAGGCGGCCCCAGCGCAACCGGGCGGGCAATTTCGATCATGCTGGCCGGGTCCGATCCCGAAGCGCTCAACGCCACCGCCGAAATTCTCGCCGAACAGATGCGCGATGTTCCCGGCGCTGTGGCGCCACGGGTCGAAATCGAAATGCAGCGGCCCGAACTGCGGATCGAACCGCGGCTGGAACTGGCCGCCAGTCTGGGGATTACCACCAGCGCGCTGAGCCAGGCGATCCGCATCGCGACGCAGGGCGATATCGATCAGAACGCGGCAAAGTTCTCGCTTTCGGACCGGCAGGTGCCCATACGGGTGCGGCTGGACGAGGACGAGCGGAGCGACTTGTCGACGATCCGCAATCTACCCGTTCCCACCGCCTCGGGCGGCTCGGTCCCGCTCGAACGCGTAGCCGACATCAGCTTCGGCATGGGGCCAACTTCGATCGAGCGGTACAACCAGAGTCGCCGGGTTTTTGTGGGCGCAGATATCGCGCCGGGATTCGCGCGTGGGGATATTACTACCGACATCGCCGCGCTGCCAGTGATGCAAGACCTTCCCACTGGGGTTTCGAGCCCCCCGGTCGGCTCGGATGAGGTACAACAGGAATTGCAGGCCAGCTTCGTGCCCGCACTGCTCACCGGCGTTCTGTTGGTGTTCGCGGTGCTGGTGCTGCTCTACCGGCGGCTGGTCTCGCCGCTGGTGAACATGGGTTCGTTGTTCCTCGCCCCGCTGGGCGGGCTGCTTTTGGTGATGGCAGCCGGAATGGAGCTGACAATGCCGGTGGTCATCGGCATTCTCATGCTGTTCGGCATCGTTTCCAAAAACTCCATCCTGCTGATTGATTTTGCCATCGATGAACTGGCGACGGGCAAGCCCAAGCGCGAAGCCATTCTCGAAGCCGGGCACAAGCGCGCCCAGCCAATCGTGATGACCACGGTGGCGATGACGGCGGGGATGATCCCCACCGCTATCGCGCTGAGCGCCGATGGCGCGTGGCGGCAGCCGATGGGCACGGTGGTTATTGGCGGGCTGATCCTCTCCACCCTGCTCACCTTGCTGATCGTGCCCGCCGGATTCAGTCTGGCCGACGGGATGGAAAAGCGGATCGGCCCGTGGCTGCGCACGCGCCTGTTGACCTACAAGCCGGGGGATGATGCGCAAGGCTCGCCGGAGCCGCAACCTGCCGAATAGGGGCCTGTTGCCCATGCGCGCAGCCGCGCCGCTGCCGCCGGATAAGGCGCGGCGGATGCGCATTGCCGCCACCTTGATGCTGGTGGCGATGGCCGTGCTGTTCCTCGGTTCGCACCAGATGCTCGGCGCGCATCCGGCCTGGGGCTATGTCAACGCCTTCGCCGAAGCGGCGATGGTGGGCGGCCTGGCGGACTGGTTCGCGGTGACCGCGCTGTTCCGCCATCCGCTCGGTATTCCGATCCCGCACACCGCGATCATCCCGGCCAACAAGGACCGGATCGCCGATACGATGGCGGCTTTCCTGCGCGCGAACTTCCTCACTCCGATTGTGGTCGCGCGGCGAATGCGCGAGATGAACGTGGCGCAGGCTGCGGGCGATTTTCTTGTCGATGGCGGCGCGGGTGAGGCCGGACGGCTGCGCGCAGGCGCGGGGCAGATGCTGGTCGAACTGCTCGAAACGCTCGATCCCGACCGGCTTGGCCTGCAGGTTAAGGCCGGGCTGGCGCGGCAGGCGGAAAAGCTGGACGTGTCGCCGCTGCTCGGGCGGGTGCTCGAAAGCGCGATTGCCGACAACCGCCACCGCCCCTTGATCGATGGCTTCATCCGCTGGGCGGGGCTGGCGCTCGAGGACAACGAAGAGATGGTCCGGCAGATGGTGCAGGCGCGCGCCAATGCCCTGATCCGCTGGACCGGGCTTGACGCACGGCTTGCCAATTCGGTGATCGACGGGCTCTACAAGCTGCTCGCAGAAATGCATGTCGATCCCGAACACCCTGTACGCGGCAAGGTGGAGGAGGGGCTCGCCAGCCTCGCGCGCGACTTACAGCACGATCCCGAAATGCGCGCCAAGGTAGAGGCGATGAAGAACGACCTGCTCGCCAATCCGGCGGTGGGTGACTGGTGGATGGGGGTGTGGGAACGCCTCCGGCGCTCGCTAATCGACATGCTGCGCAATCCGGACAAGGCGATGGCCGGGCAGATGGGCAACAGCCTTGCCGAACTGGGGCAGACGCTGCGCTCCGACCCTAAGCTGCAAGTGCAGGTCAACCGCTTCGCCCGCCGGACGCTGGTGGGGGTGGTGACGCGCTACGGCGACCAGATCGTCAGCCTGGTGTCCAACACCGTCAAGGGCTGGGATGCCTCCACCATTACCCTGCGCATCGAACGGGCGGTGGGGCGCGACCTGCAATTCATCCGCATCAATGGCACGCTGGTGGGCGGACTGGTGGGCCTGACCCTGCATTTCCTGACGCAGGTTTTACTTAGGCCGCGCGGTTCATCCGGTAGACGGCAGCGATATCGTCGAGATCGGCCGCAAACCCGCTCTATCGCCGGGCGGTTGAAGCGGAACTGGCTGGCGGTAATGCTGGCCTCCATCGCCCCGTAAAGCGTGAGCAACTGCTCCGCGAGCGGGCTGGCGCTGTCCACCCCCAGCCGCAGCGCCACCAGCCCGCTGCGCGCCCGCGCCAGCGCCTTGTTCGCGCCATCGCGGCGGCCATGCCGTTCCGCCCACAACGACTGCGACAGCGCCGCGCGAACGTGATCGATGCACAGCATAACCAGTTCGCCAGCGTTCGATCCGGCGACGCAGGCATCGAGTTCGACGCGGCGATAGGCTTCGGCAGGGTCAGCGAAGCGCAGCATGTCAATTGTCCGAATTGTTCCAGATCGCGATCTGGTTCTGGAGGAAGCTGAGCGTGGATTGCGAGGCCGAGACGTTGCGATCGACCACGGCGAAATCCCTCACCATCCGCTCGCGCAGCGCCGCCTGCTGGTCGGCGATCTTCTCCAGCTTTTCGCCGATGGTTTCGAGCTGGCTGCCGTAGCGCGCCAGCGATCCGCCGAGCGAGCCGGGATTGGTGGTAAGCGTGAGATCGCGCGCCAGCTTGTCCACCGTGCCGAACACGCCGAACAGCCCGGTGGTGAACATCGCGCTGGCGGCGGCAAGGTTGCTGCCCAGCGTGGCCGATAGACGTTCGCTATCGAGCCGGAAGCCGCCTTCGCGGGTGCGCACCAGTCCGAGATCGGCGAGCGTCGAAGGGGCGCCTTCCGCCGCCGTGGGCATGACGACCTGCGTGGTGAGCGAAGCCAGCGCGCGCTTCAGCGCCCGTGCGCCGGGATCGTTGCCCAGGTCGCCGCCCAGCGGCGCGGCCAGTTCGGCGAGCGAAGTGGTGATTTCGTTCAGCGCGCCGACGAAATCGCCCATCATCGAACTGATCTGTGCGGTCTTGTCGGCAAAGCCGATGGCGGTGGGCGCGCCGATGTTGGTGCCGGTGAGATTGAGCACCAGTCCCTTCGGGCAGGCCGGTCACTGTGTTGCTGGCGCTGGTGAGCGCCACCCCGTCGAACAGCAATTGCGCATCGGCGGCGGTCGCCTTGCGGCGGGCGGCGTCGCTGGCGGGGTTCCAGGCGAGGTAATCGAGATTGCCCGCAGCCGGAGTGCCGCCCGATACGGAAGCGCCGCTCGCCTCGATCACGAAGGCGTTGGCTCGCCCCGGTCTCGCCCTTCACCACCAATTGCGCACCGCTGGCGGTCTGCGCGACATAGGCATCGAGTCCCGAACCGGAGGCACGGATTTTGGCGGCGACATCAGCCAGCGTGTCAGTGGCGAGGACATCGATCACGGCGGCGGGGCTGGCAGCATCCTCGGTGAAACCCGGTTCCGGCAATGGTGCCGAAACGGATCGTCAACTGGCCCTCGCCCGCCAGATCGGTCGCCGCGCCATAAGCATGGCTCGCCAGCGTCTGCGATGCGGCGAGGTTTTGCACTTCGAGCGTGTAGCTGCCCCTCGCGCTGCTGCCCGAAAGCACCGAAACCTGCGCCACCGAAGCATTGCCAATGGTGGCCGAGGGCGCAAGATCGCCGTTGCGGATGCGGTCTCCCAGCGCACTGGCGAGCTGGGTCAACTGGCTGCGCAGGGTGGAGGCGGCGGATATCTTGGCTTCCAGCGCCGTGCTGCGCGCTTCGAGCTGGCCGATCTGCGGCAGGAAGCGGGCTTCGGCGAGATCGGTGGCAAGCTGCGCCATATTGACCCCGCTGCCGCCGCCGAGCGTGCCGATGATCGAGGAGGTGGTGCTGGTTTCCATGCCCCCAAGGACGGCGCAACCGCGCGGCCTTTAAGTGACTTTCACCCGCCCCTCGGCATCGAATTGCAGTTCCACCGGCACCGCAACGTGCGGCCGCTGCGGGCGCTCACCGCGCTTCAGCGACAGCACAAAGGCGAGCACGCTGGCAATCGCGCCATAGAGTTCGGCGCGCACCACCTGATTCTCGCGCGTGGTGAAATAGACCGAACGCGCCAGCGCCGGATATTCGAGCAGGGGCACGGCATATTCCGCCGCCAGTTCGCGCATCGCCAGCGCCTTTTCCCCGCGCCCTTTCGCCAGCACATAGGGGGCCGGGGCCACTGCCGGATCGTAAGCCATCGCCACCGAAAAATGCGTCGGGTTGGTCAGCACGAATTGCGCTTCCTTCACCGCCCGCGCCACTCCGCCGCGCGCCATGTCGCGCTGGCGCTGGCGGATCGCCGCCTTCTTTTCGGGCGAGCCCTCGGCCTGCTTGTGCTCGTCGCGCATTTCCTGGCTGGTCATCATGAGCTGGGAATTGCGGCGGAACCAGGCAATCGGCCAGTCGATCAGCGCGATCACTGCCAATCCGGCGGCGAGCAGCAGCAACAGGGTAGCAATGGCGTGCCAAGCGGCGCTCAACTGCCCGGTCAGTTCGCCACGACCGAGCGAGAGCACGGTGAGCAGGTTCGCCTTCCCCCAATACCAGGCAATCGCGCCGAGCAGGCCCAGCTTGGCGAGGCTCTTGCCCAGTTCGATCAGCCCCTGCGTGCCGAACATCCGCTTGAGCCCGGTGAGCGGGTTGAGCTTGGACGGTTTGGGCAGGGCATTGCCGCCCACCCAGCGCCCGTCCCCCAGCAGCAATTGCGCCACCATCGTGGCGGCAATCACCAGCAAGCCGAGCACCAGCAGTTGCGGCAGGATGGCGAGCAAGGCGTCGCGCAGCATCGCGCCGGGGCGGAAATCGGCGATGCTTTCGCGGTCGAACGCCAGCGCCGATGCAGCATTGCCTTCGATGGCGGCAAGCAGGCTCGGCCCCGCCAGCTTCAGCCACAGCGCGCCGACCAGCACCGATATCGCCGTCGCCACTTCCTTCGAGCGCAGGACATTGCCCTTCTTCGCCGCGTCCTCTTTGCGCTTCTTCGGTCGGGGCGAAGGACTTCTCGCCAGAAGGTTGCTCGCTCATGGCCGGGCCACCGCGCCGACCTGTTCGATGGCGCTCCCCGCCAGTGCGACGAATTGCTCGTTCAGCAGCGGCGTCGAAGCGATCAGCGCCACCAGTCCGGCCAGCACCCCGGCAGGCAGGCCGAGCGCGAACAGATTGAGCGAGGGGGCCGAGCGGCTGATCACCCCGGTCACCAGTTGCACCAGCAGCAGCACCAAGGTCACCGGCAGGGCAATGGCCAGCGCGGTGGCGAAGGCCTGCGCGGCAAAGCTCGCCACCAGCCAGCCCTGCGCGCCGACATCCCAGTCGCTTCCCGGCGGGAACAGCACGTAGCTTTCCAGCACCAGCCGCAGCCACAGCAGGTGCCCACCGATGGCGAGGAAAGATCAGCGTCAGCATGATCCCCAGCAATTGCCCCACCGCGCCCGACTGGCTGCCGCTGGCCGGATCGACCGCCGTGGCAATCGCCATGCCCATGCCGCCCGCGATCTGCTCACCGGCAATGGAGGGGATGGCGAAAGCCAGTTGCAGCACGAAGCCCAGCGCAAAGCCGATCACCGCCTCGCCCACCAGCGCCACGAAAGTCTCGACCGCCAGCATGTCCTCCGGCACCCGCACCGGGATCCAGTTGAGCACGAACACTGCCATCGCGGCGGCAAAAATGATCCGCACCTGCACCGGCACCGCGCGAATGCCGAACAGCGGCGCGGCGAGCAGTGCCGCCCCCACCCGCACCATCGTGAACAGCAGCATCCACGGATATGCCTCCAGCCCCGCAATGCCGAGATCGAGCAGGTTCACTGGCCCGAAATTCCGGCAATGCGGGTGAAGATCTCGGTCATGAAATCGCCGATCAGGCCGATCATGCTCGCTCCGAACAGCACCAGCACCACGGCGGTGACCGCCAGCTTGGGGACGAAGGTCAGCGTCTGCTCATTGATCGACGTCGCGGCCTGGATCACGCCGACGACCAGGCCCACCACCAGCGCGGCAAGCAGGATCGGCGCGGCGACCAGCGTGGTGACCCACAGCATCCGGTCAGCCAATGCAAGCAGCGAAGCATTGTCTTCCATCGTGCGCCTCCCGCTACCCGAAGCTCATCGCCAGCGATCCCATCAGCAGCACCCAGCCATCCACCAGCACGAACAGCAGCAGCTTGAACGGCAGGGATATGATGGTTGGGGAAAGCATCATCATGCCGAGGCTCATCAGCACACTGGCGACGACGAGATCGATGACGAGAAACGGCAGGAACAGCATGAAGCCGATCTGGAACGCGGTTTTGAGCTCGCTGGTGACGAAGGCGGGGAGCAGGATCGAGAACGGCACATCCTGCGCGCTGGCAAAGTCCTCTTGCCCGGCCATGTCGGCGAACATGGCAAGGTCGGTCTCGCGCGTCTGGCGGATCATGAAGGCGTGGAACGCATCCCCGGCAATGGCGATGGCGGCATCGGCTTCGATGTGCCTTGCGCATAGGGTTCGATCGCCTGCGTGTTTACCTGCTCCAGCGTCGGCGCCATGATGAACAGCGAGAGGAACAGCGACAGGCCGATCAGCACCTGGTTGGGCGGCGATTGTTGCAGCCCCAGCGCCTGCCGCAGGATGGCGAGCACGATGATGATACGGGTGAAGCTGGTCATCATCAGCACCAGCGCGGGCAGCACGGTGAGCAGCCCCATCAGCAGCAGCAATTGCAGCGAGAACGACAGCGGCGCTCCGTCCGGTCCGTTGGCACCGTCAAGCGCGCGTTCGAGCGCGCCGCCGATTCCGGCAGGTTCGGGCATGACCGGCGCAACCGTGGTGGTGGCCGCCTGCGCCAGATCGGGGGCGATCAGCGCCGCGAGCACTACTCCGCCAACAGCAATTGCGCGGATCATTGCACGTCCTCCCGCTTGGCTTCGGCCAGCCGAACCAGCCCCTGCCGGGTCGCGCCGACGAGGATTTCCCGCCCCCTGAACTCGATCACCGCCAGCCGCATTCCGGGGCCGAGCATCACGGTTTCCACCAGCCGCGCCGCGCGTTCGCCGCCGTTCGGCTTCACGCCCATGCCGCCCTGCACCTTGCGCGCCAGCCACAGGCTGCCCCAGATCATGCCCGCCAGCAGCGGCAGCAGCAGCGCCAGCTTGAGGATGTAGACGAGCATCAGGCGGCCTCCTCGCTGGCACTGCGCCCACCCGCCAGCTCGACGATCCGCAGCCCGAAGCGATTGCCCTCGGTCACCACTTCGCCGCGCGCGATCAGCTTGCCGTTGACGAGAATGTCGAGCAATTCATCCACCTGCTTGTCGAGCGGCAGGATCGCATCCTCGACCAGATTGAGCACGTCCTTCAGCGCCATCGTGGTGCGCCCAAGCTCCACGCTCAGCGCCACATCGACATCGCGGATCAGATCGAGCGCGCGCAGGTTATCGGTCATTTTCGGTGTTTCCTTCGGTCCAGAGAATTTTCGTCAGCCGCAGCGCCAGTTGGCCATCGGCAGCTTCCTGCTTCGGCAAGGGCCACTTCCACCTTGCCGAGCCGCAGCGGCACCTTGCTGCGCAGGTGCAGCGGCAGAATGTCGCCGGGCTTGAGACTGGCCAGCCGCCCCACCGGAATACGGGTTTCGGCCAGCACGGCGGTGAGGGTGAGCGGCATGTCGCCGAAGGGCGCTCCATCGGGGCGGCGGCGATCTCCGCGAGAGCGGGCGGGGGTATTGCCCGTGCCGCTCAGCAGCCGCTCGACTTCGCTTTCGCGCAGCACCAGGTGGATCGGCCAGCTATCGCCTTCGCCTACGGCCACCGTGCAGCGCAGCAGGAAGAACATGTCTTCATCACGCGCGGGAAGCAGCTTGCCGAGCACGTCCGCGCGTTGTGCCAACGCCAGCGCGGAAGGGCAGATCAAATGCCGTCCCGATAGACCGGCCCAGCGCCTCTCCCAGCCGCTCCATCGTCAGGCTGGCGGCGGCGGGGAGGCTGTCGGGCAGATTGCGCGGGGAGCCTTGCCAGAGCCGCCGAACATCAGATCGGTCAGCATCAGCGCGCTGGCACGGCCGAGCGACACGAGCAGTTCGCCCGCCCCGCGCAGCCCTAGCGCCATATGCACGCCGACGGGTTCGAGCAGTCGGTGCGCCTTGGGTGCGGCGATTCGTTCGATCTTGCCGGGAGTGACATCAGCGCGCTTCTGCCCGGTCAGTTCGCAGACCGCGGAGGCAATCGCATCACGCAGCGCGGGCAGCGCCTCGTCCAGCGTCACCGCCAGCGACTGCGGATTGACCGCGCTCGCCGCCCCCAGCCTTTCGCTGTGCTGCGCCAGCGGGCGTTCCGCGATCAGGAAACCGGGCGACTTCACTGGACGAGGAAGGTCTGGAAGTGGACCGCTTCGACGCCGCCGAAGCCTTCCTGCTCTTCGAGCACGCGGTTGATCGCTTCGGCCAGCCGTTCCTTCAGCCGTTCCTTGCCCTCGACGGTGTAGACATCGTCCTCCACCGTATTGGCCAGTTCGACGAGGATCGCCGAACGGATCGCCAGTTCGTGCAGTTCGAGCCACTGGATCACCCGCCCGTCATGCCGGGTGGAGGCGGCGATGCTCACCTGCACCAGACCTGGAGTGTCCTTGAGGTTCGAAGTAAACCCTTCTTCGAACACGTAATAGGCGGTGCGATATTCGCTGCCGCCTTCGCCGTGAACGATCGGCACTGCCTCGGCTTCGGCAGCGGCGGAATAGGGGTCTTCGCCATCCTTGGCGACCAGTTGCGGCACGTCGGGCCCGCTCTCGCCTTCATGCGTGGGGCCGAGCATGCCTGCCGCCACCGCGCCATAGGCTCCGCCTGCGCCTGCCGCGAGCAGCACCAGCGCGCCGATCAGCAGCTTCATCTTGCCGCCCTTGGGCTTCTCGCCATCGGCGGTTGCAGGTCCAGGTTTCTTGCTCATCGTATCATCCTTGCTGAAGCGGATCAGGCGAACAGGCCGGAACCGCGCCTTTCGGGTTTGGTGGCGGAATCGCGGGTTTCAGGAGTGTTGCGAGATTGCGGGCCGGGTTCGGTCTGGCGGCTGGCGGGGGCGTTGTGCCCCTCTCTGTGCTGTCCCGAAGCGCCGGGATTGTGACTGGTGAAGCTCGTTCCGCTCTCGGTGCGGGACGTTTCGACCACCGCCAGCGGCCCACGTTCGGCTAGCGCCGCCTGCACGGCGGGGGCGAAATCGGCATCCGCGCTGGCGAGCGATACTCGCAGCTGTCGCCCCGCCATGTCGAGCTGCATCGCCACATGGCCGAATTCGCGGTGCAACAGGGTGATGTCCGCCGAGGCCGGACGCGCGGTCTCACGCGCCTCGGCGAGCCGCTGGATGATGGACTCGAATTCCTGCGGCTGAGTTTCGGCCGCAGCGGCGGGCCGGAAGCCGGGCGCGGTATTCTCGCTGCTCGGCGAAGCGGCGAATTGCGGGATGGCGACAGGAGCAGTGGTCACAGGCGAAGGGGCAGCAGCCGGAGTGGGGCGGTCGGTTGCGGGCGCAGCAAGCACGGGCCTGGCGGATTTGCCGTCCTGCCTGTCTTGCCCGCCTTCGCCCGATTGCGGCTGCGCTTCCCCGTCATCCGTCTGGGACGCGATTACGGCGCGAACGTCTTGTCCTTCGTTGCGCTGGATCGGGGCATCGGGCTTTTCGGCTGTAAGCGACGTAGATGGCAACAGGGGTCCGTCTGGCACCTCGGCGCTTACCGCCGACGTAACGGGAGGCGGAGTGACGGCTTGATCGACCGTGCCAATGGTGAGGGACAGAGTTGGTACCGGTTGGGCCGGGGCCGGAGCCTGCGCGGTGGTGGCCGGGAGCAGCGGCAAGCCCGGCGGCAAGACCGGCAAGATCTTGCCGCCCGTCTGCGGCGGGGGATTGCCGGGCACTGCCGCTTCTGCCGGTGATGCCGGGATTGGCAGAGCAGCGATGGCAAATTCCTCCGCCATCACCAGTTCCGGCGCGACAGCGGCGCTGAGTTCGGCAAACTCAAGCGAAAACAGTGCATTCGCGCCATTCTCGCCCTCGGCCGGGGCAATTGCACCCGCACCTGACGACGCAGCGGGACTGGCAGGCATTGGGGCAATGGTCAGGTTCACGCGTGTCGTTCCTTCAAAAAGGATGGCCTCGCGATCAGCCTTTCAACTTCCGTGCCAAAACGGGATCGCGCTGCGCATCGCGGGCATCGAGCAGGCGCCGCAGGCCCCGCCGCTCGGTGGCGAGCCGATCGCTGGTGACTTCGCGCTTGCGCTCGGCGCGGTGCAGTTCGGCCAAGGCCTCCCCGCTCAGCACTTCAGCGCGCGCGTGTTCGCTGGCAGTTTCGCGGCGAATCCGCCCAACGGCGTGGGTGAAGCCGAGCAGGCGGGCGAGATCGGCTCCGGTCTGCGCATCGCGCCGCGCGGCATAGCTGGCCGCGATTTCGCCGCTGCGGGCTTCCAGCGCGAACAGCTTGCCCTGCGTGTCCTGCGCATCGGCAGCGCGCCGTGCAGCCTCGCGCTTTTCGACCTCGCGCAGCAGTTCGAGCCGCCGCAACAGTTCAAGCCGCCGGGGATTGGCCTGCATCATCCATCAACGCTGCCAGCGCCGCGCGGCTTTCGGCCAGCGAAACGCTTGTCCCCGATTCCTGCGCGAGAAACGCCGTGATTGGCCCTTGCATGGCCACCGCCGCATCGAGCAGCGGGTCCGCCCCGGCGCGATAGGCGCCCATCAGGAGGAAATCGCGATTGCTTTCATGCGCGGAAATCATCGCCCGCAGGTGCCGCGCCTGCTGGCGGTGCGCGGGATCGGCAATCGCTTCCATCACCCGGCTGAGCGAGGCAGGCACGTCGATCGCTGGATATTGCCCGCGCTGGGCTATCTCGCGCGAGAGGACGATGTGCCCGTCAAGAATGGCCCGCGCGGTATCCACCACCGGATCGTTCGCATCGTCGCCGTCCGCCAGCACGGTGTAGATGCCGGTAATCGCCCCGCCACTGGTGGCGGAGTTGCCCGCGCGTTCGATGAGCTTGGTGATCGTTGCCAGGGCCGAGGGCGGATAGCCCCGCGCTGCGCCCGGTTCCCCCAGCGATAACGCGACTCTCGCGCGCGGCGTGGGCGACGCGGGTGATGCTGTCGAGCACCAGCAGGACCCGCTTGCCCTGGCTGCGGTAGTGTTCGGCAAGCGCACAGGCGTGTTGCGCCCCGCGCAGCCGCAGGTTGGCGGCGTGATCGGCGGGAACGGCGATCACGGCGGTGCGCTTGCGCCGCGCGGGATCGGCCATGTGCTTGCCGACGAAGTCGGACACTTCGCGTGCCCGCTCGCCGATCAGGCCGACCACCATGACATCCGCATCGCAACCGCGCAGGATCATGTCGAGCAGCATCGATTTGCCCACCCCCGATCCGGCGACGATGCCCACTCGCTGCCCTTCGCCGAGCGTCGCCAGCGCATTGATCGCGCGCACGCCGCAATCGAACGGGCGCTCGACCGAAGCGCGTTCGAGCGCCCCCTCGCGCACCCCGCCCAGCGGCCAGGCCGTGGCGCAGGCAATCGGCGCGCCGCCGTCGATCGGCTGGCCAGAGCCATCCACCGCGCGGCCGAGGAATTCGGGGCCGACCATGACTTGCCCCGGATGGCCTTCTGCGCGCACCAGCGATCCGGGTTGCAGCCGCACAGTATCGCCCAACATCATCATCAGGCTGCGCCCGCCGCGAAAGCCGACGACTTCGGCGGCGGGGGCTTCTTTTCCCTGTTCTGTCTGGATGCGGCACAGCGTCCCGATGGGGGCGTTGAGGCCGGAGACCTCGATCATCGTGGAATCGCAGCTAACGATCCGCCCCATCGGCACCGGGCCGAACGCCGGGGCAATGCGCGCCATCCGCCCAAGCTGGTCGTCGAGGAAACCTAGCACAGGCCCAGCGCCTCGCGCAGGGCAATCCGCCATTCCTCCGGCCCGTCGCGCACCGCACCTTCGGGCATGTCGAACACCACCGTGCCGCGTTCGAGCGCGTTGTCTGCAATCATATGCCAGGTGGCGGCAAAGGCAGGGTCGAGCAGCTCAATATCTGCCGGGTGCAAGCGGAGGCTGGCATCGATAATCCCTTCGCCCACCGCGCAGGCCGCATCGACGCAGCGCCGCTGCAACTTTTCGCGATCCAGCGCCAGCGGAGCAAGCGTCGCTTCGCACAAGGCTGCCACGGCTTCGGCCAGCCGACCGGCGAGCACATCGCGCAGGTTGCCATCAAGACCGGCGAGTTCAATGGCCAGCATGTTGCGCGCGGTATCGTCCAGCGCCGCATCAGCCAAAGCTGCCGCGCGTCCCACGGCTTCGCCTTCCGCATAGGCGGCGGCGATAGCCGGGTCTTCGGCTGAGGCCTGCACAGTGGCTTTCGATTGCCCGAATGCCTGTCGCGCGGTGAACCCGCCATTTCCAGCCAGCGCAGTCAGCCAATCCGGCGCACCACTATCGCGCAACCGCAACAGCGGCTCAAACGAACTCGCCATCGTCGCCCCCCAGACTGATTTCGCCCGCTTCGGCCAGCTGGCGAGCCTTGGCGATGATGCTCCGCTGGGCGACCACCACATCCTGCCGCTTCAGCTTGCCGCGCATCTCGATCTCGTCCTTCACCCCGTCGGCGGCGCGGCTGGACATGGCGGCGAAGAACGGATCGCGCAGCGGCTCCTCCAGCCCCTTCAGCGCATCGACCAGCACTTCGTTTTCGACTTCGCGCAGCAGGCGGCCCATTTCCATCGGCGCCAATGTGAACAGCATTTCGAAGGTGAACATCTCGGCCTCGATCGCGCGCGCCAGATCGGCATCGCGGCTGGAAATCGCGGGCATCACCGTCTTGCCGACATGGCCTGCGGCCATGTTGATCAGCTCCGCCGCCTCGCGTGCGCCGCCCATTTCCAGCGGGGCAGAGCCGAAGCGGCCGGCGATGCGGCTGGACAGGATCGTATCGAGCATTCCCATCGCCTGCGCCGAAACACTGCGCATCCGCGCGATCCGTTCGACCACGTCGGACTGGCGATCCCCCGGCAGCATCGCCAGCAGTTCGGCAGCGGGTTCGGCTTCGAGCAGCAGCAGCAGCACCGCAATGGCCTGCGGGTGCTCGTCCTCCAGCAAGGTCAGCAGCACCGGCGGGGCGAGCCAGCGCGCCAGTTCCAGCGAGCGCGACTGCGCCTGCTGCGGGGCGATCCGCTGCATGATCGAATCGGCCTTCACTTCGCCCACCGCGCGCACCATCCGCCCGCGCACTTCGGCAGGCCGGTCGTGCGCGGAGAGGGTGGTTGCCTGCGCGTGGGCGACGAAAGTTTCGATGGCATCGGTGATTCGGTCCGCGCCGATTTCGCCCAGTTCGAGCATCTTCTCGCCGACCCGCGCCAGCTCTTCGGGGCCGAGCTGAGCCAGCAGGGCTGCCGCTTCCTGTTCCTCCATCAGCATCAGGATGACGGCGGCGCGTTCGACTTCGCAGGGTTGAGTGGGGGCGTCCATCTTGGCCTATCCCCGCGCAGGTTCGGCGAGCATCCGCCGCAGCGCGGCGGCAGCGCGGTCGGGCTGTTCACTGGCAAGGCGGCGGGCGAGGTCGACCTGTTCGCGCAGGTCGCCTTCGCTGGGCGCGGCACGGCCTTGGATAGGGATTTCGCCTTCGTTGGTGTCGGGTGACGGTGTGTTTTCACCATCGGGCGCGGTTTCGACTTCGCCTGCTTCGGCAGGTTTCACCGCCCGCATGATCGGGCGGACCACGAAGAACAGGCCGAGTAGCGCCACGATCAGGCCAATGCCGTAGCGAAGCGCCAGCGCGAACCAGCCAGACTCGTAGAACGGCACGCTCACCTCCTCGACCGGATCGAAAGCGCCCGCGACAATCGTCACCTGATCGCCGCGCTCTGCACTCGCGCCGACGGCGGCGCTGACCAATTCTTGCAGCTGTTCCTCAGTCGCCGGAGCAATCGCGGCGAGCGCCTCGCTGCTCAGCGCCACCGCGACCGAAATGCGCCGCACGCCGCCGGGAGTGGTGCTGGTCACTGCCACTTCACGGCCCAGTTCATAGGCGCGTTCGGTGCTCCGGGCTTCGCTGGCGGGTGCAACACCGCCCGTGGGCGGGGTGCCTTCGGGCGCGCCTTCCTCCAGCACGGCGGGCGGCGGCGGGGTATTGGCGAGTACGCCGGGCACACCGCCTGCGGTGGCTTCTCCTCCTTGCGTGGACAGGCTTTCGCTTTCACGCCGAACCGAGCCCTCGTCATCATAGCTCTCGCGCGCCTGCGTCACTTCGCTCATGTCGAGCTCCACCTGCACTTCGGTGGAGAAGTTGCCTTCGCCCAGCATCGGCAGCAGCAATTGCCCGACTTGCAGACGCAGCTTGTCCTCGAATTCGCGTTGCAGTTCGAGCGCATCGACGCTGGCATCGCCGCCGCCGGTATCGGAGAGCAGCCGCCCGGCCTGATCGACCACCCGCACGTCGGCGGCGGACAGGCCGGGCACCGATCCGGCCACCAGATTGACCACCGCCTGCACCTGATCGGGGGCCAGCGAGCGCCCGCGCGCCATGCGCAGCATCACCGAAGCCGAGGGCGGCGCATTGTCGCGCACGAACACCGAGCGTTCGGGCGAGGCGAGGTGGACGCGCACTGATTCCACCCCGTCTATTTCCTCGATGGTGCGCACCAGTTCGCCTTCGCGGACATTGCGCAACCGCTCGCCTTCGAGCGTGCGGCTGGAGCCGAGCGGGATCGAATCGAGCAGTTCGACAGTATTGTCCGGGCTGGCGATCGAGCCGTCCGATGCCACCAGCATCCGCGCGCGGTAGAGATCGTCCTCGGCCACGCTGAGCATGCCGGTGGCGGGATCGATGTCGTAGGAAATGCCGCCGGTTTCCAGCGTGGTGACCACTCCCGCGCGTTCCTCGTCCGAGAGAGCCGAATAGAGGACCCGCTGCGGCCCTTCGGCCAGCGCCAGGTAGGCCATGCCGACTGCCGCCAGCGCCCCGATCCCGGCGAATGCGGGGAGCATCCGGCGCAGCGCGGGTTGGCCCAGTGCGGCGGTCAACCGTTCGGGCAGCAGGCCTGATGGGGTGGGTGCGGGGAGAGCTGCGTCAGCCATTCATCACACTCCCATCCGCATGATTTCCTGGTAGGCCGACAGCAGCTTATTGCGGACCTGAAGCGTTGCTTCGAAGGCGACCGAGCTTTCCTGCCGCGCCAGCATGACCTGCGCGATGTCCGTCACTTCGCCGCGTTCGTAGGCTTCGGTAATGCTGCTGGCGCGCGCCTGCGTGGAATTGACCTGATCAATGGTGGTGCGCAGGGTTTCGGCAAAGCCGCCGCCGATGGTCGTGGCGGCGGGTTGCGGGGCAGCGGCGGGAGAGCCCGCTTCGCGCAAGCCCCGCAGCGTTTCGGACTGCTCGGCGATCTGGCGGCGGAGCGCCAGCACGTCCTGCAAGCCGCCCATTGCGGCTGGTCCCACGCTGCTCATCGCGCGCCGCCTGCGGCCAGCAATCCGGCCTCGCGCATGGTGGCGAGGCGGTAGCGCAGGGTGCGTTCGGAAATCCCCAGCGCCCGCGCGGTGGCCTGGCGGTTGCCGTCGTGCGCCGAAAGGGAGTCGGCGATGGCCTGCATTTCCGAATGGCGGGCGATGCTGGACAGGTTGCGCGGGGCACTGTCGCTGGCCATGCGCGGTGCGGTTTCTGTGCCCTCGCGATGCGGCAACCATCCGCGCCCGGTGATCGAACACCACATGCTCCGGCTCGATCACAGGGCCATCACCCAGCAACAGCAAGGCACGGCGAATGACATTGGCCAGCTCGCGGACGTTGCCCGGCCAGCTATGCGTTTCCAGCTTGGCGAGCGCGGCGCTGGACAGCCACGGGATGTTGCCCCGGTCCGGCGCATGGCGCAGCAGCATGGTGAAGGCCAGCGGGGCAATATCGGCGGGCCGTTCGCGCAGGGCTTCGAGCTGGAGCGGGAAGACGTTGAGGCGGAAGTACAGGTCCTCGCGGAACCGTCCGGCAGCGATTTCTTGCGCCAGATCGCGGTTGGTGCAGGCGATGATCCGCACGTCGACCGGGATCGGCGCGGTGGCCCCCAGCGGCACCACTTCGCCTTGCTCCAGCACGCGGAGCAGCTTGGCCTGCAAGGAAAGCGGCATTTCGCCCAGTTCGTCGAGCAGCAGCGTGCCGCCGTGCGCCGCGCGGAAGAAGCCTTCGCTTGCTTCGGTCGCGCCGGTGAAGGCACCCTTGCGGTGGCCGAACAGCAGCGCCTCGAGCATGGTTTCGGGCATGGCCGCGCAGTTCACCGCCACGAACGGGCCAGTCGGCGCGCGGGCTGGTATTGTGGATGAAGCGGGCGAGCACTTCCTTGCCGGTGCCCGTCGGCCCTTCGATCAGCACCGGGATTTCGCTCTGCCCCACCCGCTGGGCGAGCGTGAGCATGGCGATCGAACCGCTGTCCGCCGCCACCGGCTCACCCGGCGCAATCGCGGCGGCGACCAGCGCGGCGCGGGCGGCTTCCGCTTCGGCGGGCGGATAGGCGATCCGGGCGGCATTGCTGCCCAGCAGTTCGAGCCTCGGCGTATCGGCATGGGCGAGCGTCACCAGCCGGTCGTCGCGGCGCTGCGCTGGCAGCTCCGCGCCCGGCTCGCTCAGCACCAGACAACCATTTCCCGGCAGGCTGGCGACGATCGCCGCGGCATACCCGGCGACTTCGGGATGCTTTTTCTGCAGCTCCGGCGTGCTTGAAACCCGTGTCATTGTCTGGCCCCTGCGAAGTCTCGTTAACCCTGTTCACAAGGCAATCGCCCCCCAGCGGCCAAGGAAGCGGAAACTTAAGCCCCCGCACAAACACCTAATGCCTGCCGGGGCGGCACCGATTTGCCGCCCTTAAACATTCGCGCCGCCGGCCGCTCTTGCACTTGGCAGCCGCGCCAATCGCAAGGTTCGGGAGGCTGCGGCTCAAACACGAAGACCCAACGAACACAGACCCAATCAGGAGACCAATCATGGCCGTTATCAACACCAACATCAGCGCCCTGCGCGCTTCGAACGCTTCGAGCATGGCCGACCGTATGCAGTCAGTCTCGATGGAGCGCCTGTCCACCGGCAAGCGCATCAACAGCGCCAAGGACGACGCCGCCGGCCTCGCCATCGCCACGTCGATGACCGCCGACATTCGCGGCATGAGGCAGGGCATCCGCAACTCCAACGACGGCATTTCGCTGGCCCAGACCGCCGAAGGCGCGCTCGATGAAGTGAGCAACATGCTGCAGCGCGTCCGCGAACTGGCCGTCCAGTCCTCGTCCGGAACCTATCAGGATGCGACCGACCGCACCTACATGCAGACCGAAGTGGACGAACTGACCGCGCAGATCGGGCAGATCATCACCAACAGCGAATTCAACGGTGTGGTTCTGTTCGATGCCAGCACCGCAGCGGTGACGGTGCAGACCGGGACCAACGCTGCTGATACGGTGGATCTGGCCATGGCCGATCTCACTGCGCTGGCAGCGAATGGCGGGGCAGCGGGTTCCTATGACGTGTCCACTGCGACGGCTGCCAATACTCTGCTGGCGACGGTGGATACCGAACTGGATACGATTTCCTCCGCCCGCGCCGCGCTGGGTGCAGGGCAGAACCGGCTGGAATCGGTGGTGAACAACATGACCACCAATGCCACCAACCTCAGCGATGCGCGCTCGCGGATCATGGACACCGACTACTCGGCGGAAACGACCGCACTGGCGAAGTCGCAGATCCTCAGCCAGGCGAGCACCGCGATGCTGGCGCAGGCCAACCAGAGCCAGCAGAACGTGCTTTCGCTGCTGCGGTAAGCGGTTCGCATACCGAAGGCGATCCCCCACAGGTCGCCGCCCTGGACGGCCCGGAGCTTCGCGCTCCGGGCCGTTTTTGTGTCATTTGAGCAGAACTACTTCACCACGCAGTTTGGTGTAATCCCGATGGCCAGAACCGGGCAACCGCCATTGCGACCAGCATCCAGCCGATAAAGCAGCTTCCCCATCCATGTCGTAGAAGCACCAAATTTCTTGTGCACCTCTTCGGCGCCCTCGCTGCCATCGCTTTTCAGGACTTTGCCAAGGCTGGCAAAGTAGGTCTTGTCGAGTGAGGTCCCTCTGGTCAGAACGATGCCGACATCGATCGCCCCTGCTTCGTAGAAGGCCGAGAAGGCGTAGAGATCCCGGTCGTAGGTCTGGTCCTTGCTGTTCCATTCGAAATCGAGCGCCACGCGACCATTGAGAAAATCGATGCGATGGCCATCGAGAAAGCCCTCTCGCACATAGCTCTCAAGCACTAAATCCTTCTTCTTCGCATGCAGAAGTTTGACGTGCAGGTCCGCAGTGATCCTTGCTTCTCGCCAACCTGAGCTTTCGACAAACAGCGTGTCGACATACTTGGCTATCGGCCCTTTGTTTCCGCCAGGTGTGCGGATCAGCGATTCGCTGATCTCGAAGCGCGAGAGCGCCTCGATCAGATCGCCAAACTGTTTAGGGAAGCTCGCTGCGAGGATGGTGGCAGCATTGCGATAGCTGAAAATTTCGAACTTATCGCGGCAGGCCTTGTCGAACGTGGCATCCAGCAATGCTTGGCTGTCTGCCGCCTTTCCGCTGGAAACGTCATCCATTTCGGCGTCAGATTCTTCTTCCGGGAACTCGCTCATTCGGCAGCAATGGCCGTCGAATTATAGCTGTAGGTATCCCATGTCGGCTGGTAGTCGTCATCCGCCTGATTCCCCCAAACCGTCCAGCCCTTTCGCGTCCCCCGGCTGAAAAGCTCGAATTCGCGGACCCCAGCTGCAATCCTCAATCAGGGAGTATTGCTCGTCAGGCTTACGACTATGCTCCCGCTTGCGTGACTGCATCATGTTGACCTGCCGACGACCGGGAGCCAGCGTCCGCGCACTCTTTCCCCGCACCCCAAAGAGCAGCAACTCGGTGACATTGCGAAAGTAGAAACCGACACCCCGACCGTCAGAGCCGCCATCCTTGCGGACCTTGTGCCAGACGATATTGGACACGTAACGGAAGCCCCAGGCGTCCATTACTTTCAGTCCATCCGGCAGCAAGGCATTGGGAACCCAAAGATACAGGTGCGATGGATCGGCTGCGATGCCTTCAACCGGCAGAGCGCAGATCTCATCCAACTGCATTGTGCCATAGCGGGAAAGCCGCTTGTGTTCCGGGGCTACCTTCCCTGTGCGGTTCTGAAATTGCCACGGAGGATCGGCCAGAATTGTTCCGAACCTTTGCCCGCCTGCAAAGTCATGGAGGTCGTGAACCGGATCAGAGTTCAGGGGAGAACATAACAGGATCTTGAAAGTTTGCCGCCGGATTGTCAACGCGCGAGTTTGCCTTGCCCCCCGTTCGATTTTCTAATCCAGCAACAAAATCGAAATCCGCCTATTCCGCGGATCGCCCGGATCATCGCGCACCAGCAGTTCCCGGTCCGCCACGCCTTCGATCCGGTCGAACCGTGCTTCGGCGATCCCGCGCCGCAGCATTTCCTGCCGCGTTGCTTCCGCCCGCCCGGTGGACAGCGACCAGTTGTTCGCCGCCACTCCTGCGCGCCAGGGCAGGGCGTCGGTATGCCCGCGAATGGTGAGCTGCCTTCCCTCCGGCGCCACCGCCTCGGCAATCACGCCCAGCAGTTCGCGCGCTTCGGGGACCAGCACGGTGCTGGAGAGGTGGAACATCGAGAAATCGGCGTCGTCCACCAGATCGATGCGGATGCCCTCCGGCGTGCGCACCACGCGGACCTGCCGGGTGAGGCTGGCGCAGGCGCTCCTCCTCGGCCAGCCGTTCGCGAATCCGCGTCTCGATCTCCTGCCGCCGCCGTTCGGCATCCTCGGCACCGCCTTCCACCGGGCCGCCTTCGGCTCCGCGCGGGATGGTGATCGCTTCGGTGCCGGTCTGCCCGGCGGCGTGGGGGTAATTGTCCACGTCAGTGAGCGAGGAGCCGCCGAGCATCCCGTCCGATCCGGCGGAGTTCTCGCGCATTTGCACCAGCGTCGGGGTGAAATAATCCGCCAGCCCCTTGCGCTGGTCCTCGGTGGTCGCGCCGAGCAGCCAGAGCAGCAGGAAGAAGGCCATCATCGCGGTGACGAAATCGGCATAGGCCACTTTCCACGCGCCGCCGTGATGCCCGCCGCCGCCCTGGACGATCACCTTCTTGACGATGATCGGTGCCAAAGGCGCATCGGGGACGGCGTGCAGCATCGGTGCTTGCGCGCGGGAGGTGCGTCTCTGGCAGGCAGGCTCGCCATTCTACTTGCCCCGCAGCGTATCGAGCAGTTCGGTCAGCGCCGGGCGATGCGCGGGGCTGAGGCCGGAGCGCGCGCTTTCCACCACCAGCGGCTGCGGATAGCCGTGCAGCGAGGCGATCACCACCTGCTTCACCGTCTGCAAAATCTGCGCGTCGTGCGAATTGACCTGCTTCAGCCGTCCGGCCAGCGGGCCGACAATGCCATAGGCGAGCAGCACGCCCGAGAAAGGTGCCGACCAGCGCCGAACCGATCATTCCGCCCAGCACTTCGGGGGGTTCGCTGATCGAGCCCATCGTCTTCACCACGCCGAGCACGGCGGCGACGATCCCCAGCGCGGGCAGGGCATCGGCGAGCGATTGCAGCGCGTGCTGCGGTTCGTCCATTTCGTGCAGCTGGCTCTTGATGGCATTGTCCATCACGTCCTCCACCGCGTGGGTATCGAGCGAGCCGGACGAGACCACGATCAGCGTCAAGCGTGTCGCAGATCAGGTCCGCCACCGCCTTGTCCGCCAGCAGCGCCGGATATTCGGCGAAAATCGCCGAATTCCTGCGGATTGGTGACATGGCTTTCCAGCGCCACCGGGCCTTCGGTCTTGAGCATCCGCATCAGCTTGGCGGTCAGCGCGATGGCATCGATATGGTCCTGATCCGAATAGCGCGGGCCCTTGAACACCTTCTTCAGCCCGCCGCCGAGCAGCTTCAGTTCGTGCATCGAATTGCCCGCCACGGTCGCGCCCAAGGCCGCGCCGCCGATGATGAGCATTTCGTGCGGCAGGGCGTGCATCACCGGCCCCAGCGCGCCGCCGGTGAGGGCGAAACCGCCGAAGACGAGGACGAGCAGGATCACGATCCCGATGGCTGCAAACATTGGTCAGGTCCCCTGATTGGTTGGGTGGTTGGGTTCAGAAACGGTCGAACAGGGTGAGGCCCGCGAGGCGGGCGAACCCGGCCTGGCTGGCTTCGAGAACGGTGAGGATTTGCTGCATTTGGGCGATGGCGGACGCGATCTCGACCCCGCCGGTGTCCGCCATCTGCTGCGCGCGGGTGAGCGACTGGTCGGTCTGGCGGTCCTGCACCACGTCGAGCCAGGCGATCCGCGCGCCGGTGACGGTCTGCGCGCGGGTGACGGTGTCGAGCGCGTCGTCGAGCCCGGTGAGCGCATCGCGCGCGGCCTGCGCGGGATCGGTGGAGCTGCCCGTGAGCGCGGCGGTGAGAATGGCGAGTTCGGCGAAAATGTCGGTGGGTGCGCCATTGCTGGTGAAGGACAGCACTTCGGGGCCGGTCAGCCCGCGCACCACGCTTTGCCCCTGCCCCAGATCGAGCGTGCCGCTGCTGGCGCTGCCGATGTAGCTGACCGCGCCGCTGGCATCTGTCGCATAGGCGCGCCCGCTGTTCTCGCCGCCGAGCAGGGCATTGCCGCTGCTGTCGAGGCCGTTGGCCGTCGCCATGATCCGCAGCCGCAATTCGGTGAGTTCGACGGCCACGGCGGCGCGTTCGCTGTCGCCAATGGTCTCGCTCCCGGCAAACAGCGCCAGTTCGCGGGCGCGGATGATGTCGGCGCCGATCGATTCGAGCGCGTTGCCCGTCAGATCGAGATCCTCGGCGGCGCGGCGGGCATTGCCCGCGTCGATCACGCCCAGCCGGTCGAACCGCGCGAGGCTGCGCAGGCGCGAGGCGGCGACCGGATCGTCGGACGAGCGCGACAGCCGTTCGCCGGTGGAAATCTGCTGCTGCAGGTCCTCGGCCTGCGCGCGCAGGGTGCCCATCTGGGTGCGGGTGCGGTCGTAGAATGCCAAGGTGGAATTGGTCGCGCCGATCATCGCCCGATCCCCAGAATGGTGTCGAAAATGTCGGCGGCGGTCTGGATCACCTTGCCCGAGGCCTGGAACAACTGCTGGTACCGCAGCAGGTTAGCCGCTTCCTGATCGAGATCGACGCCGGTTTCGGCGGAAAGTGCGACCTGCGCCGAGTCCGCCAGCGTGCGCAGGGCATCGCGGGTGACCTCGCGAGCGCTGATCGCGCTGGAGAGGTCGAACAGCAGCGCATCGGCGCTTTTGGCGGGGCCATCGACCAGCAGCGCATCGCGCAGGGCCTGGAGATTGCCCACGTTGCGGCTGCCTGCGGCTTCCCCGGCGGGCGCGGTGGCGATTTGGCTGCCGCTGGTGAGCGCCAGCGCAATATCGCGGGCATTGCTGCCGGAGAAGAACGGCGGCGCGGCGGTGCCGTCCGTGCTGACACCGCTGGCCTGCGCGGCGTTGGCGGTGTCGATCAGTTGCACCGCCAGCTCGTCCAGCCGGGTGCGGTAGGTGGCGATGCTCGCCATGCCCTGCGATCCGCCGAGCAGGCTGCCGGAAGTGAGGTTGACCGGATTGCCGTTGACCGCTGAAGGCAATGCTGCCGTCCTGATTGTTCGCCATCGCCAGCGTGGCGGATTCAACGCCGGAAACCAGCACCTGCCCATCGAGATTGATCGTCGCGCGGCCCAGCGGATCGAAGCTGGTGGTCAGCCCCGGTGAGCGCCGAAAGGTCGCGCAGCAGCGCATCGCGCTGGTCGTGCAGCGCCGCCATATTGCTCGATCCGGGACGCGCGCGGGCGATCCCGGCGTTGGTGCGGGCAATTTCGCCTGCCAGCACATTGGCCTGTTCCACCCCGGCCTCGGCAGTGAAGCGCAGGTCGGCTTCGGCAACGTCCAAGCCCGTTGCTGGCGATCTGGAAGGTCTGCGCCAGCCGCCGGGCATCCTCCACCACCGCCGCGCGCAAGGCTCCGCCCAGCGGATCGGAAGCGAGCCGGGCGAGGCTGGCTTCGAAATCGACCAGCGCCGGATAGATCCCCGCCTGCTCGATGGCGGTTTCGGCATTGCCCAGCCCCGCCAGTTCGGCATCGGCGCGGGCGAGATCGCCCGAGGTGCGGCGCGCTTCGTTTTGCAGGAACAGCGAATTGGTGCGCAGCACCTGATCGGGCCGCACGCCCGAAAGCGACGCGCCCGGCTCCATCCCGATCCCGCCCTTGGCGGCGACTTCGGCCATGCTCAGCGTGCGCCGCGCATAGTCGGCATTCGCGGCATTGGCGATATTCTGCGCGGTCAGGTCGAGCGCGGCGCGCGCCGCGACGGTGCCGCTCTTGCCGATCAGGAGGAGATTGCTGGACATGGCTATGGCCCCACTGGCGCGGCGAAGGCGGAAAGCTGGCGCTCGATCGCTGCGGCGAGGCCGAACACCCCGCGCTGCGAAGCGAACTCGGCGAAATGTTCGTCCTGCATCGCTTCGAACTGTTCGAGCCCCGGCCCGCCGAGCAGTGGCTCGCCGCCGAAGCTGGCGGCGCGCGCGCTGGCGAGCAATTGCCGCAGGAAGATCGCCTCGAACGCCTGCGCCGCCTCGCGCAGTTCGCTGGGCGGAGGCGCGGTAGGCGCGGTCGCAAGCCGCCGCCCTGGAGAGGGCGCAATCGTGGTCACATGATCACCATTTCGGCCTGCAAGGCACCCGCCTGCTTCAGCGCCTCAAGGATCACCACCAGGTCCGCCGCGCCGACGCCGAGCATGTTCAGCGCATCGACCACTTCGGACAGGTTGGCCCCGCCTTCCATCAGCGCGACGCGGCTTTCCGCTTCCTCAAGCGTGATTGAGCTTGCCTCTTCCAGCGCCGTCACCCCGTCGCTGAACGGCGCGGGCTGGATCACGCGGGGTTCCTCCTCGATCCGCACCACCAGCCGCCCGTGGCTGATGGCGGCAGGGGCGAGGCGAACAGCGGAATTGATCACCACCGTGCCGGTGCGGCTGTTGACGATCACCCGCGCGGGGGTTTCCGCCGGAGTAACCTCAAGCATTTCGATCTCGGCGATCATCTGCGCGCGCACATCGCTGCCGAACGGCATGACGATGGAGAGCGTCACCCCGTCGAGCACCCGCGCCGCGCCGGGAAACAGCCGGTTGATCGCATCGCGCACCCGTGCGGCGGTCTGGAAATCGGCGTTGTGCAGGTGGAAGCGCAGTTCGCCCTGGCTGTCGAACCCGGTGAGCACTTCGCGCTCGACCGTCGCCCCGTCGGCGATCCGGCCCACGGTGGGCACGTTGACGGTCAGCTGCGATCCGTCGCGCCCCGATACGCCCAGCCCGCCCACGGCCAGATTGCCCTGCGCCATCGCATAGACCTGCCCGTCCGCGCCGTAGAGCGGCGAGAGCACCAGCGATCCGCCGCGCAAGGAACTGGCGCGGCCGATCGAGGAGACGGTAATGTCGATCGTCTGGCCCGACCGCGAGAAAGCGGGCAGCTCGGCGGTGATGATGACGGCGGCGGCGTTCTTGAGGCCGGGATTGACTCCCGGCGGCAGCGTCAGCCCCAGCCGCCCGGAAATCCCGCGCATGGCTTCGGTGACATAAGCAGAAATTGTCGTCCCCCGTGCCATCGAGACCGACCACGATGCCGTAGCCAGTGAGCTGGTTCGGGCGCACGCCTTCGAAGCTGCCGAGATCGCGGATGCGTTCGGCAGCGGCGGGCGTGGCCAGCAGCATGGCGAACGCGGCGAACAGGAGCGAGAGCAGGCGCATGGCGTTCACCTCCCTCACAGCGGGCTGATCATGTTGAAGAACCGGCCCAGCCAGCCCGGACGGCTGGCCTGCTGGATCGCGCCGCTGCCGCCGTAGATGATCTGCGCATCGGCGATCCGGCTGGAGACAATGCGGTTGTCGCTGTCGATATCGGCCAGCCGCAGGATCCCTGCGAACTGCACCCATTCATCGCCCTGGCTCAATTGCATCTGCCGTTCTCCGACCACCAGCGCGGTGCCGTTGGGGCGCACTTCCGCGATGGTGACCGCGATGGCGCCGTTGAGCGTGCTGCGCTGGCTCGCACGTCCCTGCCCATTGAACGACGATTCCGCCCCGGCATTAAGGGCATCGGGGCTGAGGAAGGCGAACGGGCCGGTGGCGGGCGGGGTCAGCCCGATCTCGCCCTCGCGGCTGGTTGTGGCGCTGGTGACCTTGCTGCTATCGAGCAATTCGACCAGCACCACGGTGACGATGTCGCCCACGCGCCGCGCGCGGGTGCCTTCGTGCAGCGCGGCATAGCCACCCGCCGCCTGATAGATCGCGCCGTTGCTGGGAGCGAAGGCAGGAGCGGTGGGCGGCAGCGTGGCGGCGAAGCCGGTGCGCGGGGTGCCGCCTTCGAGGCTGGCACAGCCGCTGAGCAGCAGGCTGGCGAGGGTGGTGGCAAAAATGGTGGAGCGCATCATATAATTCCTCACAGCGTCTGGTTGGCGTTGCGCAGCATTTCATCGACCGCGCTGATCATCTTGGAATTGATTTCGTAGGCGCGCTGGGCGGCGATCATTTCGACCAGTTCCTCGACCACGTTGACGTTCGATTGTTCGAGCATCCCCTGCCGGATTGCCCCGCGCCCCTCGGTGCCGGGAATCCCTTCCTCGGCGGCGCCGCTGGCAGCGGTTTCGAGCAGCAGGTTGCCGCCGGTCGCTTGCAAGCCTGCCGGATTGACGAAGCTGGCGACGGTGATCTGGCCGAGTTCGGCGGGTTCGGCCTGCCCGTCGATAATGGCGGTAACGGTGCCATCCGGCCCCACCGCAATCGACTGCGCGCCTGCGGGCACAGTGATTCCGGGTTGCAGCGCATAGCCCTGCGCGGTGACCAGCTGGCCCTCGGCGGAGCGGGTGAAATTGCCCGCGCGGGTATAGCCGGTCTGGCCTCCCGGCAGTTCGATGCGGAAGAAGCCGTCGCCGTCCAGCGCCATGTCGAGCGAATTGCCGGTGGTGGCGAGCGTGCCCTGGCGTTTCGATCCGGGTGGTGCCCTGCACCGCCACCCCGGTGCCGAGATTGAGGCCGATGGCATAGGCGGTTTCCCCGCCCGACCGCTGCCCGGCCACGCGGGCATCATCATAGGAGAGCGTCTCGAAATCGGCGCGATCGCGCTTGAACCCGGTGGTGCCGATATTGGCGAGGTTGTGCGCGATCACGCGCATCCGGGTGTCCTGCGCTTCGAGCCCGGTGCGGGCGACCTGCAAGGCGGAATTGGGCATGGTTGTGGTTCCTTGTGCGGGATTAGCGGATCGACATCAGGCGGCTGGAGGCCTGATCGAGCTGTTCGGCGGTGGCGATCATCTGCATCCGCCGATCAAAACTGCGCTGCGCCTCGATCATCTCGACCAGCGTCCCGGCGCTATCGACATTGCTCTGTTCGAGCGCGCCGACGGTGATTTCGGCCGTCGGGTCTTCGGGCAGAACCCCGCCGCCGACCACGCGGAGCTGGTTGTCGAAGTCCTTGTGGACCTGGCTGCCTTCGGGGCTGGTGAGGCGGATGCGACCCATGTCCTGCGGCGGCACATCGGGCGCGGCGGGATCGGCGGCGAGCACGGTGCCATCGGTGCCGAAGGTCACCTGCCACCCCGGTGGCACGGTGATCGGCCCGTTCGCGCCGAGTACCTGCAAGCCCTCGCCATTGGTCAGCAGCCCCGCCGGATCGACCGAGAGATCGCCGCGCCGCGAATAGACTTCCTCGCCCGCAGCGTTCTGGAACGCGATCAGGGCTTGCCCGCGCACCGCAATATCGAGGCTGCGCCCGGTCTGGGTGAGCACGCCGGGGGAAAGGTCCGCCCCGCGCACCGCGCCTTGGGCAAAGCCGCGCACGTCGAACATGTCCCCTCGCATATGTGAGGGCGTGGTGGCGAAGGTCTCGGCACGGAAGCCCGGCGTGGAGGCATTGGCGAGATTGCTCGCCACCATGCGCTGGCGGTTCATCGCCGCGTCCATGCCGGTCAGCGCGGTGTAGATCATGCGGTCCATCGGAGTTCTCCCCTCTTGCGGCTGGATCAGCTGCGCAGGTTGATGATCGTCTGCGAGAACTGGGTGGCGGTATCGATAGCCTTGGCATTGGCCTGGAAATTGCGCTGGGCAGTGATCAGCCCGACCATTTCCTCCGCCAGATCGACGTTCGAGCGTTCGAGTGCGCCCGAGAGCAGCTGCCCGTTGCGACCGGTTCCGGGCAATTGATAGGCGGGCGAGCCGGAAAAGCCGGTGGCTTCCCAATTGGTCGATCCAACTGCCTGCAAGCCGGTGGGCGCAGTGAAAGTGGCGAGCGCCACGCGGCCAATGCTGGCGGTACTGCCATCGGCATAGGCGGCGTTGATCATGCCGTTCTTTTCCACCTGAATGCTGGCGAGCGCCGAGCCTGCGGCATTGGCGACGGGGACCACGGCATCCACAGTCGCGCCCGGATTGACGACATTGCCCGCGGCATCCACCGCAAACATCTGCAAATTCTTGCCCGAAAAATCGGTGACCGCGCCGACGCTGTCGATCTGGAAATTGCCGTTGCGGGTGAACAGTATCTGCCCGCTTTCGGGATTGCGGGTGGCGAAGAAGCCGTCCCCGTCGATGGCTACATCGAGGCTGCGCCCGGTCTGCTCGATCGCGCCGAGGCCGAAATTCTGGTTGATCCCGGCCACAGTCGCGCCAAGCCCCATCGTCATGCGCGGGTTGGCCGCCGAGCCATTGGCGACGATATCGGCAAATTCCACGGTGCTTTTCTTGAAGCCGGTGGTTTCGGCATTGGCGATGTTGTGGGCGATGGTGGAAAGGTCGGTCTGCGAATTCTTGAGGCCGTTCAACGAAGTATAGAAAGAGGTCATGGGTCTGGCTCCTTAAGTGGCGGGTTTGTTGGCGGCGTTCTGCGCGGCGATCAGCGCGTCGAGCTTGGCGGAAATGTCGCCGAGCGTGGCATTGGCTTCGGTCGATCCGGCCAGCGTGGAAAACTGCGCCATCTGCGCGAGCATGTCCTTGTTATCGACCGGTTCGAGCGGGTCCTGCTGCTGGATCTGCACCAGCAGCAGCCGCAGGAAGTCGCCCTGATCGAGCGTGGCATAGGCCGAGGGAGCAGGCGCAGCGCCGGGGGCGTTGAGGTCCTGCAGGTTCGCGGGAAGGGCAGTGGAAATAGCGGTCATTATGGGTTCCTGATCGTTTCGAGCATCAACTGCTTGGCGGTCTGCATCGCCTCGACCAGGTTCTGGTACTGGCGGGCGCTTTCCATCATCTCGACCATCTCCGCCGTCTCATCGACGGGGGCTTCCCAAATATCGCCGTTGGCATCGGCGAGCGGGTGATCGGGATCGTGGCGGCGAATGGGTGCGACTTCGGAGCGCATGACTTCGGACACGCGGACGCTGGACAAGCCGCTGGCCTGATCGAGCTCCTGCACGAACACCGGGCGCAGGGGGCGGTAGGCTTCCGCCTCGCTGCTGGCGACCGAGCCGGAATTGGCAAGGTTGCTGGCGGCGGTGTTCATCCGCACCATCTGCGCGGACATGCCGCGCTGCACGATGGTGAAGAGGCTTGGAGTTCCGCTCATGACCTACTCCCCCTTCAGCGCGCGGGTGACGGTCTGCACCCGGCCGTTGAGGAAGGAGAGCGTGGCCGAATAGGCGACCGAGTTCTCGGCGAAGGCCATCTGCTCGTTCGCCAGTTCCACCGTATTGCCATCGAGCGAAGGCATGGTCGGCACGCGGTAGCGCATCGCGCTGCTGATCGCGTCGTCGCGGCTGGAGCCGGCGATCCGCGCGTCGAGCGCGGCGGCGAAATCGACATCGCGCGCCTGGTATCCCGGCGTGGCGGCATTGGCGATGTTCGAGGTCAGCAGGCCCATGCGGTGCGAACGCAATTCCAGCGCCGCGCCGTGAATGCCGAATAGTCGCTCGCTCATGGTGGTACTCCCGTGGTGGCAGTCTTGCGGGAGGGGTTCAGCAAGGGGCGTGCCAAATGCGTTTTCGGGCTGGAGAAGCAGAGTTTCCGGCAATGGCTTGCCGCCGAACGGCAAAGTGCTGCCGCCCCTGAAACCGCGCGCCTGCCGGTCGTCCTTTTGCACGGGCAGGCTGGCAACAAGGAAAGTGCGGCGAATGGACTATGCAGCTTTGTTGGATGCCACTGGCGCGGCCATCGTGCTCGGCGGGACGCTGCTGGCGACGCTGCTGGGCAGCGGGCGGCGCGAGCTGGCGGCCATGGTCGGCGCGATGTGCGCGGCTGTTCGCCCCGCGCTTCCGGATGCGAACAGCGCGCGCGCCGAAATCGCCCGCGATGTCGAGGCGATCCGGCATCGACGGGCGTGCTGCGCGCCGCGCCGTGCCAGCAGTTCGGACCGCGAAATCGCCAGCGCCACCGAGGCGCTGGTGCACGATCGTTCGATCAATTCGCTGATCCTGACGCACAAGGCGCTCAAGAAGAAGCGCGTTGAATTGCGCGAACTGGCGCTGCGGCCCTTGCTGCTGGCGGCGGAGATGGCCCCGGTGTTCGGCATGGTCGGCACGCTGTTCGGGCTGGCGCACGTGCCCTTTGGCGATGTTGAGGACGGCGCGATGCTGGCGACAGTCGGGCTGGCGGTGCTGACCACGCTCTATGGTCTGCTGCTGGCGCACCTGCTGTTCAATCCGCTCGCCAGGCTGATCGCGCGGCGCGGGGCGCAGGAGGACGAGGATCGGCAGCAACTGGTCGACTGGCTGGCGCGGCAGCTGGCTCCGGGCCTGCCCAAGGTGCGCGCGCTGGAGGCGGCGGCGTGAAGGGGCGCGGCAAGGCAACAGCTGGCTGGTGCCGCTGGCGGACCTGTCGCTGATCCTGTTCGTCATTACCGGCAGCGGACTGGCGGGCGTGACGGCGGAGCGGAGCGAGGAGGCGCAGCACGCGGGCAGCGTTGCGAAGGGATTGCCAGCGCGGTGTTTGCGGGTTCGGCGGCGGCCGACATTCGGCCTCTGGCTGGCGCGGCATCCGCCGGGGCCGGGGCGAGCAATTGACGGTGCTGAAGGCACCTATCGCCCGCCGAACGCGCGCGCAGGTGGCCGCGCGGCGCCGAGGCGCTGGCGGCAGCGGCAGCAGGCTGCAGGGTTCGCAGCCGCGCGTGATCGTGCCAGCAGGGCGATGCCGAACAGGTGCTGGCCTATTTCGCTGCACGACCGGATCGCAAGCCGTGGCACCGAGCTTGCAAAGCGAGGGCCAATGATCCTTGCCAAGGAGTCTGGCCATGATCCGATCCGCTCTTACCCTTCTCGCCGTCTCGTCCTTGCGCTGCCCGGCGCAGCGCAGCGCAATCCGCGTTTGCCGATCCGGCCGCAATCGACGCCGAAGTCGGCCGCCTTTACCGGCGCGCCGCTGGGCACTCCCGGCGGGGCGCGGCATCCGGTGGACCGGCGCTTGCGGCTGGCCGCCTGTCGCGCAGTCGCTGACTCTGGCCTGGCATGGCCGCCGCGCCGATATGGTGCGGGTGGAATGCAACGGCGCGGGACGAGCTGGCGGATCTTCGTGCCGGTCAATGCCGAGCGGCGCGGCGCAAGCAGCGCCAGCCGCCGCTCCGGTCGCCGTGGTCGAGCGCGGGCAAGTGCTGATCGGCGTGGTCATCAAGGGCGCGGCTTCACGGTGACGCAGCAGGGCGAGGCGCTGGAAGACGGCGCGATCGGCGAGTGGATCCGCGTCCGCCCCGAAGGCCAGCGCGAAGCCCTGCGCGCGCGGATCGACAACCCCGGGCCGGGCGGTGATTCCGGTCGGGCTGAAAATTTTTCTTAACATGGTCCTTAAACCCGCGCCCCGGCACCCGTCCTACCCGGTGTAAGCAACCAAGGGAGCAAGACCATGTCCCCCTATGACGTAAGCAAATTGAGCGGAGCGGCGCCCGTGCGCGGCACTGGCCGTGAAGCTGCCGAAGCGCAAGGCCGACAAGCCGCGCTGCATCCGCCGCACCCGTGGCCGATCAGCGGCATGGCGGTGGAGACCGGCGTGAGTCAGCGCAGGCGCAGCGCCCGGTCGATGCCGACCGGGTGGCGCAGATCCGCGATGCGATCTGAAGGAAGGCAGCTATCCCATCGTGCCCGCCAAGATCACCGACGCCATGATCGCCGCGCGAATGCTGCTGAGTTCGGGCCAGTGAGCGCAGCGCAGACTCGGGCGGCAATCTGGCCGAACAACCTGCGGCAAATGCTTGCCGTTCTCGAAGGCGAGCGGCAGGCGCTTGCCGCGCTGGATATCGATGCGCTGGTGCTGTCGATGCAGGGAGAAGCAGGTCTGTGTACGCGATCGAAGGCGACCTGCCCGACCAGATCGATGCCGAATGCCGCACCTGCTGCAGGCCGCGCGGCACCAGAACGAAGTCAACCGCAAGCTGCGCAACCTGCTCGCCGCCAATGTCGCCGCCCGGCTCGATGCGCTGACCCGTTCGCCGGGGCTCTATGCGGCCCCGTCGGCCCGGCGGGCGTGATCTGGCACGCATCTTGCTGAATTCACCTGACTGAAACCCGCAAGGAAGTGCAGCGGATGAGCGACCGGATTGAAGGTATCGAGCGCCACTGCCCGCCAGCCAGCGCACGCCGACGCAAGCCGCCATCGCGCAGGCGCATCGAGCGCACCGGAGTGGATTTCTCCTATCTGCTGGCGCAGGCGCGGATCGAATCCGGGCTCGATCCATCGGCGCAGGCGCGCACCTCCAGCGCCAGCGGGCTGTTCCAGTTCATCGACCAGACCTGGCTCTCCACGCTCGATCGGCACGGCGAGGCGCTGGGCTATGGCGAGGCTGGCCAGAGCCATCGACAGCAGCGGCGGGCGGGCGCGGGTGACCGATCCGGCCATGCGCGCGGCGATCATGGCGATCTGCGCTTCAATCCGAAGTCGGCAGTCGATGATGGCGGGCGCGCTGGCCAACGACAACCGCGCTGCGCTGACGCCGGTGCTGGGCCGCGAACCCGATGCGGGCCGAGCTTTATCTTGCGCATTTCCTCGGCGCGGGCGGAGCGACGCCAGTTCCTCGGCGCGCTGGGGCAGAAGCCCCGATGCAATCCGCCGCCACCGTCCTCCCCGCGCCGCGCGCGCCAACCAGGCGATCTTCTACGAACGCTCCGGCGCACCGCGCTCGGTGGCCGAAGTGATGCAGGTGATCCGGGGCCGGGTCGAGCGGGCGATGGAGGCGGGACCGGCGGGATCGGTGCCCTTCGCGCCGCTTCCCCGAACTCCGGGCAACCCAGCAAGCGGACCATACCGCCGCAGCTCCCTTGGGCCCCTTTCAACGCGCCGAGCCTCCCCCGCTACGCGCCCGGTAGCGTCTGCCGTCGATGGCGCAAACACTGCGAACCAGCTTCGGGCTTGATCGCGCCGATCCCGCCACGTCCGGGCCTCGCCCATGTCCGCAGCGCCTATGCCCGGCTGGAGGCGTTCGGCCTGTGATCGCACGCTTCACCAAATCCTCGGCATTCGCCCCGTCTGCGCTGGCGCTGCCCGTCGCCATCCTCGCGCTGATCGCGATGATGGTGCTGCCGATCCCGACGCTGCTGCTGGACATGTTCTTCGTGTTCAACATCGCGCTGTCGGTCGGCGTGCTGATGGCGGCGCTGAATGCCAAGAAGCCGCTCGATTTCTCGTCCTTCCCCTCGGTCCTGCTGTTCGCCACGCTGCTGCGGCTGTCCTTGAACGTCGCCTCCACCCGCGTGGTGCTGGTCAACGGGCACGAGGGGACGGCGGCGGCGGGGCATGTGATCGAAAGTTTCGCCGCCTTCCTGGTCGGCGGCAATTTCGCCGTCGGGCTGTTCGTGTTCGTCATCCTGCTGATCATCAACATGGTGGTCATCACCAAGGGCGCGGGGCGCGTGTCCGAAGTCTCGGCGCGCTTCACCCTCGATGCCCTGCCCGGCAAGCAGATGGCGATCGACGCCGATATCGCCGCCGGGCTGATGACCGGCGGACGAAGCCCGCGCCCGCCGCGCCGAAGTGGCGACCGAGGCCGATTTCTACGGCGCGATGGATGGCGCGAGCAAGTTCGTGAAAGGCGATGCGATTGCCGCGCTGCTGATCCTGTTCGTCAACATGGTCTGCGGGCTTCGGGCTGGGGATGATCGCCCACGGATTGTCGGCGGGCGAGGCGGCGGAAGTCTATATCACGCTGGCCGTCGGCGATGCGCTGGTGGCGCAGGTGCCCGCGCTGCTGCTGTCGATCGCCGCTGCCGCCATCGTTACCCGCGTTTCGGACAAGAGCGATCTCGGTCGGCCAGATCGGGCGGCAGTTCGGTGCGCCGTCGAGCTGGCTGCCGGTGGCGCTGGTATTGGGCGCAATGGGACTGGTTCCCGCGATGCCGCAGATGATCTTCCTGCCCGCCGCCGCGCTCGCCTTCTGGCTCTACCGGACCTTGCGCAAGCGAATGCACGCCGCCGCCGTCGTGGTGCCGGTGGCCGAGCCGGAGGAGCCGCAGCGCATTGCCGTCAGCGATGTCAGCGACCGCACGCTGGTGACGCTCGAACTCGGCTACGGGCTGGTGCATCTGGTGGACGAGCAACGCGGATCGCCGCTGGTTGCGCGGATCACCGGGGTGCGCAAGCAGCTGAGCCAGCATTTCGGCTTTGTCGTCCCGCAATTCCGTATCCGCGATTCGCTCGATCTGCCTGCCAATTGCTGGCGGGTGCTGCTGGGCGGGGTGGAGCTGGCGCGCGCCGAGGGTCAGCCTGATGGCTTGCTGGCTATCGATACCGGGGGATTAGGCGGCGCGCACGGAGTGCCGGGGGAAGCGACGACCGATCCCAGCTTCGGCTGCCCGGCGCTATGGATCAGGCAGGCGGACCGCGATCACGCGATTTCCGAGGGTTTCCTCGTGGTCGATGTGCCCACCGTGATCGCCACCCACGTCAACCAGCTGCTCGCCCCGCGCGGCGATCTGCTGCTCGGCCCGGAGGAAGTGCGCAGCCTGCTCGATGGCCTGCGCGAGGATGTGCCGGGGCTGGTCGAAGCGGTGCATCCCGATCCGCTCTCGCTCGCGGCGGTCACGCGGCTGCTGCGCGCGCTGCTGGCGGACGGGATTTCGCTCGGCCATCCGGTGCCGATCCTCTCCAGTCTCGCGCTGGGGCTGCAAACGAGCAAGGATTTCGACACGCTGGTCGATCACGTCCGCGCCGATCTCGGCGGCTGGATGGTCGGGCAGATTTGCGCGCCGAACAAGCCGCTGGGGGTGCTGACGCTCGATGCCGCACTGGAAGGCGCGATCCTTGGCGGGATGCGCGATCCGGCGACCGGGCAGCCGGTGATCGAGCCCGATTGCGCGCGGATGATCGGTGAAGCGGTGGCGGGTCATCTTTCTGGGCAGGATAAGCAGCGCGGCCTCGCCTTGATCGTCCAGCCTCACGCCCGCCGTGCGCTCGCCGCGCTGCTGCGCCAGCGTGCGCCGTCGTGCCTGGTGCTGTCCATCAACGAATTGCCGCCCACCCAGCCGGTGGAAGTCGTCGCCGTGATCGGCGGTCACGCGGCCTTGCCCAATCACGCTCAGGAAGAGGTGCTCGCCGCATGAAGCACGATCACGCCCAATCGCTCCATCGCCGTATCTTCCGCCTATGGCGCGCAGGACATGGTCGCAGACAGGGTCCGCCGCTTCGTGCCGATGGTGCGCAAGGCCGCGTGGCATATCCACGGGGGTGGCCGCGACGGGCTGGAAATCGAGGATCTGATGCAGGCCGGTTTCATCGCGCTGACCGAATGCGCGCGCAATCATGCCGGGCCGGGGGAGGACGGGTTCGCCGCCTATGCCAAGATCCGTGTGCGCGGGGCGATGTTCGATGTGATCCGCAAGATGATGCCCGAAAGCCGGGGTGCGGTGGCAAGGCGGCGCAAGGCGGAGGCGGCGCAGGAGCGGCTGCGGCAATTGCTCGGGCGCGAACCGGCGGCGGGCGAACTGGCGGCGGAGCTGGGCATTGCTCCGGGCGATCTGGGCGCATTCCTCACCGAAGAGGTGCAGCTCAGCCCGATGGACGCCGCCTACGACGATGCCAACATGGCCTTTCGCCAGCGCCGACCCCGATCCCTTCACGCTGTTATGCGAAATGGAGGACGGCGAGCGGCTCGGCGCGGCGATGGAGCGGCTTTCGGAACGGCTGCAACTGGTGCTGCAACTCTATTTCGTCGAGGAACTGAACCTCACCGAAATCGCTGCCGTGCTCGAAGTCTCGGTCCCGCGGGTCCACCAGTTGAAGGCCGAGGCCTGGTGAAGCTGCGGGACTTGATGACTTAGAGCTTCGCCACCAGCTCCGGCACCGCAGTAAACAGGTCCGCCACCAGCCCGATATCGGCGACCTGGAAGATCGGCGCGTCGGCATCCTTGTTGATCGCCACGATCACCTTGGAATCCTTCATCCCCGCCAAGATGCTGGATCGCCCCGGAAATGCCGACCGCGATATAGACATTGGGGGCGACGATCTTGCCGGTCTGGCCGACCTGGTAATCGTTGGGGACATAGCCCGCGTCGACCGCCGCGCGGCTGGCACCGATGGCGGCACCCAGCTTGTCGGCCAGCGGAGTGATGGTCGCTTCGAAAGTCGCCGCATCCTTGAGCGCGCGGCCGCCCGAAACGATGATCCCGGCGCTGGTCAGTTCAGGCCGCTCGCTCTTCACCGCGTCGAGCCGGACGAATTCCGAAAGCCCGGCGCTGCCCGCGCCAGAGACGTTTTCGACAGAGGCCGAACCGCCTTCGGGTTCAGCCTTGTCGAAGGTGGTGGTGCGCACGGTGATGACCAGCTTGGGATCGGTGCTGGTGACCGAGGCAATGGCATTGCCCGCGTAGACCGGGCGCTTGAAGCTCTTGGGGCCATCGACGGCGATAATGTCCGATACCTGCATCACGTCGAGCAGCGCCGCCACGCGCGGCAGCACGTTCTTGCCATTGGTGGTGGCGGGCGCGAGCACCGCATCATAGCTCGCCATCAGCGAAACGATCAGCGGCGCGACATTCTCCGCCAGCCCATGCGCATAGGCAGCATCCTGCGCGAGCAGCACCTTGGCCACGCCCGCGATCTTGGCGGCAGCTTGGGCAGCACCAGCGGCATCATCGCCCCCGGCCACGAGCACGTGGACATCGCCGCCCAGTTGGGCAGCGGCGGTAATTGTCGCGCGCGTCGCGTCGGCGATCTGCCCGTCATGGTGTTCGGCAAAAACGAGTGCGGTCATCAGGCGACTCCCAGGGCTTTGAGCTTGGCGACCAGTGCATCGACATCGGCGACCATCTCGCCCGCCTGCCGCACTGGCGGTTCACCCACGTGGGTGGTGGTGAGGCGCGGGGTGGTATCGACGCCGTAATCGGCGGGCGATTTGACATCGAGCCGCTTCTGTTTCGCCTTCATGATGTTGGGCAGCGAGGCATAGCGCGGTTCGTTCAGCCGCAGATCGGTGGTGACGATCGCGGGGAGCGTCAGCTTGACCGTTTCCAGCCCGCCATCGACTTCGCGGGTCACGCTCACGTGCTCGCCGTCGATCTCGACCAGCGAAGCGAAGGTCCCCTGCGGGCGGCCCATCAGCGCGGCGAGCATCTGCCCGGTCTGGTTCGAATCGTCGTCAATCGCCTGCTTGCCGAGCATCACGATGCCGGGGCCTTCCTCGTCGGCAATTGCCTTGAGGATCTTGGCCACCGCCAGCGGTTCCACCACATCGTCGGTCTGCACATGGATCGCCCGGTCCGCGCCCATCGCCAGTGCGGTACGCAGCGTTTCGGTGGCCTTGGCCGGGCCGACCGAGACCGCGATCACCTCGGTGGCCACGCCCTTTTCGCGCAGCCGCAGCGCTTCTTCCACCGCGATCTCGTCGAACGGGTTCATGCTCATCTTGACGTTGGCCAAGTCCACTCCGGAACCGTCCGCCTTCACCCGCGGCTTCACATTGTAATCGATCACCCGCTTGACGGGTACGAGCACTTTCATGGATCGACGTCCTCTCTACTCGGATTCGGCAATTGCCGTTTGTGTAAACTGCCTTACGTATAGGTCAAGCAAATTGGCTTTACCTGTGAATCGCTCCAGCCTAGCCTTCGCCGGTTGCCGAAAATTGCTCGCCTGTAAAGGAGTGACCTGCATGAGTTTCCCGATTCCGGCCCCGCTTATCGTCATGGCGTTAGCCGTGCCGTTGGTTCTGGCAACACCTGCCTTCGGGCAGGAAACCCGTGTCGCCGCCGAAGGGCACGTGCCGCCACCTGCGCAGATCGAGGATGTGGCATGGCTCGCGGGTGACTGGAGCGGCCCCGGCATCCAGAGCGCACCCGCGCACGAGACCTGGCTGCCGCCCGGCGCGGAGACGATGGTCGGGCTGTTCGTGCAGGAGAACGGCGAAGGTGGGCTGATGTTCACCGAGCACATGTATATCAGCGAAGTGGACGGATCGCTGGCAGTGCGCTTGAAGCACTTCAACCCCGACCTGACCGGCTGGGAAGAGCGTGAGGAGATGGTGACTTTCCGGCTGGTCGCGCTGGAACCCTGCGCTGCCTACTTTAGCGGGCTGACCTATCGCTGTATCAACGGCGACAATACCGACGACGGAATTCTGGTGGCCGTGCGGATGCACAGCGATGGGCCGGAAGTTGAGGAGCTGGTGTTTCGATTCGCTCCGGCGGGCGAAGTGGTTCGAGCGCCTGACGTTGCGTTGCGCGGATGCCATATCAACGCCCGATATGAACGCATGTTATGCGAGCATCCTTGCCGAGCTCCGAAGCGCGCCGGGCGCAGTATTGGTCGGCGGCGTTGAGCACTATCGCGATAGACCGGAAGTTGTCAGCGATGATTCAGGCGTCTGACAACGCATTCTCAGCCTACCGAGACGCGGAGTGCAACGCGGTGTACCAGGACTTCATCGGCGGCACTATTCGTGGCATCATGGTGCTAAGCCTGCCGCATCGCCATGACCGATAGGCGCACGCACGAAATCTGGCAGAACTGGCTCACCTACATGGACTCGTCACCGCCCATATTGCCGGAGCCGGAACCGATGCTGTAGGGCGAGCCCCTCTAACTGGTCAGTTCAAGCCGCCGTTCGATCCGGTCGAGCCGGTCGCCCATCCTGTCGACAGCGACTTGCTGTGCTGCATCGGCGGAAGCGAGATGACCAAGATGCTGGATGATCGAAGCCTGCCCGCTTTCCAGATTGGCGAGGCGCACCGTCATCTCTGACATCTTCCCTTCGACACGATCAAGCGTCGCCTGAAAGCGTTTGAGATGCTCGAACATGAGATTCTCGACGCTATCTGCCATCACTCACTCTTAACCGATATTCGTTGCCGAAGCTTTCATTACGCCGCCGCCTTCACCTGCGCCACAATCTTCTTCGCCGCATCGCCCAGATCGTCCGCCGCGATGATCGGCAGGCCGCTGCCTGCAAGGATATCCTTGCCCAGCTGCACATTGGTGCCTTCGAGCCGCACCACCAGCGGCACCGACAGGTTCACTTCCTTCGCCGCCGCGACAATGCCCTCGGCGATCACGTCGCACTTCATGATCCCGCCGAAGATGTTGACCAGAATGCCCTTCACCGCCGGATCGGACAAGAATGATCTTGAACGCCGCGGTCACCTTCTCCTTGTTGGCCCCGCCGCCGACATCGAGGAAGTTGGCCGGGAACATGCCGTTGAGCTTGATGATATCCATCGTCGCCATCGCCAGCCCGGCGCCGTTGACCATGCAGCCGATATCGCCATCGAGCTTGATATAGGCGAGATCGTACTTGCTCGCCTCGACCTCCATCGGGTCTTCCTCGGTCTCGTCGCGCATCGCTTCGACATCCGGGTGGCGGTAAAGCGCGTTCGAATCGAAGCTCATCTTGGTGTCGAGCACCAGCAGTTCGCCGCCCGCCGTTTCAACCAGCGGGTTGATTTCCAGCATCGCGCAGTCGAGCTTTACGAAAGCATCGTAGAGCTGCCGGGAGAGCTTCTGCGCTGCCTTGGCGAGATCGCCCGACAGGCCGAGCGCGAAAGCCACCGCGCGGCCGTGGTGCGGCATGAAGCCGGTGGCGGGATCGACCGTCAGCGTCGTGATCTTCTCGGGCGTGGAATGCGCCACTTCCTCGATATCCATCCCGCCTTCGGTGGAAACGATCAGCGCCACACGGCTGGTCTCGCGGTCGATCACCATCGAGAGGTAGAATTCCTTGGCGATATCCACCCCGTCGGTGACATAGAGCCGGTTGACCTGCTTGCCCGCATCGCCCGTCTGGATGGTCACCAGCGTGTTGCCGAGCATGTCCTTCGCATCGGCTTCGACATCGGCCACGCTCTTGGCCAGCCGCACGCCGCCCTTGGCATCGGCGGGAAGTTCGGCAAACTTGCCCTTGCCGCGTCCGCCCGCATGGATCTGCGCCTTCACCACATAGAGCGGCCCCGGCAGCTTGCCTGCTGCTGCTACCGCTTCTTCCACGCTCTGCGCCGGATAGCCGGTGGGTACGCCGATGCCGAATTTCGCCAGCAGTTCCTTGGCCTGATATTCGTGGATGTTCATGGGAGGGGACTTTCGAATCTTGGGTGAGGATTTGCGCCGCGCTTAAGCATCATCGCGCGCGGCTTGCAAACCCTCTCTTCCTCCATCATCTGCACGATCACCGATGATCGACAGCAAGAAACTCGAACAGATTTGCCGCGAGGCCGGGGACATGGCTTTCGGGCGCTGGCCTGGCGGCGGACACGCCTTGAAAAGTTGGGAGAAATCACCCGGCAATCCCGTCTGCGAAGCCGATATGGAAGTCGATACCTTCCTCAAGCGCGAACTGGGCCGACTGCTGCCTGCGGCGGGCTGGCTGAGCGAGGAGACGGCGGACCATGCCGGGCGGCTGGAGAAAGGGCTGATCTGGCTGGTCGATCCGATTGACGGCACGCGCGATTTCATTCGCGGGCGAAGCGGCTGGGCGGTGTCGGTGGCCTTGATCAGCGGCGGGCGGCCTTTGATCGGCACGCTGGTGGCTCCGGCGCGCGGCGAGGTCTGGTCGGCGACGGCGGGCCGGGGTGCCTGGCGCAACGGCGAACGGCTGGTGGCGAGCACGCGGCGGGAATTTCCCGGCGCGCGGGTGCCTGCCGATTCGCTGGGCAAAGAAGACCGCGATCTGACGCTCGTGGACAAGCCCAATTCCATCGCCCTGCGGGTGGCGATGGTTGCTGCTGATGAGGCCGATCTGCTGGCGACTTTGCGCTGGGGCTACGAATGGGACATCGGTGCCGCCGCGCTGATCGCGCGCGAAGCAGGCGCGCGGGTGACCGATGCCTTCGGCCAGCCACTCGCCTACAACAAACGCGACCCGCGCGCTTTCGGCCTGCTGGTGACTGCGCCTGCTATCCACGATGCGGCGGTGGAACGGCTGGCGGAGCGTGCGGCGCGGATCGTGGGGGAATAGCGCCGCAGGCAAAGAAGGAAAAAGAAGGAAGGGGTTCACACGAAGACACAAAGGCACAAAGGTATTGCACCTAGCCAAATTCTTCGTGTCTTTGTGTCTTCGTGTGAAAACTACTTCTTCGCCTGCGGCGCCCACCTCGAGCGCCTTGAAGCGCACAAACGAAAGAGGGCGCCCCTTGCGGGACGCCCTCCACTCTTGGACCAGAGCGACTTGCTCAATAGGCCGCGTTTACATCAGCCTGCGTTACCGGCGTGATACGGATTTCCACGCGGCGGTTGGCCGAACGGCCACTTTCGGTGGTGTTGTCCGCAATCGGATACTGCTCGCCGTAGCCGATTGTTTCGACCCGGGCCCGGGCGACCCCGCGCGAGACGAGGTAATTGGCGACCGATTCGGCACGGCGGCGCGACAGATCGAGATTGTACTGATCGCTCCCGGTCGCATCGGTGTGGCCCATCACGTCGATCAGGCTGTTGGGATAATCGACCATCGACTGCGCCACGCCATCCAGTGTGGTGCGCATCGAAGGCGAAATGTTGGTCGAATCGACGGCAAAGGTGACATCGGGGAAATTTACCAGAATGCCGTCACCATTCGGGGTTTCGGTCACGTCCACCCCGGTGCCCGCGGTGACTTCTTCCAGTTCACGGATCTGCTCGTCCATGCGGTAGCCGACATAGCCGCCCGCTGCTGCGCCGATGCCCGCGCCGACGATGCGGGCAGTCTTGCCGCCAATCAGCCCGCCGAGCAGATAGCCGAGGCCCGCCCCGCCAAGGCCACCGATGGCCGTGCGCGAAATCACGCGATTGCCGGTGTTGGGATCGGTCACACAGGCGGTAGTGGTGCCGACCAGCGCCAGCGCGCCGATGGACGACATGAGGATTTTCTTTGAATACATTGGGTTATTCCTCCAGAATCACGCAGACCACGATGCGAGTGAATCATGTTGCATCGCGCACAACGGTTTGACCAGCCTAGTGTTCCGTAACTTCTGGTAACAGGGTGACTTCGCACTGCCCGCCTGATCTGCTAATCGACAATCCTGATGGACCCGTTCCCCTGGCATTATCTCGCCGCGCTCCTTTTCCTGATCGTGCTCAACGGTGTGTTCGCCATGTCCGAACTGGCGATTGTTTCCGCGCGTACGGCGCGGCTGCGGATGGCGGCGGATAAGGGCAGCAAGGCTGCCACGGTGGCGATGCGGCTGGCGGCGGAACCGGGCAAGTTCCTTTCCACCGTGCAGATCGGCATTACCCTGATCGGCATTATCAACGGTGCGGTGTCGGGTGCGGCGCTGGGCGGGCCGGTGGGGGAGCGGCTGGCGCTGCTGGGGGTCGATGCCGATATCGCCGACAATATCGGCTATGTGGTGGTGATCGCCGTCACCACCTATCTCAGCTTGGTGATCGGCGAACTGGTGCCCAAGCAGCTCGCCCTGCGCGCGGCGGAGCCGATTGCCATCGTGATGGCGCTGCCGCTGGATCTGCTGGCAAGGGTGTCCAAGCCGTTCGTCTGGCTGCTCGATACTTCCTCCAATCTGCTGTTGTCGCTGCTCGGGATTCGCCACAAGGGCGACCATCGGCTGACGGCGGAAGAATTGCAGATGATCTTCGCCGATGCCACCCGCACCGGAGTGATCGAGGAGCAGGAGCGCGCGATCCTCTCGGGCATCATGCGGCTGCAAGACCGCCCGGTGCGCGAACTGATGACCCCGCGCACCCAGATCGACTGGCTCGATGCCGGGGCGAGCGTGGAGGAAATGCGCCGCGTGATCGAGGAATCGCCGCATTCGCTGCTGCCGGTGGCCGAGGGAACGCCCGACAAGGTGATCGGGGTGGTGAAAGTGCGTGAACTGCTCGCTGTGATGCTGAGCGGCGAACCCTTCGCGCTGGCGGATGTGATGCGCAAGAGCCAGGTCGTGCCCGACCAGTTGACGCGATGGACGCGCTGCGGGTGCTCCAGCAATCGGGCACCGGCATGGCGATGGTGCACGACGAATACGGCCATCTTGATGGCATCGTCACTACGGCGGACCTGCTCAGCGCGATTGCGGGCGATTTCGTCAGCCACCAGGACGAGGGCGACACGCCGATGATCGTCGAGCGCGAGGACGGCTCGCTGCTGGTTTCCGGCGCGCTATCCGCCGATGCGCTGGCCGAGCGGCTGGGCCTCGATTTCCCCGACGGCCGCGAATTCGCCACGGCGGCGGGTTACGTGCTGTTCGTGCTGAAACACCTGCCTGCGGAAGGCGAGCATTTCACCGATCAGGGCTGGCGGTTCGAGGTTGTCGATATGGACGGGCGGAAGATTGATAAGTTGCTGGTTGAGAGTGAGTGATGAGGCAATAGGCAATAGGCAATAGTGAGGTTTCGTCGCCCCTATTGCCTATTGCCTATTGCCTCCTATTGCCTACCCAGGAATAACCGCCTGCGCGCTCTGCCCGTCACCCTCAGGCGCGGCCAGAATCGCCCGCACTTCCGCGCCCATGTCCACGGTATAGGTATCCGGATCGCCGACCACCGAGCGGATGCCGGGTTCGACCACGCCCGCCTGCAACAGCGTGGAACGTTCTATCGCGCTGCGCTGCGCCGGGCCGCCGAACAGCGCTTCCAATGCCTGCTGCGAAGCGGTGCCTTCGACCGGGCGCGGGGCGCCGGGGGCGGGGGGGACCAAGTGGAAATCGGGCGGCACCACCAGCGGGGCCTGCCGCTGCACGGCGAATTCGTCGGGCCGTTCCCGGCTGCCGAGATTCACGCCGCCACAGGCAGACAGGGCGGTTGCGCTAAGCGCGAGGAGGAGGATGCTGGATTTAGGGGCCATGTGTCTAACTCTTGTCTGGGGTCTCGGCAGGAGCGGAGTCCTGCGCTTGGTTCGGTTTCTCGCGCATGAACAGCGCGCGGGCAAGGATAATCACCACGCCGATGGTGATAGCGGCATCGGCGACGTTGAAAATCAGGAACGGGCGGAAATCGCCGAAATGCAGGTCGGCAAAGTCGATGACATAGCCGAACTGAAACCGGTCGACGATATTCCCCGCCGCCCCGCCGAGCACCATGCCCAGCGCGAGCACGTCACCGAGCAACTTTTCGCGGAACATCCACCAGAGCACCACGCAGGCGATCAGCGCGGTGACGAGGACGAGGATCCAGCGCATTTCCATGCTGGTCGCCTCGAACATGCCGAGCGAGACGCCGTAATTGTTGGTGCGGGTGAAATCGAAGAACGGCAGCAGCGGGTGCGTTTCGCCGATCTGGTCGAGGCCGAGATCGTTGACGACGTAGCCCTTGAGCCACTGGTCGGCGGCGAACACCAGCGCGGCGAGTGCGAGACCGAGGGCGCGGAATTTTGCTAGCGGGCTCATGCTGTAGTCTCCGCTTGGCGTCCATTTCGGCGACGACGGTCTCGCAGCGGGCGCACAGGTCGCCGTCCTCGGTGACTTCGGGGAGGTGACGCCAGCAGCGGCCGCATTTGTGGTGGGTGGTTTTGAGCGACGCGATATCCACACTGTCGGACCGTCGATCACGAGTGACTCTGCATGTCGGTCGAAGGTATCGCCCAATCGACGTTGCCAAGGACTTTCACCTTCAACAGCTTATGATACAACTCGTGCGAAGCTTCAGGATCTGCGGTCTGATCTGTCGAGATTGATTAGTGATACTTCGCCTCAAGGCTCGATCCAATGATCTTCTCGCGCCTCAACGGCTCAATTGCGTCGAATGCATCGGCATTCGCGTCGTCGCATCCACCTCGCCACCAATTCGTCACCCCGGACTTGTTCCGGGGTGGTGCTTCCTTCGCCATCCTTGGAAGAAGAAAAGCCCTGGCCCGGAACAGGTCCGGGCTGACTGTGGGGGGTGGGGATGGTCGGCCACTCCAGCAAATGCACCGAACCCGCCCCTGACTCACTTGGCGGATAGCGCGTCCCCCACACCTCTTCCGCGGTGAACACCAGCACCGGCGCGGCGTAGCGGATCAGCGCGTGGAACAGCACGTCGAGCACGGTGCGATAGGCGCGGCGTTCCACGCTCGCGGGCGCGTCGCAATAGAGCCGGTCCTTGCGGATATCGAAGAAGAACGCCGACAGGTCCTCGTTGGCAAACTCGGTCAGCGCGCGCACGTAGGTGTTGAAATCGAAATCATCGACCGCCTGCCGCAGCTTGCCGTCCAGCTCGCCCAGCAGCGCGAGCATGTAGCGCTCCAGCTCGGGCATCGCCGCCACATCCACCCGCTCGGCCTCGCTGAACCCGTCCAGCGCGCCCAGCAGATAGCGGAAGGTGTTGCGCAGCTTGCGGTACTGGTCGGCCACGCCTTTCAGGATTTCCGGGCCGATCCGGTGATCCTCGGTGTAATCGACGCTGAGCGCCCACAGCCGGATGATATCCGCGCCGTATTCCTCCATCACCTTGAGCGGATCGACGGTATTGCCGAGGCTTTTCGACATCTTGCGCCCGTCCGCCGCCATGGTGAAACCGTGGGTCAGCACCGCCTTGTACGGCGCGCGGCCACGGGTGGCGCAGCTTTCCAGCAGCGAGGACTGGAACCAGCCGCGATGCTGGTCACTGCCTTCGAGATAGAGATCGGCGGGCGATTGCAGGTCGGGCCAGCGCCCGCTTTCGAGCACGAAGGCGTGGGTGGAGCCCGAATCGAACCACACATCGAGGATGTCGTGGATCATCTCGTAATCGTCGGGGTTGCGGTCTCCCGAGGAAATGCGCGGCGTTTTCTTCGCGCCAGCCATCGACACCCTCGGCCTGATCGCGGCAACGATGCGCGCGTTGACCTCGGGATCGACCAGATATTCGCCGCTCTTGCGATCGACAAACAGCGTGATCGGCACGCCCCAGGCCCGCTGGCGGCTGAGCACCCAGTCCGGGCGGCCTTCGACCATTGAACCGATACGGTTCTTGCCTTTGGCCGGAACGAACCGGGTTTGTTCGATGGCGCTGAGGGCGGTTTGGCGGAGTGTGCTTTGGGCGGACATTGGCGCGTGGCCTTCGACAGGCTCAGGCTGAGCGGATTGTGTATTGGGTTTAGCACCCAAAACCCGCTCATCCTGAGCTTGTCGAAGGACAGCCACTCGCGCTCTCCCCAAGCGCCCGATCCATCGGCACGAACCATTGCGGGGTGCAGCGATAGATCACCTTGGCCTTGCTCCGCCACGAATGCGGGTAGCTATGCTGGTAATCCGCCGAGGCACCCAGCAGCGCCCCCGCTTCGCGCAGGTCGGAGCAGATCGGCCCGTCGGGCGCGTTGAACTTGGGGTTGATGACCGAACCCTGCCCGCCGAGCCAGGCCCAGTCCGCGCGATACTTGCCGTCGGCTTCCACCGCGAACACCGGGTTCAGCCCGTGCGCCTTGCACAGATCGAAATCGTCCTCGCCATGATCGGGCGCCATGTGGACGAGCCCGGTGCCGGAGTCGGTGGTGACGAAATCGCCGGGGAGCATGGGGCGGGGGCGGAGGAAGAATTCTGCGAGGGGGGAGCTGGGGTCGATCCCCTTAAGCCCCTCCCCTTCAGGGGAGGGGTTGGGGTGGGGGCTGTCCGACGCGCATCTTGTGCTCCATCCGGATGAGCCCCCACCCCCAGCCCCTCCCCTGAAGGGGAGGGGAGCTTGGAAGAGTTTCGCCATCGGGTGACGGCAGAGGGTTCCGGCCAGGTCGGAGCCTTTGAATGCGCATCAACGAGAGCTGAAAGCGAAACAATGTCAGGATGAGCACCATCGAAACCGCGCCGAACTCGATCGGATAGCTTGCAGCAAGCGACATTTCCCGCCTTACAGCGCTCAGGATCAGTTGCACAGTCGCTACTGTTGAGTAGTTCCGATGCGCAGGGCACCAAGCGACATACTCAACCTCCGGCCCATAAGCCAAAGCCTGGTTCACCGGGATCGTCCACGGGGTCGTCGTCCAGATCACCGCGTGGGCGCCGACCAGTTCTGGAATCGGCGATCGAAACAATCTCGAACGCCACATCCACCTGCGTCGAGACCACATCCTCGTACTCGACCTCGGCCTCGGCCAGCGCGGTCTTTTCTACCGGCGACCACATCACCGGCTTCGCGCCGCGATAGAGCTGGCCGCTTTCGGCGAACTTGAGCAGTTCGGCGACAATCCCCGCCTCGGCCTCGGGCGCCATCGTCAGGTAGGGATCGTCCCATTCCCCCAGCACGCCCAGCCGCTTGAACTGCTCGCGCTGCACGTCGACCCACTTCTGCGCATAGTCGCGGCATTCGGCGCGGAATTCGCGCGGGGGGACCTCGTCCTTGTTCTTCTTCTGCTTGCGGTAGGCTTCTTCCACCTTCCATTCGATCGGCAGGCCGTGGCAATCCCAGCCGGGCACATAGGGCGCATCCTTGCCGAGCAGCCCCTGCGTGCGCACCACCGCATCCTTGAGCACCTTGTTGAGCGCGTGGCCGATATGGATATCGCCATTGGCATAGGGCGGGCCATCGTGGAGGACGAACTTCTCGCGCCCCGCGCGGCTTTCGCGCATCAGGCGGTAGAGGCCCTCGTTCTCCCAGCGCGCGAGAATGCCCGGCTCCTTCTGCGGGAGCCCGGCCTTCATGGGGAAATCAGTCTTCGGGAGGAAGACGGTGTCTCGGTAATCGCGCTTCTGGGTCATTGCGCGCGGGCCTTAGCGGGGGCGGGGGCTTTGGGCAATTTTCTTTGGCGTGCAGGCTTCGAGATCGGGGATGCGGCGTAGCCGCGATGATTCTTTATCACGCGAAGGCGCAAAGGCGCGAAGAAGAAGTGGAAAAATTCCTTCTCTTCTTCGCGCCTTTGCGCCTTCGCGTGAGAAAATATTTCTGCCTGCGGCGCGGGTCAGCCCTTCGACAGCAGCGTCTGCGCCTGATCGCAATCCAGCTCCATCTGCGCCACCAGCGCCTCCAAGCTGTCGAACTTCGCCTCAGGCCGCAGGAAGTGGCGGAATTCCACGTCCAGTTCCTGCCCGTAGAGATCGCCCGCAAAGTCGAAGAAATAAGGTTCGAGCAGTTCCTTGGGCGGATCGAAACTCGGCCGCACGCCAAGGTTCGCCGCGCCCTTGAGCGGCTGCCCGGTCGCCACCACCCGCCCGCTCACCGCGTAGATGCCGAAGCGGGGCCGCAGGAAGCCGCTCATGTAGATATTCGCGGTGGGATAGCCAAGCTCGCGCCCGCGCTTGTCGCCGTGGATCACCGGCCCGCGCACCGTAAACGGGCGGGTGAGCAGCCGGGTGGCGGTGTCGCAGTCGCCCGCTTTCAGCGCATCGCGCACCCGGCTGGAGGATATCACCTGGCCGCTTTCCAGCACCGGCCCGACAGCGCGCGCTGCCACGCCGCAGGTTGCGCCGATCTCGCGCAGCACGGCAACATTGCCGCCGCGCCGCTGGCCGAAGGTGAAATCCTCTCCTGTCACCACCCCGCCCGCACCGATCTGCGCCGCCAGCAGGTCGCGCACGAAACTCTCCGCCGTCATCGCCGCCAGTTCATCGTCGAAATGGAAAACCAGCATGGCCTGCGCCCCCGCCGCCATGAACAGCTCCTCGCGCTGATCGAGCCCGGTCAGCCGGAAGGCCGGAACAAACGGCGCGAAATGGCGCACAGGGTGCGGATCGAAGGTGGCGACTATTGCAGGGCGGCCTTCCGCCCGCGCCCATTCCACCGCTTCGGCCACCACGCGCTGATGGCCCAGATGGAAGCCATCGAAATTCCCGAGCGCGACAATTGCCCCGCGCAGACTTTCCGGCACAGCATCGCGATGGCCCAGCCTCATTGCGGCACCAACCCCGCCCGCAGCACTCGCAATGCGTTCAGTCCCATGATTGCCCGGATCTCCTCTTCGCTAAATCCGCCATCCATCAGTCCCTGCGTCACTTGCACCAATTGTGCGGTGTCGAAACCCACCGTTACCGTGCCATCGTAGTCGCTGCCGAGCGCAATATGCTCCACCCCTGCAAGGTTCGCGATATGCCGCATCGCGGCCACAATCGCTTGCGGTGACGTGCCGCACACCGCGCCGTCGAAGTAACCTACTCCGATCACCCCGCCGGTGGCCGCCACTGCGCGAATCTCATCATCGGTGAGGTTGCGGTTGACCGCGCAGGTCGCCTGCACCCCGCCGTGGCTGGAGACCACCGGTCTGGTCGCCATTTCAAGTACTTGCGCCACGCATTCATGGCTGCAATGGGCTATATCGACGATAATGCCCAGCCGCTCCATCTCGCCAACCATCTCGCGCCCGAACGGAGTCAGCCCGCCCTTGGCCTCGCCGTGCATCGATCCGGCCAATTCGTTGTCGAAGAAATGGGTGAGCCCCGCCATCCGCAGCCCGGCATCGTAAAGCCGCTGGAGATTGGCCCCATCGCCTTCCAGATTGTGCAAGCCCTCGACTGAAAACAGCCCACCAATAGGCCGCCCGGTGGCATCACGCTCGGCCAGTACCGCGTCCAGATCTTCGGGCGAACGCACCGTGCGCAATGCATCGGGGGCCTGCGCTGCCGCCAGTTCCAGCCGCCGCGCGTGCCATAGCGAGCGCTCGAACAGCGAGAACCAGGTCGGCATCGGCTGCAACTGGCCGATGGCGAGCAGGGTGATATCGTCGCGCGCCGTGGCGGAATTGTTGTCGAAATTCAGTCCCGCAGGCGATTTGCTGACGCTGGAGAACACTTGCAGCGCAACATTGCCGTCGATCAGCCGGGGCAGGTCCATGTGGCCGCGTTCGCTCCGCTCAAGCGGATCGCGCTTCCACATCAGCGTGTCCGAATGCAGGTCGACGATGGTGAGGCTGGCGTGCAGAGCGCGCGCCTCCTCACTCACTTCGGGGAGCGGCTGGTCGGCGATCAGGTTCATCCGCCGCTCGACTAGGCCGGGACCGAAAACGAAGAAGCCCACCGCGCAGGCGAGCAACACGGCCCCCAGCCACTTGGCGATCCGCAGCTTCACGCGCGCCGCTCATAAGTGACGAAATCATAGGGCGGGAAGCCTCCCGCAGCCGGACGGCTTTCGCGCGCCACTTCGCGCCATGCGGGATCGTCAGCGGGGGAGCGCATCGTCACGTCACCCGCAGTATTTTCAAACACTTCGGTCAGCTCGAATGTGTTGGCCTTGTCCCACATCAGCTCGAACACTTCCGCCCCGCCGATCACCGCTATGTCGCCATCCCCAGCGAGCGCCAGCGCATCCTCGGGCGAATGCGCGACTTCCGCGCCTTCAGCCTGCCATTGCCTGTCGCGGGTGAGCACCACGTGCCGACGCCCTGGCAGCAGGCCTGGCAGGCTCTCGAACGTCTTGCGCCCCATCACCATCGGCTTGCCCATCGTGAGCGCCTTGAACCGCCGCAGGTCCTCCGAAATCGTCCACGGAACCGCGCCATCGCGCGCGATCACACCATTGGTCGCGCGGGCGACGATGAACAGGATATCTCTTGCCATGCCTCACCCCACCCGCGTAATGTGGCCCATCTTGCGCCCGTCACGCGCTTCGGCCTTGCCGTAGAGATGGAGATGGGCGGCAGGATCGGCGAGGTGCCGCGCAATATCGAGCGCGCCTGCGCCGATCAGGTTGTCCATCACGATCCGCGAGGCCACGCTGGCGGTATCCCCCAGCGGCAGTCCACAGATCGCGCGGACATGATTTTCGAATTGGCTGGTGACCGCGCCCTCGATGGTCCAGTGCCCCGAATTGTGCACGCGCGGGGCCATTTCGTTGAACACCGGGCCATCTGCGGTAGCGAAGAATTCGCAAGTAAGAACACCGACATAGCCCAGCGCCTCCGCCAGTTTTTGCGCCAGCGCGCGCGCCTCATCCACCTGCTCGCCGACAATCGCGGGGGCGGGCAGCTCGCTGTGCGAGAGAATTCCGCCGGCATGGCTGTTGCACGGCGAATCCCAGAACCGCACTTCGCCGTCGCGACCGCGCACCAGGATCACCGAGAATTCGCATTCGAAGCGCACCTTGGCTTCATAGACGCAGCCAGTGGCGGGGATGCGGATGCCCTGTGCTTCCTCGGCATGTTCGAACACCCATTGGCCCTTGCCATCATAGCCGTCGCGGCGGGTCTTGAGAATGCCGGGGGTGCCGATCCGGTCCACCGCTTCTGTCAATTCCGTTTCATGATCGACCGCAGCGAAAGGCGCGGGGTGGCCGCCCAGTTCGAGCACGAAATTCTTCTCGCGCACCCGGTCCTGCGCCACTTCCAGCGCGCGGGTGCCGGGATAGAGCTTGTCCGCCGGGATCGCCGCCAGCGGTTCCACCGGCACATTCTCGAATTCGTAGGTGACGACATCGCAGGCGGCGGCGAATGCAGCCAGCGCCGTCGCGGTCCTGCCACTTGGCGCAGGTAAATTCTGCCGCAACTTCGGCGGCAACGCTATCTGCCTCGGGCGCGTAGATATGGCAGCGATAGCCGAGCTGCGCGGCGGCCATAGCTAGCATCCGCCCCAGCTGCCCGCCGCCGACTATGCCGATTGTCGCTCCCGCCCCCAGCACTCGATCCTCCGTTCGCCCTCCTGCTTGTCGGAGAGCCGTTCTGTGTTGCGGTAGAGGCAAAGGCGGGCCCTCGACAAGCTCAGGCCGAGCGGAATGTGTTAATCTTGCGGTGTTTCCGCCACCGAGGCACTCTGCGCCGCGCGCCATGCCTGCAAGCGGGCAGACAGGCCTCATCGCCGAGCGCCAGGATCGAGGCGGCAAGCAGCCCCGCGTTGGTCGCTCCCGCTTCGCCAATCGCCAGCGTGCCCGTCGGAATCCCGGCAGGCATCTGCACGATGGAAAGCAGGCTATCGAGGCCGTTCAACGCCTTCGATTTCACCGGCACGCCGAGCACCGGCAGATGGGTGAGCGCCGCCAGCATCCCCGGCAGGTGCGCCGCTCCGCCTGCGCCCGCGACAATCACCTTGAAACCCTCGCCCGCCGCGCCCTTGCCGAACGCGTGCAGCCGGTCCGGCGTGCGGTGTGCCGAGACGATCCGCGCCTCGTAAGCCACGCCCAGCTCGTCGAGCACCTTGGCGGCGCATTGCATGGTCGGCCAGTCGGACTGGCTGCCCATGACGATTGCGACTTTTGGTGCAACTGGAGAAGTCATCCTCTCACATATCCTTCAGATAGCGCATCGCGCCCGGCTGCATTGTGGCATCGAATTCGTAAATGATCGGCTGGCCAGTGGGAATTTCCAGCCCGGTGATATCCTCGTCCGAAATGCCCGAAAGGTGCTTCACCAGCGCACGCAAGCTGTTGCCATGCGCGGAAATGATCACCGTCTCGCCGCTCGCCAGTTGCGGCAGGATCGCGCTTTCCCAATAGGGCAGCACCCGCTCGATGGTCAGCTTGAGGCTTTCGGTCTGCGGAATGGCGATCCCGGCATAACGCGGATCGGTGGAGAGATCGAACTCGCTCCCCGTTTCCAGCACCGGCGGCGGCACGTCGAAACTGCGCCGCCAGACCAGCACCTGCTCCTCGCCGTGCAACTGGCGGGTTTGCTGCTTGTTGAGCCCGGTCAGCCCGCCATAGTGCCGCTCGTTGAGCCGCCAGTCCTTGGTTTCGGGAATCCACAGCCGGTCGCACTCTTCCAGTGCCAGGTGCAGCGTCTTGATCGCGCGCTTCTGCACGCTGGTGAAAGCGACACTAGGGAACAGGCCGCGCTCCTTGAGCAGGCGCCCGGCGGCGCGTGCTTCCTCGGCACCCTTTTCGGTCACATCGACATCCCACCAGCCGGTGAACCGGTCGGCAAGGTTCCATTCGCTCTGGCCGTGGCGGACGAGGATCAGCGTGGGCACGGGGATGTTTCTCCGGTTGGCAGCTAAGCCGCGCGCCCTAGCGGTCTGCGGCGGGATTGGAAAGACCGGGCGAATCGGGCGCGGCCAAGGGCTCAGATTGCGCGTCGCCAGCCATCGCCTTGCCTTGCGCCTTCCGCCGCCGCAGGTTCTCGCGCAGCTTGGCGGCGAGCCGTTCGTCGCGAGTGGCGTGCTTGTCCATGCCGCGCCTTGTGCCGGAAGCGGTGCGCCTGAACAAGCTGGGGCTCAAGCTTGGCTTGACTTTCCCCCGCCCCGCGCCAATAGCGCGCCCCTGCCCGCCGGGACCACCCGAAGCGGGCCGGACGCTGCTGTAGCTCAGTGGTAGAGCGCACCCTTGGTAAGGGTGAGGCCGGGAGTTCAATCCTCCCCAGCAGCACCATTTTTCCCTGGGTCATCCGGGAAATTCCCGAAACCAGAGATTTTGACTGTCGGTCGCTACCCTTGGCTTTCGGCAATCAAGCGGCGCGCCATTGCCAGCAAATCTTCTGTCAGCGTTATTCTTACCGATGACATCATGATATCCCCCTGCCTCTCAGCAGTGTCGGCATCACCGGTTTGCGCCGCAACGTCTGCCACCATCCAATCGCGAACTTGTGCTTCAAGCTGGGAACACTCAGCAAATGCGACCGCCAGCACGAGCGAAGGCTCCGGCTCTACCTGTGCTTCTATTGCCATCTGGTCCTGGAGGCATAGGCTCCAGGCCACGGTTGGATCGTCCTGAGCAATGACTGCCCCGGCGGCGAGTAAAAGTGCGGTGGTGAAGAACATGCAAGGACCCCCTTAATGACTCGCGTTCGGCAGCGTTTGTCATCTTGCAATCAGTATTTGGCAAGGACCAGACTTTTCGCCATTCGACAAGCCGAAGTTGCCTCACCGGGCGCTCAATTGGCCTATTCCCCCTCAGGTGCCTTATGCCTATAATGCACCCGATGACCGAAGAACCCCTCACCCCGCTCGATCCCGGCTACACCACTGTTCTGCGGATCGAGGGGCTGCTGATTACGCTGCCGTTTGTTATCGGCGCGCTGATCCTTTCGCTCGCCGACGTGGTTCCGCCGTGGGTTCCCGCCATTCCGGTGCTGCTTCTCGCTGTCGTCCTTGTCGGCATCAACCCGATCAAGAAATACCAGTCGCGCGGCTATCATATGGCGGGTGACCGGTTGCGGGTGGTTAAGGGCGTGCTGTTCCACGCCGATACGGTGGTGCCGTTCAGCCGGGTGCAGCATCTCGATGTCGAGCAGGGGCCGCTGGAGCGCATGTTCGGGATTGCGCGGCTGATCCTGCACACGGCGGGCACGCACAATGCCTCGGTCACGTTGCCGGGTCTGGCGCACGCCGATGCGATTGCGATGCGCGAGGATATCCGTGCGCATGTGAAGCGCGAATCCCAATGAGCCATCCTGTGAGCGAGGGCGTGGACGACATCGAAATCGGCGAGTGGCGACGGGTCAGCCCGCTGAGCATCATCGCGCAGGGCATCCGCTCGCTGAAATCATTGATCATACCTATCGGTTTCGTGCTGTTCGGAGCATCCAGCCAGAGCAGCGAATTTTCCGTAATCGCGACCTATGCCGTGCCAATCCTGCTGGCGGTGCTGGCGCTCAATCTGGTGCCGCCGTGGCTCGGCTGGCTGCGGCTGCGCTATCGCGTGGGGGAAAGCGATGTGCGGCTGGAGCAGGGCCTGATCAGTCGCTCGGCGCGTTCGGTGCCGTATGACCGGATTCAGGACGTCAGCCTTGAACAAAAGCTGATCCCGCGGATGCTCGGGCTGGTCGAAGTGCGGTTCGAAACCGGCGCGGGGGGCAAGGACGAGCTGAAGCTGGCCTATGTCAGTGAGGCCGAGGGCGAGCGGCTGCGCGAAGTGGTGCGGGCGCTGGTGGAAGGGGCGGAGGACGTTGTTGCCGCGCCTGTTGAGGGGGTGCCTGCGGAGGTAGTAACCGAGGGCCGCCTGCTGTTCGCGATGGGGCAGGGGCGGCTGGTCACCTACGGGCTGTTCAGCTTCTCGCTGGTGATCTTCGCCGTTCTGATCGGCGCGGCGCAGCAGTTCGAATTCCTGCTGCCCTACGATGTCTGGGACTATGTCGGCGACTGGTTCGAAGACAAGCGCTACGCTGATGCAGGGAGCTATCTCGAAACCTATGATACGGGGGCGCGGATCATGGCCGTGCTCTATCTCATCGCCAGCGTAATCGTGGTCGGGCTGGCGAGCGGGGTGGTGAAAACTTTCGTGCGCGACTGGGGCTTCCGGCTCGATCGCACCGCCAAGGGTTTCCGCCGCCGTCGCGGGCCTGCTGACCAAGACCGACGTGGTGATGCCTGTCCACCGGGTGCAGGCGCTGGTGCTTTCCACCGGAATCGTGCGCCGCCGGTTCGGCTGGTACGGCCTGTCCTTCATCAGTCTGGCGCAGGATTCGGGCGGCGCCAATCACGATGTCGCGCCGTTCGCGCGGCTGGCGGAGATCGCGCCGATTGCGCAGGAAGCGGGGTTCAGCCTGCCCGACGAAAGCGAGCAATGGCGCAGGCCCAGCCGAACTACTATTTCGACCGGGCGGTGATGTCGGCCTGTTCGTCACGGTATCGGGCGTGCATCGGGTTCACGGCTGCTGCCGTCTTCAGCCGGATGAATTCATGCCGGGGATGGCTGCTTATCGTCGCAGCTCGTGCTTGGCCATCATCGGCGTCAATTGCCGCGCGGCGAGTTTTTCCTGTGGCGCTACGATCGCCACGCGCTCGATCCCGCGCAGGTGCTCTCGCGGCGCGGCTGGCTGGCGCCGCAAACGCAGGTGGCGAGCCGGGTGAAGCTGCATTCGGTCGAGATTGCGCAGGGGCCGCTGGCGCGCTGGCGCGGCTATTGCGACCTGCGGTTCGGGCTGGCGGGCGGGAGTATGGCCTTCAAGGGGCTGGCGCTGGACGATGCGCGGAAGCTTGCGCGCTGCCGTGCTCGACAGCATCGCTGCGGTCGATTTCGCCAGATAGACCTCCCCAGATAGGCTTACCGCGCTAGCAGGTCTGCCCATTCGGGGTGGCGGCGGAACTGCGCGGCCACATACGAACACTGTGGGACGACGGTGAAGCCCTGCTTCCGTGCGTCCGCCACCAGGGCTTCCACCAGCTTGGCCGCGATCCCCAGCCCGCGCGCCTGCGGCGGAGTAAAGGTGTGATCGGCTACCCTTGTTTCCCCACGCGCGTGCCACGTCAGTTCCGCCAGCACCTCGGTGCCCGGAACATTGGCGCGATACGCGCCGTGGGTGGTCTCGTCGCTGGCGGTGATTTCGATCTCGGACATGGTTGCTCCTGCTTGCACAGATTGGCGCGCGCCGCCATTGCGTTGCGCTATGCAATTCCTGTCAGACAATGCCGCCCCGGTACATCCCGCGCGTGTGGGACGCCATGCGCAAGGCCGATGCGCCGGACACGCCCTACGATACCGATGCGCTCAGCCGCGAGCTCGATGCGCGCTTCACCGCGCTGTTCGGGCGCGACTGCGCGGCGCTGTGGGTGGCGACGGGGACGGCGGCGAATTGCCTCGCACTGGCGACGATGGTCGAGCCGCACGGCGGGGTGATCTGCCACCGCGAGGCGCATATCGAGATGGACGAATGCGGCGCGCCGGGGTTCTACCTGCACGGGGCGAAGCTGCTGCTGGCCGAGGGCGACGGGGCCAAGCTGACTCCGGAAGGGATCGGCGAAGTGCTGGCGGGCATTACGCGCGGAGTGCATCAGGTTCCGGCGCAGGCGGTGTCGATCACGCAGGCGAGCGAATACGGCCTTGCCTATCGCCCCGATGAGGTGGTGGCCATCGGTGCGCTGGCGCAGAAACATGGTCTGGGCCTGCACATGGACGGGGCGCGTTTTGCCAATGCAGTGGCCGTACTTGGCCTGCGCGCCTGCCGATGCGGCAGGGCCGGTCGATGCGCTGAGCTTCGGCTGCGTCAAGAACGGCGGGATGGGGGCCGAAGCGATCGTGTTCTTCGATCCCGCCAAGGCCGATCTGGTCCGCTGGCGGCGCAAACGCGCGGGGCATTTGCAGAGCAAGGGCCGCTATCTCGCGGCGCAGATGCTGGCGATGCTGGAGGACGATCTGTGGCTCGAAGAATGCCCGCGCTGCCAATGCGGCGGCGGCGATAATCGCGGAGGATGCAGGGGAGCGGCTGGTCCATCCGGCGCAGATCAACGAACTGTTCGTGCGGATGAACGCCGCCGAACGCGCCGCACTGCGCGCGCAGGGTTTTGCCTTCTACGATTGGGACGACACCTGCGTGCGGCTGGTCACCAGCTGGGCCACCGATCCCGACCACGCGCGGGCGCTGGGCCGCGCCATCGCTGCGCTATGAGCGACGAACCCTCCCCACGCCCTGCTGCGCCCCGCCATCGTGCTGCCGTTCGTGCTGGTGGCGCTGATCTGGGGTTCGACCTGGTTCGTCATCACCACCCAGATCGATGACGAGACCGCGCTGTGGTCGGTCACCTGGCGGTTCGCGATGGCCACCCCGGCGATGTTCGCGCTGGCGCTGGTCATGCGCAAGCCGCTCGGCATGGGCGCAAAGGCGCACGGGCTGGCGCTGGCGATGGGGCTGTTCCAGTTCTGCGGCAATTACGTGCTGGTCTATATGTCCGAACTGCACCTGACCTCGGGCATCGTCGCGCTGCTGATCGGGATGATGCTGGTGCCCAATGCGATTCTCGGGCGCATGATGCTGGGGGAAGCGATCACCCAGCGCTTCATGATCGGCACCGCGCTGGCGCTGGCGGGCATTGCCTTGCTGCTGGTGAACGAGGCGCGGGTTGCACCGCTGGGGGGCAATGTCCTGCTCGGCACCATGCTGGCGCTCGGCGCGATGCTGGCAGCGTCGATCGCCAATGTGGTGCAGGCCGGGAGCACCGGGCGCAGCGTCCCGCTGATCAGCCTGCTGGCATGGTCGATGCTCTACGGCACGCTGATCGACGCGGGGCTGGCCCTGGCCGTGGATGGCCCGCCGCTGCTGCCCACACATTCGGGGTTCTGGCTGGGAACGGCATGGCTGGCACTGGTGGGATCGGTGGTGACCTTCCCGCTCTATTACCAGCTGGTCCGCGATCTGGGCGCCGGGCGCGCGGCCTATAACGGAGTGCTGGTGGTGGTGATCGCGATGGGGATTTCGACGCTGTTCGAGGACTATCGCTGGACCCCGCTGGCGGTGGCGGGGGCGGTGCTGGCGACGGCGGGGATGGTGGTGGCGCTGCGGGCCAGGCAGGTCAAAGCAGGGACCTGAGGCCCTCTATGTAAGTCGGATAGCGCGGCTTCCAGCCGAGCACCCGCTTCGCCTTGCCGTTCGCCACCCGGCGGTTCTCGGCATAGAAACCCCGCGCCATCGGGCTGAGGCCTGCTTGCTCCATCGTCTGCAAGGGCGGTGGCTCCTGCCTGAGCAAGCGGCAAGCCTCCTCTATCACCGCATTCTGGCTGCACGGCAGATCGTCCGCGAGATTGTAGGCTCCCGGCGAGGCGTTGTGCTCCATCGCCGCCATCACCCCGCTGGCGATGTCCTCGACATGCACCCGGCTGAAGACCTGGTCGGGCAGGTCGATCCGCTGCGCCCGACCGCTCGCGCACCCGATCCAGAGCAGAGCGCCCCGGCCCGTAGATGCCCGGCAAGCGGAACACCTGCGCGCCCATTTCCAGCCACCGCGCATCGCAATCGCTCCGCGCCGTCCGGCGGCCAACGCCGACAGGAGCAGTCTCATCGACCCACGCCCCTTGGGTGTCGCCGTAAACCCCGGTGGAGGAGAGATAGCCCACAAATGCTCCTCGCGCCTTTGCTGCTGCCACCGTTGAACCATAGCTCATCAAGACATCGTCGCCGCCGGTTACATTTTCGGGCGGCACCGAGGACAGGATATGGCTGGCGTGATCCAGCGCCATGCGGATACGCTCAAAGTCATCGTCGAAATCGAGATTGCCGTCGCTGCCGGTGGCCGAAACCTGCCACCCCAGCGCCTCGGCCCGTGCCTTGATGCACTTTGCCGTGTAACCCAGCCCGAAAATGAACAGATGTGTCATTAGGACCATTTAGCCCCTCGACAGCCCGAAGATAAGCACCCAAGTTTCGCCGATGGATATTGCCCGCACCCCCTCCACCCCCGATGGCAACCCCGAGATGGCCGACGCCGCCGGGGAACCGCACGATCCCGCCACCATCCACCGCAAGGATTACAAGCCGTTCCCATGGCTGGTGCCCGAAGTGGCGCTCCACTTCGATCTTGGCCTCGATGCCACGCGGGTGGTCGCGCGGTTGACCGTGGCGCGCAATGCCCGCGCTGATGCCTCGCCGGTGATCCGGCTGAACGGCGACGAACTGGTGCCGCTGAGCGTGTGCGTGGATGGCGAACCGGTGAGCAACTGGTCGATGGACGGCGGCGACCTGCTGATCCCGCTGCCCGGCGAAGCGCACGAAGTGACCGTGGTCACCCAGATCGATCCGGCGGCCAACACCAAGCTGATGGGGCTCTATGCCTCCGAAGGGATGCTCTGCACCCAGTGCGAGGCCGAAGGGTTCCGCCGCATCGCCTTCTTCCCCGATCGCCCCGATGTGCTCTCGACCTATCGCGTGAAGATGCAGGGGGCAAAGGCGCAATTCCCGGTCTTGCTCTCGAACGGCAATCTGGTGGCCGAGGGCGAGGAGGCGGACGGAAACCATTGGGCCGAGTGGCACGATCCCTGGCCCAAGCCGAGCTACCTGTTCGCGCTGGTGGCGGGCGATCTGGTTGCCAATCCGGACAGATTCACCACCATGTCGGGCCGCGAAGTCGCGCTCGCCATCTGGGTACGGGACGGCGATCAGGGACGCACTGGGCACGCGATGGAATCGCTCAAACGCTCGATGAAGCTGGGACGAGGACGTGTTCGGCCGCGAATACGATCTCGACCGGTTCAACATCGTCGCCGTCAGCGATTTCAACATGGGGGCGATGGAGAACAAGGGGCTCAACGTCTTCAACACCAAATATGTGCTGGCGGACGAGGACACCGCCACCGACGGCGATTTCGACGGGGTGGAAGGCGTGATCGCGCACGAATACTTCCACAACTGGTCGGGCAACCGGGTCACCTGCCGCGACTGGTTCCAGTTGAGCCTCAAGGAAGGCTTCACCGTGCTGCGCGACCAGCTGTTCAGCCAGGACATGGGTTCGGCCCCGGTCAAGCGGATCGAAGACGTGCGGGTGCTGCGCGGGGCGCAGTTCCCCGAGGATTCGGGCCCGCTCGCGCACCCGATCCGGCCCGACAGCTTCCGCGAGATCAGCAATTTCTACACCGCCACGGTGTACAACAAGGGTGCCGAAGTGATCCGCATGATGCGGACTCTCGCGGGTGAGGAGCGGTTCCGCGCCGGGTGCGACCTCTACTTTGCGCGGCACGATGGCAGGCCGCTACCTGCGAGGACTTCATCAAGGCGATGGAGGAAGGGGCCGGGCTCGATCTGGCGCAGTTCCGCCTGTGGTACGCGCAGGCGGGCACGCCCAAGGTGACGGTTCGGCTGACGCATGAAGGCGATGCCGCCACGCTGCATCTGGCGCAGGAGGTTCCGCCCACTCCCGGCCAGCCGGACAAGCAGCCGATGCCGATCCCGCTCAAGGTGGCGCTCTATGATCCGGACACCGGCAGCCACGCGGGCGAGCAATTGCTGGTGCTGGACGAGGCCGAGGCGAGTTTCATCTTCCCCGGCCATGCCACGCCCGCCGGTGCTCTCGATCAACCGCGGCTTTTCCGCGCCGGTGGTGATCGAGCGCGTTATTGCGAGCGACGAACTGGTGTTCCTCGCCGCGCACGATGACGATCCGTTTGCGCGCTATGAAGCCCTGCAGGAACTCATCGTGCGGCATTTGCAGGATGCTGTGGAGGATCGGCTGGACGCGGCAGCGCGCGATTCGGGGCAACAGGCCATCGCGGGCGCCATCAAGGCTGTGCTGGCCGACGAGGCGCTCGACGATCTGATGCGCGGGGAGTTGCTGGTGCTGCCGGGGGAAGGCTATCTGGCGGAAACCATGCTGGTGGCCGATCCGGGGCGCATCCACACCGAGCGGCAGGCCTTGCGCGCTCAGTGGGCGCGGCGCTGGAGGAGGAGTTCACCGCGCTCCACGCCCGCGCTGCTGCCGTGCCCTACAGCCTCGACGCCGAGGCGCGCGGGGCGCGCAAGGTGAAGACGCAGGCGCTGGTCTATCTCGCGGCGGGCAGTCCCGAACGCGCCACGCAAATGGCCGCCGCGCAATATGACGCGGCGGACAATATGACCGACCGGCAGGGCGCGCTGATGGTGCTCACCGGGCTGTCGGGGATCGCGCGGACCAATCGCCTGCTCGATTTCTACAACCGCTATCGCGCCAATCCGCTGGTGGTGGACAAGTGGTTCAGCCTGCAGGCGGGTTCCCTGCATCCGCACGTGCTCGATCACGTCAGGGCGCTGGCAGAGCATCCCGATTTCACCCTGAAGAACCCCAACCGGGTGCGTTCGCTGTACATGGCGATGGCGGTCAATCCGCCTGCTTTCCACGCGCCCGACGGCACGGGTTACTCCATGATCGCCGACCTGATCCTCGCGCTCGACCCGATCAATCCGCAGACCGCCAGCCGCTTCGTCCCGCCGCTGGGGCGGTGGAAGCGGATCGAACCGGGGCGTTCGGCGCTGATGCGGGAGCAGCTGGAGCGGATCATGGCGGCACCCGGCCTGTCGCGCGATACGCAGGAGCAAGTGAGCCGCAGCCTTGGCTGAGCCGCGCGAATTTTTGCAGCGCCGAAGCGCTAGCTGGCGTGCCGCATGGTTTTTTCACTGGGATAGGCCATGAGGGCCCGCCCGATCCCTCTTTGCTCGTTCCTGGCGGGCAATTGGTGCTGGTGAAACAGGTTCATTCCCCCATCGCGCTGGCGGTGAATGCGCCCTTTGCCGACGATGCGCGACCCGAAGCCGACGCGCTGGTGACGACCACTCCCGCCCTCGTTCTTGGCATAGTCACCGCTGACTGCGCCCCGGTGCTGCTGGCGGACCGTTCGGCAGGCGTAATCGGCGCGGCCCACGCGGGCTGGCGCGGGGCGCATTTCGGGGTGCTGGAGGCGACAGTACGGCGGATGGAGGAGCTGGGTGCTACGCGCCCGAATATCGCCGCCGCTATCGGCCCGACGATTGCGCAGGAAAGCTACGAAGTCGGCTGGGATTTCGTCGAACAGTTCGAGGAACGCCACCAGCACTTCTTCACCCGCAGCACGCCGGGCAAGTGGCAGTTCGATCTGCCCGCCTATGTCGGCTGGCAACTCGCGGCATTGAAGCTGGGCCGCATCGAGAACTTGGCTATCGATACCTACACCGATGAAGCGCGCTTCCATTCCTACCGCCGCGCCACCCATCGCGGCGAGCCGACCTATGGCCGCCAGTATTCGCTGATCGGCCTGCCGTAAGCGCACATCGCCCTGTCGTTTTGCGCCACTCGTTGGAGAAGCGGTCACAATGGGGCCAAAAGGCGGGTTGGCAGCGCCGATTTGCTCGTCTATCAGCCGCGCCAAGCTGGCGACCGGCACTCCGCATCGCGGATGATAGCTGCGCACGCTGCTGACGGGTTAATCTTCGGGTCGCAGGCTCTCACTATGGGAGCTTTCCGGTGGTCCGAGGTTCAAGGCAAGGACTTGGCAAGGCAGGCAAATGGCAACCACCACGGGCAATCCTGAAGCTACTGATGTAGCCGTTGAAGAGGGCGTTCGTCGCCGCGACTTCATCGAAATCGCTGCCGTTTCGGCTGCCGGTGTCGGCGGCCTCGTCATGGTCATGCCGCTGGTCAGCCAGATGAGCCCGTCGATGGACGTGCTTGCCGAAAGCACCACCGAGCTGGATATTTCCGCGCTTGAGGTGGGCCAGTCGATCAAGGCAGTGTTCCGCAAGCAGCCGGTGTTCGTACGCCGCCTGACCCAGCCCGAGATCGACGCTGCCAATGCCGTCGACCTCGACGACTTGCTCGATCCGCAGACGCTGGCCGAGCGCACCCTGCCCGGCAACGAAGACCTGCTGGTGGTGATGGGCGTCTGCACCCATCTCGGCTGCGTTCCGCTGGGCGCGGCCGATGGCGAGAACAAGGGTGAATACGGCGGCTATTTCTGCCCCTGCCACGGTTCGCACTATGATACCGCCGCGCGCATCCGCAAGGGTCCCGCACCGGCCAATCTCGCCGTTCCCGAATACACCGTCACCGACACGCTGCTCGTGATCGGCTGAGGCAAGGAAGAGACAGAGACATGAGCTTTCCCTGGGCCAAGGAATATACGCCGCAGAACGGCTTGACCAAGTTCTTCGACGAGAAATTGCCGCTGCCGCGCCTGATCTACAACGCGGTGGGTGCGGGCTATCCGGTGCCGCGCAATCTTTCCTATTTCTGGAATTTCGGCGTGCTGGCGGGTTTCTGCCTGGTATTGCAGATCGTCACCGGGATCGTGCTGGCGATGCATTACACCGCCAATGCCGATGGTGCCTTCGCCTCGGTCGAACACATTATGCGTGACGTCAACTGGGGCTGGCTGATGCGCTATGCCCATGCCAACGGCGCGAGCTTCTTCTTCGTGGTGATCTATATCCACATTTTCCGCGGCTTCTTCTACGCGAGCTACAAGCCGCCGCGCGAAATGATCTGGCTGATCGGCGTGGTCATTTTCTTGCTGATGATGGCGACCGCCTTCATGGGCTATGTGCTGCCGTGGGGCCAGATGAGCTTCTGGGGCGCGAAGGTCATTACGGGCCTGTTCGGGGCGATCCCCTTCGTCGGCGAACCTTTGCAGGTATGGCTGCTCGGCGGTTATGCGCCCGACGCTGCGGCGCTCAACCGTTTCTTCAGCCTGCATTATCTGCTGCCGTTCGTGATCGCGGGCTGCGTGATCCTGCATATCTGGGCGCTGCACATCCCCGGCTCCTCGAACCCGACGGGCGTCGAGATCAAGTCTGAAAGTGACACCCTGCCGTTCCATCCCTACTATACGGCGAAGGACGGGTTCGGGCTGGGCGTGTTCTTGCTGATCTATTTCGCTTTCGTGTTCTTCATGCCAAATGCGCTGGGCCACCCGGACAATTACATCCCGGCGAACCCGCTTTCGACCCCGGCGCTGATCGTGCCCGAATGGTATTTCTATCCGTTCTACGCGATCCTGCGCGCCTTCACCTTCGAATTCATCCTGCCGGCCAAGCTGTGGGGTGTGCTGGCGATGTTCTCGGCAATCCTGGTGTGGTTCTTCCTGCCCTGGCTGGATCGCGGTCCGGTGCGTTCGGGGCATTATCGCCCGCTGTTCCGCAAGTTCTTCTGGTTCGGGTTGATCCCCTGCATGGCGGCGCTGTTCTATCTCGGTGGCGCCCACGCGGAAGAGCCGTACATCATGTTCAGCCAGATCGCGACCGCCTACTACTTCCTGCATTTCCTGGTGATCCTGCCGATCATTTCATCGATTGAACGGCCCGAACCGCTGCCCTTCTCGATCACTGAGGCAGTGTTGGGATCGGACAAGCAGGCAGTGCTGGGCAAAAACGCCGAACCGGTGGCCGGTTAAGCGGCCGGGTTTAGGGAAAGACGACATCATGATCCGCCTTGCAGCAATCCTCATCGGCCTCGGCTTCACCTTTGTGCTGGTGCTGACCTTCGGCAACGGCTTCTACGCCTGGGCGAACGAGGACGCGGAAGAAACCGCCGAACACGCCTTCCATCTCGAAGCAGAGGCTCCCGAGGGCGGTTATTCATTCGATGGCCCGCTGGGGAACTGGGACGCGGCGCAGTTGCAGCGCGGGTATCAGGTGTACAAGGAAGTCTGCGCCGCCTGCCACTCGCTGCAATATGTCGCCTTCCGCAATCTGGAAGAGCTCGGCTATTCGGAAGATCAGGCCAAGGCCGAAGCCGCGACGTGGATGGTGCCCGGCATCAATCCTGAAACCGGCGAGAACGCGCTGCGCCCCGGAACCCGCACCGATTACTTCCCCCGCCCCTTCGCCAATGACGTGGCCGCGCGCGCGGCGAACAATAATGCCATCCCGCCCGATCTTTCGCTGATGACCAAGGCGCGCGAGAACGGCAGCGCCTACGTCTATTCACTGCTGACCGGCTATGCCGATCCGGCCACCCACACCAACGAAGCGGGCGATACGCTGGCGGCAGCCTTCCCCGATTCGATGCCGGGCACCGGCCTGCACTTCAATCCGTATTTCGCCAATCTCAACCTGGCGATGGCTCCGCCGCTGACGGCTGACGGCCAAGTGACCTATGCTGACGGCACTGACGCTACAGTTAGCCAGATGGCGACGGACGTTTCCGCTTTCCTTACCTGGACCGCCGAACCGCGCCTGATCGAGCGGCAGAAGACCGGCTGGTGGGTACTCGCCTTCACGCTGTTTGCCACGATCCTGGCCTGGTTCGCCAAGAAGCAGGTCTGGTCTGCGGTGAAGCCGAAGCGCGAGGACGACTGAGGGCAGGTCTAACAGGCTGGTGCGCATGACCGCCGAGCTCAAGGACCTGATCCGCACCGTCCCCGATTTCCCCAAGCCGGGGATTCTGTTCCGCGATATCACCACGCTTCTCGCGCATGGCGAAGGGCTGGCGCGCGCGGTGGCGGGCCTTGCCGAGCTGGCGGGTGACAGCAAACCCCACGCTATCGCCGGGATAGAGGCGCGCGGCTTCATTTTCGGGGCGGCACTGGCGGTGCAACTCGGCCTCGGCTTCATTCCCTTGCGCAAGGCGGGCAAACTGCCCGTCGCGGCAATCGGCGAGGATTACGCGCTCGAATACGGCCATGCCCGGCTCGAACTCGATCCCACGCTGATCGGCGCAGGCGAGCGGGTGCTGCTGGTGGACGATCTGCTGGCCACTGGCGGCACCGCCATTGCCGGTGCGCGCCTGCTGCGGCGCGCTGGGGCCGTAGTGGACCGGGCGCTGTTCGTGATCGACCTGCCGGAACTGGGCGGCGCGGCGGCGCTGGCGGCAGAAGGCATTGCCGCCCACGCGCTGATCGCTTTCGACGGGCACTGAGCGCGCACTAACATCAAGGCTTGACGCGATGGCCCCGCCGGTGGCAATCGCGCCCCAAGCACTGGCGGCGCCTTGGGCACCCGGAGCGCGGGTATAGCTTAGTGGTAAAGCTCCAGCCTTCCAAGCTGGCTATGCGGGTTCGATTCCCGCTACCCGCTCCATTCTCCCATTCGCCCACGTCCGTATCTGTCTAGACAGACCCCCTAAACCTACGGTATTCTGCCATTTCTAGGCCGCTAGCGTTCGCCCGCGTTCATCTCCAGCCGCAATCCGCTGGGGGTATGATTGGGGGTATCTGCCAGGGGTTTCTAAAATACCCTCAAGTGTGGGGGAATCTTGGGGGCGAATCCCCAGAGCGGCGCGCGGATCGATGGCAACGAGAAATTGCTGGCCATGGGAGCCTATCCCGAAACCAGCCTGAGTGATGCCCGCAAGCGGCGCGAGGGATGATAGTGCAGGGCTAAGACCCCTCGCGCGAAGAGCAGCAGGGCAAGGTGCGCGCTCGGATTCAGGAGGCCGATACAGTCATGGCGATTGCCAATGAGTATTGCGCTCAGCGCAGCCTGCAGCAGGCGGGCCTGGTATTCCGCTACGCCGGAGCACCTGCGCGCGCTCTGAAGGGGCACTGCCTGCGTCTACGGGTGCGCCTTTCGACGCGACTTCCGATGCCAGGCACGTAGGAGCACCGTGGCGCGCCATCGCTGGCTATGGCGGCAGCGGGAATTCGAAGCTGGCGTTGCAGCTTGCCCCGCATCTATTCGTCCGCCCCGGCGAATTGCGCCACGGCCCATGAGCGAAAACACCCTGAATGCGGCCTTGCAGCGGCTGGGATAATTGCGTTACCGGAAATCGCCGGATAGCGTAGTGCGCAATTTTGTAGATAACATATTGATTTAAAGATATTTAAAAACAAATCCTTTGGCCTAGTTTCGCCGGAAGCGAAAATACCAGACCTCGTGCCCGTAGGTGTTGCGCGCCTTGTATTCGTAGCGGGTTTCGGGCCAGCCGGAGGGGCGCTGGCGGAACTCGTCCGGGCCGTCGATCACCCATTCGAACTCGTCGCGGAAGCGCTGCATCACCATCAGCGCGTGGCGGACATAGACCGCGTGATCGGTGCCGAAGCGGAACTCGCCGCCCGGCTTGAGCTTATCGGCGATCATCCGCACCGGGCCATCGTTCATCATCCGCCGCTTGGCGTGCTTGGCCTTGGGCCAGGGATCGGGGTGGAGCAGGTAGACCATCGTCAGCGCCCCGTCGGGTATGCGTTCGAGCACCTGCAGGGCATCGCCGTGATGGATGCGGACATTGCCCAGCGCCCCGTCGCGCACATGAACCAGCGCCTGCGCCACGCCGTTGACGAAAGGTTCGGCGCCGATGAAGCCGTGATCGGGCAGCAGGTCGGCGCGGTAGGCGAGATGCTCCCCGCCGCCGAAGCCGATTTCGAAGTGCAGCGGGCGATGCCCATGCGAACTTGGGCCGAACAGCCCCTCCGCCGTCACCGGGCCTTCCAGCGGCACCGCGATGCGCGGCAGCAGCGTCTCGACCAGTTCCTGCTGCCCCGCACGCAGGGCCTTGCCCTGGCTGCGCCCGTACAGCCGCTTCAGCGTGGTCGGATCGCCTTGTTTGTTCGCACTCATGGCGAGCGCGCTAACGAGAAACGCCCCGCCAGCGCAAGGGCGAACCTTGGCTGGCGGAGCGTTCCGGGTACCTTTCGCCCCGTCAGGAGCGAAATCACTTTCAGGCGGCGACCTGTTCCTCCGCCGGATCGCGCAGCACATAGCCGCGGCCCCAGACGGTTTCGATGTAGTTGTCCCCGCCGCACGCGCTCGAAAGCTTCTTGCGCAGCTTGCAGATGAACACGTCGATGATCTTCAGTTCGGGTTCGTCCATTCCGCCGTAGAGGTGGTTGAGGAACATTTCCTTGGTCAGCGTGGTGCCCTTGCGCAGCGAAAGCAGCTCCAGCATCGCATATTCCTTGCCGGTCAGGTGCACCCGTGCGCCATCGACTTCAACGGTCTTGGCATCGAGGTTCACCGCCAGCTTGCCGGTGCGGATCACGCTCTGCGAGTGGCCCTTCGAACGGCGCACAACGGCGTGAATGCGCGCCACCAGTTCGTCGCGGTGGAACGGCTTGGTCACGTAATCGTCCGCGCCGAAGCCGAAGCTGCGGATCTTGCTGTCCATCTCGGAAATGCCCGAGAGGATCAGCACCGGGGTCTGCACCTTGGCGACGCGCAGCTTCTTGAGCACGTCATACCCGTGCATGTCGGGCAGGTTGAGATCGAGCAGGATGATGTCGTAATCATACAGCTTGCCCAGATCGAGGCCTTCCTCGCCCAGATCGGTCGAGTAGACGTTGAAGCCCTCGGTGGTGAGCATCAGCTCGATCGCCTTGGCGGTCGTCGGCTCGTCTTCGATCAGCAGAACGCGCATTGGAAACCCCTTTGATCCCGTTGGTAACCCTCTGTCAGGAGGTGTTGCCGTGAATTAACCACGTCGCTTCTCACCAAAAAAGGTTAACAATCGGTTTCCGCGTTAAGACTTTTGCGGTGAGTTTTTCCGGCAACAGCGGAAATGGCGTTAATTTCCGGGCCTTCGCGGAGGTCGAGTGTGAAGATGTGTTCGCGACGGAAGTTGCGCCCGAGCCGCGCTCGGCACTCGGTTCGTCGCGCGTACGGGGCTTTTGGAGCATATGGAGCACTGTTCTGGCTGCGAAAAGCGACCTGTGTCACTCTGGCGGGTGTCAGTGTGACCCTTGGGCCGGGACTGTCAACTTGCCGGGGCATGTGTGACCTTTGGGGGGCGAGGCGGTCGGGAGAGGTGGTGAAGTCCATGCCTGCGAGTGAAGCACGGTTGGACGGGTGTAGGAAAGTGGAGGCCGCTGGTTCACGCGGAGACGCGGAGGGGCGGAGAAGTTCGGGGCAAGGGCCAACCTATACTCCCTTCTCCGAGGGGAGGGTTGGGATGCGCTCTATCCGCCAGTAGCAGCAGCTTCGCCTGCTTGCCCGCCATGGCAATTTCGTCGCACTTGGGCTGGCCTATCGATCAATTGTCCGCGCGCCTTGCCACCCGTTTGGTATCGGCCGGACCCAGCCGTTCCAGCGGGATTACAACGCAGAAGGCAGTCGCCCTTGGAAGGATTAACTTCTGACTGAAATGGCTGAGGTACTGGACGTGCCATTCCTCTTTCGGAAAAATCAGCTTCTACAATTCATTTTGTCTGTTTTATATCAGATAGATACAATGCCCTCGAATTTGAATTCTGATATTTTCGCTTTCAGCGGCGCTAACCTAGGATCCCCGCGCTCGCCAGCACCGCCAAGGTCAGCACATCCGGTGCGATGGCGGTCATCGGGGCGATCTGCACCGGCTTTTCCGAACCGATCAGCATCGGCCCGATGGTAGCATCGCCCGACAATTCGCGCAGCAGCTTGGCCGACAAGTTGGCGCTTTGCAGCCCCGGCATGATCAGCACATTGGCCGGGCCAGACAGGCGGCTGAACGGATAGAGCTTCATCACCTTCGGGTTGAGCGCGGCATCGGGGGCCATTTCGCCTTCGTATTCGAAGTTCACCGTCTCGTCCGCGTCCAGCAGCGCCACGGCATCGCGGATGTTGTCCAGCCATTGCCCCGGACGGATTGCCGAAGGTGGAATAGGAGAGGAATGCCACGCGCGGCTCGTGCCCCATCCGCCGGGCCACGGCGGCGGTTTCCCTGGCGATATGGGCGAGCTGTTCGGCGCTGGGCCGCTCATTGATCGTGGTGTCGGCCAGGAAGGTCGTGTGGCTCTTGCCGACGATCATGTGAATGCCGAACGGGGTCGCGCCCGGTTTGGGGTCGAGCACACGGGCAATTTCGCGCGCGGTCTGGCTGATAGGTGCGGGTGAGGCCGGTGATCATCGCGTCGCCATCACCGATGGCCAGCAACAGCGCGGCAAACACATTGCGCTCCTGATTGACCATCCGCCGCACGTCGCGCTCGGTATAGCCGCGCCGCTGGAGGCGCTGGTATAGAGATAGTCCACCATCGCTTCGATGTTGGGGTAATTGGCCGAATTGGCGATCTCGAAGCTTTCCGGGATCGTCCACCGAAAGCTCGAGCAACTTCTCCAGCACCTTCTCGGTCCGCCCGACCAGGATCGGCGTGCCATAGCCGAAATCGCGGAACTGGATCGCCGCGCGCAAAGCCACTTCCTCTTCCGCCTCGGCAAAGACCATCCGCTTGGGATTGGCCTTGGCGTCCTCGTACACGCGGGTCAGCGCCGAGGTAGTGGGATTGAGGCGGCCGCGCAGCCGCACGGTAGATTCGTCGAAATCGGCAATCGGTTCCTGCGCCACGCCGATATCCATCGCCGCCTTGGCAACGGCGCAGGAAACCCGCTTCCATCAGCCGGGGATCGAAGGGGGCGGGGATGATGTATTCGCGTGCCGAACTTCTGGTTGATGCCATAGGCGGCGGCGACTTCCTCGGGCACGGTTTCACGCGCCAGTTCGGCAATGGCGCGCGCGGCGGCGACTTTCATCTCTTCGTTGATCGTGGTCGCCCGCACATCCAGCGCGCCGCGGAAGATGAAGGGGAAGCCGAGCACGTTGTTGACCTGGTTGGGAAAATCGCTGCGCCCGGTGGCGATGATCGCATCGGGGCGCACCGCCTTCGCTTCGTCCGGCATGATTTCCGGCGTGGGATTGGCCATCGCGAAGATGATCGGCTGATCGGCCATCTTGCGCACCCATTCAGGCTTCAGCGCACCCGCGGCGGAAAGGCCGAGGAAGATATCCGCGCCTTCGAGCGCCGCTTCAAGCGTGCGGTGCGGGGTATCCACTGCATGCGCGCTTTTCCACTGGTCCACCCCTTCGCGCCCCGGATAGATCGGGCCGGAGCGGTCACAGACGATGACGTTTTCATGCGGTACGCCCATCGCCTTGATCAGCGCGGTGCAGGCGAGCGCCGATGCGCCCGCGCCGTTGACCACCATCTTGCAGTCCTTGAACTTGCGCCCGGTGAGGATAGCAGGCGTTGAGCAGTCCCGCCGCCGCGATGATCGCGGTGCCGTGCTGATCGTCATGCATCACCGGGATCTTCATCCGTTCGCGCAGCGCGGCTTCGATTACGAAGCATTCGGGGGCCTTGATGTCTTCCAGATTGATCCCGCCGAAGGTCGGCTCCATCAGCGCCACGGCGTTGATGAAGGCCTCGGGGTCTTCGGTATCGAGTTCGATATCGATCGCATCGACGTCGGCAAAGCGCTTGAACAGCACCGCCTTGCCTTCCATCACCGGCTTGGACGCCAGCGCGCCGAGATTGCCGAGGCCGAGAATGGCGGTGCCGTTGGAGATGACCGCCACCAGATTGGCGCGCGCGGTGTATTTCGCTGCCAGCGAGGGATCGCGGGCAATGGCTTCCACCGGCGCGGCCACGCCGGGCGAATAGGCGAGGGACGAGATCGCGCTGGGTGGTCATCGGCTTGGAAGCGATGATCTCGATCTTACCGGGGCGGATCGTCTCGTGATAGAACAGCGCCTCGCGCGCGGTGAAATCGGTATTCTCTTTCTCGTCCAAGGCTCGCACTCCTGCTTCGCGGCCCGCATAGAAGCACTTGCCGCGCGGGCGATAGGGGAAAGCGGCCGCTGCCAAGCTTCCCGAATCGGTGGATAGGCGCGCTACCGCTCGCGGTTCGATGGCCGGCCCCGCAACTCCGATGATGCAGCAGTACTTCGCCCTCAAGCAGGAGGCCGGGGATTGCCTGCTGTTCTACCGCATGGGCGACTTCTTCGAACTGTTCTTCGACGATGCGAAAGTGGCGGCGGGCGTGCTCGATATCGCGCTCGACCAGCCGGGGGCGAACGAGGGCGAGCCGGTGCCGATGTGCGGGGTGCCGGTGCATGCGGCGGAAGGCTATCTGGCGCGGCTGATCAAGGCGGGCTGCCGGGTGGCGATTGCCGAGCAGGTGGAAACGCCGGACGAAGCCGCGCGCGGGCCAAGCGCGAAGGGCACGCCTTCATCAAGGTGCTGGTGAAGCGCGACATCGTCCGCTTCGTCACGGCGGGCACGCTGACCGAGGAAGCGCTGCTCGAACCGCGCCGGGCGAATATGCTGGCGGCGGTGTGCGAGGTGCGCGGAGTGATCGGGCGTGGCGGCCTGCGATATCTCCACCGGGGCAATGGTGCTGGAGGAATGCGCGCCCGAGGCTGCTGGCGGGCGTGCTGGCGCGGATCGGGGCCGAGCGAGCTGGTCGCGCCGGACGATATGGCACGGCATGCCGCTCGATACAGTGCCGCGCCCGCGCACCGGCTTTTCCAGCGACGGCGGGCGAGGCGCAACTGCGGCGCGTCCACGGGGTGGCGACGCTCGACGGGTTCGGCCAGTTCAGCCGGGCCATGCTGGCGGCGGCGGGCGGTTTGCTCGCCTATCTCGACCATGCCGGGCGCGGCACCTTGCCGCTGCTGCTGCCGCCGGTGGCGCGGGCTGCGGGCGGGCACATGGCCATGGACGAGGCGACTCGCGCCAGCCTCGAAATCCTGTACAGCCAGCAGGGCGGGCGGGCGAATTCGCTGATCGCGGCGGTGGACCGCTGCGTCACCGGCGCGGGCGCGCGGCTGCTGGCGGAAGACCTCTCCGCACCGCTCGCCGAGAAAGCACCGATCGAGGCGCGGCTGGCGCTGGTGCAGTGGTTCTACGCCGATCCGCTGCTGCGCAACGATGTGCGCGGCATGTTGCGCGCCTTGCCCGATCTTGGCCGCGCGCTTGGGGCGGCTGGTGGCGGGGCGCGGTAGCCCGCGCGATCTGGGGCAGGTGCGCGATGGCCTGATCGAAGCGCGCCGCCTGCACGATCTGCTGAAGGGCAAGCCGGATCGCCCTGCCCTGCTCGATCTGCTGCTGCCCGCGCTGACCGGCCACGCCGAACTGACCGACCTGCTCAGCCGCGCGCTCGTCCCCTCCCCGCCCACCGAGCGGGCGAGCGGCGGCTTTATCGCCGCAGGTTACGACTTCGCGCTCGACGAATTGCGCGAAGTTTCCGGCAATGCCCGCCGCGCCATCGCCGCGCTGGAAGCCCGCTATCGCGAGCAGACCGACACCCCCTCGCTCAAGATCCGCCACAACGGCGTGCTCGGCTATTTCATCGAAGTCCCCGCGCGCCACGCCGATGCGCTGATGGCGGCGGACAGCGGCTTCACCCACCGCCAGACGATGGCGGGCGCGGTGCGCTTCAATTCGATCTCGCTGCACGAGGAAGCGACCCGGATCGCCGAAGCGGGCGGACGTGTCGCTGGCGGCGGAAGAAGCGCATTTCGAGGAACTGTGCGAGCACGTGGCGGAGCGGCGCTTGGCGATTGCCGACTGCGCCGCCGCGCTCGCCCGGCTCGATGTCGGCGCAGGGCAGGCCGAGCGCGCCAGCGAAGGCGAATGGTGCAGGCCGCAGGATTGTCGAGGAGCCGGTGCTCGCCATCAGAGGCGGGGCGGCATCCGGTGGTCGAGGCGGCGCTGGCAAAGGCGGGCGAGCGCTTCGTCGCCAACGATTGCGCGCTGGCGGAGCGCAACCGGCTGTGGCTGGTCGGCGGGCCGAACATGGGCGGCAAGATCCACCTTCCTGCGCCAGAACGCGCTGATCGTGCTGCTGGCGCAGGCGGGCGGCTTCGTGCCCGCCGCATCGGCGCACAATCGGGCTGGTGGACCAGCTGTTCAGCCGGGTCGGCGCGTCGGACAATCTGGCGCGCGGGCGCTCCACCTTCATGGTCGAGATGGTCGAGACCGCCGCGATCCTGACGCAGGCCGGGCCGCGCAGCTTCGTGATCCTCGACGAAGTCGGGCGCGGAACCTCCACCTATGACGGGCTGGCGCTGGCCTGGGCCGTGGCCGAAGCGATCCACGAGACCAACCGCTGCCGCTGCCTCTTCGCGACGCATTATCACGAGATGGCGCGGCTGGCGGAGACTTGCGATGCGCTCTCGCTCCACCATGTCCGGGCGAAGGAGTGGAAGGGCGATCTGGTGCTGCTGCACGAACTGGCCGAAGGCGCGGCGGATCGGAGCTACGGGCTGGCGGTGGCCAAGCTGGCGGGCGTGCCCGCCGCCGGTGGTGAAACGCGCCAAGATCGGTGCTCGACCGGCTGGAGAAGGGCCGCGCCGAAACCGGCGGGCTGGCGGCGGGGCTGGGCGAACTGCCGCTGTTCGCCGCGGCTTTCCGGGCCGAGGAAATCGAGGTGGATGCCCTGCGCGAGAAGCTCGACAGCGTGGAGGTGGACGCGCTGACGCCGCGTGAGGCGCTCGATCTGCTGTACGAACTCAAAAGGCTGGCGGCGCATACCAAGGGTTAACCAGCCGCTGGTAGCTTGGCTTCATGCGTGGATACATGTTTCGCAGCAAGCTGGGTGCGCTGGTCTTCATCGGCTCTGTCCTGTTCGCCGTCTTCCGGCTGGTCGGCACCGAGGATCAGGCAGGCGAGATTGCCCTGGCGGGCGAGCGGATCGCCAAGCAGCGCGAGGGGCTGGAAGCGCAGGGTTCCGGATCAGCGCAACAGCCGGAGACTGGCAAGAGGACGATCTGGCAGCCGACGGCTGGGGCGACGGGCGTCGGCTGACTGATCCTAGCGGTTTGCGCCGGGAGTCCACAGCACATCGCCCCTGCCGCCATCGTTCACCGCGCGCGACAGCACGAACAGGTAATCGGACAGGCGATTGATATAGGCCAGCGCTGCCGGATTGACCGGTTCTGCCGCCGCCAGCGCGGTCATCGCCCGTTCGGCGCGCGGGTGGCGGTGCGGGCGAGGTGCAGCCGCGCGGCCGAGCTCGCTGCCGCCGGGCAGGATGAAGCTGGTGAGCGGTTCGAGATCGGCGTTCACCGCATCGATCCGCTGCTCCAGCCATTCGACCTGCGAGGGACACGATCCGCAGCACCATTTCGCGAAGGCGTGAAATCGCGCCGCCCACTTCGCCCAGCGGGGTGGCGAGATCGGCACCGAGATCGAACAGGTCGTTCTGGATGCGGGTGACATCGGCCCCCGGCGCGCCGCTCATCAGCGATCGCGGCGAAGCCGAGCGCGCAGTTGGCGCTCGTCCACCGCCCCACCGCTTCCATGCGCGCGGCGTGCTTGGGCAGGCGCGAGCCGTCGACGAGGCCGGTGGTCCCGTCATCCCCGGTGCGGGTGTAGATCTTGTTGAGCTTGACCACGGGTGCCGCGCTTAGCGGTTCACGGCCAGCAGCACGGCAATCACCAGAATCGCCAGCGCCTGATACTTGATCCGCGCGAACATCGCCTGGTTCTGCCGCGCCTGCATCGCGGGCAGGTTCTCGCCGCCGGTCTCCAGATCGATCTTGGTGGTTTGCAGGAAGGCGATAATGCCGCGCACCAGCGAAACCACCACCATAATGGCGAGGCCGGCGATCACGATTGTGAGAAATATGTTCATAGGGCACCATGTGGGAATGCGGAGCGGCTTATGCCACCCGGCATTTGGCCCATGCGGAGCCGTTGCGCCAGTGCCTTGCCGTCCTCGCCTGCATTGCTGCGGTCGGCCAGCGAAGGTGAGCCGCGCCGCTTGGCGAGTTTGCGCCGCTTTCGTCGAGCAGCAGCGCATGGTGGTGCCAGACGCGGCACCGGCAGGCCGAGCAGCGCCTGCAGCAGGCGGTGGACATGGCTGGCGGCGAACAGGTCTGCCCCGCGCGTCACCAGCGTCACCCCGTCCGCCGCATCGTCCAGCGTGGCGGCGAGGTGATAGCTGGCGGGCGGCATCCTTGCGCACCAGCACCACATCGCCGTGGGCACGCGGATCGGCTGCGATCGTGCCCGCAAGCTCATCCTCCCAGACCAGCGGGCCGGTGAGTGCCAGCGCCTTCTCCATGTCCAGCCGCAGCGCGAAGGGGCGCGCGGGATCGGCTTTCCCGCCCTTGCAGGTGCCCGGATAGAGCGCCTCGCCCTGATCCCCAGTTCGGCGCGGGTGCAGGTGCAGCGATAGAGCAGGCCCATGCCCTCCAGCCGCGCCGCCGCCGCCGCATAGCTGGCCAGCCGGGTCGATTGCGCGGGCACTTCCTCCCATTCCAGCCCCAGCCATGCCAGATCGCGGCGAAACTCCTCGGCCAGTTCGGGGCGGCTGCGCGCGCCGTCGATATCCTCGATCCGCAGCAGGAACCGCCCGCCGCGTTCACGCGCCAAGATCATGCGCGACGACGGCACTGATAGGCATGGCCCAGATGCAGCGGGCCATTGGGGCTGGGGGCGAAGCGGGTCACGATCATGCCTCGTCATGCGAGAAGCGCAGCGTCGAAGCAATCCATCTCCTGCAATTGCGAATAGCGCGACATTTGCCCGTGCCGAACCCAGGAGATGGATTGTGCTCTGCACGTCTTCGACTGCCGCGCGACTGCGTCGGCTCGCAATGACGAGGAAACGTGGGCACTTGTGAATATCCCTGTGGATAGGCTGCGTGTAACGGGGTTGACGCTTTTGCGTGCAAGTGCACATTCCGTCCCAGTCAGGAAGGACACCCTATCGTGTTCAAGGCCGAACTGATCGAACGGGCGGCGAGCTTCCGCAGGGCCCAGGACGATCCGGAGCGCAAGCTGGAAAGCTGCCCCGCGCTGGTGCTCAACGCGGATTACACCCCGCTGTCCTACTACCCGCTCAGCCTGTGGCCGTGGCAGACCGCGATCAAGGCGGTGTTCCTCGAACGGGTGGATATCGTCGCGAGTTACGACCGCGCGGTGCATTCGCAGTCGCTCGACATGAAAGTGCCCAGCGTGATCGCGCTGCGGCAGTACGTTCGCCCAAGCCAGTTCCCCGCCTTCACCCGCTTCAACCTGTTCCTGCGCGACAAGTTCGCCTGCCAGTATTGCGGCAGCCCGAAAGACCTGACCTACGATCACGTCATGCCCCGGCGGCAGGGCGGGCGCACCACCTGGGAAAACATCGCCACCGCCTGCGCCCCGTGCAACATGAAGAAAGGCGGACGCACCCCGAAGCAGGCGGGAATGCACCTGCACGTGCCGCCGATCCGCCCGACCAGCTGGCAATTGCAGCAGCAAGGGCGGGCGTTCCCGCCGAATTATCTGCACGAGACGTGGCGGGATTGGCTCTATTGGGACATCGAGCTGGAGGAATAGGCGCCTATTATGGAGCGCCGACCGGGGGTTTTTCGGAAACTTCGGTTTGCGAGTTTTGTTTCCGATTGCAGAGGGTTGCGGTGGATTTTTCGCGCGCAAGGTGTATACTTGCGGAATCGGAGGATGAGAGTGAGGGTGGCGGTGAACATGGTGGGTGTTTTGGCGAAGGTGGGGGTATGTAGGAAAGTAGCGCGGTTCTTGCTGGCGCAAATGGCAAAATGGGCATGGCACCTTTCGAGCCCGCTGCGATTTTTGCCGTTATCCGCAGCTAGCATCGGCTGATCGTGTTCGATGAGAGCTAAACAATCTGCGCCACAAGGTAGTGCGGCGGACTCCGCGCCTTGAGATAGACGCAGCGTTATTGCCTCTGGATTGCTCGTTCAGATTATCAACACATCTCCCAAGCTGCTGAATTTGAACGAAACTGGTGATCAGGATGGCATCGTCCGTTCAATATTACATGTGGCCGAGTTGTTCGATAGCTCGTCAGTGAATACGTAGGCAGCGCTTTCTGCATGGACCTTACCCGAGCTAAAGGAAGCCTGCTTTTGGTGGGCCACGACCGTGATGATCCGGTTAGGAACGCGGTAAGAGTGTCGGGCGCGCGCGAATTTAGTAATGGTGGACACGATCTCACAGGATGCTGCTTCCAATCCTGAAGAAGATTGTCTCCGCAACCTGTGAGAGGGGCACGAGGATGTGCGAATTCCACGGCAAAACAAATCCAGTTCTGGCCGTCGCGAGGGCATAACGTAAACGGCTGCTACCCTCCCTCTCCGTGGCCTCTCAAGTCACCCTCCCCCGCTCCGCATATTCCGGCTTCTGCCATTCCCCGCTGTCGAGAATATCGCGCAGTTCCCGCACCGCGCGCCAGCAGTCGGTGAAGCGGACGTAGGCGGGGGCGAAGCCGAAGCGGAGCACGTCGGGGGCGCGGAAGTCGCCGATGACTTTGCGGGCGATCAGGGCCTGGCACAGTTCGTAGGCGTGCGGGTGGCGGAAGGAGAGTTGGCTGCCTCGCGCCGAGGGGTTGGCGGGGGAGACGAGTTCTAGCTGAAAAGCCCCCTCCCCTTGCGGGAGGGGGTTGGGGGAGGGGTTCGCCGCGTTAGCGGCGACCTCCGCCGCAGGACCCTCACCCTCCCACCGCTGCGCGGCGGGCCCCTCCCTCTCCCGAAGTGGGAGAGGGGTTTGGAGCAAGTCCCTCGCCTTGCAGGCAATCGAGGAAGAACGCGCTCAGCGCCTGCGATTTCGCGTAGAGCGCTTCCACCCCGATCGAGGCCACCAGTTCCACCCCCACTTCCAGCGCGCTCATCGCGAGGATCGGCGGGGTGCCGCAGAGCAGGCGGGCTACTCCGGGCGCGGGCTGGTAGTCGTCGGTGAAGGCGAAGGGTGCGGCGTGGCCCATCCAGCCGCTGAGGGGCTGCACCAGATCGGCGTGGTGGCGACGCGCGACATAGGCGAAGGCGGGGGCGCCGGGGCCGCCGTTCAAGTATTTGTAGCCGCAGCCGACGGCGAAATCGGCCTGTGCGGCAGTGAGGTCCACCGGCAACGCGCCCGCCGAGTGCGACAGGTCCCACAGCACCAGCGCGCCTGCCTCGTGCGCCGCCTTGGTCAGCGCGGCCATGTCGAACATTTCGCCCGACTTGTAATGCACGTGGGTGAGCAGCAGCAGCGCCACGTCCTCGTCCAGCGCCGCGACCAAGTCCTCGCGCGCGGCCAGCCGCCGTTCGGCGAGGCCCTGCGCTTCGAGCCCGGCAATCATGTAGAGATCGGTGGGGAAATTGCCCGGTTCGCTGAGCACCACCTTGCGGCCGGGGCGCATCGCGAGCGCGGCGCTGATGAGCTTGAACAGGTTGACCGAAACGCTGTCCGCCGCGATCACTTCATCGGGCGCTGCCCCGATCAGCGGGGCGATCTTCGCGCCGACGCGCTGCGGCAGGTCGATCCAGCCACCCGTATTCCAGCTGGTGACCAGCCCCTCGCCCCATTCGCCGCGCACCACCTGTGCAATCCGTTCGGGCGTGGCGCTTGGGCAACGCGCCGAGCGAATTGCCGTCGAGATAGGCGAGATCGTCGTCGAGCAGGAATTCGCTCGCGCCAGTGTGCCAGCGGGTCGGCGGCGTCGAGGCGCGCGGCGAGCTCGGCCCAGTCGGTCACAAAAGCCCCCTCCCTTGAGGGAGGGGGTTGGGGGTGGGTGTACTGCTGTCGCGAGTGTGGACCCCCCACCCCCGGCCCCTCCCCCTTGGGGAGGGGAGAATTGGCAAGGTGAGGAGCACTCACAGTTCGGTCCTCACCGCCAGCAGTTCGGGGAAGAACCCCAGCTTGAGCACGCTTTCGAGATAGGGAATCCCCGCCGTGCCCCCGGTGCCGCGCTTGAAGCCGATCACCCGTTCGACCGTTTTCAGGTGGCCGAAGCGCCAGCGCTGGAAGTGGTATTCCAGATCGACCAGCTTTTCCGCCAGTTCGTAGAGGTCCCAATGGCGTGCGCGGCTCGCGGTAGACCTGCGCCCAGGCCTCCACCACGGCTTCGTTCACCGCGTGCGGCGCGCGCAGGTCGCCCGCCAGCACCTCGTCCGGGATCGCGAAGCCGCGCCGTGCCAGCAGCGCCAGCACTTCGTCGTAGAGGCTCGGCCTTTCCAGTTCGGCGTGCAGCTTGGCCGCCACTTCGGGCACCGCCTCGTGCATCGTCACCATGTCCGGATTGCGCCCGCCGAGGATGAATTCCATCAAGCGGTACTGCGCCGACTGGAACCCGCTCGACTTGCCCAGATGCGGGCGCACCAGCGAGTAATCGTGCGGGGTCATGGTCGCCAGCACGTCCCAGCTCGAAATCAGCTGCCGCTGCGCCTGCGCCACGCGGGCGAGCATCTTGAAGGCGGGCGGCAGATCGTCGGCGATCACCAGTTCGCGCGCCGCCTCCAGCTCGTGCAGGCACAGCTTGAGCCACAGCTCGCTCGCCTGGTGGACGATGATGAACAGGAATTCGTCATGCGCGTCGGAGGCGGGATGCTGCGCCGAGAGGATGCGCTCAAGATCGAGGTAGGAGGAATAGGTGACGTCGCTTTTGGCCATGGCCGGAAGCTAGGCCAAAGAGGTCGCAAAGGAAACTACTGCTCGATCACCTTCGTATGCGGGTGATGCTTGTCGAGATGCTTCTTCACGATCCGCAGGTTGCGGCTGTTGGAGCGGAACATGAAGTCGAACAGGTCGCCCACCACCGGCACCGCGCCTACCGCGCTGTCCATGGCAATGTTGCCCGCCATGCGCAGCAACTGCCACTTGGACATGCCGAGATTGCGCGCTTCCCAGACGATGTAGGCACCCATGCCCATCGCGATGATGTCCCCCACCACCGGGATCAGGCCGACAATCGCATCGAGCCCGACCGGGCGATTGATGCCGGGGATCACGAAAGCGCGTTCGAGCACCTGCTCCATCGCCTCGATCCGGCGGCGGGCGGATTGCGGATCATTGCCCAGCGGCAGGTCCAAGCCAAGCGGGCCGGGCTTCGGCACAGCGCCTTCGATCGGTACGGGTTTGCGCAATTCAACCATCGCGGCAGCTCTCCTTCGCGCTTATCTGGGGAGTTGTGCCATCGGCGGCAAGGGATGGAAGGCATAGGCATTGGCCTCGAAGCCATCGACATTGCCGCGCACCAAAGACCAGCGCAGCGGTGAGGCGATGGGGATGTAGACATTTTCCAGCGTCAGCCGGGCTTCCGCCTGCGCCATCATTGTCGCCCTAGCCATCGGTTCCGCCTGCGCTGCCGCCTGCGCGACCAGTGTATCGGCTTCTTCGCTGCACAGGCCCCGGCGCAGGCCGCAATTGAACTGGCCAAGGAACCAGCGCGGCGCGGGGTAACGGGCGATCCGGTCCACCAGCACCAGATCGGCATCGCGCACAGACTCGGCCCGTTCCAGCCGGATACCGATTTGCGCGAATTGCTGCGTCAGGCCGCGCAGCAGCACGTCCCACCCTGGCCCTTCTCCCAGCATGATCGTGAGCGGGACAGGCGTGGACAGATCGCCTTGGTCAAATTGCCGTCGCCATGCCGTGACCCTGGCGGCGGCTTCCTGCCGCAGATCGGCAATGTCGCTGTCGAGCCAGCGTTCGGCCACCAGCCCCGGATCGCCCGGCAGGCCCGGAGAGACCGGGCGGGTGGTCATTTCCCAGCCACCGATATTGAACGGCGCGAGCAGTTCTGTGCGATCAATTGCCATCGCCAGCCCTTCACGCACTCCGCTGTTGCCGAGCAGGCCGTCACTGCTTCGGACCTGCAATCCGAACAGGCCGAAAGTGGCATCGATCCGCAGTGTGCCGGTGGACAGCGGCCCGGTTTCCACTAGCGGCAGACTGCCCAGATCGCCGCCGAGCACCAGCTCTACCTCCCCGGCATCGAACATGGCCACGGCTTCGGCTGCGGAAACCGCCGCTATGTCAACTGGCTGCACATCCTCCTGCCAGTCCTCGTCCATCGGCAGGCCGCGCTCTACCGGCGGGCGGAAATCGAGCTGCGCCGTGCCGCGTTCAACCCCATCTTCACTCTCAGGTCTTTGCGTCAGCACCATTGGCCCGGTTTCACCACCGGAATGGCGCAGTGCCAGTTCGGGCTGGGCGAGCAATTGCAGCAGATCGGGCTCGGGAACCGAGAGGCGAATTTCGATCACTCGCCCGGCCATCGCCCGCACTTCGGCGATAGGTGAAAGATCTTGCGCCAGCGAAGTTCCTTCCAGTCGGTCCATCGCTGCCAACAGCGCGGTGCGCGCGCTCTGCGCGGTCATCACGCTGCCATCGGGCCAGGGAATATCGCGCAGCCGGAAGACATAGCTCATTCCGTCTTCGGTCGGCAGCCAGGTTTCCGCCAGTGCTGGCACGACTTCGCCTTGCGCGTCGAAAGTGACAAGCCCGCTCTGGCTTGCTGCTCGCACGTGCTGCGCCACCGGGGAAAGCCGCAGATCGTCGGCGAACACTTCCGCCGGAGCGCCGATCAGCGCCACGTCAAGCGTGCCGTCATCCCCCGAACCGCAGCCGCCAAGCAGCAACGCAGTTGCCAATGCGGCAGCGGCGTGGCGCGCACGATCACAAATGCGAGTGGGAAATCGGGATCGGTCCATCGCTGCTAGCGATAGGCCTTGGCGCATAGCGCAGCAACCGGAACTGCGCGGCAGTCCGGTCAGAACGGGTCAGAGCTTGCGGAGCGAAGCCGGATCATCGTTGAAACCGGCAGAGGGGCGGCGCACTTCGAAAGTGTTCGGCGCGGCCGCCACTGGTGCGCGCACAACTCTGGGATCGATTTCGTCGACAAAGGCGATGCCGAAGCGGTTGTCCTGCTTCCACGCCACCGAGCCTTCGACCCAGCCGATATTGCGCAGTTCTACCGAGACATGTGCGCCGCGCATCACCCGCATATCGCCTTCGGCCATCATGCCGCCCGCCGAAAGATTGCGGACCTTGACGCGAGCCGGGGAATCCTGACCATCGACGCGGACCTGCGCCAGCAGAAAGAGACTGTCACGACCGACCTGACGGGTATCGACATTGCTCATCGCGTTCACTGTGCCCTCGAAGTTCTGCCTGCCAAACCGGTCTGAAATGCGGCCGGACTACGGGCTTTGCTACGCCCCGGAATTGCCCCCCAGAAGGCTAACAAGAAGTTAAATTCGCCGCCCAATTGTAAAACTGTGCCGGAACGGATCAGTCGTCGCGGGAAATCTTTTCGCGCCGTTCGTGCGCTGCCTGCGCCTCGACAGTCATGGTGGCGATGGGGCGGGCGATCAGGCGGTTGACGCCAATCGGCTCACCCGTGACCTGGCACCATCCGTAATCGCCCTCGTCGATCCGGCGCAGCGCCGCGTCGATCTTGGCGATGAGCTTGCGCTGGCGATCACGGGTGCGCAGTTCGATGCCCCAGTCGGTTTCGCTGGAGGCGCGATCGTTCAGATCGGGTTCGCGGATCGGCCCGTCTTGCAGGCTTTGCAGCGTGCCCTCTGCGGCGAGCACCACCGACTTTTTCCATTCGAGCAGCAAAACGCGAAAGTAATTCAACTGCCTGGCGGACATGTACTCTTCGTCGTCATCCGGCGTGTAATCGCGCGGCAGGGCTCGCTTGGCTTTCGTCAGGATGTCGATATCGTCATGCGTGGCAGTAGCCATCAGGTGCTCCGGATCCCTCTACACTGGGCCTTCCCTGCTGCGGCACCGGCCGCCCGTTTACCGGGTCTGTCACCATGCGCCGCAAAGGCGTATCGGTCGGGCGCGCCTATAAGGGCGGCTATCGGGCCGCACAAGCCGCAATCTGGAACAATACGTGTAAAGAAACAGTGCAGTGCAGCGGCGAGGCAGGCATTCCGCCCGGCATCCCATGCGGGCCAGCCGAGAAACTGCGCCAGAAACTGCTCCGGGCGTTAACCATTTCTTGACCACGTTCGTCAAAACATCGGCCCCAGGGAAGCCGGGCGTGTTCGCCGGGCCGAAAACAGGGGTACCAAGGTCATGGAACTTGCCAGGATCGAAACTTTCGCCAAGCACACGCCCGCCGATATGCGCGGGGCCGACATGCTGGTGGCGCGCTGCCTTGCCGCCGCCGCCGATGGGGATACCAACGCCTACTACGATCTGGGGGTCGCTTACTCGACCGGCAGCCACGGCGTGGATTGCGATCTGATCGAAGCGCACAAATGGTTCAACCTCGCCGCCACGCGCGGGCACGAGGCCGCCAGCTGGTGCCGCGCCGATGTTTCCGACGAAATGACCGCGCGCGAAATTTCCGAAGCCCAACGCCGCGCCCGCGAATGGCTGCGCCAGGGGGTGAGCCGCGCGGCCTAATTTTTGCGGAACGGCGTGCGCTTTGACAGGTGCAGCCGGTCCATGGCCACGCCGCGCCGTTCGGCTTCGAGGAATTGCGCCACGGCCTGCCGGAAACCGGGATCGGCGATGTAGTGCAGCGAATGGGTGGCCACTGGCGCGTAACCTCTCGCCAATTTGTGCCCGCCCTGTGCGCCTGCTTCCACGCGGCTGAGGCCAAGTTCGATAGCGGCATCGATAGCGCGGTAATAGCAAAGTTCGAAATGGAGGAAGGGCTTGTCGACCAGACAACCCCAGTAGCGCCCGTAGAGCGCGTCTCCGCCGATGAAATTGAGCGCCCCGGCAATCGGCCGGTCATCTTCGAAGGCCAGCAGCAGCAACAGGTGCTCCCCCATCCGTTCGCCGAACAGGTCGAAGGCGGTGCGGGTCAGATAGGGCGTGCCCCATTTCCGCGAGCCGGTGTCCTGATAGAAATGCCAGAAGGCCTGCCAATGTTCGGGGCGAATATCGGCTCCGGTAAAGGCCCGCACCTCCACCCCTTCGTTCGCCGCCGCCCGCTCCTTGCGCAGGTCCTTGCGTTTGCGCGAAGTGAGTGTCGCCAGAAAATCGTCGAAGCTGGTGAAATCGTCGGTTGGTCCAGTGGAACTGGATATCCTCGCGCCGCAGCCAGCCCGCCGCCTCGAAAAGGCCCACCTGCTCCGGCTCGACAAAGGTGGCGTGCGCGCTCGACCAGCCGTTCTGCGCCACCAGTTGTTCGGCAGAGCGCAGCAGCGGCCCGGCATAGGCGGGATCGGCCAGCAGCAGCCGCGGGCCGGTGGCGGGGGTGAACGGTGCGCTGATCTGGAACTTGGGATAGTACTGCCCGCCCGCGCGGTGCCAGGCATCGGCCCAGGCATGGTCGAACACATATTCGCCCTGACTGTGCAGCTTGAGATAGCTCGGCATGGCGGCGAGCAGGTGGCCGGCCTCGTCCTCCAGCACCAGCGGCGCGCTTTGCCATCCGGTGTGGCCCTGCTCGCCCAGCCGGTCGACGCTGCCCGATTCCTCCATGATTGTGAGGAAATCGTGTGAGACGAAGGGATTTCCCCCACCCGCCAACCGGTCCCATTCCGCCTTGGGAATGTCACCAACGGCGGGAATAATGCGGGCGGTCAGCGCTTGGTCGGCCATAGGGCCCTATCTAGACCCTGTTTCAGTAAGGTGGAAGCATCGGCACGGAGCCGAATAAGCCCCAGCGATAGGCGCGAGGAGGGAGCCATGCTTAAGCATAGTGACCGACGAGCAACGAAGCGCTGGGGCTTATTCGGCCCGCCCCTTCGGGGTCGCGTCAGGAAGCCCGCTGGCTGCGTCGCGTCGCTTGCAGGGGGCAACCAGCCCCAGCTGCGCGCCACTCCTGTCCAGCGGGCTTCCTGACGCGATGACGATGTTTCCACCTTACTGAAACAGGGTCTAGGCGAGCGACTCCCACGCCGCCACCCCCGGACCTTCGGCTATGGGTGTCGCGCCAGCAGCCTTGGCGGACTCTGCCTGCGCCGCGCTGCGCACGGTCCAGGTCAGCATCGGCAGCCCCGCTTTCACCTGCCGCGCGGCGAAACGGCTCGGCAGGTCGCGCACATCGTAAGCGAGAAACTGCGGCCGGGCATGGCGCACCAGCATCTGCCGTTTGAACGCACCGGTAACGGTGCGCGAATTCTCCTCGGTCACCACCAGCCCGCGCACCACTTCGGGCATCCGCTTGGCGAACCAGGCACCAATGCGTGGATCGAAGCTCATCACCGCCAGTTCGCCCGCATAGCCATCGATATCGCGGCGCACCGATCGGCACAACGCGTGGACGCTTTCGCGCCGCTCGGTCTTGAGTTCGAGCAGCAGCGGCACACGGCCTGCCACCAGCGCCAGCATATCGCGCAGCGTTGGAATGGGTTCGGCACCTGTGCCCAAGGTCAGCGCGGTAAGCTCGCCAACGGTTTTTGCGCCAATCAGCCCCGCCTGCCCGGTCAGCCGTTCCAGATCGGCATCGTGGAACACCATCGCCCGCCCGTCCGCGCTCACCCGCAGATCGCATTCGATCCCCAGCCCGCGCTCGATGGCGGCAGCAAATGCAGCGAGCGAGTTTTCAGGTACGGCCCCATCGTGCAGGCCGCGATGGGCATAGGCCTGCCGGGTCAGCCAGTCGGTCGCGCCAGAAGTCGCCTCAGCCATGACCTAGGCGGGAACCAGCGCGACAATCGCATCGACTTCCACCGCCGCGCCCAGCGGCAGGCACGGCACGCCGACGGCAGCGCGGGCATGGCGTCCGGCCTCGCCGAACACTTCGACCATCAGATCGGAGGCCCCATTGGCCACCACGTGCTGATCGGTGAAATCGGGAGTGGAAGCGACGAATCCGCCCAGCTTGACCATCCCCGCCACCCGGTCGAGCGAGCCGAGTTCGGCACGCAATTGCGCCAGGATCATCAGCGCGCAGGCCCGCGCTGCCGCCTGTGCCTGCGCAATCGAAACATCATCACCCAGCCGCCCGGTCACCAGCGCGCCATCGATAAACGGCAACTGCCCCGAAACGAAGGCGAGATCGCCGTGCACCGAGACCGGGCGATAGCTGGCCAGCGCAGGGGAGGTCTCGGGAAGGGTAATCCCCAATTCGATCAGGCGGGCTTCAATCGACATTTCAATCTCCGGAATGCAGCACTTCAAGAACCCACGGCAGGGCCAGTTCCCAATCATCTATCCGCGCATGGGCATCGCCCGCAAGATGCGCGCAAGGAACGTGCGGCGCAATCGCCGGTTCGCCGCACAGGTGCAGGCGATGGACCTGCGGCGCTTCCGCCCGTGCCGAGGCATGGTGCTGGGCGATATCGTCGATAAACACCACGCGGTTTGCGCCGTGTTCCGCCACGATCCGCCGCAGTGCCGCGCCCTTCGGCCCCTGATTGGTGAACACCGGCACGTCCACACCCAGCTTGCGCAATTGCGACAGTGCGCGCCGCATTGCGTTCGTCGGTGAGATTGGTCAGCACCACCACGTCGGCGTCACGCCCAATCACTTCGATTGCTTCCAGCGCGCCCGCAATCGGCAACTGGCTGTCCATCTCGGTATCGAAGAACAGGCCGAGCATCCGCCAGACTTCCTTCTCCGACATCGGCTCATTGCTATCGCGCCGGGACATCGCCTCGAGGAAGGGATTGCCTTCCAAGGCAAAGTCGATCTCGTGCTCGCGACCCAGCCAGTCGCGGAAATGGCGGACCATGTGCAGCAGCACTTCGTCGCAATCGGTGACCAGCAGCGGGCGGCTCATGCGCGCAATTCCATCTGGGCGCGCACCAGTGCTTCGGGGGCCACCTCCAATGCTTCCGCCGCGCCGAGCAAATCGGGCTCATGCGCGGCGAGAAAATCGAACACCGCGCGGTGGGTGCTGATGTCTGCTGCCCCGGCGCGCAGGCCTTCCGGGGTCAGCCCGGTCAGGTCGAGGAACCGCTGTGCGCGGTCCTGATCTTCGAGCACCCAGCTCAAAGCGGCCAGTGCCAGTACGGAGCTATCGTTAAACAAAATTTTACATTCCCCGCCAATTGTAACATTTGAGGGTAAGGGGTAGGAAGACGGACAGGCAAATCGCCACAAGCGAGGCCTTCGGGGGCGCAATGACGAAGAGAATCCTCGTTGTCGAGGACAACGATCTCAATCGGAAACTTTTCTGCGACGTGCTTCGCGCCGGGGGTTTTTCGGTCGAACCCGTGGCGGATGGTAACCTGGCCATCGCCGCCGCCCGCGCTTTCTTTCCCAATCTGGTGGTGATGGATATCCAGCTGCAGGATGTCTCCGGGCTGGACCTGATCGCCACCCTGAAATGTGACAGTCTGCTGGCCGACGTGCCGGTGCTGGCTGTCACCGCCTATGCCGGGAAGGGGGACGAGCAGCGGATTCGCGAATCAGGGGCGGAGGGTTATCTCTCCAAGCCAGTTTCCATCGGACCGTTCATGGCTGCGGTGCGCGGGTTGATGGAAAGCGCGGCGGCGCGGGCTGCTATCGCCTGACCTAAATCCCGTTTTCGAAAAATTTGCGAGCAGGCCGCGCACCCCCTATGGGCAGGCTAACACCTGACCCAAGAGGATTGGACCATTCATGGACCGTGCCGCCGCCGAAACCATCATCCGCGCCACCATCGAACCCTTCAACAAGAAGGGCGTGGTGATCAGCGATGCCACCACTTTCGCCGGGGATCTGGAATTCGACAGCCTGACGGTGATGGATTTCGTCGCCGCGATCGAGGACGAGTTCGATATCATCATCTCGATGAGCCAGCAGGCGGAAATCGAGAATTTCGGGCAACTGGTCGATGCGGTCACCGCGTCGGCGAGCAAGTGAGGCCGGCATGAGCGAAGGCGTGATGCAAGCCGACCGGCCCGAGGATACGGACGGGGGCCAGGTGGACCTGTTCTCCAAGTTCGATCCCATCATCCAGATGCGTGCCGATCTGCTCTCGACGGGGCAGGAAGATCCGTTCAGCCTCGTGATGGAAAAGGTTCTCTCCCCCACCCGCGCGATCTGCAACGGGCGCGAAACGATCCTGCTCGGCACCTACAATTACATGGGCATGACCTTCGATCCGGACGTGATTCAGGCGGGCAAGGATGCGCTGGACCAGTTCGGCGCGGGCACCACCGGCAGCCGGGTGCTGAACGGCACCTATCAGGGCCACCGCGAATGCGAGGATGCGCTGCGCGAATTCTACGCGATGGACCACGCGATGGTCTTCTCCACCGGCTATCAGGCCAATCTGGGGATCATTTCCACCATAGCGGGCAAGGGCGATTACATTGTCCTCGATATCGATAGCCACGCCAGCATCTGGGATGGCTGCGCGCTGGGCAATGCCGAAGTGGTGCCGTTCAAGCACAACGATATCGAAGCGATGGAAAAGCGCCTCAAGCGCATTCCCGAAGGCGCGGGCAAGCTGGTGATTCTCGAAGGCGTCTATTCGATGCTCGGCGATGTCGCCCCGCTCGCCGAAATGGTCAAGGTGGCCAAGGCCAACGGCGCAATGGTGCTGGTGGACGAGGCGCATTCGATGGGCTTTATCGGCGAACACGGGCGCGGCGTCTGCGAGGCGGCAGGCGTGATCGACCAATGCGATTTCATCATCGGCACATTCTCCAAGAGCGTGGGCACGGTGGGCGGCTTCTGCGTTTCCAACCACCCCAAGTTCGAGATCATGCGGCTGGTGTGCCGCCCCTACGTGTTCACCGCCAGCCTGCCGCCGAGCGTGGTGGCGACGGCGGCAACGAGCATCCGCAAGCTGATGCACGGTTCGGAACAAGCGCGCGCACCTGTGGGAGAATTCGCAAGCGCCTCCACGCCGGGCTGCCGGCGCTGGGTTTCCAGCTCGGCACCGATGAACCGCAAAGCGCGATCATCGCCGTGATCATGCCCGATCTGGAAAAGGGCGCGGCCATGTGGGAAGCGCTGCTGAAGGAAGGCCTCTACGTCAACCTCGCCCGCCCGCCCGCAACACCCGCGAACATGACCCTGCTGCGCTGCTCGCTCTGCGCCGAGCACACCGAGGAGCAGGTGGGGACGATATTGGGCATGTTCGAACGCGCCGGGAAGGCCGTGGGGATTATCTGATCCATTGAAATTGCTGTATTTGTCCTGCATTCTTGCTTTTTTGGCAATTTGCAGGATAAAGTAGCGGCATGTCGACCGCAGTCCGTCCTTTTTCTGCTGAGCAGGCGCGTGCGCTGATCAATCTGCGACCCCGCTATGAGTCTCCTGATCGAGGCGCAACGCGAACTGGCGCATTTGCCCTATAATCTTGTGCGCAAGCGGGTGGGGGATCAGCGAATACCTCTACGAGGTGATCGACCGGCTCAAACAACGGCAAGAGTTTGGGACAGGCCGATGTCGCCGGAGCCAAAGTGGAAAGGCACAGCTTGCCGATTACCGTGTGAGCAAGGCCGAATTGCAGGACCGCATTGCCAGCGCCAGCGAACTTGTCGCGGAGATCGGACGGCTGGCAAGACCGCTGCGCTTGCCGACGCTGGCTGACACGGCAGGCGAACTGCTGCGCGAGTTGGACAAGCGGAGGCTGCTGGGCACGACGCTGCTGGTGGTCGGCACCAATTGCATCCCCGCATATTCCATCGAGGCGGCTGGTGCCATTGCCGATGCGCCGGACGAGACCGAAGATTTCGACCTGACCTGGGCGGCCGACGAACAGGTGGAGGATATACTCCGTGAGGCCAAATTCCGAGTTCGGTCCATTTCGTTACGGAAGCCGTGCTATTCGCGATGGAAGTTGTCTGCCGAGGGCCGGTCAATGTGCACCGCACTGTAGGTGCTGTCCCATCCCAATTGTGCAGGCAATCCCAATACCGCACGCACCCCCCGAGAATGGTTACCTCGCTCGATCAACTCTGGATTGAATTTCTTTCCAGCTCGCACCGCAAGCGCCTACGAACGTACGGCGGCGATCTTGGAACGCCGAAATCCTTCGCCGACAGAATGAATGTAGACAGCTGATATGATTTGCCGAACTTCGCAAAAAGCTCCTGACGGTAAGTTGCAAATATTTCCGAGAGGAAGCCCAGCACGTTTTCAGCGAGAAAGACCTTAGGGCCGATAGCTTCAATGGCCCGCAGGAATTCGGGAAACATGTCTCGCTGATCACTCTTGCCTTCCGTCGCCCGGCAATCGAGAATGGCTGACACGGTGGCCCGCCGTGGATGAGATCGACCCTGCCGCGATACGGTGCCCAATCGACCTCCAACACATTCCCGGCCTTACCGGATTGGATGTCCCACCCAGGCCTGTTTGCTCGCAATGTATCTCCGGCAAAATCAAGGACGTCGTATGAGGAGAGGTGGCTGAAGCCGGCTAGATCAAATCCGAGATCGAGACCCCCCCCTCCACTGAACAGTGAAAGCGTCCGAATGCCGTTCGACTTAAGCCGGGGCATGTCCTTAATCGGGTCGTATGGATCCTGCCCGACTCCGGCGCTTTGGCTGCCCTACGTCCGCAACTGTGGCCGATGGGACTGGCGAGATGAAAGAGCATACTCCAATCGCCGCTAGTCGAAATCACCCAAGGAATGTGGTGCGGGATGTACACGTGACGGACTTGATTTGAAGTCGCCCGTTCCGCAAGTGTTCTTGAGGCTGTTTCCGGAGAATTGCGCCGAATCCGGGCTAAATTCCAAGCGCGGACAGGTCGCGAACCCTGTTGGCTGGAAATCTGGCTCGACCAGCGGCCTTAACCCTTCTCCCGCACCGAACAACCATCCCCCCACCAGCACCGCCGCCAAGCCCCCCGCCAGTTGCGCAGCCACGAAAGCTGGCACATCAGCAGGCGCAATACCGGCGAAGGTGTCGCTCAGGCTCCGCACGACTGTTATCGCCGGATTGGCGAAACTTGTCGAGCTGGTGAACCAATATGCGGCGGTGATGTACAGCGCCACCCCGGCGGGGATCGCCTGCGGGCGGTGGCGGATCAGGCCGAAGATCGTCAGCAGCAGGCCGAAGGTGGCGATGAATTCGCCGCTCCACTGGCCCACGCCTGCGCGCGCCTTGGTGGACAATTGCAGGATCTCCAGATCGAACATCAGATGCACCGCCCACGCGCCCAGCACTCCGCCCGCCAGCTGCGCCACGACATAGCCCGCACCCGCGCCCCAGCCAATCTCCCGCCGCAGCGCGAAGGCCAGCGTGACCGCCGGGTTGAAATGCGCGCCCGACAGCGGGCCGAACATGGAAATCAGCACATAGAGGATCGCGCCGGTTGCAATTGCGTTCGCCAGCAGCGCCAGCGCCACATTCCCTCCGCAAGGTTCTCCGCCATCACGCCGGAGCCGAGCACGCAGGCGAAGAGGAAGAAACTGCCAAGCGCTTCGGCAGCAAGGCGGCGGGGCAGGTCGGGCTGGTCCATCGCTCTATCCTTCGCTTGCCAGAGAGCCGGAGTTACGCCGCGCCCACTGCCGCGTCCGCTGCCTCCGTCGGCACACACGACTGCGCCATCCTCGTCACCACCGCCCAGCAAGGTGATGGCGGCGAACCCAGCGATTATGGCGACGATAAACCCAGCAGTCACCAGCCCCAGATACTTGTCGATGAACCGCTTGATCGGCGCCCCGAACAGGCGGAACAGCACGCCCACGATCATGAAGCTGATCGCCCGGCTGACAATGCTGCCGAGCAGGAACAGGCCGAAATTCATCCCCATGAACCCGGCGGTGATCGTCAGCAGTTTGAACGGGATCGGCGTCGCGCCCTTGGCCACGAACAGCCAGAACCCGTATTCGTTGAGGTAGCACACCGCCTGCGGGAAGCTCTCGGTCAGCCCCAGTACGCTGAGCAACTGTTCGCCGACAGTATCGTAGAGCCCCCAGCCGATGGCATAGCCGAGCATTCCGCCCGCGACCGAGGCCAGCGTGGCAATCGCGGCAAAGCGAATCGCCTTTTTCGGTTCAGCGAGGCACATCAGCCCCAGCAGCGGATGCGGCGGAATGGGGAAGAAACTCGCCTCGACAAAGCAGAACAGCGCCAGCCAACCCGTGGCATGCGGATGCGCGGCTTTGGCCAGAGTCCATTCGTACAGGCTGCGTAACAGGCCCATAATGCGCCAACCTCTATTTCGCCGGGGGATGGCGAGCAATTAGGGCAGCGCGCTGGCGTCGCGCAAGTCCTACAAACTAACCGTTATGGCACTTTGTTGTTGACATTGTGACGCTGTTTGGTTAGACATCCAGAACATCGCGATAAACCGAGTCGGCGGCAAGCTGAGCAAAGGGCGGTTCCCCCACCGGGAGCCGCCCTTTGCCGTGCCCGGCCCGGATCGCCCAAGCAATCAGGACATCTCCATGCAGACCGACGGCACCGGCAGGCGCAAGGGCACGCCGCGCAACTGGATCACTCTCTTCCTCAATGAACTGGCCGAAACCTCGAATGTAAAGGCGGCCTGCATTGCCGCCAATGTCAGCCAGAGCCTGGTGTACAAGACCCGCCGCGACGAACCGGATTTTGCCGCGCGCTGGTACGCGGCGCTGGCCGAGGGCTACGACAATCTCGAAATGGAGCTGCTCGGCCGCCTGCGCGAAGGTCGGCTGGAAGAGGTCGATGCGGACGGGACCAAGCGCAAGTTCGATATCGGCACCGCCTTCCGCTGCCTGATCGCGCACCGCGAGACCGTGGGGCGCGAAAGGGGTCGGCAGTCGCTCGCCGATGAAGTCGCCACGATGAAGAGTATCAACGCCAAGATCGATGAAATGCGAGCGAAAGAAGAACGCGCGGCGGAACTGGAAGCCAAACACCGGGATATGAACCACAATGGTGAGTAGGAAGCGCACAAGCCGGGGCGTCTGGTTCCGGCAGGCTGACTCGCGACGGCGCATTGCGACGCAAGGAACTCGACAAGCTGCTCCAGCCGCACGAACGCCGCGCGCTGGGCAGCTGGCACTGGGAATGCTGGGCGCGTGACGAACAATTGCCGCCGCCGGGCGAATGGCGGGTCTGGCTGATCTGCGCCGGGCGCGGGTTCGGCAAGACCCGCGCGGGCGCGGAATGGGTGCGCGATGTCGCGCGCCACGATCCGGCGGCGCGGATCGCACTGGTGGGGGCGAGCCTGTCCGAAGTGCGCAGCGTGATGGTGGAGGGTGAAAGCGGCATTCTCGCTGCCTCCCCGGCGCGCTGACCCCCGATTTCGAACCGTCGCTGCGGCGGCTGCAATGGCCCAACGGGGCGCAGGCGTTCCTCTATTCGGCCGGCGAGCCCGAATCTTTGCGCGGTCCGCAGCACAGCCATGCATGGTGCGACGAATTTGCCAAATGGGACAATTCGTCGCGGCCGCGCGATAGCGACCTGGGACAATCTGCAGCTCGGTATGCGGCTGGGCGAGCGCCCCGCGTCCTCGCCACCAGCACCCCGCGCCGGACCCCGCTGATGCGGCGGCTGATGCAGGAGGTGGAAAGCGGCGCGGTGTTCCTCGCGCGTGGTCGCACGGGCGACAATGCCGGGGTGCTGCCGACCGCCTATTACGCGGCGATGCTCGAACAGTTCGACGGGCAGATTGCGGGCGGCAGGAACTGGAAGGTGAATTGCTGGAGGAAGCCGAAGGGGCTTTGTGGAACCGGGCCTTGCTCGAACGCTGCCGCGTGGCTGCCTTTGCCGAGGCGAGAGTGCGCATCGTGGTCGGCGTCGATCCACCTGCTTCAGCAGGGGGAGATGAATGTGGTATCGTGGTCTGCGCGCTGACGACAAGCGGCATGGGGCTGGTGCTCGCCGACGCTTCGGTGAGCAAGGCCAGCCCCGAACGCTGGGCACGCGCGGTGGCCGGCGCGGTGGAAGCGTGGCAGGCCGACCGGGTGGTGGCCGAAGCCAACCAGGGCGGATCAATGGTCGAAAGCGTGCTGCGCGCCGCCGACTGCGCGATGCCGATCCGGCTGGTCCACGCAAGCCGCGGGAAAGCTGCGCGGGCCGAGCCGGTGGCTGCCTTGTATGAGGCGGGGCGGGTCTTGCATGTGGGCCAGTTCGGCGCGCTGGAGGACCAGTTGTGCGGGATCATGGCCGGGGGTTCGTATGAGGGGCCGGGACGGTCGCCGGATCGCGCCGATGCGCTGGTCTGGGCGCTGAGCGAGCTGATGCTGGGGAAACGGGGGGTGGAGCCCTCGGTGAAGCGGTTTGACTAGCCCGATCTGTCACCCCGGACTTGTTCCGGGGCCGGTGCTTTTCTTCATAACGCCGCCCGGAGAAGTAGCACCGAACCCGGAACAAGTCCGGGGTGACAATTGGGGGATAATCGGAGCGTTGCCTATCTGCCCTTAGCCAGCGGATCGAAACCCGAAGTCGAGAGCCAAGTCCCGCCAGTCCGGGTTCTCCGCCTCGATCACATTGAACTTCCATTGGCGCGGCCACCGTTTGATAGTTTTCTCGCGGCGGATGGCAATTTCGAGGTCATCATGCCGCTCGAACCAGACGAGCAGTTTGATATCGCGCCGCTCGGTGTAACCAGGGACGATCGCGTTGCGATGCTGGTAGAAGCGGCCCAGCGGGTCCGTCGTCATCCCGGTGTAAAGCGCACCCCGGTAGCGGTTTGCGAGCAAATAGACTGTCGGTTCGAATGTTCGCATCAGGCAGGTTTTGCCGGAAGCACAGCCCGTCTGTCACTCACTTTTTGTCACCCCGGACTTGTTCCGAGGTCGGGGCTTTTCTTCTGACGACTGCGAGAAGGAAAGCACTACCCCGGAACAAGTCCGGGGTGACAGATAGGAGGAGCGCGCAATCTGCTCTAACCCTCGTCCCCTTCCGAGCGGACAAACGCACCACCGCGAAGTCGCCAAAGCACCCGCTCCTGAGGTTGCAAGCCGCCGCTAGCTTCGGTGGTTCGCACTGCAAGGCTGCCGTCGGGGCTGTTGAGAAACTCAGGCCGGCTGCGGCTCGACGCATTGAGAACGGCTTCGATACCATCCTGCTTCAACCGCCATGCCTGCACGCGATAGGCCGAACCGCCGGATGAAGTGAAATAGACAATGCTCTCGTCATCCCGACGAAACAGCCCGAGCGGGTGATTGCCACTTTCGACGATGACATCAACCGGCTGGGTGCAACCCGATTCACAATGGAACCGCACGGGGTAACCGTGGTCAAAACTGCCGACGGTAACGCGGTAGACAGTGTCTTCAGTAGTCACTCGCAGCGACGCGACGGGCTCCTGCTCAGGCGCGCAATCGGCCAAAGTTGCGAAGCAAACCAGCAAGGCGACTGACCGGGCCAACATAGTCCGAACCTAATCTAACCAGCAGCACCTGTCACTGCCGTCCAATCCCAGTTTCTTGGAGAAACCCATGACATTCCTCACCACTTGCGTTCCGCCTTCAAGGGCGGGGCGGGCACTCGTGTGCCTTTGGCGCGCGCGTTTCAGTCGCCTTGGGGTTGGCACTATGACAATGGCGGCGCACGCGCGCCGTTCGAATACAACAGCGCTGTGCGCCATGCCTTTCTCGACAATCCGGTGGCGCAGCGCGCGGTGCGGATTGTCGCCGAGGGGGTGGGCAGTGCGCCGCTGGCCGAGGCCGATCCCAAGGCGCTGGCCTTGGTCAAGGCCACCAGCGCCGGGCAGAGCCTGCTCGAAACGCTCGCGGCGCACCTGCTGCTGCACGGCAACGGCTTCGTGCAGATCGCCCGCGATGCCGCCGGCCGCCCCATCGAACTGTTCGCGCTGCGCCCGGAGCGAATGACGGTGATCCCCGGAGCGGACGGCTGGCCGCGCGGCTATCGCTACAAGCTCGATGACCGCACGCTTGATCTGCCGCTGGAGGATGCCGAGGGCTGGCCCTGCCTGGTCCACCTCAAGGCCTTCCACCCGGCGGACGATCACTACGGCGCGGGCTGCCTTTCGGCGGCCGATCAGGCGGTGGCGATCCACAACGCCGCCGCCGCCTGGAACCGGGCGCTGCTGGAGAACGCGGCGCGGCCCAGCGGCGCGTTGGTCTACGATGGCGGCGCGGAGGCTGCGGGGCTGACCGCCGACCAGTTCGAACGGCTGAAAGGCGAATTGCAGGCGGCCTATCAGGGCGGCGCCAATGCCGGGCGGCCGATGCTGCTCGAAGGCGGGCTGAAGTGGCAGAGCCTCTCGCTGTCCCCCGCCGACATGGATTTCGCCACGCTGAAAGAGGCCGCCGCGCGCGATATTGCGCTCGCTTTCGGAGTGCCGCCGATGCTGCTCGGCCTGCCGGGCGACAATACCTACGCCAATTATCGCGAGGCCAACCGGGCGCTGTGGCGGCTGACGCTGCTGCCGTTGGCGGGCAAGATTTTGAACGGGCTGGAGGAGGCGCTGAAGCCCATGCGTTCCCCGGCCTCGATCTCGCGATCGATCTCGACCGGGTGCCCGCCCTGTCCGAAGACCGCGAGCGGCTGTGGGCGCAGGTGAGCGCCGCCGATTTCCTTTCGCCCGAAGAAAAGCGCGCGATGCTCGGCATCCGCGAGGAGGCAAAGCCATGAACCGCGAAGACATGCTCGCCGCGCTGATCGCGCAGGCGCAGAGCGGGGGGACCGATCTGGTTACCCTGCGCGCCATTGTCGAGGAAGCCAGCGAAGTGGGCGCGCGGCGCGTGCTCGACCGGCTCGGGCTCGGCGACGACAATGCGCAGAACGATCTCGACGAATTGCGCGACCTGCTCGGCGCCTGGCGCACCGCCAAGGCGAGCGCGTGGAAAGCCGTGGTCGACTGGTTCGTGCGGGTGATCGGCGCGCTGCTGCTGATCGGGATTGCCGTGCGTCTCGATATCGCCGGGCTGCTGCGATGACGCGTATCGCCGGATACGCCGCGCTGTTCGGCATTGCCGATGGCGCGCGCGACACGATCCGCCCCGGTGCCTTCGCGCGCACTTTGGTCGAGCGCAAGGACCCGCTCCCACTCTACTGGCAGCACCGCCCCGATCAGCGGATCGGCACCGTGGAGCTGGTGGAGGAAGACGCGCGCGGGCTGCGGGTGATTGCCGTGATCGACAATCCGGGCAGTCGCGCCGTGGCTGCGCTGCTGGCGCGACGCGGTGAACGGCCTCAGCTTCGGCTACCGCGCGCGCGCCTTCCGCCGCTCGCCCGCAGGGCGGGTGCTGGAGGATATCGAACTGTTCGAAGTCAGCCTCGTCACCCACCCGCTCCAGCATGGGGCGCGGGTGCATTTGATAACGTGAACCACCTCCCCCTCCTTTTCAAAGGAGGGGCTGGGGGTGGTATTGCGACCGCAAGGTCGCACCCCTGCCTCGCCCATGCGGATGCTCGCTTCGCTCGCCACCACCCCCAACCCCCTCCTCTGAAGAGGAGGGGGCTTTTTGCGTCCCAACTCCCCCCCAAGAAAGGTAAGTCCCCTATGGATACCCCCATCGATACCCCCCAGCTCGCCGAAAGCTTCGATATCGTCGCCCGGCAGGACCAAGCCGACGAAAAGATCACCGTGCTGCGTTCCGACGTGGACGAAGTGAAGGCGCGGCTCGACAAGGTCAGCCGTGCTGCTGCGCGTCCGGCCATCGGCAATGCCGAAACCAGCCCCGAAGTGAAGGGCTTTGTCGACGGCTACCTGCGCCACGGCCGCGAGAGCGAGATCAAGTCGATCAGCGGCGCAGACACTGGGCGACGGCGGCTATGCCGTGCCGCGCGAAATCGACGCGCTGATCGCTGCCGAACTGAAGGAAGTCTCCCCCATCCGCGCCCTCGCGCAGGTGGTGCAGGTCGGCACCAGTGGCTATCGCAAGCTCGTCACCACCGGCGGCGTGGCTTCGGGCTGGGTTGGCGAGACCTCGGCACGCCCCGAAACCGCCACCCCCGATTTCTTCGAGATCGCCCCGCCCTCGGGCGAACTTTACGCCAACCCGGCGGCGAGCCAGGCGATGCTCGACGATGCGGCTTTCGATCTCGAAGGCTGGCTGGCGAGCGAGATCGCCATGGAGTTCGCCCGGGCCGAGGGCGCGGCCTTTGTGGGCGGCAACGGCGTGAACCAGCCGCGCGGGTTCCTGTCTGCGCCTACCTCGCTGGCGGGCGATGCAGCGCGGGCCTTCGGTTCGCTGCAATATATCGGATCGGGCGATGCGGCGGGCTTTGATGCCAATCCGGAAAGCCGCCTGATCGATCTGGTCCACACGCTCAAGGCGGGCCATCGGCAGGGCGCGAGTTGGGTGATGAATTCGGCCACGCTCAGCGAAGTGCGCAAGCTCAAGACCGCCGACGGTGCCTTCCTGTGGCAGCCGGGCATGGTGGAAGGCCAGCCCGATCGCCTGCTCGGCTATCCGGTGGTCGAAGCCGAGGACATGCCCGATGTGGCAGGCGGCGCCTTCCCGATCGCCTTCGGCAATTTCCGCGCGGGCTATATCATCGCCGAGCGCAGCGCGACGCAGATCCTGCGCGATCCCTTCACCAACAAGCCGTTCGTGCATTTCTATGCGACGAAGCGCGTGGGCGGGCAGGTGCTCGATAGCGCGGCGATCAAGCTGCTGAAGATCGAGGCTAAGCACTTCTCCCCTCCCCTTCAGGGGAGGGGAAGGAGCGGCGAAGCCGCGGAAGGGGTGGGGTCTGTCAAGCTGGCACAACGCTGGAGGACAGACCCCACCCCAACCCCTCCCCTGAAGGGGAGGGGCTTAAGTTTACCGCCCGCAACCGAGGTCATCCCTATGAACCGCACTATCCTGACGCCTCCGGTGCTCGCACCGGAAGCGCTCGACGAACTCAAGGCCTGGCTCGCGATCACCACGCCGCGTGACGATGCGGCGCTCTTTGCGCTGCTGCGCGCGGCGCTCGATACCTGCGAGGGCTTTACCGGGCAGATGCCATTGGAAGCCATTGCCGAGGAAGTGCTGCCCGCCACGCGCGGCTGGCACAGTCTGGCCACTGCACCAGTGCGGGCGATGACCTTGCTCGAGGCGCTGGCGCAGGACGGCACGCGCTCCGCGCTCGATCCGGCGCATTACCTGTTCGACATTGCCGCCGACGGCTGCGGGCAGGTCAACCTGATCGGCCCGGTGAGCGAAAGCCGCGTGGTCGTTCGCTTCAGCGCCGGGATCGCGCCCGACTGGGTCAGCCTGCCCGACGGCCTGCGCCACGGCGTGATCCGCCTCTCCGCGCACCATTATCGTGAGCGCAACGATGGCGGCAACTGGAACGCGGCCCGCCCGCTGCCGTCGCGGCGCTGTGGCAGCCGTGGCGACGGATGCGGCTGACATGATCGGGGCGCGTTCGACAACCCGCACGGGCTTTGCCGCGCGACTCGCCCGCCGCGCGGCGGTGCTGGCGCAGGCCGAAGGCCGAAGATGCCTTGCGCGCCCGCCGCGCCGACCCCGCCCGGTGGCGCAAGGCGCGGCTGCTCTGGCCGCTGTTCAGCAGGGATAACTGACGATGGAAACGCAATTGCGCTCTGCGCTGATCGATTGGCTGGCGAGCGATCCGCTGCTTGCCGACGCGCTCAACGATGTGACCGAGGAAGCGCCCTCTCGCAGTGCTCCTCCCTGGCTCGGCATCGCTGCCAGCGCCTCAGTCGACTGGAGCACGAAGGAGCAGCGCGGGCGCGAGGTCCGCGTGGCGCTGGAACTGCATCATCGCGGAGAGGAAGCGGGCGAGACTGCCGCGCTGATCGCGCTGGTGGAGAGCCGCATCGAGGCTCTGCCGCGGGTGCAGGCGGGGTTCCACATTGCCACCGTCGTTTTCCTCCGCGCCCGCGCCGAACAGCGTGCGCACAACCGCCGCGCGGTGCTGATCGAGTATCGGTTTCGGCTGTTTGGAAGCCTGATCTCCCCTCCCCTTCAGGGGAGGGGCAGGGGGTGGGGCATGTCGTCTCCCCCTTCACGACATCCCCCACCCCAACCCCTCCCCTGAAGGGGAGGGGCTCTTCTTTCCACTTCCTCAGGAGAACACCCCATGACTGCCCAGAAAGGCTCCGCCTTCCTTCTCAAGATCGGTCCAAGACTTGGGGCGCGCAGCCGCCCGTTTACACCACCGTCGCCGGACTGCGGACCACGCAGATGTCGATCAACGGCGATGCGATTGTCGTCACCCACAAGGAATCGGGCGGCTGGCGCGACCTGCTGTCAGGCGCGGGCGTGCGATCGGTTTCGGTCAGCGCGGCGGGGATTTTCCTCGGCAGCGGGGCCGAAGCGTCGATCCGTGCCCATGCGCTGGCGGGGACGATTGCCGACTACGAACTGAGCTTCGAGGACGGCGAGCGGCTGCGCGGGCGGTTCCTCGTCCAGCGGCTCGACTATGCCGGCGACTTCAACGGCGAGCGCAATTACACGCTCCAGCTGGAAAGCTCTGGCGCGGTGGTGCCCGTTTGATGGCGAACCCGGCGCGCGGCGAGGCCGCCTTCATGATTTCAGGACGGAGCTACACCCTGCGTCCCACTTTCACCGCGCTGGTCGCAGCGGAGGAAGAGCTCGGCCCTCTGTTCGCCTTGGTCGAACGTGCGAGCGAGGGGCAGCTGCGCCTGTCCGAAATCGCCGCCCTGTTCTGGCATTGCCTTGCTGAGCGCGACAGCGTGGCCCGCGAGCACGTAGGTGAAGCGGTGATGCAGGCCGGGCTGGCTGCCGCGATGGCTCCGTTGCGGGTGCTGCTGGCGCAGGTTTTGCAGGGTCGTGGCTGACACTTTCACAGTTGCGGCAGCGCGGCTGGCGGGGCTGAGCGGGCGGCTGCTCATGTGGCCACCCGACTGGTTCTGGCAGGCCACCCCCGCCGAACTTGCGGCAATCCTGTTTGCCGAGCCTGAGGCGACCACGAGCGGGATCGACCGCCAGACAATCGACACAATGATGGAGCGCGAGCGCGATGGACGATGAAATCGAAACGCTGATGGTGGAAGTGCGCGCCAGCACCAGCGGGTTCCGCGCGGACGTCGGAATCGATGCGCTCCGCGCTCGATTCCTCGCTGCTCGGCGGCTTTGCGCAGGCGGGCGAGGTGCTTGAACGCAGCCTGCTATCGGCGATCCGCCGGGGCAAGCTGGGGTTCGACGAGCTGAAGGCGATTGCTCTGCGAACGATGGGCGAAATCGCCGCGCAGGCGCTGCAATCGGGGCTTGGCTCGATCTTCGGCGGGGCGTCCCCGGTGGGCGGCGGGACCAATATCGGCTCGCTGCTCAACGGTATTTTCGGTTCGCTGTTCGGCCTGCCCGGCCGCGCGACTGGCGGGCCGGTCTCGCCGGGGCGCGCCTTTATGGTCGGCGAGCGCGGGCCGGAACTGTTCGTGCCGACCAGCGCCGGGCGGGTGGAGGCAGCGCAGGCGGGCGGTTCTCGCGAAGTGCGGGTGGCGATCAACCTCGCCGCCCCGCGCGGGACGCAAGGCCCGATGATGCTGCGCCGCTCCAGCCGCCAGGTCGCCAGCGCCGTCGCCCGCGCCATGCGTGAATTCTGAAGGATTAGAGGCAATGGCCTATTGGCTCGCCACCGCCCGTGATGGGCAGGACAGCGATTTCATCCAGCGGTTCGATCCGCGCTTCTGGACGGTCGATTTCCCGCGCCCAATGATGGCCAGCGTGGTCTCGACCGCGCCCGATGCGCTGCGGGTGGACTGCGAATTCCATCACCGCAATGCGCTCGCGGGGCTGATCTGGGCGAGTGAAGACGCCTTCGATCATCCGCTCACCGCCTATGCCACCAATCGGGATTATTCGAACACCAGCATGACCTTCCGCTGGCGTTCGGCGGGCGTGCTGCCGCTCGATGCCGTACACGGTCCGACGCTGACCATCGAAGGGCGTGACGCGGCGGGGGCGGCGCGGGTCTGGTATGTGCGGCTGTGGAACTATGCCGTGGGCACGCCGAGCGACGCGGCGATCTCGCTCGATTTCTCGCAACTTCGCGAAGGCTGGCTGGCCGATGGCGCGCTGGTGCATCCCGCCGATATCGACCGGATGTTCATTTCGCTCGCCCCCACCGGCTACGATCCGGCGAGTACCGCCCTGCTGTCCGCGCGCGTCAACGGCTGGGTCGAACTGAGCGCAATCGCCGCCGATGGCCAGCACGCCATGCTGGTGATCGGCGATGCGCTGGTGCCGCCGCACGGGATCGGCATGGCGACCGCCTATGATGACAGCTACAACCTCACCCCGGCGCGGATGCTGCGCAATGTGCTGCATCTCGGCTATCGCGGGCGGCTGATCCACTATGTCGGGATGAGCCATTTCTACCGATTGTTCCGCCAGCCGGACAATCGCCTGCTGGTGAGCGCCTCGGCATGGCTGTGCCAGCCTGCGATTGCATGGCACACTGCTTTCTTCGCGCAATGCAAGCTGCTGGCGCTGGAGCCGATTGTTTCCATCTCTTACGAATTGTTCAACGAACATTGCCCGGAAGAGTGGAAGCAGCGGACCTTCGATGGCGAGCCTGCGCTTACCGGTTGGGAACCGCCTTCGACGCTGCTCACGCCTGCCGGGCATCTGTCGATGGAATTCGTCCGTCAGGCCGCCGCGCGCTTCGTTGCGCTGGTGCAAACGGCGGGATTGCCCGTCCGCTTCCAGATCGGCGAGCCGTGGTGGTGGGTCACGCCCGCAGGCGAACTGTGCATTTATGACGCGCAGGCACGGCCCCGGCATCCCGCTACTGTGGAGATTCCTGATCTTTCGGCACCGCTCACTGCGGCACAACTGGCGCTGCTTGATTGGGCCGGGGGCAGCTCGCCTGGTCCACCGGCGCGTTGCGTGACCGGATCAGAACGGTAGCCGGAGGCAATGCGGAAGTCCTGCTGCTGGCGTTCACCCCCACGATTCTCGATCCCGCACGGCCCGAACTGCGCCGCGCCAATATGCCGGTGCAATGGGCCTGGCCTGCCTATGACCGTTTGCAGCTGGAAGATTACGACTGGTTGACCGGCGGCGCCGAAGCCCTGCGCCGTAGCGCCTATGCGCAGGTGCAGGCGCGGCTCGCATACCCGCTGGAGCAGCAGGATTACCTGTCCGGCTTCGTCCTCAACGCGGGGGATGCCGAGCCCTTCTGGGCGCGCATCGACGGCGGAATCGAGGAAGCCGGGCGGCGCGGGATCACCCAGCGCTACGTCTGGGCGCTGCCGCAGATCACCCGCGATGGCTACGTCCGCCTGCCGCAAGAGGAGAGTGAATTGCAAGCTTTCGACGATGTGCTCTATCCGCTGGCGCTGGGCCGCGATGCCGGGGTCAGCCCCGAATTCTCGACCGCCATCTCACTCACCGCTTCGGGCCATGAACGGCGCAACAGCCAGTGGAGCGATGCGCGGCTGCATTACGATGTCGGCCCCGGCATCCGCAGCCACGCCGAACTGGGAGTGCTGCTGGAATTCTTCCGCGCCCGCCGTGGGCCCGCGCGCGGGTTCCGGCTGGCCGATCCGTACGATTTCAGCTCCAACGGGTTGACCGGGACTCCAACCATGAGCGACCAGTTGATCGCCATGGCCGACGGGCTTGCGGCCACTTTCCGGCTGGTGAAGTCTTACGGCAGCGGCAGCGATCCGCAGGTGCGCTTCATCACCCGCCCGCGCGCCGAAACCATTCTCGTCAGCGTGAACGACATGCCGCGCAGCGACTGGGTGCTGGAAGAGGGCGGGCGGATCGTCTTTTCCGCCGTGATCCCGGCGGGAGCGCAGGTGCGCGCGGGCTTTCTGTTCGACGTGCCGGTGCGCTTTGCCGAGGACCGGCTCGACATCACCGGCTCCACCTTCGCCGCCGGGGAAGCCGCATCGGTGCCGCTGATCGAAGTGCGGGAGGAGGTATGAGCCACGTGTTCCTTGCCACCGCGCTCGAAGGCGTGGCGACCTGGTGGAGCGTGAAGCGGCGCGACGGGGTGGCGCTGGGTTTCACCAGCCACAACCGCGATCTGGCCTTCGGCGGCATGACCTACCGCGCCGCGCCGGGGATGATCCCCTCCGCTATTCGCCGCACCGCCAGCCTCGAACGCGATGCAGTGGAAGTCGAAGGCGTGCTGGCGCACGATTCGATCTCCGCCGCCGATCTGGAAGCGGGGCGCTATGCCGGGGCGCGGATCGCGATCGGGCTGGTGGATTGGGAGACGCTTGACCGGACCACGCTGTTCCACGGCGAACTGGGCAATGTGGCGCAGCAGGATGGCACATTCGAAGCCGAATTGCGCTCGGCCAAGGCCAGCCTCGAACTGGACATGGTGCCGCGCACCAGCCCCACTTGCCGCGCGGTGTTCTGCGATGCGGACTGCGGGGTAAATCCCGGCGCGGTTCACCCACCTGCTGGCGGTGAGCAGTGTCGATCTGCTCGCCAACGCCGTGGGCTTTGCGGGTGCTCCGGCGGCGGCGGAGATGCAGGGCGGCCACGTCAAATGGGTGGACGGGCCGCTGGCAGGGGTGACCATGCAGGTGATCGATGCTCTCGGCTCCGCGCTGGTGCTCGACCGCCCGCTGGTGGAGGGCATTGCCCCCGGCCAGCTCGCTTACCTGCGCGAGGGCTGCGATCACACCGTGGCCACCTGCGCCACCCGCTTCGGCAATGCGGTGAACTTTCGCGGCGAACCGCACCTGCCGGGGAACGATCTGCTGGCGCGATACCCGTCCAGTTCGGGATGAGCGACCATTCGCGCGCGCTCGCCGATGCGGCGCGGGCGTTGGTGGGAACGCCGTTCCGCCTGCACGGGCGCGATCCCGCTAGCGGGGTGGACTGCATCGGCTTGGTCGCCTGTTCGCTGTTGGCCTGCGGGGGGAGGGTGCCGGAAATTCCGCGCTACACCCTGCGCAACCTATCGCTTGCGCCCTTCCTCGGCTTATTGGTTGAGGCAGGTTTCGTTCCGACAAACCGCCCACTTCAGGCCGGCGACCTGCTGCTGCTCAAACCCTCCCCCGGCCAGTTCCACCTCTCAATAGCAATCGATGCGCAAGCGATGGCCCATGCCCACGCCGGTCTGAGCCGCGTCGTCCTCTCTCCCCTGCCTGCCGCCGCCAGCATTGTCGGACGCTGGCGGCTCACCTGAATCGGACCCAGCGTAATGGCCACTCTCGTCCTCTCCGCCGTCGGCACCTATTTCGGTGGGCCCATCGGCGGGACCATCGGTTCGCTGATCGGCAGCCGGATCGATGCCGAACTGTTCGGCCCGCCCGACCGCGAAGGCCCGCGCCTGACCGAACTGAAGATCACCACCTCCAGCTATGGTGCGCCGGTGGGCCGCCATTTCGGCAAGATGCGCGCGGCGGGCACGATTGTCTGGGCGACTGAACTGCAGGAAACGAAGGAAAAGGTGGGCGGCGGCAAGGGCCAGCCTGCCACCAACTCTTACAGCTATTCCGCCTCTTTCGCGGTGGCGCTCGCCAGCCGCCCGATTGCCGGGCTGGGGCGAATCTGGGCCGACGGCAACCTGCTGCGCGGCGCGGCGGGCGATCTCAAGGTGGGCGGCGAATTGCGGCTCTACACCGGCTCCGGCAATCAGGCCCCCGATCCACTGATCGCCGCCGCCGAGGGCAGCGAGGCGAGCGGCTTTCGCGGCTTTGCCTACTGCGTGTTCGAGGAATTGCAGCTCGCCGAATTCGGCAACCGCATCCCCGCGCTCACCTTCGAAATCATTGCCGACAGCGGCGATGTCAGTCTGACCGAACTGGTGGCTACGGCAGGCGCGGAAGTTGCGGTCGAACGTAGCCTCCCCGCGCTTGAGGGCTTTTCAGACGAAGGCGGAGCGCTGGCGGAGACGCTCGCGGCGATTGATCTGCTCTATCCGCTCGCCAGCCACGCCTCTGGCGGAAGCCTTACCATCGGTGACGGCGATCCGGCGGGCGATCCCTTGCTGACCCTGCCCGAACCGGTGGTCGATGCAACGGGCGACAGCTTCGGCGGCAGCGGCGGCAAGGCCCAGCGCCAGCGTGCCGATGCCAACCGCGTCCCGGCAGGCCTGCGCTACTACGATGTCGAGCGCGATTTTCAGGCCGGGTTGCAGCGCGCCAGCGGGCGGGCCGCACCGGGGCGCAACCGGATCATCGATTTTCCCGGTGCTTTGCAGGCCAGCAATGCCAAGGCGCTGGCAGACCACGCCGCCGACCGCGCCAATTTCGCGCAGGAGCGGATTGCCTGGCGGATCGCCGAGATCGATCCGGCGCTCGTTCCCGGCCAGATCGTTGCGCTGCCTGGCAAGCCCGGCAAGTGGCGGGTGGAAGCGTGGGAATGGCGCGAGAACGGGGTGGAGCTGGAATTGCAGCGGCTGCCGCAGCGGCGGGGGGCGGCGGTGGCGGCCTCGCCGGGACGGTCGCTCACTCCGCTGGATGCCGTCGCCACGCCGACAATGCTGGCGGCCTTCGAACTGCCGTGGGACGGCAGCGGATCGCCCGATGTGCGGCGGGTCTACGCGGCTGCCAGCTCGGCAAGTGCGGGCTGGACCGGGGCAGCGCTTTATGCCGAGACCGGGGGCAGCCTTGCCCCCATCGGCGCAAGCGGATCGCGGCGCAGCACTATCGGCACGACGCATGGGAGTGCTGGCACCGGGGCACCCCGCGCTGGTGGATCGCCATTCGGTACTGGAAGTGACACTGGCATCGGCGGATTTCGTGCTGGAGAACGTCAGCCTCGAAGAGCTCGCGCAAGGAGCCAACCGGGCGCTGGTGGGCGAGGAAATTCTTCAGTTCGCTCGCGCCGAGCGTGTGGATGGCGCCACGTGGCGAATTTCCACCCTGCTGCGCGGATGCGGTGCGACCGAACATATCGCTGTTGCCGGCACGCCAATGGGAGCCGACTTCGTGCTGCTCGATGATCGGCCCGTGCTGCTCGACGAGAGCCAACTGGGTCCGGCACCAGCCATCGCTGCCATCGGCCTCGTCGATACCGATCCGGTGATCGCCTTGATTGCGGGAACTGGCACAACGCTGCGCCCGCTCACTCCGGTACATCCTCGCGCCGAGGAGCAACCTGATGGCAGCCTGGCGCTGTGCTGGACCCGCCGCGCACGCGGGGCTTGGAGCTGGCCCGCCACGGTCGAAGTGCCGCTTAACGAACAAGGCGAGGCGTGGGAGATCGGCCTCGGTAATCCCGATGCGCCAGTCTCGCGCTGGGAAGTCACCAGCCCCGCGCTGACCATCAGCGCCGCTGTACTCGCCCCACTGCGAACCGCGCACCCCGGCCAATCACTGTGGGTCCGCCAGATCGGCACCCACGCCCGCTCGCTGCCGCTTTTCCTGACCACGCTTGCCTGAGGACCGCCATGACCGACCCCATCGCCTTCGCTTCCGCCACCCCGCGCTTCGCCTTGCCCCAGTTGTTCGTGGCGCAGGCGCAGAAGGAATTGACCATCAACGAAGCGCTCGCCCGGATCGACGGGCTGCTGCACCCGGCGGTGGAGGGCGAGGCCAATGCGCCCCCCGCCAGCCCTGCCGATGGCGCAAGCTGGATTGTCGGAACCGCGCCAAGCGGCGACTGGAGCGGCCACGCTGGACAGATCGCTTTGCGGCAGGCGGGGAACTGGCTGTTCGCCGCGCCCAGTGTGGGCATGGTCGTATTCGACAAGGCGGCAGGATGCTCGGCGCGTTTCGAGGGCGGCTGGCAGCGCGCTGCGGCCATTGCCGCACCAACAGGCGGCACCACAGCCGACACCCAGGCGCGCACCGCGATCATCGCGCTGATCGCCGCGCTGGTTGCCGCCGGGATACTCCCCTAAAATCGGTGGACCTTTCGTGCGCTTCGTGAGTTAGGCTGAGGGCATTCTGAAAGGACCCCTCGCATGACCCTGTGCCCCGCCTTCGTCGCCCCCCTCGCGCTTGTCGCGCTGGCTGGATGCCAGACCGCCTATGAAAGTGCCGCCACCCAGATTGCCGAGGCATCGGTGCTCGATCGGCAGGGCAGGCAGGTCGGCAGTGCGCGGATGTTCTCGCTGGGCGGCGAGGTGACGATCAACGCCAGCTTCACCGGGCTTCCCGCAGGCACCCATGCAGTGCATCTGCACACCACGGGCACTTGCAGCGCTGCCGATTTCACCTCGGCCGGCGGGCATCTCAATCCTGGCGGGCACCAGCACGGCACCCGCAATCCGGCAGGGCGCGCATCTGGGCGATCTGCCCAATGTCACCATTGCCGCCGACGGTTCGGGCACGATGAGCACGGTGCTGCGCGGGACGCGGGAGACGGTTGAGGCAGCCGTGTTCGATGCTGACGGCTCGGCCATCGTGGTGCATGAAAGTGCCGACGACTACGCGACCGATCCGACGGGCGCTGCGGGGGGACGGATTGCCTGCGGCGTGGTGGCGCGCGGTTAATTTGCGTAAGGCGTGGTGTCCGTCACGCCCGCCTCGGCAAAGCCCTTGCGGCGCAGGCGGCAAGAGTCGCACAGCCCGCAGGCCAGCCCTTCCTGGGTCGGATCGTAGCACGACCAGCTCCAAGCGGGATCGAGCCCCAGACGCGCGCATTCGCGGGCGATATCGGCCTTGGTCATGTGCTGAAGCGGGGTATGGATGGTGAACGGGTTGCCTTCCACGCCTTGCTTGGTCCCCAGTCGCGCAGTTTCGGCAAAGCTGGCGATGAATTCCGGGCGGCAATCGGGATAGCCCGAATAGTCGAGCGCGTTCACCCCGATGAAGATATCGCCCGATCCGCAGCTTTCGGCAAAAGCGGTGGTCAGCGCCAGAAACAGCAGATTGCGCGCAGGGACATAGGTGACCGGGATATCGTCGCCCACGCCGCCCTTGGGCACGTCGATATCCGCCGTCAGCGCCGATCCTCCGAAGGCGCGCAGATCGAGCGGCAGGGTGACATGGCGCAGAACGCCCAGCCGCTCGGCAATGGCCTGCGCGGATAGCAGTTCGCGCCGGTGTCTCTGGCCATAATCAATGGTCAGCGCGTGCAGCGCAAAGCCCTGTTCCAGCGCCAAGGCCGCCGAAACCATCGAATCCAGCCCGCCCGACAGCAGGACAATCGCCGTTTTTTGGAAAGCGCTCATCTGCCCGCGCTAGGCAAGTCCGGCTGCGGCGGGCAAGCCCGTCAGCAGCTGCCCGTGCGCCGCGCCTCGCCTTCGATCGAGAACGGCGCACCGCCGCGAATGCCCTGGCTGCGGATCTGCACCAGGGCATTGCCTTCCTTGCGGATATTGGTCCGGCCATAGCCGTTGCCCCGGCAGGTATACTGCACGGTGACTTCGTCCGATTTCGTCGCGCACCACGAATTGCTCGCAACCCGGCTGGCGATGGCGCAACTGGATGAACTCACGCCCGGTGCGGACGCAGATCTGCTCGCTGGTCCCCTCATCCGTCAGGTTGAGAGTCCAGCTGCCACGCGTGAGCGTATCGAGCATGGCGAGTTCGGGTGCTTGTGCTGCGGCGGGCGCGAAGAGACATGCCGCTGCTAGCACCCCACCGGCAAGCCGCGCAGCAATCGCATTGTGCATTGTCGAAAACCCCAGTTTCATGCGCGCTCCATAGCAGAACATTTATGAACGACCAATTGCCCTTTTTGAGCGACCAAGCGTTGGAATTGGCGAGTCGCTAGTCCTGAATCGCGAACTCCTTCGAACAGAACGCGCAGTCGACCACGATTATCCCGTCTTCATTCGCCATCTCGCGGCGCTCTTCCTTGGGGAAACGTGCCAGCACTTCCTCGAAATGGATCGCGGTGCAACGGCAGCCCTTTGTGATGCGCGCGACCGGCTCCACCAGCACTTCGCGCTCTTCGTGGTACAGCCGCCAGATAAGATCGTTCAACGGCAGACCGGGTTCGGCCAGTTCCGCATCTTTCAGGCTGTCGGCAAGGATGGAGACATGCTCCCACTCAGGATGATCGAGCCGGGTGTGCAGCCGCTCGCGCCCTTCCTCCCCGTCGGGCAGGTGCTGGATCAGCATTCCGCCTGCGCAATTCCCCTCCGGACCTGAACGGATGGCGGTGCGGATGCGGGTGGGCAATTGCTCGCTCTGGGCGAAATAGCCTTCGACGGCAGCCGAGAGCGATTCACCCTCCAGCGGGACGATGCCCTGATAGCGCTTGCCCTCGCTGCCGACATCGAAGGTGATCGCCAGATGGCCCTGGCCGAACAGACTGGCGAGCGAGGAAGTGGTCTCGCCCAGTTCGCCCAACCCGCTCGGCGTCATGCTCAATGTAGCCGCGCAGCTCACCATTGCGATAATCGCACACCAGCAGGCTGGCGACGCCGCCCTGGCTTTGCGCCTGCAAGGTCAGTTGGTCGTTCTCATCCTTGAGCAAGCCGCCCATCAGCACGGTCAGCACCAGTGCTTCTGCCAGACAATGTGCGAGTGCCGGAGGATAGGCGTGCGCGCCGAGAATCTCGTCCAGCACCGGCCCCAGCCGCACGATTCGCCCGCGGCAATCGCGGTCGGGCAGGGTGAAGCCGAGCAGGCGGTCAGTGTGCGTTGCGTAGTTGGTCCCGTTCATGCCGCGAATATGGGGAGTGCTTTCATCCGAGCAAGCCGAAGCACCACAGCAGCACGGACTTCTGCGCGTGGATTCGGTTCTCCGCCTCGTCGAACACCACCGACTGCGGGCCTTCGAACACTTCCGCGCTCACTTCGTCGCCCACATGCGCGGGCAGGCAATGGAGAAACACCGCGTCGGGCTTTGCCTGCGCCATCAGCGCGGTATCGACGCGATAGGGCTCCATCGCGGCGAGCTTTTCCGCCGAATCTGTCCTGCCCCATCGACACCCAGGTATCGGTGACCACAACATCGGCCCCGTTTGCCGCTGCCGCAGCATCCTGCGTCAGCATGACGGCACATCCGGCAGCGCGCGCCATATCGACGAATTCAGCCTCCGGCTCATAGCCCGCGGGCGTCGCGATCCGCACGTTGAACTTCATCAGCGCCGCCGCTTCGAGGATCGAATGCAGCACGTTGTTGCCGTCGCCGAACCAGGCCACTTCCAGCCCCGGAAGCGGCTTTTTGTGTTCGATCATGGTCAGCAGATCGGCGACGATCTGGCACGGGTGCGAACGGTCGGTCAGGCCGTTGATCACCGGCACGCTGGCGTGGCGCGCCATTTCCAGAATCTTGGCGTGATCGCTGGTGCGGACCATGATCGCATCGGCCATGCGGCTGAGCACGCGCGCGGTATCGGCAATCGATTCGCCGCGCCCAAGTTGCGATGTGCCCGCATCAAGGATCAGCGCCGAACCACCCAATTGCCGCATCGCCATATCGAAGCTGACGCGGGTGCGGGTGGAGCTCTTTTCGAACACCAACGCCAGTACCCGGCCCGCCAAGGGCGCATCGGCATCGGCGCGGCCCTTCGGCCAGTCCTTGCGGGCCGCCTTGCGATCGATCGCATCGCCGAGCATCGCCGCAATGGCATTGCCCCCCGCATCAGAGAGATCGAGGAAATGCCGCGCGGTCATGCGGGAACCGGCTCAGGCTGGTAACTCGCCGCCGCTGCCGACAACTTGTCGAAGAACTCGTCCATTTCCGCATCGCCGATCACCAGCGGCGGCAGCAGCCGCAGCGTCGAATCGCCTGCCGCGACGGTCAGCAACTGGTGGTTGTCGCGCAGGTGGACCATGAACGGGCGCGGTTCGCCCTTCATCTTCAGGCCGAGCATCAGCCCCATGCCGCGCACTTCGACGAACAGATCGGGATAATTGCCGATGAACTGTTCGAGCCGGCCGCGCAGCCGCTCACCCTTCATGCGGACCTCGGCGAGGAACTCCTCGTTCGCCACCGCGTCCAGCACCGCCATGCCCGCCGCCATCGCCAGCGGATTGCCGCCGTAAGTCGAGCCGTGGGTGCCCGCCACCATGCCGCGCGCGGCTTTCTCGGTGGCGAGGCAGGCCCCCAGCGGGAAGCCGCCGCCGATGCCCTTGGCGGTCGCCATGATATCGGGCTGCACGCCGTATTGCTCATAGGCATAGAGCGTGCCGGTGCGGGCGACGCCGCATTGCACTTCATCGAAGGCGAGCATCAGATCGTGTTCGTCGGCCAGCGCCCGCAGGCCTTTGATGAATTCCGGCGAACCGGCACGAATGCCGCCCTCACCCTGCACCGGCTCCACCAGAAAGCCCGCCGTGTTCGGGCCGATGGCCGCCTTCGCACCCTCCAGATCGTCGAAATCGACATATTTGAAGCCCGGCAGCAGCGGCATGAAACCCTTGTGCATCTTCTCCTGATTGCTCGCGCTGATCGTCGCCATCGTCCGCCCGTGAAAGGCGTTCTTGAAAGTGATCAGTTCGAACTTGTCGTCATGGCCGACATGCTGGTGATAGGCGCGCGCGGTCTTGATCGCGCATTCCACCGCTTCCGCGCCCGGAATTGGTGAAGAACACCGTATCGGCAAAGGTCAGATCGACCAGCCGCTGCGCCAGCGCTTCGCCCTGCGGGCTGCCATAGAGGTTGGAGACATGCATCAGATTGGCCGCCTGCCGCTGGATCGCGCCGATCAGCCCTTCGTGGCTGTGGCCGAGCAAGTTCACCGCAATGCCCGCAGCGAAATCGAGGTAGCGGGTGCCATCCTCATCGATCAGGTGGCAGTGCTCGCCGCGCACGGGCCGCACGCCGCACCGGGGATAGACGGGCATCAGCGCAGGTATCGACATCGGTAATTCCTTCATCACGCAAAAAAGAGAAAGGGCGGCCCGCCCCGTTTGGGACCGACCGCCTTATACGCTTCTCTTCTATGATGGAGCGGGCGGCCGGTCAAACGCTCGGCCGCCCTGCATCCGGACAAGCCTTCAGGCCTGAACCGGAACCAGATTGACGGCCGAGTGCTTGCCTCGTCGATCGACTTCGAGATCGAATTCGAAGCGATCACCCTCTTCGATGCCTTGCAGACCCGACCGTTCCACCGCGCTGATGTGGACGAAGGCATCTTCCTTGCCATCGTCGCGCGTGATGAAACCGAAGCCCTTCATCGCATTGAAGAATTTGACCGTGCCCACGGCCTTGTCGCCCGTCAGCTCGCGCTGCGGCGCGGCCTTGGCCGGCGCGGCGATGACATCGCCGACAACTTGCAGATCGGCAGCGGAAACCTTGCCACCGCGATCGACGAGATTGAATTGCAGTTCCTGCCCTTCGGCCAGCGCTTCGAGACCGGCGCGTTCAACCTGGCTGATGTGGACGAACACGTCTTCCCCGCCTTCATCGCGCTGGATGAAGCCGAAGCCCTTCGCGGCGTTGAAGAATTTGACCTTGCCCTGACCGGTTCCGACAACCTGAGCCGGCATACCGCCACCGCCGCCCGGACCACCCGGACCGCGCGGAGCACCGCCACCGCCGCCGCCACGCGGGCCGCCGCTGAAGCCACCGCCGCCGCCGCCGCGATTTCCGCCGCCGAAGCTGCTACCGCCGCCGCCGCCGCCAAAGCGGTCATTCCCGCCGTCGCGCCAGCCGCCGCTTTCCATCGGCTTGGGTTCGCCGAAAGGATCGAACCCTTCTTCACCGAAACCATCCCGCTTGTCGCGTCCCCGCCCGCGACGTCCTTTGTCGTAACCCATGTAAACCAAAAACCCTTGACCGCGTCCTGCCACTCATATCGGCGATACGGACGATATTCCCGCCGACCGGAAGCGATGGACTTGCCCGCCACTCCAATTGCGGGCTTATAGACGCAAATCCGGGCCGATGCGAATGATTTAAGACTGCGTCGTCAGGACAGGGCCGAGCGGGAGTACAGGAGGGGGAATGGCAGATTTTCTCGTCCAGTTTGGCGCCTCGCTTGCTGCGGTCGCCGCGCTTGTGGTGTTGGCGCATTTCCTCGGCTTTTCGCGCGGGGGCCGGATCACTTCGGCAGACGAGGCGCGGGCGATGCTGCGGCTGGCGCCCGGCGGGTTTGAGGCACTGGAGCTTGAACTCGACCAGGATGGCCAGGGGGCGATTGCGCGCGATTGCCGTGGCCGGATCGCATTGTTGCTGCCGCACGGCGGTCATTTCGTGGCGCGTATCTTGCCCCCCGATTCGCATCGGACTGTCAGCGGTGGCGTGTTGGTCCTTGCGCGCGGTGCTGCCTTGCCGCGCGCCATCGCGTTGCGGCTGGGCAAATCGGCTGCCGACTGGGCGAGCGAGACCGAAAGTGTTAGCTGAGCGCCATGCAATTCGATCCTGTAGCCTATGCCATTCCCGTGTTTGTGCTGCTGATCTTGGCCGAACTGCTGTGGGCACGGAAGCGAAACCAGGCTGCTTACGAATCGCGTGACACCGCAACGTCGCTTGCCATTGGGCTGGGCAGTACAGTTGCGGGCGGATTCGCGGGCGGTGCGGTGACAGCATTACTGGTGTGGGTGCATGGCTTCGCGACGCTGCAAATCGGCTGGGCCTGGTGGGCCTGGGTGCTGTGCTTCGTGCTCGACGATCTGGCCTATTACGCTTTCCATCGCAGCGCGCACCGCGTGCGCTGGTTCTGGGCCAGCCACGTCAATCACCATTCGAGCCAGCACTATAACCTTTCCACGGCGCTGCGGCAGAGCTGGACCGGGTTTGTCGCGCTGTCGTTCGTATTCCGGCTGCCGCTGGCGCTGGCGGGGTTCGAACCGGGGATGATTTTGATCTGCGGCGGGTTCAACCTGATCTATCAGTTCTGGATCCACACCGAGGCGATTGGGAAGTTGCCGCGCTGGTTTGAGGCGGTGATGAACACGCCTTCGCACCACCGGGTGCATCATGCAGTGAACGCGCGCTATCTGGATCGCAATTATGCCGGGACCTTCATCGTCTGGGACCGGATGTTTGGCACATTTGCGCTCGAAAATGACGTGGCGGACGAAACGGACCGCATTCGTTACGGCATCGTCCATCAGCTCGGCAGCTTCAACGTACTGAAAGCAGTGTTCCACGAATGGCTGGCCATAGCGAGCGACGTTGCCCGCGCCCCTTGGCGGCACAAGCTGTCTTACCTGTGGCGCGAACCGGGCTGGAGCCATGACGGCAGCCGCGAGACATCGGACATGATCCGCGCGCGGTGGGAGCGGCGGGACTGAGAAGTTTGCTCTTGCTTCCAAGATAGGTGGTTTCGCGCAGAGAGCGCGGAGAAAAGGAGGGCGCGGAGGGGTTACTCGCGCCGGAGGCGCAATCATGCTCCATTTTTGTTCACGCGAAGGCGCAAAGGCGCGAAGGAAGTTTTCCTCTTCTTCGCGCCTTTGCGCCTTCGCGTGATAAAATTTCAATGCGCCTCCGGCGCGTGACTATACTCCGCGCCCTCCTTTTCTTCGCGCCTCTGCGCGAAACGGCACAGCGCGTGGATCGTTCGCTTTCGCTAGGGAGCCAAACACAAAGGGCCGGGAGATTGCTCTCCCGGCCCTTCATTTTGTCTAGTGCGGTTAGGGCTTAGTTGCCCGAGCCCGGACCGTAGGTCACTTCCACACGGCGGTTCTGCAGTTCGCGCACACCGTCTGCGGTGGCAACGCGGTTCTGCGTTTCACCGAAGGCTTCGCTGGCGATCCGCGCTGCGGGGATGCCGCGGCCCGACAGATAGTCACGCACCGCAGCGTTGCGACGCTGCGAGAGGCCGACGTTGTAGGCCGGAGCACCCGAACGGTCAGCGTGACCGGCCAGCATGACGCGGGCAGTGCCGCAATCACGATAGGCTGTGGTCGCCGAGTTGAGCACAGTGGCCGCTTCCGAAGTGATCGCCGACTGATCCCAATCGAAGAACACGATGTACGGCCCGGTGTTGCAGCGCGCCTGCGGAGGCGGCGGCGGGGGCGGAGGAGGCGGCGGGGGCGGAGGAGGAGGAGGCGGGGGAGGCGGCGGCGGGGGAGGCGGCGGAGGAGCCGAACCACCCAGATTGATGACCACGCCAAGCATCGCCGTATGGCCTGCCACTTCGAAAACGTTGGTCCGCCCGATCGAATCGGTAAGCGTGAATTCCTGGCTGCTGAAATACTTGTACTTCAGGCCGACTTCGACATCCTCGTTCACAGGAACGCGCAGCTGCGCCAGCGCCTGCCAGGCCCACTGATGATCTTCATCATCGAAATGGCCGGGGCCGCTGAACGAAGTGGTCGTGTCTGCACCGAGCCAGGTGTGGCCGGCGCCGGCGCCGATCGAGAAACCGATGCCGTCTTCACCGCCAAAGTCCAGCAGGGCATTGGCCATGACCGAAGTCTGCCGCAGTTCGCCGCCATAGGCGAGCGTGCCGGTCACCGGGGTGTTGTCGAACAAGGGGATACCGACGTCGGCACTGCTGATCTCAGCCACGTCCCATTCGCGGTACGAGCCTTCCAGCTCGGTACGCAGCATGCCCCAGTCATAACCGAGGAAGCCCGCCAGTTCCCAACCCACATCACTGGAAGTGGTCGAGGCGGCGAGTTCGTCACCAATGTCGGCATCGAAATCATCAGGAAAAACGACGCCGCCTTCGGCACCGAAATAGGCCTGACCGTCCCGGGCCATCGCCGGCACCGCAAGGGCTGCGGCTGCAACGCCCAGTCCGAGAGCAATTTTACGCATAGCAAGAAATCCCCTTTGAACCTTCACACTGCTCCTTAGTTGGAGCTTTATATTATGGCAACCGGCAGTCCGCCGGAAGACGCTCCGGAGAGCAATGCAGGAACGACTTATGTGTCGTTACCGCAAGTTGCCTCGTGGGCCAAGGCATTAATACAATACCCAAATCCGCCTATCTTGCGCAATTCAGGGCAATAAAAACACGCATCTGTTGCCGAAATGTGACGGGATGACGAATCCCATGATTCGCGCCGAATGCCGGGAATTGGCGATTCTCTGCTGGCTCAGAGCGCCAGTTCGCCTTCCTCACCAGTACGGATTCGCGTTGCACCGCCCAGTTCGAGGACGAAGATCTTGCCATCGCCGATCTGGCCATTGTTGGCGGCGGCGCGGATGGTCTCCACAATCTGCGGGGCGAGATCATCGCTGGCGGCGATTTCCAGCCGCACCTTGGGCAGCATGTTCACGGCATATTCGGCGCCGCGATAGATCTCGGTCTGGCCCTTCTGCCGCCCGAATCCCTTGGCTTCGCAGGCAGTCATCCCGGTGACGCCGATCCCCGCCAGCGCTTCACGCACATCGTCCAGCTTGTGCGGCTTGATGACGGCGATCACGAGTTTCATCGGAAATTCTCCCTGTTGCGGCTGCATTAGTGCGGCGGATTGCCCCGCGCTGGCAACAGGAAAGTCTGGCGTCAGGAAAATGGACAAAAAAAGGGGCCGGAGCGGGTGGCTCCGGCCCTTGTCAGTTGTACGTTCGCAGGAGGAACGCGGGGAGGCGAGGTCGAGAGGGAGAGGAGGAGGTTCCCGACCCCGCCAAGCTGGTTACATGTTGTAGGCGCGCTCCCCGTGTTCGCGGATGTCGAGACCTTCGTGCTCGACTTCGGCGGAGGGGCGCAGCCCGATGGTGTATTTCAGGATCAGGAACAGCACGGCGGAGACGGTGCCGGTCCACAGCACGGTGACGCCGACGGCGGCGAGCTGATCCATGAGCTGGTCGACGAGGACGAATTCACCCGCCACAGCCACTGGAGCCGTGTAGTCGATCCAGCCCTGACCGCCCCATGCGGGGTTGGCCACGAAGGCTGTGCCGATCGCGCCGATGATGCCGCCCACCGCATGGATGCCGAACACGTCGAGGCTGTCGTCGTACTTGAGCTTGGACTTCACCGTGGAGACGAAGAAGAAGCACACCAGCGAGGCGACCGCGCCCAGCAGGATCGCGGTGCCGGGATGGGCAAAGCCCGCCGCCGGCGTGATCGCCACCAGACCAGCCACCACACCCGAAGCACCGCCGAGCAGCGAAGGCTTCTTGTGCACGATCTGCTCGATCACCGCCCAGGTCACACCCGCAGCAGCGGTGGCGACGAAGGTGTTGACGAAGGCGAGCGCGGCGAAGGCGTTGGATTCGAGCGCCGAACCGGCGTTGAACCCGAACCAGCCGATCCACAGCAAGCTCGCGCCGATCATGGTCATCACCAGATTGTGCGGCGGCATGGCTTCGGTCTGGAAGCCGATCCGCTTGCCGATCACGAGGCAGCCGACCAGCCCGGCGACGCCCGCATTGATGTGCACCACGGTGCCACCGGCGAAGTCGAGCGCACCCAGGCCCCACAGGTAACCCATGTCGTCAGGAGCGGTGTGCAGGAAGTCGGGTCCGGCCCAGTACCACACCATGTGCGCGATGGGGAAATAGGCGAGCGTCAGCCAGCCGACCACGAACAGGATCAGCGGCGTGAACTTCACCCGTTCCGCAAACGCACCCACGATCAGCGCCGGGGTGATGCAGGCGAAGGTCATCTGGAACATCACGAACACCAGCTCGGGCAGATAGACCCCGTTGGAGAAGGTGGCGACCAGCGTCGTCGGATCGACCCCGGCGAGGAAGGCCTTGTCCAGCCCGCCGACAATCGTCGGCCAGGGGGTGCCGGTGGAGGTGAAGGCCATCGAATAGCCCCAGCCGAACCACACCAGCGCGGCGACGCAAACGATGGTCAGCACCTGCATCAGCACCGAAAGCATGTTCTTGGCGCGCACCAGGCCGCCGTAGAACAGCGCCAGCGCGGGCACCGACATCATCAGCACCAGCGCGGTGGAAACCATCATCCAGGCGACATCGCCCTTGTTGACCATGTCAGCCGTGGGCACGAACACCGCCGGAGCGGCTTCCACCACTTCGGCAACAACGGGTGCGGCGGCTTCGGTAACGGCATCGGCAGTTTCCTGCGCGAAGGCGGCGGTTGCGGCAAAAGCGGAAGCCCCGAAGGCCACCGCACCGCTTGCGAGTTTGCGAATCATTGTCGTCCCCCTGATCAAAGCGCGGTTTCGTCGGTTTCGCCGGTGCGGATGCGCGTGGTCGACGCGAGGTCGAGCACGAAAATCTTCCCGTCGCCGATGCTTTGCGTGCTGGCGGTTTGCTGGATGGCTTCGACCACCTTCGGCATCATCTCGTCGCTCACCGCGATTTCGAGCTTCACCTTGGGCAGCATGTTGACCGAATATTCGGCGCCGCGATAAATTTCGGTCTGGCCCTTCTGGCGGCCGAACCCTTTCACTTCCGAGACGGTCATCCCGGCGACACCGACCCCGGCGAGCGCTTCACGCACTTCGTCGAGCTTGAACGGCTTTATGATGGCGATGACAAACTTCATCACGGACCCCTGTCTTGCACCGGGTTGTTCCCGGCCAAGGGCTCCTTGTGCAAGGCACGTGCCAGATTGGCTTTCGCGGTTGTTTTACAAGGGCGTGGCGCTGGGCGGGCGTCGGACTCGTGTTGCAGCGCACAAAAACCGGGCAGCGGCGCTTAAAATTGAGGCAGGGATGTGGGCTTCAGCCCTTCAGCGACAGCACGGCGCGGATCGGCAGATGGTCCGATGCCTGCCGTGCGAGCGCGCTGCTGTGCACGCCCATCTCCTCCACCTGCCAGTCGGGCGTGTGCATCAGCCGGTCGAGCGCCAGCACCGGGCGGCGCGCGGGAAAGCTGTTGCCCGGCGAAATCACTTCCCAATGCGCCGCCAACCCGCGCTCGCCGCCGATCGGGCGAATCCATTCGTTGCAATCGCCGAGCATCACTGCGGGGAGTCCTGGTGCGCGGCTGGCGTTGCAGACGTGCGCAAACTGCCGCTTGCGCCGCAGCCCGGTCAGATCAAGATGCATTCCGGTGACGCAAATCTCCTGCTCGCCGCAGTGCAATGTAGCGCGCACCGCACCGCGCGGTTCGATCTTGGGCAAGTGCGCGGCTTCCACCTCAACGATTGCGATACCCTTGCGCACCAGCAGGGCATTGCCGTGCCAGCCCATGCTTGCAGGCTTGGTCGGCACGGCACCAACCTGCCAGCCGCGCCGGTGCAGGTCGCCTAGATCAAGCACGCTCTGCCGATTGCCGAAGCGCAGATCGACTTCCTGCAGGGCGACGACATCGGCTTCCAGCTCGTCGATCACCTCGAGAATCCGCAGCGGATCGCGCCGCCGATCCCCGCCCACAGCCTTGTGGATATTGTAGCTCGCGAAAGTGAGCCGCATCAGCTCTCAGCGTTCGGCATGGTCCCGGCGATATAGCGGTCGGTCGGGCGCGTGGGCAGGCCGTCGATAGACTCGCGCCGCCGCTTGTACTTGCCCGCCCATTCGACCGGATCGGCCTGCGCATGGTATTTCACCAGCGTTTCGCGGTGCCGTTCGAAATCCATCACCGGCACGCCCCAGCCGCAACTCGTCTGCACGCTTTCGACCGCAATATCGAAAATCTGCCGCGTGCCGGGGAGCAGGGTGAAATGCGCGGAAATCTCGTCCCAGCCGATTTCCCACGGCAGCACCGGCTTGCCCGTGCCGTAGATGCGCAGGATCAGCGCCGGATTCTCGAAATTGCAGACCATCAGCGTGATTCGCCCGTCCGCGATCAGATGCGCGTTGGTCTCGTTCCCCGAACCGCCGAGATCGAGATAGGCCACCCGGTCGGGCGCGAGCACCCGGAAGGTATCCGCCAGGCCCTTGGGCGACAGATTGATCCGCGCATCGGGCGCGGCAGTGGCGACGAAGAACACCGGCTGGCGCTCGATCATCGCGATGTGCTTGTCGGTGAGGGTGTCGGTGAAATCGGCCATGTGGGTTTGATTAGGCGCGGCTTCAGCGTGCGGCAAGCAGGAGAAGTGGTTCGCGCAGAGGCCGCCGAGTGAGCCGAGGGCGCAGAGAAGTAAGGTCGCGGCGAAGCCGCCTTTCTGGTAAAATTGCGCCGTCGGCGCGGACAAAAAACTCAGCGCTCTCTGCTCCCTCCGCGATTTCTGCGCGAAACCTCCTTCTCCCTTTTTTCAAAACCGTGATAGACTTCCGATATTGATCCGGGGGGAAACACACATGAGCCGAACATTCATCGTCCGCAACGCACTCCAGCTCGCGCGGCGCGATCAGCGCGCGCTGGCAGGCCTGTCGCCCGCCCGCAGCGGCTCTCCCGGAATCGCGAGGCGCGCGCTGCTCAAGGCGATGGGGGCGGGAGCCGGGCTGGCGGTGTTGCCGCTTGGGGCCTGCCGCATGGGCAGTGCATCACCCAAGGTGGCGGTGATCGGCGGCGGTTTGGCGGGGCTATCGGCTCTGCATCACCTCACAAATGCGGGGATCGACGCAAATCTGTACGAAGCGACCCGCCGAATTGGTGGGCGCGTGCTCACCCGCACCGATTTTCCCGGCAGCACAACCTGGGTCGAAATGGGTGGCCAATTGGTCAACAGCGATCATGCCGACATGCTGGCGCTGACGGAGCACTTCGGCCTGCCGCTGATCGACGGCACCGAACTGGGCGGGATCGACCAGGTTGTGCGCGATGGGACCGCCATCGCTGAGGCACAACTGGCGCAGGACCTTTCAGCCATCGCCGCGCAGATTGCTGCCGACAGCGAATCGCTCGATGCCGATTGGGAAGCCAATATGCCCGCGCTCGATGCGCTCTCAGCCGCAGCCTATCTTGATCGGCACGCTGCACTGATAACCAATCCGGCGGCGCGGCGGCTGCTCGAACAGACGATCCGCAGCGAATACGGGGTGGAACCCGCAGGCGCGAGCGCGCTGCAACTGGTGTTCAACCTGCCCACCGTGGATGGCGAGGCCTACGAAGTGCTTGGCAACAGCGACGAGCGGTTCGTGATCGATGGCGGCTCGCAGCGGCTGACCGATGCGCTGGCCGAGGCCCATGCCGAGCCGGATCACCCATTCGCGCCAACTCACTGCACTCGCGCCCACCGACAGCGGCGGCGTGGCGCTGCGATTTGCCGATGGCAGCAGCGAGAGCGCCGACATGGTGGTGCTCGCCGTGCCGCCCGCGCTGCTCGCCGATATCGATCACGGCGGGCTGCTCAACGCGGACTGGCAGGCCTTTGCCAGCGAAGTGCGCCTGGGTCGCAACGAAAAGCTCAACGCCGCCTACTCTGCCCGCCCGTGGACCGAGACGATGGGCGCATGGGGCGCGAGCTGGGACGCGAGCGAGGTCGCCCGCTTCGTCGAAGTGTGGGACGCCACCGCCGGGGACGATGCGGCAGGCGCGGTGCTGACGTGGTTCTTCGGCGGCGATCAGGTCGCGCTGATGAGCGATCCGGCCCTGCGCGCCACGGTCGAGGCGGCAATGGGCAGTGCGATGGGCGATCTGGCGGCAGCCGCCATGCCGCAATCGGCGCGCACCGGCTGGAGCACTGCCCCCTTCGCGCGCGGGGCCTATGTCAACTTCGCGCCCGGCCAGTTCACTCGCTTCGGCGGGCTGTTGTGGCTGGAGGAGGAGGACGGCAGCGCCAGCCAGATCGCCCGTTCTGGCCCGATCCTGTTCGCGGGCGAGCATGTCTCGGACGCCTTTCCCGGCTACATGAACGGCGCGGCGCAGACCGGGCGGCTGGCGGCGCAGGCGATCATGGCCGAAGTTGCCGCCGGATAGGGCGCGTTACCGCTCCTTCGTCGCCGAGAACACGATCTCCGGGTTCTTTTCCTGCTGGTAGCCGACATCCCACGCGCTGCGGGCCATGAACACCAGGTCGCCGTCACGATCCTTGGCGAGGTTGCCCTGATTGAAGCGTTCGAATTCGTCGAGCTTGTCTTGCGGCCCCTGCATCCAGCGGGCGGTGGCGAAAGGGGCTGGCTTCGAGCGCGGCTTCCACCTTGTATTCCGCTTCCAGCCGCGAAATCAGCACTTCCAGCTGCAACTGCCCGACCACGCCGACAATGCTCGATCCGCCGATCACCGGGTAGAACACCTGGATCACGCCCTCTTCGGAAAGATCGTCCAATGCCTTGCGCAATTGCTTGGTCTTGGTCGGATCGCGCAATTGCACCCGGCGGAGGATTTCCGGGGCGAAATTGGGCAGGCCGGTGAAGCGCACGCTGTTCTTCTCGCTCAGCGTATCGCCCACCCGCAGCGTGCCGTGGTTGGGAATGCCGATAATGTCGCCTGCTTCCGCCGTATCGGCAATCTCGCGGTCCTGCGCGAAGAACAGGATCGGCGAATGGACAGCCATCGGCTTGCCCGAACCGCTGGGGGTCAGCTTCATGCCGCGTTTGAAGGTGCCCGAAACCTGCCGCATGAAAGCGATCCGGTCGCGGTGCTGCGGGTCCATATTGGCCTGCACCTTGAAGATGAAGCCGGTCACTTCGTCGCGGTTCGGACTGATTTCGCCCTGATCGCTCGGCTGCGGGCGCGGCGGCGGGGCGTACATGGCGATGCCCTCGATCAGCTCGGCCACGCCGAAGTTCTTGAGCGCGGAGCCGAAATAGACCGGGGTCAGGTCGCCGTGGCGGAAGGCGGCGAGATCGAATTCGGGATAGCCGCCGCGCGCCAGATCGATCTCGTCGCGGTAGTTCTGCGGAATCACCGCATCGGCATCGCGCCGCCCGAGATATTCCTTCGACGGCCCATCGGGCCGCGCCACTTCGGCACTGCGGAAATCGAGCAGGCCTTCGAACAGCCCGCCCATGCCCACGGGCCACATCTGCGGGCTGACATCGAGCGCAAGCTTGTCGGCCACCTCGTCCAGCGTTTCGAACGGGTCGCGGCCTTCGCGGTCCACCTTGTTGACGAAGGTGATGATCGGCACCGAGCGCAGGCGGCAGACTTCGAACAGCTTCAGCGTCTGCGGCTCGATCCCCTTGGCCGCGTCGATCACCATGATCGCCGAGTCGACCGCGGTCAGCGTGCGGTAGGTATCCTCGGAGAAATCCTCGTGCCCCGGCGTGTCGAGCAGGTTGAAAGTGATCGTCTGGCCTTCGTGCGCCTTCTCGAAGGTCATCACGCTGGACGTGACCGAAATGCCGCGCTGCTGTTCGATCTTCATCCAGTCCGAACGCGCCCGCCGCGCCTGGCCACGCGCCTTGACCTCGCCCGCCAGATGGATCGCGCCGCCTTGCAGCAGCAGCTTCTCGGTCAGCGTGGTCTTGCCCGCGTCAGGGTGCGAGATGATGGCGAAGGTGCGGCGGGAATTGGTCATTCTTGTTCTCTTCTCCCCTCCCGCTGGCGGGAGGGGCCGGGGGTGGGCCTGTGGGTGATTCAGCGCGCAAGACAGGCCCACCCCTAGCCCCTCCCGCCAGCGGGAGGGGAACTATCCGCGCAATTCCGCCCCCAGTTTCGCCGCCGCCGCAACCACGGCATCGGCAATCGCTTTCAGGTCGGCATCCTTGTAGCTGGCATCGCCCGGCTGGAGCGTCACTTCGATCGCGACGCGACTTCGGCCCTCCGGCACACCCTGCCCGGCGAAGACGTCGAACACGCGGGCATCGACCACGTTCGTCTTGTCCGCGCCCTTCACCGCGCGCAGCAGGTCGGCAGCGGAGCGGGCGCGCAAGCGTCTCAGCGAAGAACTGGACGCGCAGCTCCGTCAGGCACGCCGTGAGATCGACGAGGTGGTCGCGCAGCTGAAAGCAAAAGCGGCGGCGATTGCAAACGCCCCGCGACTCGTGTCGACCGGCGACACCGGCGCGGCGCGTGCCGAGGCTCGGGCAGCCGTCGAGGCGATTGCGAAGCGATCGCTTGAAGGCCGCCAGAGTCACCGAGCCCCCGAATCACGACCCAACGAATCCCAAACCCCGAATCCCGAATCCCGACAGATCTCAGTCGGCGACCGCGTCGCGGTCGGCGGGCTGCGGCTCGAGGCGTCGTGACCGCGCTCCACGACGGCTCGGCGGAGCTCGACGTGCGCGGCAAGCGGATGCGCGCGAGCGTGCGCGACCTCCGCGTGATTGTGTCTGCGCGGCGGCTGACGGCGCCCGCCAGGGTGAGCGTGCACGTCGAGCTGCAGCCGCGCGAGTGGCACGGCGCTCGACCTGAACGTCATCGGCTGCACCGTGGACGAGGCGATCGCGCGCGCCGAGCGGTTCCTCGACGAATCGCTGCTGACCGACCAGCGGGCGTCCGGTTCATTCACGGGTACGGCACCGGTCAGCTGAAGCGCGCGCTCGCCGGCTTCCTGCAGCAGCATCCGCTCGTCGCGCGGTTCGCGACCGCGCCGCCCGAACAGGGCGGCGGCGGCGTGACGGTGGTGGAGTTGAAGGAGTGACGATGTGAACGTCAAGGCTAAATGCGCGAATGAGTACGCGCTGACAACTTACCTTTCATCTGCAATTCATCTTATGGGTCTTTTCCCGCAGACAGTTCATCGACGACCTCCGCCTGCAGGCGAACATCGTGCAGGTCGTGCAGGAGTACGTGCCGCTGAAGAAGGCGGGCACGACCTACAAGGGCCTCTGTCCGTTCCACTCCGAGAAGACGCCGTCGTTCCACGTCAATCCCGAGAAGGGCTTCTTCCACTGCTTCGGCTGCGGCGTCGGCGGCGACGTCTTCAAGTTCCTCGAGCTGCACGAGAAGGTCGGCGTTCCAGGACGCCGTGCGGATGCTCGCGCAGAAGTTCGGCGTCGCGCTGCCCGAGAGCGAGCGAGGGCGACGACGATGCCGCGGCGCGACGCCGGGCTGCGGGAAGCGCTGCTCAAGATGCACGAGGTGGCGGCGGCGTACTTCCGCGAGCAGCTGGCCGGTCCCGCCGGCGCGCGCGCCCGGCAGCAGCTCGCAGGAGCGCGGCGTCGCGCCGGCAGACGATCGAGCAGCTCGGCCTCGGCTTCGCGCCCGCGGCGCGCGACGGGCTGAAGGCGCGGCTGCTCGAAGCAGGGCTTCGCGCAGGGCGCTGCTGCTCCAGAGCGGCCTGGTCGTCCAGCGCGACGAACGGCGAGGTCGTCGATCGGTTCCGGAACCGGCTGATGGTGCCGATCTGCCGCGACACCGGATCGGTCATCGCGTTCGGCGGCCGAGCGATGGAGCCGACCAGGTGCCGAAGTACCTGAACTCGCCGGAAACGCCGATCTACTCGAAGGGCCGGACGCTGTACGGGCTGAACCTGACGAAGGCGGCGATCCGGAAGCTCGGCTACGCCGTCCTCGTCGAGGGCTATTTCGACTTCGCCCAGGTCTTTCAGACCCAGGCCGCGCCGGTCGTGGCGTCCTGCGGCACGGCGCTGACGCCGCAGCAGGCGCAGCTGCTGCGCCGGTTCACGACGAAGGTCGTGCTCAGCTACGACCCGGACGCGGCCGGCCAGGGCGCCGCCGCACGCGTCGTGCGAGCTGCTGGTCGCCGAAGGGTTCGACGTCAACGTCGTGGTGCTCGACAAGGGCGAGGATCCGGACACCTTCATCCGCCGGAACGGCGCCGACCGGTACCGGGAACGGCTGCGCGGCTCGCGGCCGTATCTGGAGTACCTGCTCGACCAGGCCGCGGCCGGGCTCGATCTTCGGCACGACGAGCGCCGTCGGCAGTTCCTGGGCAAGATGCTGGCGGTGGCGGCCCGGATTCCGGACGCGGCCGCCCGCGACCAGTTCGCCGACCGGATCGCCCACAAGGCCCGGATCACCGAAGAGGTCGTCCGGGCCGAAATTCGAAAGGCGGCGGTCAGCCGGCGGACCGAGCCGTCACGAGCCGGGAGCTGCCGGCGCTCGGGCAGCTGAAACAGGCCGAAAAAGGCCTGATCTGGGGCCTGATTCACCGTACCGGGCGAGGCGCTGGAGGCGCTCGGAGACCTGGATGCGGAGGACCTGGAGCGCCTGGCTGGCCGGGAGATCTTCGAGGTGGCCCGGAGCCTGCACGGACCAGCCGGCGGACCTCTTACCATCGGCGCTGTTGCAGCGTCTAAGTACAGTGAACGCCCAGCTCGTCACGAGCATCGCCAGCCAGCCAGCCCCGCCGGCGACGCCCGGCCGGCTGCGAGTGCGTGCGGGCGCTGAAGCGGCTGCGGTGGGAACGGGAGCGGGCCGCGATTCAGCGCGAAATCGACCGGCTGCAGGAACTCGGCGCCGACGTCAGCATGGACACGAGATCGACATGCTGCTGGCAGCGAAAGAAACGACCTATCTCGCATCGCATCGAGGAACTGACGTAGCGAGGCGGACATGCGCATGTCGATCGAAGAAAAATACGACGAAGTCCGGCAGCTCATCAACATCGGCAAGGAGAAGGGCTACCTGCTGTACGACGAGGTCAACGAGCTGCTGCCGTCGGAGATCACCTCCTCCGACGAGCTCGACGATCTGTTCAACACGTTCGGCAGCGCCGGCATCGAGGTCATCGACTCGGACCAGAAGTACCTGCGCGACGAGAAGCCCATCGACCGCACGGCCGAGGGCGCCGAGGAGCTCGAGCTCGATCTCACGCCGGGCGCGCTCGACAAGACGAACGACCCGGTCCGCATGTACCTGCGCGAGATGGGCACGGTGCCGCTGCTCACGCGCGAGGGCGAGGTCGAGATCGCGCGGCGCATCGAGCGCGGCAAGCTGGCCGTCATCAAGTCGATCTCGCGCACGCCGCTCGTCGCCAAGAAGGTCATCCGAGCTCGGCGACCAGCTGCACACCGGCGACCGCACGATCCGCGAGCTGGTGATCTTCAACGACGAGGAGATCACCGACGAGCGCATCGAGGAGCGCTCGCGGCAGGTGCAGAAGCAGATCGACGCGGTCCGCAAGGCGCGCGACGGCGTCCGAGAAGCTCGAAGAGAAGCTCGCCGACACGCCCAAGGGCGCGACGACGCGGGACAAGCGGAAGTACCGCCGGGCCCGGTGGGCCGCGATGCGCGCGCGCATCGAGCTGTCGCAGCGCATCCGCGAGATCGAGTTCACCGAAGCGGTGAAGCGCCGCCTCATCGACGAGATGAAGGACGCCGTCGAGGGCGTCAAGGCGCGTCCAGCGCGAGATCGAAGCGCATCGATCGCGCTGCTGCAACCCGAAGAACAAGAAGCAGAAGCTGCGCGAGGAGGACCGGAAGAACCTCCTGCGGCAGATCAAGGACCAGAAGCTCAAGCTCAAGGCGCATGACCGACACGCTCGAGCAGGAGCCCGACCGAGCTGAAGCAGACGCTCGACACGATCATCCGCGGCGAGTACCAGGCCGAGCAGGCGAAGAAGGAGCTCGTCGAGGCCAACCTCCGCCTCGTCGTGTCGATCGCGAAGAAGTACACGAACCGCGGCCTGCAGTTCCTCGACCTGATTCAGGAAGGCAACATCGGCCTGATGAAGGCGGTCGACAAGTTCGAGTACCGCCGCGGCTACAAGTTCTCGACCTACGCGACGTGGTGGATCCGCCAGGCCATCACCCGCGCGATCGCCGACCAGGCGCGGACGATCCGCATCCCGGTCCACATGATCGAGACCATCAACAAGCTGATTCGCACCTCGCGCGCGCTCGTGCAGGAGCTCGGCCGCGAGCCGACCTCGGAAGAGATCGCCAAGCGGATGGACATCCCGGTCGTCAAGGTCCGCAAGGTGCTGAAGATCGCGCAGGAGCCGATCTCGCTCGAAACGCCGATCGGCGAGGAGGAAGATTCGCATCTGGGCGACTTCATCGAGGATCGCCAGGTCGTGTCGCCGGCCGAAGCGGTCATCAACCTGAACCTCAAGGAACAGACCGAGTCGGTGCTGAAGACGCTGACGCCGCGCGAGGAGAAGGTCATCAAGATGCGGTTCGGCGTCGGCGACGGCAGCGAGCACACGCTCGAGGAAGTGGGCCAGAGCTTCGCCGTCACGCGCGAGCGCATCCGGCAGATCGAGGCCAAGGCGCTCCGCAAGCTGCGGCACCCGTCGCGGCCGCGCAAGCTGCGCGCGTTCCTGGAAGGGCGGACCAGTTAACGCGCAACGAAATGTAAAATGCAGGAATGCAGCACTCATGAGTGCGAACTCCACTGCTTGCGTTCATCCTGATTCTTCTGCCGCCCGCGCCTGCTAACTGGGGCCTCATGCGGGTCGGAAAGCTCGCCGCCGACGGCTCGTCCCGCACTTCCGACGGGACCGGTGTCGGCATCTACATCATTGGCACGGGCGTCAACAGCCAGCACGACGACTTCATCGGTTCTGACGGCAGAAGTCGCGTCACCTACGTCGGAGACTTCTTGGTCGGGGCGATAGGCGCAAGGGCAACTCGCGAGGTGGATGCCCACGACGGCTTCGACGGTCATGAGACCACGTGGCGAGCTACGCGGCAGGAAGACGTTCGGGCGTCGCGACGAACGCCAGGATTTACTCTTTGCGCACGACGTGGCAGGGTGACGATGCGAATGACGTCGACGGCGGCGGGTATTGCCGTCGCGGCGGCGATACAGACGTCCCGGTTGCCGCGGCCATCGACTGGATCGGCTGCACGGACGCGAGGAACACGGCCCCGGACCAGCGGTCGTGAACTACAGCGGCGGCCAGGGCAACAGGAGCGTTCGCCGGGCGATATCGAGGCAACCGACGCGGGCTATCTGTTCACTCTGTCAGGCAACACCGGCGGCGCGGTCGAGTTCCACTTCGGGGGATCATGCGATGTGATCCGTCCGTCCCCTGCGTCCCGCCAGCAAGCGCTCGTCGTCGGAGGGACGACCGAGCAGGACACGCCGCTCGGCAGCGGATACGGAAATTGCTGGGACTCTACGCGCCTGCCGCGGGGCTGTACGGGGCGGGCACGGGATCGGATAGACGTTTAACCATTCCCGGCGGCCTGCTCCCAGCCCCTGTTCCGCCGGCGATTCTTTTGCCGGGCTCGGTGGGTGGCCGGAGCGGCCGCCGTCTTTCTCCAGCGTCATTCGATGGCGAAGCCCGCCGAGGGCGGGAAGAGATTCTGCGGCGCGCGACGGTTGTCACCGGCCTGCCGAGGAAGATGCTGCAGGCAAGCGCGGACAAGAATTAGGAAATAAGAATTCATAAGAGAGAATTAACTCACGACGCGAGAGCGCGTCCGGTGACTAGCGACTAAGTGTCTACGACCAGGACATAAGTCTCATCCGGCCTGTTGAAAGTAAAAATCGCGGTCCGATCGGCGTCATACCTCCCAGGCTCTGATGCGGTCGGTCATGATTGTCAGTACCACAAAGCGATCGACGGCACGGTTCCGGGCACCGAAGGTGAACAGCGGCTGGACGTACAGGCACTCGTCGTCGACGGTGCCGGAAGCGTTCGACCTTGCCATTGGATTGGGGCGTGTAGGGTCGGACGACGTAGTGACGAATCGCCAACGCGTGGCAGACCTGCTGAAAGCGCGTTCATCGCGTCGAGTGAAGCGCGTGGCGCATCGTAAAGGTGAACGCGTTATCCGTGAGGACGGCGTCGATCCGGTATGGCAGCGTGCGGACGACATGCTCAAGAAAATCGGCTGCGGCGGCGTTTGCTGGTCTGGTCGGTTTCGATGCGGACGACCGCCTCACGAACTGAAATCGTCGACGGCCGCGAACTCGAAGTCATGGCGCGCGTTACGGAGCGCCGAGCAGATCTTCGAGATCGAGATGAACGAGCTCGCCAGGATGTGTTTTTTCGTATCGTTTCCCGTGCGTCCGCGCGGGACGCGGCAACCGATTCAGGCCGTGTCGCTCCAAGACGCGCTGGACGGTGCTGTGCCCCACGTGCAGGACGTGTGCAATCCACGGCGCTCTGTCGCCGCGCCCGCAACGCGAGTATCCGGCGCTGAACCGCCGACCGACGATCGCCTCGGCGACTGATGCGGCCGGTTCCGGCTGATCGGTTGCAGCGCCGCGAGATCGCCGGCCTGGTATCGCGCCCACCAGCAGCCAGTTGCCCTTTCCCGCGCGACGCCAAACTCTGCGCTCAGCACGGTCAACGGCA
>CAVZHE010000013.1:0-228292 GCA_963774985.1 uncultured Alphaproteobacteria bacterium
GGTGATATCGCCACGCAGACCAGCCAACACGCGGAAAGCATTGCGCTCATCGAGCGTATTGCGCGAACCTGTCTCGGTGACACGACGCTGGACGAATGCACTTACCACGCCGGGGGCGGCACCAGGAAGGGCACCGAAGCACGTCGGCGAATCTTCCGTCGGCGGTGTCTGGCCCGGACCACAATAGCCGAGCGAGGTATTGAAGGCCTGTTGCGCAGCGGCAGCAGCAGTTTCACGCGCGTCGAGCGTCTGCAACTGGGCGCCGTATCCGCACTTAGGAACGTGCACTGCTGCAAGGTTGACGTTAAACGTGCCAGTCACCGGTGTAGCAGCGAGTTCCTGTGCAACGCGGTTGTTGACGAAAGAAATTTCGGTGTAGGCCGTCGCGCCTTCGAACAGTTCGTATTCGGCATAGCCGCCAATCAGGTAGCGTTCCTGCGGAATCTGCAGATAGTTGAACCGGAGAAGTTATACATTCACCCGCGCGGGCCCGTGCCACACCTGCAACATCAAAGACCGCATCGTCGATGACCAGACCCTGCCCCAGAAGAGCGCAGACCTCACCCGGATCGCAGCGACCATTCTCATCAGATCTTCCGCATCGCGAAAGATCGACAAAGCGCGGCGCATTGAAGCGACCGGGAGGCGTGGACGAGCCACCGCGCCCGGAAGCCACCAAAGCTCACGTTGTCAACAACAAAGCTAGAGAAATCGCGGTCGCCCTGAAAAATGGATTTGCGGTTGTAATATTCGCCGAAAACAGTCGCACTGCCACGACCGTCGGCAAAATCGGAGCCGAGCGCGCCGTGGAGTTCGTACGTCTGGCCATCGCCACGATCAGAGATCGTGTACTGGCCGCCGATTTCCGCACCATCGACATGGCCAAGGCGGAAGTTGACAACACCCGCCATAGCGTCGGAGCCGTAAACAGCCGAAGCGCCGCCGGTAACAACTTCAACCGAATTCAGCAGGAATGCCGGGATCGTGTTGAGGTCGACCGTCTGATCGGTATCGTAGAACATCCAGCGGCGGCCGTTGACCAGCACCATGGTGCGGTTCGAGCCGAGGCCGCGAAGGTTCAGGGTGGCGGTGCCGGTGCCGGGGTTGTTCGAGTTCGAGGTAAAGCCCGGAATGACCTGCGGCAGCGAGTTGACAACGTTTTCGACGTTGACCGTGCCCGAAAGTTCGAATTCCTCACTGTCGACAACGGCGACGGGGCAGCCGTATCGACATTCTGGCGCGCGATGCGCGAACCGGTGACGAGGATCGTCTCACCTTCGGTGGCGGCGGGGGTATCCTGGGCCATCGCGGGCGCAGCGGTCAGCGATGCGAAAATCACTGAGCTGGCGAGCAGCGATGCCTTGGTCTTGCGAGTAATCATTCTTGTGCTCCTGGTAGGGGGGAGAAACTGCGGGAAAGAGGTACCTGACCATGTGGATTGACCCATCATCGAAGCCTGGCGACCAACTCCTCCTTCCTCAGATTTCCCCAAAGCACTTCGCCCCTTGCCAGACAATCGCTGTCTTGACCGGTTTCAAACGAGACGAAATCGTGTGACATTTATGAAACAGCCGTGACAGCGGCGTTACATGCCTGTCACAATCCCGTTCGCGAGGGGCAATATGCTGGCCGGTGCAGCTATTCCCAGAAGGCAACAGAACGGCATTCGATGCTGCTGCGCGGGTTGGCCCCCTGCATCTCACCGTCGATGAAGGCCGAATGCGGGCAGCGCCAGGTGGCGCATGATCGCTGTCGTGGAACTTGAACAGCAGCACGTCGTCGCGCTCCATCCCGGCGAAATACCACCAGCGGTGCTCCGCGCTGTAGGAGAGAATGCTGGCGGCGAGCAGCTCCTCCTCGCCCGCGATCGGCGCGATCAGCGCCGCGCCTTGCGGAAATTCGTCCACGATCACCAGCGTGTTCGCCTTCTCCTCGCCGCCAAAGCTGCTGCGCCCGTCGCAAAGTGCCAGGGGTACATCCTGCGGCGGCGGGGAGAAGGTGCGCCAGTGGCTGGTGATGAGGAAGCGCTTGTATCCCGGACCATCGGGAAACTGCTGGCGATAGGTCATGTCCGCCATTCGCTGCGCGGTGGGGGTGTTGAGATCGATATGCACTTCGCCCGCGGTGGGCTGGATGCCCCCGGTGTGCTTGTAGCCTGCGGTTTTCTCGGCCTTGTAGGCAGACAGGTCTTCGCTGGTGCGGAGCATCCATCCCCGTGCGACACATTTGTCCGCACCGGTGAGGCGGATGACATCGCGCTCCACCTCGCGTTCGTAGAACTGATCGACCTGCGCCTTGTCGCGGAAATCGCTGACCTGCGTCTCGCTCTTGGCAATCGTGAAGCCGTGGGTATCGAGCGCAAAGTGATCGCGCATCGGCATCCCGTCGCGGATCGTCACCGCGTGATCGGAATAGGTGCCGGTGTTGATCTCCTCCCCCTTGCTGACATAGCGGCGGGTGACAAAATCGCCCGGATCGACATAGCGCATCATCGCCCGCACCTGGCGCGCGGCGTCTTCGACAGGGTCGTAATGCGTCTCGGCCCGTTCCATCTGGCTCGCCATAATTCTCTCTCCCGCCATGTTCTTTGTGCGCCTGATGCCACGACGGACTTTGTCAACGCAAGCCCGTGTGTATAGGTGATGCAAAGCTCCCGGGGAGAGAGACTATGGGACCATTGCCGCCGAATTTGGATGACCGCCCGCTGTGGGACGTGTGGCAATCGTAATACACTCTCCCGGCGGTGACGGTGGCGGACGAGCTGGGAGTGTTCCGCCTGCTGGGCGATGCTCCTTATGATACCGTCATGCTGGCGGCGGCCTTGTCGGTCGATGCGCGTGCACTCGGCCTTTTGCTGGGGGCGCTGGCGGCACAAGACCTGATCGAAAAGCGCGATGGACGCTGGAGTGCAACAGCTACGGCGCGGACCTGGCTGCACCCGAAGGCGGAAGGCTATTGGGGCGGCTTCCTGCTCCGCTTCCGCCAGACCATTCCGCTACACGCATCCTTGCTTTCCACGGTCGCAGCGGCGAGCGACCCGGTGTGCGTGCAGCGGGCGTTTCCGAGTGGGAGCGCGGGACGATGAGCGCAGACATGGCGGCGCAGGTTGCCACCTTCATGCACGCCCACTCGCTCGCCCCCGCGCACGGTCTCGCCGCGCAACCGATGTTCGCTGGAATGGAGAGCGTGCTCGACGTTGGCTGCGGATCGGGTGTGTACGGGATCGAATTGGCGCGGGCGCATCCGGACCTGCGGGTGACCCTGCTCGATCTGAAGGAAATGGTGGTTCGAAGCGGGCAAGCGGGCTGGACTCTGCCGCGCTGGCGGATCGGGTAGTGACCTGCGGGCTCAACATGTTCGAAGAGGCATGGCCCACCGGGTACGATGCGCACCTGTTCGCCAATATCTTCCACGACTGGTCGGAGGAGACCAACGCTCTGCTCGCCGCCAAGTGCTACGCCGCCCTCCCCTCCGGCGGGCGCATCCTGCTGAGCGAAATCCTCACCGACGACAATGGCGACGGCCCGTGGAGCGCCACCTCGTTCAGCCTGATGATGCTGATGGGCACACTCGGCCGCCAGTACTCATTGGCCGAATACCGGACGATCCTCGAAAGCGCAGGCTTCACCGATGTCCGCGCCTGCCGCACGGGCGGCGGGTACTATTCGCTGGTTTCGGCCACGAAGCCATAGAACTGGCCGTCAACCGGATATTTACCAAACACTCCTACACCCTGCCGATGCAAGAATGGTTTGGGGACCAGGATATGTTGAAGAATTGCACACGCCGCCTCGCCGCCGACGATACCGGAGCGACCGCGATTGAATACGGGCTGGTGGCGATGCTGATCGGCGTCGGACTGGCGGGAACGATGTTCTCGCTCGGCCAGGAAGTCGAAACGCAATTCGAGACCGTCAATACGGAGTATGCTGAGGCGGCGAACGGGCATACACCGGATTAGGGCTGCGAGAAGTTGAGCGGTTTATCGCGAACCCTCAGCGGTCAGATCAAGCCGCCGCAGCACCTCTACCCGGTCAGACAGCGCACGGCCTTCGACCAGTTCGGTACCCATTAACGCATAGACTCCGCGATCGATGAAGATCGGGCGGGCATTGCCGTACCAATCGATGCAGGAGACTTCGCAGGAGTAGCCGTCGGCGGCTTCTTCGGACCCTTCGCCCGGCGCAACATCGGCCAGGTCGGTCAGCTGGCCGTTCTCGGAGAAGCGCAGGAACGAGATCGCCGAATTGTCTGAGCGCCACCACCGGCGCCCCGAATCAGCTTCGGACCGCACGGTAGGAAGACCGAGCAGCCCGTCCGCCTCGGGATAGATCGTGGCGTTGAAGGCGTGGCTGCGGCTTTCGCTCTCGTAGCGATTGGCGAGATGCGCCTGATCGGCAAGCCGTGCGGTATCGGCCAGATCGAGATAGCTGACGTGCAGCCCGGACTGGTCGCGATAGCCGGTGGCAATGGCATCGGTGCCGAGCGCCTCGATTCGGGTGATTTCGTGCCCCAATGGCAATGCGCGAGCCGCTTCGGGGAGCCGAGCGGGACAGTCATCAAGACATGGCTACCAGCCTCGTCATCTTCTTCAGGCGGGCGACCGTAGCGGCTGCGCACGCCGTAGAGCAGCCATTCGCCGACGAAACGGTTCTCGAAATGGCCCTCGCCCACAGCGGGCAGCGTGGTGAACTGCCGCGCGGGCGCGGCGCGATAGGAGGTGGTGAAGCTGCCGATCGATGCGTCGATCAGTTCGATGTCGCCGCGCGACATCAAATCGGCAGTCCAATCCTCGCCGCAGGTAATCTGGCCCCAGCTCTCCAGCATCCGGAAACGGCTGCCTCGTTGGTCCATAGAGAACTGATCGAACACCATGCCGCGCACCGGGAGCAGATCGACTTCGGCATTGCGGTGCAACGGAATACGGAACACCGCGCCGGGAGGCAGCCGATTGTCGGCTTCTCTTCCTGCCGCGCGCGAACGACAGACACGATATTCATTGGTATCATTTTCATGCGCGGCAGTAGTGGCGAGGTAGATATTGTCAGACGCAACGAACATCTCTGCAGATTCCCCGGCAATGAAGGCCGAGGATTCGCAATCGAGCGAATCGCCGTCAAGTTCGCCCAGATCGCAGATCGAGATCGTGTGGACGGTTGGTTCATAGGTGCCGAACACCGGGCGGTAGATATTCTCCGCCTCCAGCATCGGCTCACCGCGCGCTTCGTCGTCGTAATCCTCGGAAGGCACCCAGCGCCGCACCACCGGGCGGTTGCGGCGATTGACGAGGTCTTCGGGATCGTATGGCGTGTAGATCACCAGCCGATCGCCCACTACGCGGGTGGCGTAATTGTCGACGTCGTAATAATCCTCGGAGCTTATCAGGAATACGCCGCGCCGCTCGATCCGCCCGGTTTCCCGATCCAGCCGGAACACCGAAAGCTCGCTCGCTTCGTCATAATAGGAATAGGCGGTGATCAGAATGTGATCGCCCTGTACCAGCATTTCGTCATACCAGTCGGCTCCGATGGGATCGCCGTCCTCGTCGCGGCGATAGACATCCATCCGGTCGGTCAATTGCATGGTGCGGAAATTGGCGGCGAAAATGCGCCCGTCCTGCAACACCAGCAGATAATCGCCGATACGCTTGACGATATCACCTTCGTCCACCGCGCCGACCTGATTGTTGGTGATTGAAGTGATGGCGAGCGGCGTCGATTGCGGTGAAGAAGTAACCCGAGACCCGGTGACGAGGATCGTTCCTTCCTCGTCCTCTTCGCCGGTATAGCAATCGGCGAACAGTGGATCGCAATCCTGTTCTTGAATGTTCGCCATGGCAACGACGATCTCGGGATCGAGCGCCGCGCGCTGGTCTTCCTGCAATTGCCGCTGCATCCGCCGCAGATCGCGCACCCAGTTGCGGTATTCGCGTTCGCTGGCGAAGGTATCGAGCTCGGGCCAAGCAAGCCGTTCGACTCGGGGATTGTCCCAGGTGCTTTGCGCCATTGCCGGACTGGCCGACAGCGCAACACATGTGAGCAGCAACCCGATCATCCGCACGACAGCTCTCCCCGTTTTTTGAGGAGGTTATGTCAGCATTGGAGTTTCAGCAAGCCTACTCCACATCCTCCACATCCACCTTCTCGCCGGTCACCTTCTGCGCCAGTGCGGCGGCGATGAAGTCGTCGAGGTCGCCGTCGAGCACATCGTCGGGCGTGGGGCTGGTCTGGCCGGTGCGCAGGTCCTTCACCATCTGGTAGGGCTGCAGCACATAGCTGCGGATCTGGTGGCCCCAGCCGATCTCGGTCTTTTCGGCATATTCGCCCGCCGCCACCGCCTCGCGCATGGCCATTTCGCGTTCGAACAGCCGCGCTTTCAGCATGTTCATCGCGGTGGCGCGGTTCTTGTGCTGGCTGCGATCGTGCTGGCTCGCCACCACCACGCCGGTGGGCATGTGGGTGATGCGCACCGCGGAATCGGTGGTGTTGATGTGCTGCCCGCCCGCGCCCGATGCGCGATAGGTGTCGATCTTCAGATCGCCTTCGTTGATCTCGATATCGATATTGTCGTCGATCACCGGATAGACCCAGACCGAGCTGAACGAGGTGTGCCGCCGCGCCGAACTGTCGTAAGGGCTGATCCGCACCAGCCGGTGCACGCCGCTTTCGGTTTTGGCATAGCCATAGGCGTTCTCGCCCTTGATCAGCAGCGTGGCGCTTTTGATCCCGGCCTGCTCGCCCGCCTGATATTCCACCGTCTCCACCTTGTAGCCGCGCCGTTCGGCCCAGCGGCCGTACATGCGGAAGAGCATTTCGGCCCAGTCCTGGCTCTCGGTGCCGCCTGCGCCGGCGTTGATCTGGAGATAGGTGTCATAGCCGTCGGCCTCGCCCGAGAGCAGCGCCTTGACCTTGTCGCGATCCGCGCGGGTGGCGAGCGCGGAAAGGCTGGCGAGACCATCGGCCACCACCTCGTCATCGCCCTCGGCCTCGCCCATTTCGACGAATTCGACCGCGTCGCCCATTTCGGCGGTGATTTCTTGCACCGTTTCGACCGCGTCCTTCAACTGGCGGTGTTCGCGGCTGGTCGCCTGCGCGGCCTTGGGATCGTTCCACAGGTTGGGATCCTGCACGCGCGCTTCCAGCTCGTCGAGCTTGCGCAGCGCGCGATCCCAGTCGAGCGACTTCTTCACCAGCGCCAGCGCGGCCCCGATCCGGTCGATATAGGCCTGCCCTTCGGCACGCATGGCGGTTTTCTCCGATTGTATGAGCCGCGCGCCTAGCGCAGCACGGGCGGGAACGAAAGTGGGTGAGGTTAGTAAATCCCGCCTTGGTCCTCGGCAAAATCGACCGGCTCGTCCTCGCCCGTTCCGCTGCCACCGCTATCTTCGCCCGATTGCACCGGCCCGCGTTCGCGGCGGCGCAACTGAGCAAGGATCAGCTCGCGCATTGCGTCGATCTCGTCCTGCCGCTGGGTGCGGCGCGGTTCGGTATCGGGCTTGAAGGCTTCCCAGATGATCGAAGCGGTGGGCTCGTCGCTCGGCCAGCCATCGAACACCCGGCTGCCGGTGCGCCGGTCGATGCGGACCATGCGCACGCCTGCCGGCGCGAGTAAAGGGCCGCCCGCTCCAGTGCCCTTCGCGCTCGCAGCACGAAATCGCGGAAGATCGGCACGGCGGTGTTGCCGCCCTGCACATATCCGCCCATGTCGCGCGGCTGGTCGAAGCCGAGATACATGCCCGCGACGATATCGGGCGATCCGCCGACGAACCAGGCATTGGTCGGCCCGGTGCTGGTGCCGGTCTTGCCGAACAGCGGCATATCGAGATCGCGCAGACGGGTGGCAGTGCCGCGCTGGACCACGCCGGTCGAGCATATGGACGATCTGAAAGGCGGTGCGCGCATCCATCGCCTGCCGCCCGGCGCGCCCGAAGCGCGGCATCGGGCTGCCATCCCATTCGCGCCATGTTGCAGCCGGTGCATTCGCGTTCATCGGCGCGGAAGATCACCTTGCCGTCCGCGGTCCTGCACGTAATCGATCACGGTCGGCTGGTTGAGCCGCCCGTGGTTGACCAGCATGGCATAGGCCTGCGACCATCCGCTCCACCGTGGTATCGCCCGCGCCCAGCGCGAAGGCGGGATAGGGTTCGTAGTCGACCTCCGGTCGGCTCAATCCCGGCATCGCGGAAGGTGTGGATGACATTCTCCATGCCCGCATCCATGGCGATATGCACGGTCATCAGGTTCTTGGACTGCTCCAGCCCGTAGCGCATCGGATATTCGCCGCCGCCGCGCCTGCCGCCGAAATTGGTGAAGCATTTTTCGCCCAGATTGCTGCCCTGATAATAGCAATACTGGCTATCGGGCACCATCGTGGCCGGGGTCATCCCGTGATCGAGCCCGGCGGCATAGACGAACGGTTTGATGGTCGATCCGGGCTGGCGGTTGGCCTGCGTGGCGCGGTTGAAACGCGCCGAGCCGACTGATCAAACCCGCCCTGCATCGCCAGCACCCGCCCGGTGTGTCCGGCTCATCGCCACGAAGCCGCCGGACACTTCGGGCACGTTGCGCAGCCGCCAGGCATTGCCACTGGGGGCAGACGGCGATCACATCGCCCACTTGCCAGGCGCTTCAGGGAAGGCCGGTCAGCGGCGCTTCTTCGCCGGTGGCAAAGCCGATGCGTGGCCGAATCGCCATCTGCGCGCGGTCACCACGCCGATGCGCCAGTTTTCATAGTGATCGCCAGATTGGAACTGGCGAGCTGTGCGGTCAGATCACCATTGCCGGGATTGAGCTCGTGCCAGTCGGCCCGGTCCAGCCGCGCGTGCCGTGATAGCGCAGCAGCGCATCGCGCAGCGAATCGCGCGCTGCATCCTGCAATTCCATGTCGAGCGAAGTGCGCACCCACAGCCCGCCTGCATAAACGCTGTTCGCGCTGTCCTCCGCCTCTTCGCCGTAGCGTTCGATCAGCTGGCGGCGCACTTCTTCGAAGAAATAGCCCGCATCGGCCGAGCGTTCCTCGCGCTGCCCGCTCGACAATGCCCAGCGGCGCGGCCTGCGCGGCGGTCATTTCCGCTGCGGTGATATGGCCGTTGTCCTCCATCTGCGTGAGCACGAGATTGCGCCGTTCGCGGGCATCGCCGTAGTTGGCTTCGCGGCTGTACTGTTTCGGGCGCCGTGGGAGGATGGCAAGGTAGGCCATTTCGTGCAGCGCCAGATCACCCACGTCCTTGTCGAAATAGGCGCGCGCGGCGGCCTGCACGCCGAAGCTGCGGCGGCCGAGCGGGATTTCGTTGAGGTAGAGGGTGATGATCTCCTCTTTTTCCAGCACCCCTTCGATGCGGGTGGCGAGGATCATTTCGCGCAGTTTGCGGGTGATCGAATATTCGTTGCCGACGAGGATGTTCTTCGCCACCTGCTGGGTGATGGTGGAACCGCCCACCGCCCGCTCGTCCGAACCGAATTTGGAAATGTAATCGACCACGGCGTTGAAAAAGCCGCCCGCGTCGATACCGTTGTGGGTCCAGAAGGTCTCATCCTCGGCGGTGATATAGGCGTTGAGCAGTTGCGGTGGCAGATCGCTGAACTGCAGTTCCACCCGCCGTTCGCGCTCGAACCGGTGGACGATCTCGCCGTCGATTCCGCGCACTACGGAGGGCAGGTTGGGTTCGTAATCGAGCAGCGTTTCGGCATCGGGCAGATCGTGCGCCAGCCAGAACCAACCGGCGATCAAGAACAGCAGCCCGCCGCCAAGCGCATAGAACAGCAATCGGACCGAGCGGCGGGCCTGCCAGATGTGGCGCACATTCGACCAAGCACCCTGCCCGCCGCGAGCAGATGCGCCGGGTAAAGCTGTTCATGCCGCTGTCGGCTTCGGCGGAGAAATCATCACTCATGCGCTGCGCTCTAGCCGCCAGTTTCAGCCGGTTGCGGAAGTCTATTGCGCCCCGGACTGCGCGCGGCGAAATAAATGCGGATCGCGCGCGCCATCGCCTCGGCAAATCCGCGCTGCCCTTCCGCAGATGCCAGCCGCGGGCTTCGTCCGGGTTGGAGATAAAGCCCGGCTTCGTAACAGCACGAGGGCACATCGGGCGCGCGCAGCACCGCCAGCGCGGCGGCGCGGCGCGCTTGCGGGTGGAAGCGCAGCACGCTCTCCGCCCTCGCGCATCGATCAGCGCGGCAAACTCTGCCGAGCGGCCCGAGGTCGCCGCTGTGCCAATTCCACCAGAATGGCATTCACGGCATGCATCATTGCCCGAAAGGTCGGTCCCGTTGACCATGTCAGCCCGATTTTCCCGCTCGGCAAAGCGGGCGGCGGCTTCGGACGATGCGCGTCTTCGGACAGGGTATAGATACTGGCACCTGTCCACGCCCGCTTGATCGCCTGCCGAATCGGCATGGATGGAAAGGAACAGGTCCGCCCCCAGTGCGCGCGCGATCTCGGCCCGCTCGCCAAGCACCACCAGCGATCATCATCCCGCGTCATCGCCACGCGGATGCCGCCTTCTGCCACAAGTCGGTCGCGCAGCGCTGCGGCCAAGTCCCAGCACCACCGCTTTTTCGCGATAATCCTCTCCAGCTGCGCCCGGATCGTGCCCGCCGTGCCCGGCATCGATCACCACCAGCGGGCGCGAAGGATCCTCGGCCCGAACACTTCCGGCAGCCCGCGCGTTGCCCGCCGCATCGGGCAGTCGGCATGCCGGATGCACATAGGCACGCGCCCAGACACCGGCAACGGGATCAGCCCAGCCCCCACGCAAACAGCCGCGCCACAGCAGCAGCACCGGGACAGGCAAAAAGCAGGGCGATCTGGATACGCGTAGGACACGCGGGGTGAATGAAGTCCTCACCTCTGCGTCGCGATGCGCCGGAATCTTACGAGCATAAATACAAGGGAAATTTACCAGATCGCGCAACAAGGTTGCCGAGACTTTCCCCGGCTGCTAGCACCTTGGGTGCCGGCGCAACTATATCCCGGCCAACCGGAACGGCGCTTCCGCCTTTGCCGGATCAGATTACAGGTTGATGCCCCAATGCAAAGCAAGAGCCAGTCGCACAACCCGCAGCCGCAAGGGCTGCGTGGATGCTGCGGCATCGGTTCGCGCGCAGACGCAATCCCTGCGCCTTTGCATTGCGGCAGACACGTTTCGCTTGCCCGCTTTCCACGCCCCGGTATCGGGTGCATGGCGGCGGCGCGATCAATTCCCTCCCTGCGCCAGTGGCGCTGGGGAATTCACACATATCGGCAGCAACCCGCCAGCGGACCGGCTTCAACCGGCCTGGCCGCTAGCTCGGGACCTGCCCGGAGAAGATTAAATGGCAACGCGCATGTTGATCGATGCGCGCCACCCGGAAGAAACACGGGTGGCGGTACTCAAGGGAAACCGGATTGAGGAATTCGACTTTGAATCTGCTGAACACAAGCAGATCAAGGGCAATATCTACCTGGCAAAAGTAACCCGGGTCGAACCGTCGCTGCAGGCGGCATTCGTCGATTTTGGCGGCAACCGGCACGGCTTCCTCGCCTTCAGCGAAATCCACCCTGACTATTACCAGATTCCGCTGCGGAAGACCGCGCCCGGCTGCTCGCCGAGGAAGCGGCAGCGGCTGAGGAAGAGGCCGCTTTGCGCGCCGAGGAAGAGGATGACGAGGACGCCTGTGGCGAAAGCGCGCAGGACCGCATGGCGGACGATGATGACGACGATCATCACGGCGACGACGATGCAATGGCGGCGTCGACGAAATCGACACGTCCGAAAAGGATGATGTCGCCACCATCGAGGAAGGCCAGTTCGAAGACGGCGACGATCGGACGAAGAGGACGAATGACGACGGCGACGAAGATGCTGAAGGCAGCGACGAGGAGGGCGACGGCGACAATCGCCGTGGCCGTGGTCGCGGTCGCCAGCAGGGTCGCGGTCGGCCGTCAGGGTCAAGGCCAGCGCAATGGCCGTGGCGGCCAGCGCGGTGGCAGCCGCGCCAAGGAAATCGACGAAGTCCGCGCCAAGCGCCAGGCGCTGCGCCGCCGTTACAAGATTCAGGACGTTATCCAGCGCCGCCAGGTGCTGCTGGTCCAGGTGGTCAAGGAAGAACGCGGCAACAAGGGCGCCGCGCTGACCACCTATCTCAGCCTCGCGGGCCGCTATTGCGTGCTGATGCCCAATTCCAGCCACGGCGGCGGGATTTCGCGCAAGATTTCCAGCGGCTCGGATCGCAAGCGGCTGAAGACCATCGTCTCCGAACTCATCCCTGCCCAAGAGCATGGGCCTGATCGTCCGCACCGCCGGGCTGTCAGCGCACCAAGACCGAAATCAAGCGCGATTTCGATTATCTCGCCCGGCTGTGGGACGAAATCCGCGAACGCACGATGGCATCCAGCGCGCCAGCCGTGATCCATTCGGATTCAGGACCTGATCAAGCGCGCCATCCGCGACATCTACAACCGCGAGATCGAGGAAGTGGTGGTCGAAGGCGAGCAGGGCTTCAGGCTCGCGCGCGAGTTCATGAAACTGCTGATGCCCAGCCACGCCCGGCGGGTGAAGGCCTATTCCGATCCGGTGCCGCTGTTCCAGCGCTACGGCGCGGAAGACCAGCTTTCGGCCATGTATGAACCCGGTGGTGCAGCTGAAGAGCGGCGGCTATCTGGTCATCAACCCGACCGAAGCGCTGGTCTCGATCGACATCAACTCGGGCCGTTCCACCAAGGAACACGGGATCGAGGCGACCGCGCTCAACACCAACCTTGAAGCCGCGCGCGAAATCGCCCGCCAGCTGCGCCTGCGCGACATGGCCGGGCTGGTGGTGATCGATTTCATCGACATGGATCACAACTCCAACATCCGCAAAGTCGAGCGGGCGATGAAGGATGCGCTCAAGAATGATCGCGCACGGATCCAGGTCGGGCGGATTTCCGGCTTCGGGCTGATGGAAATGAGCCGCCAGCGGCTGCGCACCGGCGTGCTCGAAGCTACCACCCGTGGCTGCCCGCATTGCGATGGCACCGGGCCTTGTCCGCACCGCTTCCAGCGCCGGGCTTTCGGCGCTGCGGCTGATCGAGGATGAAGCGGCCAAGGGCAAGGGCACGATCATCACGCTCTATGCTTCCACCGAAGCGGCGGTCTATCTGCTCAACGCCAAGCGCGCCGATCTGTCCGAGATTGAGAGCCGCTATGGCGTGCACCGTGGAAGTGCGCCCGAGGGCGAGGACGAAGGCGCAAAGATGCGCGTCGGTTCCTCCGGCCCCAAGCCCACCGTGATGCCGAAGTTCGAACCCATCGTGTTTGACGAGGAGGAAGACGAGGACTTCGCCGAAGACGAGGACGATTTCGACGACGAGGCCGAAGAAGCCGAGGAGCAACGTCCCGAACCCCGCGCCGCGCGTAAGGAACCTCGCGAAGAACGCGGCGAGGCTGGCGACGATAGCGATGACGCCCGCAAGAAACGCCGCCGCCGCCGTCGTGGTGGCCGTGGTCGCAACAAACTGCGCGAGGAAGGCGGCGAGCAGGATGAGAACGGCTCGGCTGCCGATGACGATACTGGCGAAGTTGGCGAGCGTGAGACTGAAGGCGCTACCGAAGTGCGGTCCGAAGACGAAGGCGAGCGCAAGCCCCGCCGGGGTCGTCGCGGTGGTCGTGGTCGCAATCGCAAGCGCGATGACGAAGGTGCGGTTGCCGACGAAGCGGAAACCGTAACCGCGGAAGTTGCGGAACCGGTTGCCGAAGTCGAAGCGGAGGAAGCACTCAAGCCGAAGCGCCGTTCGCGGAGCAAAAAGGTGGTCGAGGAAGCTGCGGTTGACGCGGTGCCCGAAACCGAAGCTACTCCCGAAGCCGTAGCCGAAGCCGAAGTCGAAGAGGCACCCAAGCCGAAAGCCAAGCGGGCTCCGCGCAAGAAGGCGGTTGCCATTGAAGCACCTGCCGAAGTCTCGCCAGAAGTCGCGGCGGAAGCTGAACCTGCTGTCGAAGCTGAGGAAGCGCCCAAGCCCAAGGCCCGCCGCGCCCCGCGCAAGAAGGCGGAAGCAGCGACCGAAATGGCAGCAGAAGGCGCGAATAACTCCGCTGGCGAAACTCCCGCAGAAGGCGAAACCGAAGCCGATGGTTCGCCCCGCCGCAGTGGCTGGTGGCAGCGCACTTTCGGTGCCTGATCAACGGGTAATCAAGCAAAGCTGAGACAAAGCTGGTCCGGATCGCCGCCCTTAATGAGGCGCGATCCGGGCCGGTCAGCCTTCAATCAGGCGACGCACATCAATTAGATCCTGCGGCTTGTCGACATCAACGGCAGCCAGCCCGGCCGCGGCGGGAACAAGCGCCACCGCCATCCCGTGCCTCTGGCCAAGCCGCGCAAGCCCTTCCGCCAGCGATAGCCTGCCAAGCGCATAATTCAGGAGCGCGCCCGCGCCCAATCGCCGCACGATCCGCCACGGACGCTTGCGATCCGCCTCAATCCCGGACCACAGATCCAGCGCGACATGCGCCTTCGGGCTTGCCAGCAGGAACAGATTGCAGCCGGACCAGTGGCCATCGGCAAAGCGAAGCCAGGTTCGCTTGCTCCCCGGCAGGGCCGCCTCCACCAGTTCGCGACGCGCCAGCATGACCGCAAGGTCGCTGCACGCAGGTGTCTGATCGATCAGCTGGCGCACCCACTCGGGTCGCAGCAGCGCGTGATCGGATGTGGTAATCAGCAGTGGCGCGCCGAAGTGGTCAAATGCCAGTTGCGCGCTGGCGCTTGGCCCCGCGCCCGTTGGCAGCACCTCGGCGCCAAGTTCGCGTGCGCAGGCGATCACCTCTGGATCGTCGCAGGACACGCCAATGCGCGCTGCCCCGGCTTCCCGCAGGGCGCGCACGACCCGTGCCAGCATCGGCTCCCCTCCCACGGCAATCAGGCCCTTGTGCGCTACCCCTTCGCTTGCCGCAAACGGATCGCCTCCGGGCCGGGTTCCCGCCAGCACGATGGCGTTGAAGGTCATTCGACGGCACTCTGGCGCATCACCTGACGCATCGCCTTGTAGGTCAACAGGCCCATCACCACGTAGAAAATCGCCATCCCGATCGCCACGCCCCAACCCACGCCCAGCGGACCGTAGACCGCCAGCACCACGATGGCCGCGCCCATCATCAGCACCGAACTCAAGCGTGCGATCACTGCATAAAATACATGGCCGGTGGACAGCAGCATCGGCTCGAAAGCGACAGCCGCCAATGCAAATGATGCGCTCATCGCCAGCGGCACCAGCACCGGCGCACCACGCACAAAATCCGTGCCGCCAATCAGCCCAAGCAATGGCCCGCCCAGCAGCCAGGCCACAAGCGTAACCGCCAGTCCCACCGCTGCCGCCACCACCGAAACCTGCCGCACCAGCTTGCGAAAGGCGTGCTGATCATCGGCCATGTGCGACAAGGCAAATTCGGGAAACACCGCCCGCGCCACCAGCGCCGCCAGCGTGCCGATCCCCTGCGCCAGCTGGTCTGCCAATCGATACAGCCCGGCGGCACTGGTTCCCAGCAACAGCCCCACAAGTAGCAGCGGCCCCTGCCGGTACAGGGCATCGAGCGAGGAGGTGACGTAGGTCATGCCGAAGAAGCGGGCGATCCCCGGATTTTCCGCCAGCCCATTGCGCCAGCGCGAAAAATTGGCCCAGCTGAGGGCTTCGGGCGCAAGTTTGCGCGCTGCGACCCAATAAATTGCCGCCGACAGCAGATCGAGAAAAGCCCAGGCAAACAGAAACTTGCCCACCGAAGGTTCGGGGGAAATGAATATCAGCACCGCCGCGATCAGTCGCCCGGTTGGGATCACTGCTTCGACATAGCTCGCGACATCCACCCTATCGAGCACGCGGACAATGCCATTGGATGTGCTCATGCGCGACCACATCAAGGCGCAGCTGAAGCCGAATGCCATGTCGATATATTCGGTATTCAGGTTCAGCATCGGTCCGAAGCCGTAAAACACGATGCCCGCCACCAGACAGCCGAGCAACGCCCCGCCTGCCTCGATCGTGGCGCAGAAGGCTGCCAATCGGCCGAACTGGGGCCAATCGTTATCCAGCATCGGGCGGGTGCCGAACCGGACCATCGTTTGCCACGCCTGAAAGCCCGACAGCGCCACCAGTGCCTGCGCGGTGCCGAAGATCAGCGAAAAGTGCCCGAAATCGCGCACCCCGAGGGAGCGGGAAAGCAGCGCGAGATAGATCAGGCTGACGACCGCCGCAAATCCCTTCCCGCCGATGATCCAGGCGAGATTGCGACCAATGTTCCGCAGCCCGTCGCGGCGCTCTTCGGCTGGCAGCGGCTTTTCCATTGCCACGCCCTTTGGACGAGCGGTGGCCAATGTTCAATGCCGCGTTGGCAAGCCTGCTCAGCTCGACTACCGGACAGCCTGATGAAGCGCGTGCTGTTCCTGTTCAATCACGATGCCGGACATCAGGTGGCGCATTTGGCGGGCACCGCTGCCGCCACCGCGCGATTCCATCCGGAAACCGCCTGCACTATCGCCTATGCCACCCCCGCCATCCGCCAGCGGCTGGAAACCCTGATTGCGCCGGAAGATGCCGCGCTGATTGAGTGGGTGGAGATGGTGCTGCCGCTTTGGGCTCGCGTGATAGCGAGGGCTGCCGACAGACTGCTCCCCGCCAGTCGCCTCTTGCGGCTCCGCCTCTACCGGCATCTGTTCGCGCGCAGCGATGTGGTGGTGTCAACCGAGCGGACCTGCCTGCGGGTAAAGCGCTATCTGGCGCCGCACGAAACGCCTGCCTTCGCCATGATTCCGCACGGCGCAGGAGATCGCAATGTCTCCTACCACCCGGATTTCGCGCGCTTCGATTGCCTGCTGGTGGCGGGCGAAAAGGTGGTGGACCAGATGGTGGCGCACGGCGCGCAGCGTGAGCGTATGGCGGTTGTCGGCTATCCCAAGTTCGATGCCATCGATCTGGCCGCGCGGCCCGATCCGTTCGGCAATGGGCGGCCCACCTTCGTCTACAATCCCCATTTCGATCCGCATCTGTCCAGTTGGTACGACGCTGGGCCGGAACTGCTGGCATGGTTCGCCAGCGAGGCCGGTTCGCAGTTCAACTGCATTTTCGCGCCGCATGTGATGCTGTTCCGCAAACAGCTCCACATCTCTCCCGAATACCGCACCAGTCGAAGGCGGCCGGAAATTCCCGCCATCGCGCTAGCTGCGCCCAATGTGCTGATCGATACGGGCAGCGAGAAACTGTTCGATATGAGTTATATGCTCGCCGCCGACGGCTATATTGGCGATGTTTCCAGCCAGATTTACGAATTCCTCGCCCGCCCGCGGCCGGCCTTCTTTATCGACTGCCGCGCCAGCGGGAACGCGGAGGAAGACGCCTGGCTGATGTTCCGCAAAGCCGGGCCGGTGGTGAAGTCTGCGCGCGAACTTATCGCGCTGCTACCGCAATATCGGGAAATCGGCGCCCGCCACGCGGAGGCGCAGCAGAAACTGTTCGACTATACGTTTGATCGCGGCAAACTTCCCGCTTCCCGGCGGGCGGCGGACGTGATCGCGGCGCTGATCAGGCCGCAGGAGCGATAACCCGCCAACCCCGTGCCCGCGCTCTGGCCGCGAGAGTTCGACTGCCCGTCACGAAAACGGCATCCTGCGCCATATCGAGCAGCGGCGCATCGGCGAAGCTGTCGCTCACGAAACGGATCGTGACCGAGGCCGGATCAATGCCCTTTTCGGTCAGCCATGTCAGTACCCGCGCCTTCTTTTCCTCACCGTAGCAATTGCCGCCGGGAATGCGCTTGCCATCCCAACGCGTAGCGACCAGCCCGGCGATGCCCAGATGCGCAGCAAAGGCACTGGCGTAGAAGCCAAAGGCCGCCGTCGCCAGCAGCAGGACAGCCCCTGCCTGCCGGTCTGCTTCGATCAATTGCAGCGTTTCCGGCATCAGCCCGCCAGCCGCAATCCGACGCGCGGCGAATCCCCTCCCGACCGCTTCGAGCCGTTCCAGATCGGCACTGCCCGTCATCAACCGCATCCCCATCTGCTTGAGCCGGGTGCGGGAATAGAAACCGAGGCGATACCCCAGCATCAAGACGATCCACAGCGGCGAAAACAGCAGCCTCCACGGCGCGATTCTGGCGGCGGCGAAATGCAGAAACGGCGTAAAAGTGGGGCTGCGAGTAATCGTCCGGTCAAGATCGTAGATGGCGATGCGCATGGTTGGAGTGCGCTAGGGCCAGTGCGGGCGCACTGCAAGGCGGAGGGGTGTTAGCCGCATGGGGAGCTGAGAGCGCACACCCCTACTCCGCCACCCGCTCCCCCTTCCAGTCGAACACGCCCCCGCTGTCCGCCACCCCCAGCCCCGCCAGCACCGCCAGCAGGTTCGCCGCTGCCTCATCGGCCGTAGTCAGCTGCCCAGCCGGCAGGTTCGCCTGGAACGGCGCGGATAGCCCTGTGTCCACCGTCCCCGGATGCAGGCCGACCACCAGTGCCTGTCGGTGCGTGCGGGCCAGTTCGATGGCGAAGTTGCGGATCAGCATGTTGAGCGCGGCCTTGCTCGCGCGGTAGGAGTGCCAGCCGCCCACGCGGTTGTCGCCGATGGAGCCGACGCGGGCGGAGAGGGCAGCGAAGGTGGCGGGGCGGCTGCGCGGGAGCAGCGGCAGCACGTGCTTGGCCACCAGCGCCGGGCCAATGGTGTTGAGCGCGAACATTTGCGCCATCGCCGCGCCGTCGATCTGGCGCAGGGAGCGTTCCGGTCCTGTGCCGTCTGGCAGCATCAGCACCCCGCTCGCCACGATTACCAGATCGGGCGGATTGCCCTGCCAGCCGGATACCGCAGCGGCGATGCTGTCCTCGTCGGTCAGGTCGAAGGCAAAGGGCGTGACACCGGGCAGGTCTGGCGCGCATCCGCTGCGCGATCCCGCCAGCACCTCGACCCCCTGCCCCGCCAGCGCCCGCACCAGCGCCCCGCCGATGCCGCCACTCGCGCCGAATATCGCCGCCTTCTGCCAGGCCATGCCGGTCCTTTCCTACTTGCCTCTCGGCGCGCTAGGTCATGCGGATGCACGCCGAAACCCGCCCTCTCTGCCGTAGCTTCTCAAGCCCTCCCCGAACCGCCCGGCTTTTCGCTTCAAGGACTGTGCTCCATGTGCTCCATAATTACCCCAAACCGCCCAAATCCTGCGGATATTGGCCGCTCGCCCCAAGGTCCGGCTTGCCCTTGCGCGCGCGATGGCTAGAGAGACCATCGAAGCTGAAACGACCGGATGAGATCATGGCGACATTCACCCTCCCCAAGAACAGCACGATCCGCAAGGACGGCGCGGTGCACAAGCTTGTCCTGAGCAATGCCGAAGGGGCCGCTGGTGCCAAGCGGGTGAAGAGTTTCCGCATCTATCGCTACGATCCGGACAGCGGGAAGAACCCCAGCTACGATACCTTCGAAGTCGATCTCGACAATTGCGGGCCGATGGTGCTGGACGCGCTGTTCAAGATCAAGAACGAGATCGACCCGACGCTGACCTTCCGCCGCTCGTGCCGCGAGGGCATCTGCGGTTCCTGCTCGATGAACATGAACGGCAAGAACGGCCTCGCCTGCACCACCGCGATCGAGGACTTGAAGGGCGATGTGCGCATCACCCCGCTGCCGCACATGGAAGTGGTGAAGGACCTGGTGCCCGATTTCACCCACTTCTACGCGCAATATGCCTCTATCCGCCCGTGGCTCCAGACTGTCTCGACCACGCCGAGCGGCAAGGAACGGCTGCAATCGCCGCAGCAGCGCGAGAAGATCGACGGGCTGTACGAATGCATCCTGTGCGCCTGCTGCTCGACCGCCTGCCCCAGCTACTGGTGGAATTCGGACAAGTTCCTCGGCCCGGCGATCCTGCTCCAGGCCTATCGCTGGCTGGCCGACAGCCGTGACGAGATGACCGGCGAGCGGCTCGATGCGCTGGAAGATCCGTTCCGGCTCTACCGCTGCCACACCATCATGAACTGCGCCAATGTCTGCCCCAAGGGGCTCAATCCGGCGCGGGCGATTGCCGAAATCAAGAAGATGCAGGTGGAGCGCGCGATCTGAGCGGGCTTGCCGCGCGGTACGAGCGGCTGGTCGCCGCCGGGGAATTGCAGCCCGATGCCGACCAGCGCGCGGCGGTGCTGCGGCTGGACCGGTTGCAGAAGGAACTGGAGGCGGAGCGGCCGGGCGGGCTGCTGGCGCAGTTCTTCGGCAGCAGGAAGGCCAGTCCGCAGGGCGTCTACATGTGGGGCGGCGTCGGGCGCGGCAAATCGATGCTGATGGACCTGTTCGTGGCCACGCTGGACATTGCGGAAAAGCGCCGGGTGCATTTCCACGAGTTCATGCTGGAAGTGGATGGCCTGATCCGCGAGGAGCGCGAGAAGGAGGCAGAGGGGCCGATTGGCCGCGTGGCAAAACGGATCGCCGCCGATGTCCGCTGCCTCGCGTTTGACGAGATGGTGGTCAACAACACCGCCGACGCCGCGATCATGGCCCGCCTGTTCACCGCGCTGATGGTGGACGAAGGGGTGACGGTGGTGACCACCAGCAACCGCCCTCCGTGCCGATCTGTACAAGGACGGGCTCAACCGCTCGCTGTTCCTGCCCTTCATCGACCTGGTGGAGCGGGAGATGGACGTGTTGCCGCTGAACGGCCCGACCGATTACCGGCTCGACCGGCTCGGCGGGCTGGCCACCTGGCACACGCCGCTCGGCGATGCGGCGACGGCGCAGACGCGCGAGGCGTTCTTCCGCCTGACCGATTACGCGCCCGAGGATGCCGCCAACGTGCCTTCAGGCGAACTCTCGCTGGGCGGTGGGCGCACGCTGTTCGTGCCCAAGAGCCTGAAAGGCGTCGCGGTGTTCAGCTTCAAGCGGCTGTGCGGTGAGAACCGCGGGGCGGCGGATTATCTCGCCATAGCCCGCACCTATCACACCGTGGTGCTGGTCGGCATTCCGCGTATGGGACCGGAAAACCGCAACGAAGCGATCCGCTTCACCAAGCTGATCGACGCGCTCTACGAGCACGGGGTGAAGCTGTTCGCCACCGCCGCCGCCGCGCCGGAAGACCTCTATTTGGCGGGAGACGGCGCGTTCGAATTCGCCCGCACTGTCAGCCGCCTGATGGAAATGCAGAGCGCCGATTACATGGCGCGCGGGCACGGCAGTGAGGGTTAACGCAATTTAGGCCGCCTGCGGGGCCGCCTGCCGCACACCTTCATCGACATAGTCGGCGAACTGGCGGAAGTTCTCCACGAACAGCTCCACCAGCTTTGTGTGCGGTGTCGTCATAAGCCTGCTTGTCGGCCCAGGTGCTGCGCGGATCGAGCACCGCCTGATCGATCCCGGCTTCGGCCAGCGCGGGCACATGCACCGGCACATCGAACCCGAAATTGGGGTCCTTGCGGAATTCCACTTCGTCCATCTTGCCATCGAGCACGGCATTGAGCAGTCCGCGCGTGGCCTTGATCGGCATCCGCTTGCCGACGCCATATTTGCCGCCGGTCCAGCCGGTGTTGAACAGCCAGCACTGCACCCCGCCGCGCGCGATGCGTTCCTTCAGCAGATTGCCATAGACGCTGGGGTGGCGTGGCATGAAGGCGGCGCCGAAGCAGGTGCTGAGAAGTCGCTTCCGGCTCGGTCACGCCGATTTCGGTGCCCGCTACCTTGGCGGTATAGCCGGAGAGGAAGTAATACATCGCCTGATCCGGCGTCAGCCGCGCAATCGGAGGCAGCACGCCAAAAGCATCAGCGGTCAGCATGATCACGTTTGACGGTGCCGGGCCGAGGTTCTTCTCGCTGGTGTTGGGGATGAATTCGATTGGGTAGGCACCACGAGTGTTCTCGGTCTTGCTGGCGTCGGCAAAGTCCAGTTCGCGCGAGTCCTCATCCATCGCCACGTTTTCGAGGATCGTGCCGAACATCTTGGTGGTGGCGTAAATCTCCGGCTCGCCCTCGGCCGAAAGATTGATCATCTTGGCGTAGCAACCGCCTTCGAAATTGAACACCGCCTGGTCCGACCAGCCATGCTCGTCATCGCCGATCAGCGTGCGGCTGGCATCGGCGCTAAGCGTGGTCTTGCCGGTGCCCGACAGGCCGAAGAAAATCGCGCTCTTGCCGTCCGCGCCGATATTGGCGCTGCAATGCATCGGCATCACGCCCTGCGCCGGCAGCAGGTAATTGAGCAGGCCGAACACGCCCTTCTTCATCTCGCCCGAATATTCGGTGTTGCCGATCAGGATCAGCTTTTCGGCGAAATTGACCGCGATCACCGTATCGCTGCGGCAGCCGTGGCGCGTCCGGATCGGCCTTGAAGCTGGGCAGGTTGATGATGGTGTATTCGGGATCGAACTCGGCCACTTCCTCCGCCGAGGGGCGCACCAGCAGGGTGCGCACGAACAGGCTGTGCCACGCCATCTGCGTGATGACGCGAACGTTGACGCGATATTCGGGCTGCGAGCCGCCGAACAGATCGGCGACGTAAAGTTCGTCCTGCCCTTCCAGGTGGGCGAGGAAATCGGCCTTCAGCGCGGCGAAGTGTTCCGGGCTCATCGGCTGGTTGATCGCGCCCCAGTTGATCGTGCTTTCGGTGCTGCCATCGCGGACGATGAATTTGTCCTTCACGCTGCGCCCGGTGAACTTGCCGGTTTCCACCAGCAGCGCGCCATCTTTGGTCAGCTTGCCCTCGCCCTTGGCCAGCTGCCTGTTCCACCAGAGCGGCGGTGCCGAGATTGGCGTGGATCGTGGCCTTGGTGGCAAAGCCTTGGTCGGAAAGCGGAACAGAAAGGGATACGGACAAGTCTAGGCTCCTTCGGGAGGCGCTGTTTGTGCGAGCTACGCATTCGTATGCGTCGGGGATTCGCGGTTGCGCATAGTAGCGCGCAATTGCGGCGTCAATTTGCAGGTGCGAAGGCGGTGGCCGTTAATCGCCAAGAGAACGTTCCCAAACCATTGGTTCTGCTTTTCTTGCACCGCTGATGCGCAGCAAAGTTGCTGCAATCGCGTGCAAAAAGTTAGTGCCGTAACGGCGATGAGCGAAGCCGAACCCCATAGAGTCCGAAACTTCCCCGCATGATGCGGGCCAGCCGGCGCACCTGCCGCAGGGCGAAACCCAGCGGGTGATCGCGCTGGTGGATGATGATCGCAACATCCTCACCACCCTCTCTATTGCCTTGCAGGCCGAAGGCTATGCCACCCGCGTCTATTCGGATGGCGAGGCGGCGCTGGCGCGCGCTGCAGACCAATCCGCCCGATCTTGCCGTGTTCGACATCAAGATGCCGCGCATGGACGGGATGGAACTGCTCCGCCGCTGCGGGAAACATCCAGCCTGCCGGTGATCTTCCTCACCAGCAAGGATCAGGAAGAGGACGAGGAAGCGGGTCTGGCGATGGGGGCGGACGATTATATCGCCAAGCCGTTCAGCCAGCGGCTGCTGCTCGCCCGCATCCGCGCGATCCTGCGCCGCGCCGCGCCGGTGCGAGGAAGGGCAGGAAGCTGCACCCGAGCAGCCGGAACGCCACGGCAGCGGGCTGATCGTGCGCGGGCGGCTGTCGATGGACCCGTCGCGGCATCAGGTGACCTGGGGCGGCGTCGCGGTGAGCCTGACGGTGACCGAATTCCTGATGCTGGAAGCCCTCGCCCAGCGCCCCGGCGTGATCAAGAGCCGCAACCAGCTGATGGATGCCGCCTATCCCGACGATGTGTTCGTGGATGATCGCACGGTCGATTCGCACATCAAGCGGCTGCGGCGCAAATTCCGCGTTATCGATCAGCAGATTCGGCGGCGATCGAAACGCTGTATGGCGCGGGCTACAGCTTCACCGATGGCTGACGATCCGCCGCCGCTGCCCAGCCGGGCGGCTGGAACGGCTGGCCGTTCCCGCTTGGCGGATCGCTGACCACGCGCATTCTGGCGGTCAATCTGATTCCGCTGCTGGTGCTGGCGGGCAGCCTGTTCTTCCTCGATTCGTACCGCCGCCAGTTGCTGGACGAACGCTTCAAGCTGGCCCGGATCGAAGCGCAGATCACTGCCGAGGCGCTGGCCGGGGCGACAGCGGAACGGCAAGAGGCGCTGCTGATCCAGATCGGTCAAGCGAACAGCGATGCGGCTGCGCATGTATGACGCTGAGGGCGCTTTGATTGCTGATAGCTTCGCGCTGGACAAACCCAGCTTCTGCTTTCGACGATCCGGTGGCAGAACCGCTTCGGTGAAGACCTTGCCCGCTGGACCGACGATGCGGTGAATTTCGTGGTGGGCGCGCCATCCGCCCCGCGTTACGAAGAGCCCGCGGATACCGTGGCCGACAGCTGGCCCGAACTCGCAAGCGTGCGCCAGCAGGGCCTGAGCCAGATCGAACTGCGCCGCGCGCCCGATGGCACCCCGGTCATCAACGCCGCCGCCCCGGTGGGCGTCAACGGAGCCAGCCTGCTCACCACCCGCAATGCCGGGGATATTACCCAATCGGTGCGCACCGCGCGCACCAGCCTGATGACGATCATCCTGCTGGCGCTGTTCGTTTCGATCGTGCTCTCGCTCTATCTGGCCTCCACCATCATCGAGCCACTGCGGCGGCTTGTTTCCGCCACCGAGCGAGTGCGACTGGGGCGCGAACGCGATATGGAAGTGCCACGGATGCAGCCCCGCGCCGACGAGATCGGCCAGCTGGCGCGCGCCGTATCCGATATGACCGCCACCCTGCGCCACCGGATCGACGCGGTGGAAACCTTTGCCGCCGATGTCGCGCATGAGATCAAGAACCCGCTGGCATCGCTGCGCAGCGCCACCGAATCGCTGCCGCGAGTTCAGGACCCGGAACTGCGCGCACAATTGGTGGAAGTCGCCGCCCATGATGTGCGGCGGATCGACCGGCTGGTGAGCGAGATTTCCGAGGCCAGCCGCATCGATGCCGAACTCAGCCGGGCGGTGTTCGAGCCGGTCGACCTGTGCGATCTGTTCGCCAATGTGGTGGCGAGGCAAGCGCGAGCGCGGGGAGACGCGCGACTGCGTGGTCGAGGTCGATTGTCAGGGCAGCCCGGCGCGGGTGATGGGGGTGCCGATCCGGCTGGAACGGGTGGCGGAGAACCTGCTCGACAATGCGGCGTCGTTCTCGCCCCCAGCCGGTCGCATTATCGTGACGGTGCGCCGGATCGACGGGCGGGTGCAGGCAAGTGTCTGCGACGAGGGACCGGGCATTCCCGAGAATTCGCGCGAAAAGGTGTTCCGCCGCTTCCATTCGCACCGCCCCGAAGGCGAGAGTTTCGGCAACCACTGCGGGCCTGGGCCTTGCCATCGCGCGGTCGATTGCCGAAGCGCACGATGGAACGCTGCGTGTGGGCGAAGGGGTATCGGCGCTGGGCGGGGCCTGCCTGGTGCTCGAACTGCCTGCGGCATAATATGCGTTACCGGGGGTAAGCGAATGAGCGAAATTCTGGCCAATGTCAGCTGCGTGGCGATGCGGGGACGGGCTATTCTGATTACTGGCGAACCTGGAAGCGGGAAATCGAGTCTGGCGCTGGCCCTTCTCGATCGCGGCGGTGAACTGGTGGGCGATGATGGCGTGGCGCTGGCACTGGACGGCGATCGGGTGATCGCTTCTCCGCCGCCCAACATCGAAGGCTTGATCGAAATCCGCAATGTCGGCCTGCTGGAAGTCCCGGTGACGAAGCGCTCCGGTGGCCGTGGTCATCAACCTTACCGCTGAGGCCGAAAGACTGCCGCTCGGGCATGGCGAAGTGCTGTTGCTTGGCCAGTCAGTGCCGCAGGTCGATCTCTGGCCGGATACGCCCGCCTTGCCCCTGCGTGCGGAGGCCGCGCTGGAAATGCACGGGCTGAATTTCACTACCACCTAAGTCGGCCCTTCACTTTTCCGCCACGAAAGCGCACATCCCGCGCCGATGGGAGAAAAACCGCCGCCTTCGCGCCAGCGCATCCTGCTGGTCACCGGCATGCTCGGCGCGGGCAAGACCACTGCCTTGCGCGAGCTGGAGGATCTGGGCTGGGAAGCCATCGACAATTTCCCGATCCGCCTGCTCGACCGGCTGGTGGGGCAAGATGACGAACCCTTCTCGCTCGCCATCGGCTTCGATTGCCGCACCCGTGGCTTCGTGCCTGCCGACGTGATCGAACAGGTGAAGCGGCGGGTTGAGCATGACGCCATCCCCATCACCACGCTGTTCCTCGATTGCGCCGGGCACGAACTGGAGCGTCGCTTCAACGAGACCCGCCGGCGGCATTTCCTGGCGCAGGACCTGCCGGTTTCTTCGGGAATCAGCGGCGGAGCGCGAGTTGCTCGGGCCCCTGCGCCGCTGGGCGGATGTGCTGATGGATACCACCGAATTCACGACCAACGATCTGAAGCAGACGATTCGCGAACAATTCGCGCCAGACTGCCCCGCAAGGAAATGACCGTCACCGTCTCTAGCTTCGGTTTCTCGCGCGGCAAGCCGCCCACCGCCGATCTGGTGTTCGACATGCGCTATCTCGACAATCCGCATTGGGAACCGGGGCTGAAGGAACAGACCGGGCTGGACGCCGCAGTGGGCGAATTCATCGAAGCGAACGCGGTGTTCGCCTCCACTTTCGAGAAGATTCGCGCGCTGCTGCTCGAACTGCTCCCGCGCTATGCCGAACAGGGCAAGGCCTATGTCAACATTGCCTTCGGCTGTACCGGCGGGAGACACCGCAGCGTCTATACCGCAGAGAAGATGGCGCAGGTCTTGCGTGACGGCGGGTTTTCGCCCACGGTCTTGCACCGCAATCTGGCATCGCGCGCGGCGGAACTTGTAGAAGGCTCGAAACAGCAGTGATCGCCCGCCCTATCCCGATGAACGTCACGCTTTTGTGCCCGGAGCGGCCGCTTTTCCGATGATCGGTATCATTCTCGTCACCCACGGTCGACTGGCCGAGGAATTCGTTGCCGCGATGGAACACGTCGTCGGCAAGCAGGCCGATGTCGCCACGATCTGCATCGGTCCGAACGACGATATGGAGCAGCGCCGCAGCGACATTGCCGATGCCATCGCCAAAGTGGATAGCGGCGCGGGCGCGATCATGCTCACCGATCTGTTCGGTGGCACCCCGTCCAATCTGGCGATTTCGCTGCTCAAGCAGGGCGAAACCGAGGTGATCGCCGGGATCAACCTGCCGATGCTGATCCGCCTGGCGGGTGCGCGCAAGGATATGACGCTGGGCGACGCCGCCGAAGCCGCGCGCAAGGCCGGGCGCAATTACATCACCATCGCATCCGAATTTCTCGGCCAGCATGCCTGAGGCGGGTCTTGGGGGGATGAGCGCGCTCAGCCAGGAAGTCCTGATCGTCAACAAGCGCGGGCTGCACGCCCGCGCGAGCGCCAAGTTCGTTGGCGCTGCGGCGGAGATGGAAGGCACGCGGATTGTCGTCGTCCAAGGACGGGCATGAGGCAGGCGGCACTTCGATCCTCGGGCTGATGATGCTGGGCGCGGCCAAGGGCGATACCGTCACGCTGCGCGCCGAGGGCGAGCAGGCCGAAGCGCGGCTGGCGGAACTGGTGGCGCTGGTCGAAGCCGGTTTCGGCGAGGAATGAGGCGCCCTTCGAGACGGTCGCTCAGCCTGCGGCTTCACGCCCTCCTCAGGGTATTCGGAATTTCTCCCCACCCGCCCATCCTGAGGAGCGAGGCCGAATGGCCGAGCGTCTCGAAGGACCGCTAGCCATGCGCCGCACAATCACCGGCTTTTCCAACCCGACGGTAAAGCTCCTGCGCAGTCTTGCGCGACAAGAAGCACCGCAAGCGCCGAACGGCATGTTCCTGGCCGAAGGGCTGCGGTTGCTGACCGATGCGCTGGAAAGCGGGCCAGTGCCGAAAATGCTGGTGATGGCACGACAGCGCGATCCCCATCCGCTGCTGGACGGCGCTGGAAGCGGCGTCACTGCGCGCGCGGGCGGCGAAGTGATCGAGACTTCGCCCGACATCCTCTGCAAGATCACCGGCAAGGACAATCCGCAGGGCGTGGCCGGGGTGTTCGACGAATTCGATACCTCGCTGGCGGGGCTGGACCGCGGCGCGGCACCGATCTGGCTGGTGGCGCAGGCTTTGCGCGATCCGGGCAATCTTGGCACGATGCTGCGCACCGGCGATGCGATGGGCGCAGGCGGGCTGATCCTGATCGACGATTGCGCCGATCCGTTCTCGGTCGAGGCAGTGCGCGCGAGCATGGGCGCGGTGTTTACCCAGAGGATTGCCCGGGCGCGCGTGGGAGCGAATTCCTGCCGTGGCTGCGCGGCGGGCCGGGGCAGCTGGTGGCGGCGAGCTTGCGCGATGCGGTGCCCTATCGCGGCGCGCCCTATGCCGCGCCGTGCTTCGTGCTGGTCGGCAACGAATCGCGCGGGCTGCCGGAGGAATACGAGGCGGCCTGCGACCTGCGCGTGACGATGCCGATGAAGGGCCGCGCGGACAGCCTCAACGCGGCGGTGGCGGCGGCGGTGCTGGGGTATGAGGTGCTGGCGGGGTTGGAGGGTTAGTCGCCTACCTCCTCCAACTTGAGACGGGGAGATTTGACGGCCGCACCTGAAAGCCCTCCCCTTTTGACAGGGGAGGGTTGGGTGGGGATGGTCCGCCGCTATCGTTTGTGGGAGCCCCCTCCCCCAGCCCCTCCCCCTGGGGAGGGGAGTTTTGAAGTCAGGTTTCGGCGGGTTCTTCTGTTTCCTCTGTTTCCTCTCCCGGCACGGCGAGCAGCGATCAGTTCATCGTTGGTCACATCCGCCAGCACCATACCGCGGCGCGCCTTCGATCAGCGGCACGTCCTCGATCTCGCGCTTGCCGATCTCAAGACCCTTTTCCTGCATCCGCCGCGCGGACGACAGCACGTTGCGTTCGAAGCTGCCGACGAACTTGTTGTAATTGTTGACCGCCGATTTCCAGCCCGCCGCCCATCCGCTTCAGATGCTCGGAAGCCGCGCGCAGCCGGTCATACAGTTCCGCCCCCATCCGCCCGATTTCCTTCGCCTCGGTCGCCAGTGCGTCCTGCCGCCAGACCTGCGCCACGGTGCGGGCGATGGCGACGAGGTTGGTGGGCGTGGCCAGCAGCACGCGGTTGTCGAAGGCGAAATCCCACAGCGTCGGATCGGCTTCCAGCGCGGCGGCGACGAAATGCTCGCCCGGCACGAACATCACCACATAATCGGGCGCTTCCTCGAACTGGCTCTGGTAGCTCTTCGCGCCGAGCGTCTGCACATGGTTGCGCATCGACTTGGCGTGCAGCTCCATGTGCCGCGCTGCGCTCATCATCGTCGTCGGCTTCAAACGCCGCCTGATAGGCGTTGAGCGAGACCTTGGAATCGATCACCAGCTTCTTCTGCCCCGGCACGTTGACGATGGCATCGGGCCGCAGCCGCCCGTCATCGGTATCCATCGACTGTTCGAGGTGGAAATCGGTGTGCTGCGCCAGCCCGCACTGTTCGAGCAGGTTCTGCAACGCCCGTTCCCCCCAGCGGCCGCGCGCCTTGGGCGCGTTGGTGAGCGAATTGCCCAGCCGCTGCGCCTCGCGCCGCACTTCCTCCTGCCCCAGCCGCATCCCCTCGATCTGCTGGTGCAGCGCGGCGAAGGCGTCGCTGCGCTGGCGTTCGAGTTGGCCGACCTGCAATTCGTATTGCTGCAAGCGGTCGGTCACCGGCTTGAGCAGCCCCGCCACCGCTTCCTTGCTCGCCTTTTCCGCATGGCCGAGCCGTTCGGCGGCATCGGCGAGTGAATTTCTCCTGCGCCCGCGCCAGCACTTCGCTGCCCGCCGCGCGGAACTGGGTGAGCAATTCCTCGCGCGCTTCCTTCATCAGCGCGATCTGGCGATCATGGTTGGCGGCATCGGCTTCGAGCGTGGCGAGCCGGGCGGACAACCCTTCCCGCTCCCCGCGCACCGTTTCCAGCTGCGCCGCGAGCGCATCGGCATTGGCGGCGCGCACGTCGCCCCCTCCAGTTCGACAATCGCGCGGCGGAATTTTCGTCCGTCTCGCGCGCCTCGGCATCGCGGGCGGCGAAGCGTTCCTTCCACTCGCCCACCGGCTTCGCGCCGAGCCAATAGCCCAGCCCGCCGGCGATCAGCGCGACGCCGACAAGAATGACGATGTAAACCGGTTCCATGCAGCAGCTCGCAATCTGAAAATCAACTAGAACGAAAAGTGAACCTATCGCCCCTCGCCCACCGACGCAAGTCACCTCCCCCGCTCATCCCCCACAACATCCACAAATCGTATGCACCACATACAATTCAGAATTGCGAAATTTTCGGACTTGTGAAATAAGGCTGCGCAACAGGGCCGTCCCCAAGGCCCGGATTCGCGCCACACAAGAGAGGACCGCCCATGCCCACCGATATCGAGATTGCCCGTCAGGCTACCCTGATCCCGATCACCGAGGTCGCCAAGAACGCCGGCATCCCCGACGATGCGCTGATCCCTTATGGCAAGTTCAAGGCCAAGGTCGATACCTCGCCATGCTGCCCAACAACCCGATGGCAAGCTGATCCTCGTCACCGCGATCAACCCCACGCCTGCGGGCGAAGGCAAGACCACCACCTCGGTCGGCCTTCAGCGATGCGCTGCACCGGATCGGCAAGAAGGCCATGCTGTGCCTGCGCGAACCTTCGCTCGGGCCCTGCTTCGGCGATGAAGGGCGGCGGCGCGGGCGGCGGCAAGATCCAGGTCATGCCGATGGACGAGATCAACCTCCATTTCACCGGCGATTTCCACGCCATCACCTCGCGCACAACCTGCTGAGCGCGATGATCGACAACCACATCTACTGGGGCAATCCGCACGATATCGATCTGCGCCGCGTGATCTGGAGGCGGGTGATCGACATGAACGACCGCGCGCTGCGCCAGATCGTCGGCCCGCTGGGCGGCGTGTCCAACGGCTTCCCGCGCGAAAGCGGTTTCGACATCACCGTCGCTTCGGAAATCATGGCGATCCTGTGCCTTGCCAGCGATCTGAAGGATTTGCAGAAGCGGATGGGCGACATCATCGTCGGCTACGCGCGACAAGAGCCCGGTGTTCTGCCGCGACATCAAGGCCGACAGCGCGATGACCGTGCTGCTCAAGGACGCGATCCTGCCCAACCTGGTGCAGACGCTGGAGAACCGCCCCGCCTTCCTCCACGGCGGCCCCTTCGCCAATATCGCCCACGGCTGCAATTCGGTGATCGCCACCAAGACCGCGCTGAAAATGGCCGACTATGTCGTGACCGAGGCGGGCTTCGGTGCCGATCTCGGCGCGGAAAAGTTCATGGATATCAAGTGCCGACTGGCGGGAATGAAGCCCGATGCCATCGTGATCGTCGCCACCGTGCGCGCGCTCAAGATGAACGGCGGGGTCTCGAAGGCCGAGCTGGCGGCGAGCCAATCCCGATGCGGTGCGCGCGGGTTCGGTGAACCTGCGCCGCCATATCGAAAACCTCAAGAAGTTCGGCGTCACCCCCACCGTGGCGATCAACCACTTCTACCTCGATACCGAGGAAGAGCTGGCGGTGATCCAGGAAATGGCTGCCGAATTTGGCGCCGATGCCGTGGTCTGCAAGCATTGGGCCGATGGCGGCGCGGGCGCGGAGGAACTGGCGCGGATCGTTTCTGCCAAGGCCGATGCGGGTGCGCCTGATTTCAACCAGCTCTATCCCGATGCGATGCCGCTGGCCGACAAGATCACCACCGTCGCCACCGAAATCTACCGTGCGGGCGAAGTGAGTATTTCCCCCGCGATCCGCTCGCCAGCTCAAGCAGTGGGAAGCAGATGGGATATGGCAATTTCCCGGTGTGCATGGCGAAGACGCAGTATTCGTTCAGCACCGATCCCACCCAGATGGGCGCGCCAGTGGATCACACCGTCGAAGTGGCCGAAGTGCGGCTTTCCGCCGGTGCAGGCTTCGTGGTGGCGGTCTGCGGCGGGATCATGACCATGCCCGGCCTGCCCAAGGTGCCGAGCGCGGAGAATATCTATCTGGATGAGAACGGCCAGATCGAGGGGCTGTTCTGAGAAATTTTCCGGGCGACACCAACTCCGCCCGGACCTTTGAGGGCCGCTCCTACGGGGGCGGCCCTTTTTTCGTGACTCACGCCGCCAGACGCGCTTTGGCCAGCTTTTTCAGCGCCATACTGCGCTTCAGCCGGCTGAGGTGATCGATGAACAGGATACCGTTGAGGTGGTCCATCTCGTGCTGGATGCACACGGCCATCATCCCGGTCATCTCTTCCTCGTGCGGCTTGCCGTCCAGATCCTGCCAGCGCACCCGGCAGCGCGCGGGGCGTTCGACATCGGCGTAGATATCGGGGACTGACAGGCAGCCTTCCTGATAGACGCCCTTGTCCGCCGAAGGATCGAGGATTTCCGGATTCACGAACACCCGCGGTTCTTTGCGCACCGGCTGGTGGGTGTGATGGTGGCCGTCATGATCGCACGGCTCCGGCTCGGCGTCCTCGTCTTCGGGTTGCAGATCGATCACCAGCAACCGCAGCGGCTCGCCCACCTGGATCGCGGCGAGGCCGATGCCGTTGGCGGCGTACATGGTTTCGAACATGTCATCGACGAGGGATTTCAGCCCTGCGTCGAAGGTTTCGACGGGGGAGGAGATGGTTTTCAGGCGCGGATCGGGCGCTTCTAGGATTTCGCGTAAGGCCATGTTGGCACATATAGGCGGTGAGGAAGGGTGCTTCAATTGTTGGTTTTTGTTTCACGCGAAGGGCGCGAAGGGGCGAAGGAATCGAAGTGGTTTGCCCTGCGCCGAAGGCGCAAATTCTACGATATCGGCATCAACACCTTGAATATCGTAAGGCGGCTTCGCCGCAAGTGCAATTCCTTCGCACCCTTCGCCTCTTCGCACCCTTCGCGTGAAACACATCAGGACAACGGCCGCCGCGCCCGCAACGCCTGCGCCAACGTCCCCTCGTCCAAATAATCCAGTTCCCCCCCACCGGCAGGCCGTGTGCCAGTTGCGTCACCCGCACCGGCAGGCCTTCGAGCCGTTCGGCGATGTAGTGCGCGGTGGTCTGGCCCTCCAGCGTGGCGTTCATCGCCAGCACCACTTCGTCCACCCCGCCCGCTTCCACCCGGCCGAGCAGCGAATCGATGGCGAGGTCTTCGGGGCGAACCCCGTCCAGCGCCGAGAGCCGCCCGCCGAGCACATGGTAGCGCCCGGTGAACAGCCGCGCGCGGTCGAGCGCCCAGAGGTCGGCCACGTCCTCCACCACGCACAGCCCCTTGGCATCGCGGCGCGGATCGGCGCAGATCGAGCACGGGTTCTGCGTATCGACATTGCCGCAAATCGTGCATTCCACCAGCTTGTCCTGCACCGCCACCAGCGCATCAAGCACCTGTTTCAGCGCGGTTTCCCGGTGCTTGACCAGCCAAAGCACGGCTCGCCGCGCAGACCTTGGGCCGAGGCCGGGCAGGCGCGCGAGCGCGGCGGCGAGGAGTTCGATCTCTTGCGATGCCATCCCCCCGCAGATAGGGCCGTGGACGGCTTATAGGAAGGCAGACTTTGCGCATCATGTTCATGGGAACCCCCGATTTTGCCGTGCCGACGCTCGATGCGCTGGTGGCGGCGGGGCACGAGGTGGTGGCGGTCTACAGCCAGCCGCCGAGCCGTTCGGGGCGCGGGAAGCAGGAGCGGCCCTCACCGGTGCAGATGCGGGCAGAGGCTCTGGGGATTGCGGTGCGGCATCCGGTCAGTCTCAAGAGTGCCGAGCAACAGGCTGAATTTGCAGCGCTTGATGCCGATGTCGCGGTGGTCTCTGCCTATGGTTTGCTGCTGCCGCAAGCCATCCTCGACGCGCCCTCGCACGGCTGCCTCAACGTCCACGGCTCGCTGCTGCCGCGCTGGCGCGGGGCGGCGCCGATCCATCGTGCGGTGCAGGCGGGCGATGACGGAGACCGGGATCACGATCATGCGGATGGAGGCAGGGCTCGATACCGGGCCGATGTTGCTCAAGCGCGCAACGCCGATTGGACCGCAAGACCACTGGCGAATTGCATGACGAACTGGCCACGATGGGCGCAGAAATGATGGTTCTGGCGCTCGCACAATTGATGCAATTGACGCCCGGAAGCGCAGGATGACGCGCTGGCCACCTATGCGCCGAAGATCGACAAGGCGGAGGCAAGGCTCGATTTCGGCAGGAATGCGACGATTCTGGAGCGCGAGGTGCGGGCCTTTGCCCCCTTCCCCGGTTCGTGGCTGGAGCTTGAGGGCGAGCGAATCAAGCTGCTCCGCGCACAATTGGTTCAAGCTGACGGCGTGCCGGGAACAGTGCTGGATTCGCAGTTTACGATCGCTTGTGGTGAACATGCGCTGCGCCCGGTCACGCTGCAACGGGCGGGCAAGCCAGCCATGGCGCTGGAGGATTTCTGCGGGTCGGCCGGTCGCGGTTGGCACGAAGTGCAATGATCCCTGCTCTAGTCATTGCGAGCGCAGCGAAGCAATCCATCTCCTGCGGGGGCGACAATCCCAACATCGGGAGATGGATTGCCGCGTCGGGCTCCGCAATGACGAGGTGGAGGATGACCCGCTTCGCCCTCACCATCGAATTCGACGGCGGGCCCTTCGTCGGCCTGCAACGGCAGACCAGCGGCCCATCGGTCCAGCAGGCCATCGAGGAAGCAGCGCAGCGCGTTACCGGGGAGCAGGTCACGCTCCACAGCGCCGGGCGCACCGATAGCGGGGTGCACGCGCTGGCGATGCGCAGCCATGTCGAAATCGCCAAGCCGTTCGATCCAGTGCGGCTGCGCGAGGCGCTGAACGCGCACCTGCGCCCTGCCCCCATCGCGATTACCCACTGCGAGGTGAAACCAGACGACTGGCACGCGCGCTTTTCCTGCATCGGGCGCAGCTACGAATACCGCATCCGCAACCGCCGCGCGCCGCTGACGCTGGAAAAGGGCCGCGCCTGGCATGTCGCCCGCCCGCTCGATGCCGGGGCCATGCATGAAGCCGCGCAATCGCTGGTCGGGCTGCACGATTTCACCACCTTCCGCTCGGCCCATTGCCAGTCGGCCAGCCCGCTCAAGACGCTCGACCGGCTCGATGTCAGCCGGGAAGGCGACGCGGTGATTATCCAGCGCGGCGGCGCGCAGTTTCCTGCATCACCAGGTGCGCTCCATGGTCGGCACCTTGGCGATGGTCGGGCTGGGCCAATGGCGGGTCGAGCAGGTGGCCGAGGCGCTGGCGGCGAAGGATCGTGCCGCGCTCGGGCTGAATGCCCCGCCGCAGGGTTTGTATTTCGTCGCCGCGCGCTATGGTGACGAGGAACAGGAGCAATTGCCATGACCACCGGCCGCCAACTCGTCTCGACCCTTACCGCCGATGGCACGCTGACGCTGGAATTGCAGGAGCGCACATTCCCCGCCCCCGGCCCCAACCAGGTGCTGGTGCGGATGGAAGCCGCGCCGATCAATCCCAGCGACCTGTTTCTGATGACTACGGGAGCGGACTTCGCCAACGCACAATACACCCCCGGCAGGATGGTCGCGCAGGTGCATCCAAAGTTGGTCTCCGGGCAGGCCGCACGCCATGGCAAGCCGCAGACGGTGGGCAACGAAGGCGCGGGCACGGTGATCGCGGCGGGCGATGGGGCCAATCGGCACAGGCACTTGCTCGGCCAGCGCGTCGCCTGCGTGCCCGGCAATGCGTTTTCAGCGAGTACGCGCAGTGACCGAGGCGATGAAGTGCATTCCGCTGGGCGAGCATACCAGCGAAGCTGGGCGCGGCCAGCTTCGTCAACCCGATGACCGCGCTGGGCTTTGCCGAAACCACCAGACGCGCTGGACAACCGGCGATGGTCCACGCCGCTGCCGCGAGCAATCTGGGGCAGATGCTCAACCGCATTTGTCAGGAGGACGGCCTAGGGCTGGTCAACGTGGTCCGCAAGCGACGCGCAGGCCGCGCTGCTCGCAATCAGGGCGCGAGCCATGTGGTCAATTCTTCCGCCGACGATTTCGAGAAGCAGCTCGCCACAGCGATCAGCGAAACGCAGGCCTTTATCGGCTTCGATCCGATCGGCGGCGGCACCACCACCGATAGCTGCCTGCGGGCGATGGAGCGGGTCGCGGCGGCGCAGCTGACCGAATTCAATCGCTATGGTTCGAACACGCCGAAATCGATGCATATCTACGGGCGGCTCGACCTTTCGCCGACGATCCTGACGCCGAGCTACGGCTTCGGCTGGTCGCGTATCAGGCTGGCTGCTCACACCCTTCCTTGCCAGTTGCGACCTGCCGACGCTGATGGGCCTGCGCCAGCGCGTTGTCGCCGGGCTGACCACCACCTTCGCCAGCAGCTACAAGGCCCGCGTCGGGCTGGAGGAAATGCTGAGCAAGGAGGCGATCATGGATTATGCGCAGATGGCGACGGGGGAGAAGTATCTTGTCACGCCGCAGGCGTGATGCGCCTTACTCCGAATTTAGTTGGACTAAAAGAAGACTGCAGATAATCAGGTCTCTATGATGGGCAGCGAAATAGTTGTCGGCATTTTTGCCGTCTGGGTGATTGGCGGGATCGTCGCCATCTGGATATTGCAGACACTAATCGATGTAATCATCACCAGCCGGGTGATGGACGATCCGGTGAACGGCAAGATTCTCGCCACGGTGAGCGCCTATTTCCTAGCCAGCACGTTGTATTTGTTTTTTGCAAACTCGTTCGCCGGACTACTGATGTATCTTCCGGGGGCGCTGCTGATTGGATGGTTGCAATACCGCAAGGGGTTATCGATCCGCGCGAAAATGGCAGCCGAAAATGTCGGAGCGACTTTCGAATAATAGGGTGCCTTTGATTGAGTTCCGCTCCCTAAGCGCAAGGCAATCGCATACGGCTGCAAAGGTAGGGGTTCTCGCAGAGAACGCAGAGGGAGCGGAGAGCGCTGAGGGGTTGAGCGGGCGGCGGAGCCGCTTGGCGATCGATTGCATCGCCTCGAACCACCGCGTTCGATCCATAAAGCGGGCCTGCGGCCCGGACATAGACCTCCGCGCCCTCTCCCGCCTCTGCGGTCTCTGCGAGAAACAAAATCGAAATGCGATAGCTTTGGCCTGCGCGGAGACTCGCTTTTGCTACGGCGGCGGTTTGCCTGCTCGTCGCAATTCTTCCTCCACCCTGCGCTGCAAGGCATCTTCGTCCACGTCGAACCGCGCGCCGTCTCCGTCCACGCCCACTTCCACCGGGACGCCGTCGATATCGGTGACGATCACCGCTTCGCCATCGCGGATAATCAGGCGGCGGCCATCGCCCAGCGGGATATCCTCCAGATTGGGCACGTCGAGCGGTTTCACCGGCCCGCTCGGATCGGGTGTCGGAGTCGGGCGCGGCGGTGCTGCCCTTGCGCCCAGCGCATGCTGCATGAAATCGCGCCAGATGCGCGCGGGCAGGCCGCCGCCGGAAATGCCATCCAGCGGGGTATTGTCATCGTTGCCGATCCACACCCCGACCACCAGAGCCTCCTCGCCCTCGCCCGCAAAGCCGATGAACAGCGCGTCACGGTTGTCCTGCGTGGTGCCGGTCTTGCCGAAATTGGGGATCGGAAAGCGTCGCCGCGCGCCCGGTGCCGTCGTTGATCGCGGCGCGGAGCATGTCGGTGATGTCAGCGTGGGTGGAGGAATTGAGGCTGCCGCGCCCGTTGGTCAGCCAGTCGATCCAGCCCTCTTCCGCCTGCGGGAATGCGCGCGGCTGCACGGGGAAGGAATTCGCCGCTACTCCGGCATAGGCGGAGGTCAGTTCGAGCAGGCTCATGGTCGAGGTGCCCAGCGCCAGACTCGGGATCGCCGCTTGCGAGCGGGGAGGCAATGCCCAGTTCGCGCGCGGTTTCGATCACCGCTTCGCTGCCCACCGAATTGAACAGCCGCACCGCCGCGACGTTGGACGATTGGGCGAAGGCATCGCGCAGGGTGATGGTGTCAGAATAATTGTCGTTGTAATTGGCGGGGCGATAGGTGCCTTCGGTGAAGGCGGTGTTGGGGATCGTATCGTCCGGGCTCCAGCCGTTGCGCAGTGCGGCGAGATAGACGAACAGTTTGAAGGTGGACCCCGGCTGGCGCATCGCCTGCGTGGCGCGGTTGAACGGCGATTCGGAATAATCGCGCCCGCCGATCATCGCCACCACTTCGCCATTGGGGCGCATCACCACCATCGCCACCTGCGCATCGCCCAGCGGCGCGCGGTCGACGGCGCGGCGGGCCACTTCCTGAAGGCGCGAATCGAGCGTGGTGGTCAGCGTTTGCTCGGCATAGCGAATTGTCCGACAGCAAACGCGCCTCGGGCAATGCCCAGTCGGCGAAGTAGGTGCCGGTGGGCAAATCGTTGCGGGTCCGCACGTCCAGCGCGGGAACTTCCATCGCGTCTGCCTCGGCCTGGGTGATGTATCCTGCTGCCACCAGTGCATTCTTCACCAGCCCATAGCGCGCGGCGGCCAGATCGGGATTTTGCGTGGGCGCAAGGCGGCTGGGGGCCTGCAACAGCCCGGCCAGCATCGCCGCCTGTTCGGGGCGCAGGTTCTCCGGCTGGCGGTAGAAATAGTGTAAGCTGGCGGCGCGGATGCCGTACATATTGTCGCCGAAATAGGCGTTCGAGAGATAGCGTTCGAGGATCTCGTCCTTGGTCAGCCAGGCCTCCAGCCAGAAGGCGATCAGCGCCTCACGCGCCTTGCGGGTGAGCGTCTGTTCGGGGGTGAGGAAGGTGAACTTGGCGAGCTGCTGGGTGATGGTGGAACCGCCACCCACCCCGGTAAACACCGCCCGCGCCACCCCGCGCGGATCGACGCCCCAGTGCTCGTAGAACCGCCGATCCTCGATGGCGAGGAACGGCTCGATCACATGCGCGGGCAGGTCAGCCACCAGCACCGGTTCATCCACCACCGCGCCGTTGCGGGCAATCGGCGTGCCGTCGGCGGCGAGCAGGGTGATCTGCGGCGGGGCAATCGGCTGGAGCGACTTGTTGAGCGGCGCGGTGATCGCCAGCCAGCCGACCAGCACGATGAACAGCAGCAGAAAGCTCGCGAACCAGCGGCTGATCCACCACAGCCACGACTTGTTCTGTGCGCGGCGCGGGAGGAACCGCCGCCAGCCCTTCTGCGGGATAGCTGGCGGGAGATAGGTGCCAGGCTGAGTTTCAGGGCGATAGTCGCCGGAGGGGAACTCGCCCGCCTCATCCAGCCCGTGCAGCGGCGTCCACGGCGCGGATTCGAGCGCCAGCTCCTGCTCGGTCCAGCGCGGATCGGCCTCACTGCGGCGACTGGAATCAAAGGGCCACATCTGGTTCACGCTACTGTATTAGCGATGTAACACAGCATTGGCGAGCGGGAATCTGGCATGGCTCTTCTTGTGCAGGCGCGTTCGGCGACAGCCTATGCGCGATCCTGCCTGAATATCAGGTGATGACCTGCCCCGCCAGAAGTGGCAGGATGTGGTGCACAAAAAGAAGTTGGGAGAATTATCGATGCGTTCCTTCATCGCCGCTGCGGCGGCTTGTTCCTGCATGATGCTGGTGGCGGGAGATTCCTCCGCGCATCATTCGATGGCGATGTTCGATCAGGATCGCGAAGTGCTGCTGTCCGGCACGGTGCGGCAGTTCCAATGGACCAATCCGCACGCCTACATCCAGCTGGATGCCGAGAACAGCGCGGGCGAGGCGCAGGAATGGAGCCTCGAAATGGGCTCGCCAGTCTATCTCTACGCGCGCGGCTGGCGTCCGCGCACTTTGCGGGCGGGCACCGAAGTGCGGGTGCGGCTCAATCCGCTGCGCAGCGGACGGCCCGGCGGGGCGGTGCTCGAAGTCTCCGATGCCGAGGGCAATGCCATCGGGAGCAACCGGCGATGAAGCGCGCCTTTGCCGCGCTGGCGGTGCTGTCTCTCACCGCTCCGGCGCTGGCACAGGAGGCTGAACCCAGCCGCGCCGAGGTGTTCGCGCAATTGCCGCACTGGCCCGGCTACTGGGTCAGCGAATTGCAGGCCGGAACGCTGATCGGCGGGCACAATCCGGCGCTGATCGAAGCGCGCGAGAATGGCGAGGCACCGCCCGATTTCATGCGCCTCAACGGAGCCAGCGCGCCGTGGACCGCCGAGGGCTTGCAACGCCGGGTGGATGTTCGCGCCGGTTCGCGCGGGCGCAAGTCCACCGGCTGGGGCTACCCGATGATGATGAACGCGGCCACTCCGCTGCAAATCACCATCACCCCCGAAGAAGTGATCATCGTCAATTCGTATGACGAGGTCCGGCACATCTATACCGACGGGCGGGCGATGCCCGATCCGTTGGACCTGTGGCCTACCACCTACGGCATGTCTGTCGGCCACTGGGAAGGTGACACGCTGGTGGTGGACACGATCATGGTCTCCACCCCCAGCGATTTCTTCCACGGTGCCCCGCCGTTTTCCGAAGAGGCGCAGTATCGTCGAACGGATCAGGATGGATGGCGACCGGCTGGTGTCCGACATGACGATCACCGATCCCGCCACCCTCACCGCGCCGTGGCAAGTGCAGGTCGCCTTCGTGCGCGACGAGGGCTTTGACCGGATGGTGCAGTTCGATTGGGACAATGACCGCACCGGCTATGATGGCGATCTCAACACGATTGAAATGCCGGGGGATGACGAGACCGATCTGGCCCTGCCCGCCATCGACGGCGTGCTAGCCGAGGGCGCACAATGGGAGATCGCCTGGTCCGGCCCGATGACGGCGGACGGGATGAGTGCTTCGCCGCAGGGCCATCTGTTGTTTGCGCAGGAACAGAGCAATGCCGTGTGGCGGCTCACACCGTCAGGTGCGGCGTTTGTCGAAGTGCCCTACGTGCTGGGCGCAGGGGCAGTGTCGGTGGACAGCGCGGGCCGCGTGTTCGCGGTGGAACGCGGCTGCACCGATCCGGGGCTGACCTCGCTAACCTGCGATCAGGCTTCAGCGGTGATGCAGCTGGCTCCCGAAGTGCGGGTTATCGCGCAGACTTTCAGCGATGGCAGCTCGCTCGGCAGGCTCAACGATATCCACGCTGACGGGCGCGGCGGGGCCTGGATCACCCAGGGCGCGCTCTATCACGTGGCCGCCGATGGCGCGACGACGCTGGTCTACACGCCGACCCACTTTACCAACGGCGTCACCGCCAGCCCTGATGGCAGAACCCTCTACGTCACCGACCGCACCACCGTGGTCGCCTTCGATCTGGACGCAGCAGGCGCGGCGTCGAACCAGCGGGTGTTCGCCACGCTAACCGCCGACACCGAAGGCTTCGGCGGTGACGGGCTGGAAGTCGATGCGGCGGGGCGGCTCTATGTAACCGGCCACGCGGGGGTCTACGTCTTCGCACCCGATGGCGAGCAGCTCGGCATCATCCCCGTCCCGCGCCGCGCGATCACCCTGGCCTTTGCCGGGGCGGACCGGCGCACGCTCTATGTCGGGGCATTGGGCGCACGAACTCCTGAAGGCGCGGACTGGACCACCCCCGAAGGCGTGCGCAATGTGGCGATGACGGTCTACAAATTGCCCACGCTGGCGGCGGGAGTGGGCGCGCTTTAGCGCCCTACTCCGCGGCCGCCACCGGCCCGCCAAACGTCGATCCGAAGAAGTCCCCCGGCAACCACGCGGGCCGCGCCTGCATGTCCGCCACATTGCGCGCGACCAGTGTTGCCAGATCGGCAAACCGGCCTAGCTGTTCGTAATCGAGCAGGTTCGGTTCATCCGAAGGCTGGTGATAATGCGTATCGAGGAACTGGGTCTGCGCCACATCCCCACCATTGCCGAACCCGATATCGAGATAGACCGCCGGAATGCCGCGCTGAACATACGAGTACTGATCCGAACGGAAGAAGAAGCCTTCGGACGGATTGGGATCGGGGACCATCTTCAGCCGGAATTCGCTCACCGCCGCGCCCACTGGCGCTAGGATGTTGGATCGATCCGCACCAAATGCGACGATATCACTGAAGGGCCAGGTCAGGATCGGCATGTCAACATTGACGTTGACCGCCAGCTCGCCCCCCGCCAGCCCCGGATTGGCGGCGTGATAGGAGGAGCCGAGCAGGCCGATTTCCTCCGCCCCCAGCGCCACGAACAGCACCGGGCGGCGCGGCGGCGCGGCCGACAGCAGCCGCGCCATTTCCAGCATGGTGGCGACCCCGCTGGCATTGTCCATCGCGCCATTGAACAACCGGTCCCAGCCTTCGCTGTGTCCCGGCTCTACGCCAACGTGATCGAGATGCGCGCTGATCACCACATATTGGTCTGCCACCAGCGGATCGGTGCCCGGCTGCATAGCGATCACATTGGCGGTATCGAGCAAGGGTTCGAGCGAATTGGCATAGCTGGCGCGCGCGCGCATCCCGGTATCGAAACTGGGCAGCGGGGCCATGCCGTCCGCCTGTGCCTCGGCAATCGCATCGTAATCGATCTGCTGGCCGGCCATCAGCCGCCGCGACATTTCCGGCGAGGCGACGAACTGGAATTCCAGGCTCCCACCTTCGTCGTGGGCAACGCCGTCCGGGCCGACCCAGGTGGTGCTGGCGGTAGGGGCGAAGAAGCTACGGCCCTGGAACCACGGCACCAACATGCTCATTTCCGGGGTCCACAACATGATCGATCCGACCGCGCCGGTGGCAGCAAAGCGGTTCGCCATCGATTGCTGCATGTGCATTGCCAGCAGCGGATCGACAGCATCGGGCAGATCGTACACCCACACCGCCACCTTGCCGGTCAGGTCCACGCCTTCGAAACTGCTGTGCCCATGTTCGGCCATATCGAGCCCGTAACCGACGAACACCAGCGGCGCATCGACGATCCCGCGCCCGTCCTCCCCGCCCGCGCTGGCCATGCCGCCGCCGATGAAATCGTCGCCGAAACTGGCCTTGATCGATTGGCCATTGGCATCGACAAGCGCCAGCCGACTGTCCGCCGCTGCCGAGTGCTGCACCAGCGAGAAGTTTTGGAAATAGGTCCCCTCATCCCCCCCACCTTGGAGGCCGAGCGCCGCGAATCGCGCGGCGACATAGTCCGCCGCCATCTGATATCCGGGAGTTCCCGCCTCGCGCCCCTCCATCGCATCGTCGGCCAGCACGCGGACATCGCTTTCCAGCGCGGCGCGATCCGCAACCGGTTCTTCGGCGGCGGCGGGAATGGCCAGAATAGGGAGGGCCAGCAGCGGCGAGAACTGTGAGATATTCATAGGTAAAGCGAGCCAATCTGCGCAAAATCGGTGGTGGCGCGAGAGCTACACGCGAATGCGCCGCGCGCAAGGGTTAGCGTCTTGCCGCCAACAGTAATTTTCCTCACTCTAAACAAAGTCGCCAGCCTTGCCAGCACATCATCGAGCAGGGCTTCAGGCAAGGTATCGACCTTGCGCCCGCCGCGTTCCAGAATATCAAGAACGCAGGGGTTGCCATCGCACCGGATCGAGTCCGGTGGTCTTGAATACCGCGCTGATCTCAACCGCAAAGCCGATCCGCTGCGCAAATGCACCGCCGTTGGTGATCGGCAAAACCACGGGGAGTGTTGGTCGCCGCATTGAACGGCGTCGGCGACACGATCAGCACCGGCCGGTGGCCTTGTTGTTCGCGGCCTTGGCTGGGATTGAGCGACACCATGTAGATGTCACCGCGTCTTCACCAGGATTTCCTTGCCCACGGCGGGAGCATCAGAGCCAATCGCGATCTTCGGGCGAGCGTACCTCCTGGAATAATGCCGATGCACCGCGAGCAACTCTGCCAGTGAATACCGCGGGCGCGGTGATGCCTCGACCACCAGGCGTCCGCCATCTACCGCGACGCCAACCGATGCGCCCGCTTTCAGTTGCAGCAGGATCGAGCAAGGCAGGCGGCACCGCCAGCATCACCGAGCCGCCGACTTTGCGAAGGTTGGTTATGTGCATTTCACCACAATCCTGCAAGGTTAAATTTTTGTATAACAAAACCTGCGATGAGCATTTGTCAATGTCGCATGGCAAAATCAGGGCTTTGCCAACCACGCTCTCCGGCAATTCCTTCGCAAACACGCGCTGGTAATACTCGGCCACCAGCGCACGTTCCGCCTCGTCGCACTTGTTGAGGAAGCTGAGGCGGAAGGAGAAGCCCGGGATCGCCGAAAATCTCGGTGTTCTGCGCCCAGGTGATGACCGTGCGCGGGCTCATCACGGTGGAGATATCGCCGTTCATGAAGCCCTGCCGCGAGAGGTCCGCCACGCGGATCATGTCCGCCACCAGCTTGGCATCCAGCGTGGTCTTGGCGCCGACGATCTGCCGCTCGGTCTCGGCGGGCAGATAGTTCAGCCCGACGACGATGTTCCAGCGGTCCATCTGCCCCTGGTTGATCGCCTGCGTGCCGTGATAGAGCCCGCTGGTATCGCCCAGCCCGACGGTGTTGGCCGTGGCGAACAGGCGGAAATGCGGATCGGGGCGGATCACCCGGTTCTGGTCGAGCAGGGTCAGCTTGCCCGCCTGTTCCAGCACGCGCTGGATCACGAACATCACGTCGGGGCGGCCCGCGTCGTATTCGTCGAACACCAGCGCCACCGGGTGCTGGAGCGCCCAGGGCAGCAGGCCTTCGCGGAATTCGGTCACCTGCAAGCCGTCACGCAGGACGATGGCATCGCGGCCGATCAGGTCGATCCGGCTGATATGCGCGTCGAGATTGATGCGGATCGTCGGCCAGTTGAGCCGCGCGGCGACCTGTTCGATATGGGTCGATTTGCCGGTGCCGTGATAGCCCTGCACCATCACCCGGCGATTGAAGGCAAAGCCCGCGAGGATCGCCAGCGTGGTGTCCGGATCGAACACATAGCCTTCGTCCAGATCGGGCACGCGCTCGTCCGCCTTGCTGAAGGCGGGCACCTTCATGTCGATATCGATGCCAAAGGTCTCGCGCACATCGACTTCGATGTCCGGCGCGGCGAGGATGGTGGAGGCGGAGTCGGGCTTGCTGGTCATGTCGTTCATCTCGCGGCGGGTGCCTAGACGGGAGGCCGCAGTGCTGCAACAGGGATGTCGGGCGCAAGGGTTACGAAAGGCGGGGCGGCGGTGCTGACGATCTACGGGTTCCCGACCAGCCCCTATGTCCGCAAGGTGCTGCTGGTGGCGCAGGAGAAGGGCGTGGCCTTCGATCTGGTGCCCGCGACCCCGCACAAGCCGACCGATGCGTTCCTCGCCGCCAGCCCGTTCCGGATGATGCCCGCGATCGACGATGACGGGTTCACGCTGGCGGATTCGAGCGCGATTGCGCTCTTTCTCGATGCCAAGCACCCTGCCCCGCCGCTGTTGCCCGTGCGATCCGCAGGCGCGCGGGCGGGCTGTGATGTTTGATGAATTTGCCGATACGTTGCTGGCGGATAGCGCGCGGACGGTGGGCTTCAACCGCTGGATCGGGCCGACCCTGCTGGGAATTGCGGGCAACCTTGAGGCAGCCGATGCTGCCGAGGCGAAGGCGCAGCCGTTGCTCGACTGGCTAGAGACGCAGGTTCCTGCCGAAGGCTGGCTGACGGGGGGAGCATTCTCACTCGCCGATATTGCCGTCGCCGCGTGTTTGCGGACATTGGCCTACGGAATGGAGGTCGCCACCCGCCCGCGCACGGCGGATTGGCTGGCGCGGGTGCATTCCCGTCCGGCTTGGATTGCAATTGCGGAACTTGAAGCGACTATGTTCGAGGCCGCCCGCACCAGCGGCGAACATCGGCAAGTCTAGAGCGGGATGCCGTTAGGTCGACTCACCTTTCTCCTCCCCCTTGAGGGGGAGGCTGGGTGGGGGTGTACTGCCCTATCGAGTGTGGGCCCCCCACCCCCAGCCCCTCCCCCTTGGGGAGGGGAGCATCGGTGGCTCAATATGAAGCCATCCAGCTCTAGCTAGCATCCAGCTTGGGCGGCAGGGCGAACAGCCTGACGAAGCGTTCGACCAGCGCCCGGTCGCCCTCCACCACCAGCCCGGCTTCGGCTTCTAGCACGTCGAGCGGCAGGCCGCTGTAGATCGCCCCGGCAATCGGCATCGCGGTTTCGGCGCGCAGCACGGCATCCCCTTCGGCCATTCCGGCGCGCGTGGTGGACAGATGTCCGCCGCTGATCGCCACACGGAAATACTCGCGCCCCACCTGCATCCCGATCACCTGATCCGGCGCCTGCGCCAGTTCGGGCAATTGCATCGTCTGCATCGAGGACATCAGCGATGCAGCGGACAGCGGCAGGGTGGGATTGTGATGCACGGAGCGCGCGGCCCAGCGACCCAGTTCGTTGATCGCCGGACCAGCGGTATAGCCCCATTCGGTAAGTTCATAAACCTGCGCAGGAACCGGCGGCGGCAAGAGCTTCTTCTCCAGCACGCCCCAGCCTGCCAGCCCTTCGAGCCGCTCGGTCAGCACCTTGGCGCTGATTCCGGGCAGCGCATCGCGCAAATCGGAAAAGCGCCTTGGCCCGAGCAGCAATTCGCGCACGATCAGCATGGCCCACCGCTCCCCCAGCACCTCCAGCCCGAAGGCGGTGCCGCAGGCATCGGCATACCATTTACCGTGCACATCGGGCGCTTTAGTTTCCTTTTGTAACTTCATAGTTGCATTCAGTAACTCAGTGAGGCACGAATTGCAAGTCCGAGTCGCCGCGGAAGAGGGAGAGACAGCGTGACGCAGATGATTTTCGTGAACCTGCCGGTTGCCGATCCGGCCCGGTCGAGAACATTCTACGAAGCGCTCGGCTTCACTCTCAATCCGCATTTCAGCAATGACGATGCTTCATGCATGGTGTTGTCTGAAGCGATCTACGTAATGCTGCTGAAGCACGACTTCTGGAAAACCTTTACAGACAAGGCGATCCCCGATGCCCACACGAGCGCGCAGGTCCTGCTGGCGATCTCGCGGGAAGATCGGGCCGCGGTGGATGCAATTGTTGAAGCTGCCGCCGCAGCGGGCGGAAAGGCCGATCCCAATGCGAAGCAGGACCACGGCTTCATGTACGGCCGCAGCTTCGCCGATCCCGACGGACATATCTGGGAACCGAGCTGGATGGACCCGCAGGTGGCGGCAGGCGGATCGCCGGAAGATGTAACGACCACAGCCTGATGGCTGAACCAAAGGACTGACCGATGGCCACCGCTCCCCGCCCCACCATCTCCGCCTTCGGCTGGGTGCCCGATTTCGCCAAAGGCCGGGTGCGCGACCTGCGTCTGCGCTGGGCGCTTGAGGAAGTCGGCCAGCCCTACGACGCTGTGTTGCTCAATGCGATGCAACCGCGCGGCCCGGACTATATCGCCTGGCAGCCCTTCGATCAGGTCCCCGCCTGGCGCGATGACGAGGTCGAGATGTTCGAAAGCGGCGCGATCCTGCTGCGCATCGCCGAAATGCACCCCGAACTCCTGCCCGCCGATCCGCAGAGCCGCTGGCAGGCGATCAGCTGGGTGTTCGCGGCGCTCAATTCGATTGAGCCGGGGCTTATGCAGCTGGTCACCGTCTCACTGTTCCACAAGGACAAGCCGTGGTCTGCCGAGGCTGCTGCTGCCCTGCGTCCGTTTGCCGAACACCGCCTGCAACGGCTAGCGGATGCGCTAGGGGACAAGGATTGGCTGGCGGGCGGGTTTTCGATTGCGGATATTGCGATGGTCACCGTGCTGCGCAATGCCGACGAGGCGCTGCTCGAAGCCCAGCCACGCCTCGCCGACTATTGCGCGCGCGGCCATGTCCGCCCCGCCTATCGCCGTGCGCTTGCCGCACAAATGGCCGATTTCAGTGATACACAACCAGCGGAAGAAGGAGTCTGAACCATGTATATCCAAGGATTTTTGATCGCGGTGCCCGAAGGCAAGAAGGAAGCCTATCGCGAAATGGCGGCATCGGCCGCGGCCAAGTTCGCCGAATACGGGGTGACCGAGATTGTCGAGGCGTGGGAAGAGGATGTGACCGACGGCAAGGTCACCGATTTCCGCATGGCGACCAAGGCCGAACCGGGCGAAAAGATCGTCTTTTCGTGGATGATCTGGCCGGACAAGGCCACCTGCGATGCCACGCACGCCAAGATGGAGGCGGACGAATACTTCCAGCAGATGGGCGAAATGCCGTTTGACGGGATGCGGATGATCTGGGGCGGGTTTGCGCCGATCTTCACCATGGGGAGGAACGACTGATGGCTGGCATTCCGGTATGGTACGAACTGATGAGCCCCGATCCGGCAGGCGTCGCGCCGTTCTACCGCGCAACGCTGGGCTGGGAAATCGCGCCTGAGGGCATGACCATGCCCAATGGCAGCGAATACCGGATGATCGGGCGCGCCGATGGCGGTCACGCGGGCGGGGTTCTCACGCTCACCCCGGCGATGTCCGAGGGCGGCGCGCAGCCGGGCTGGATCACCTATTTCGAAGCCGACGACGTCGATGCCTCGTTCGCAGAAGCCACGGCGATGGGCGCCAGCGTGTGGATGGAGCCGGTGACGATGGAAGGTGTGGGCCGCATGGCCATGCTCTCCGATCCGCAGGGCGCGCCGTTCTACCTGATGCGCCCTACCCCGCCTGCCGATGATCCCGACGCGCAAAGCGATGTCTTCGCCGATGCGCCCGGCCACTGCGCGTGGAACGAACTCAACACCGATGCCGCTGCCGAGCAGATCGATTTCTACACCAGCCTGTTCGACTGGGAACTGGCGGGCGAAATGCCGATGCCGGGGGATCACATCTACAAGTTCCTCAACCACGGCGAATTCGGGGTCGGCGCGATCGGCTCGATGAAGCCCGAAGGGATGCCGAACGCCTGGCTGCCCTATTTCCGCGTGGCCGATATCGGCGCGGCGACGGCTGCGGTGACGGGCAATGGCGGAACCATTGTCATGGGGCCGCACGATGTTCCGGGCGGCGATCGCATCGTGGTCACCCTCGATCCGGCGGGCGCGGCGGTCGGTCTCGTCGGCAAGGCGGAGTGACAGTGGAAGCCAAAGCGATCAACTGCATCTGGTATCAGTCCGGCGCGGAGGATGCGGCGCGCTTCTATGCCGAGACCTTCCCCGAAACCACAGTGGGCGCAGTGCATCGCGCGCCCTCGGACAATCCCTCATCGCCCGAAGGCGCAGTGCTGACGGTGGAATTCACCGTCTGCGGCCTGCCCTGCATCGGCCTCAACGGCGGCCCGCATTTCACCGCCAGCGAAGCCTTTTCGATCATGGTCCATACCGACAGTCAGGAGGAAACCGACCGCTACTGGAACGCCATCGTCGGCAATGGCGGGCAGGAAAGCATGTGCGGCTGGTGCAAGGACCGCTGGGGCATTTCATGGCAGATCACCCCGCGCGTGCTGATGCAAGCGACGACAAGCAGCGATCCAGCGGTTGCAAAACGCGCATTTGCCGCGATGATGACGATGCAGAAAATCGATCATGCCGCGATTGAGGCGGCGATTGCGGGAGAATAGCATGCTGGAACTCTACGGCCACCCTTTCTCCAGCTACACGTGGAAGGCACAGATCGCGCTCCATGCCAACCGCACCGAACACCGGCTGAAAATGGTCGACCCCGGCCATCCGGACAATTCCGCCTTCGTCGCCGATGGCGCATCCGGCGGGCAAGTTTCCTTTGTTGCGGGATGGCGAGAAGGTGGTGGTGGAGGCGACCAGCATCATCGAGTATCTCGCTGTCCACCATCCCGGAGACGCCCCGCTGATCCCCGCTGACGCCAACGAAGCGGCGCGAGCGCGGATGATCGACCGGGTGTTCGATAATTACGTGATGGGCAATTTGGGCCGGGTGGTGGCGGCTTACATCGCCAATGGCACCAGCCCCGATCCGGCGGAAGTCTCTGCCGGGCGAGAGGGCCTGCTGAAGGCCTATCGCTGGCTGGAAAACTGGCTCGAACACGTGCGGTCTGCCGCCGCATGTCAGCCTCGTCACCTGCGCCGCTGCACCGTCGCTGTTCTATGCCGATTGGGTGGAGGAAATCCCGGAGGACTGCCCGCATTTGCGCGCGCTGCGGGCGGAACTGCTGGCGCTCGATCCGGTCGTGCTGTGCGTCAATGCCGCCCGCCCCTATCGCAAGTTCTTCCCGCTCGGCGCGCCGGATCGGGACTGACGGAGCAGCCTGATGAACGAATTGTCTGTCACCACGTTTATCGACGCTCCACCCGAAAAGGTGTGGCAGGTGATGGCCCATCGCAAGGCCGAATGGTGGTGCCCGTTGCCGTGGCGGGCTGAGTTCGATGTCGACGAGCAGCGCCCTGGAGGACGCAGTGAAGTGACGATGTATGGCCCCGATGGCGAGGTGCATCCGCATTCGGGTATCTACCTGGCATTCGACCTCGGACGTCGTTTCGCCAGCACTGATGCCATTGTCGGCGATTGCGAACCTGCCGGTCCGTTCATGATCGGGATATGGGAAATCGAGCCTGAAGGCGATGGAACCCGCTACACCGCCCGCGCCCGCCATTGGACCGACGAAGCCCGCCAGAGCCACCTCGACATGGGGTTCGAGCTAGGCTGGGGCGAATGTATGCGGCAGCTCAAGGAATTGTGCGAAGGCGCTTGACGGATCGGTATTTTGTTCGCCATGTGTTCCACCATGCTATTCGAACTGGATGCTGAACATGGCGACCTACACATTTTTCTTCAATCCGATGAGCCGCGCCCAAATCGCTCGCTGGGCGCTCCATGAAGTAGGTGCCGATTATGATCCGGTGCGCGTCGAGTGGGCGGAAAAGCCCGCTGCCCTGCTCGATGCCAATCCGATGGGTAAATTGCCCACGATCATCCACCACACGCCGGAAGGCGATCATGTGGTGAGCGAGACGGCAGCGGTGTGCCATTATCTGGCCGAAGTGGCGGGCGCGGACCTGCTCCCAACGCCTGCCGAACGGGCTGCCTATTTTCGCTGGCTGTTTTTCGCCGCCGGGCCGGTTGAAGCTGCGGTTACCAACAAGGCCTTCGGCTGGGAACCGAGCGAGAGGCAGCAGATTTCCGCAGGCTATGGCAATTTTGACCGGATGATCGAGGCACTCGACAATCATCTGTCCGCGAATGAATTTGTCTGTGGCGGGCGCTTCACAATGGCCGATGTTTATGTCGGCAGCCAGATTCTCTGGGGCTTGCAGTTCGGCACTTTGCCGTCTTTGCCCAGTTTCACAGCCTATCAGGCCAGATTGCAGGCCCGCCCGGCCTATCAGGAAGCGCGCGCTATCGACATGGCGTTGATCGGGGCTGCCTGAAGGGTTGAGCAGCAGATTCTGGAGGATTTCGCCCGACCGCGATGATAAGCGCGGACGCTCTGATCAATGTCAGGCCGCGTTACGCTTTTCGTCAACATTATCGGTCGCCTCTTCTGCGGCGACAATCCGCTTTGGCAGCAGGTTCGTCCCGCGAAGATCGGTATAGTAATCGAGCGACTCCGCCCCGCCGAACAAATACCCCTGCACTTGATTGCAGCCCTGCTTGACCAAGGCGGCCAGCTGCGCCTCGTTTTCCACGCCCTCGGCGGTGGTGCTCATGCCAAGGCTGGTGGCCAGATCGATGACCGAACGGACAATCGCCTGACAATCCTCGCGCAGATCAATATCGGTCACAAAACAGCGATCAATCTTGATCTTGCTGAACGGGAAGCTGCGCAAGTAATTGAGCGAGGAATAGCCGGTGCCAAAATCGTCGAGCGCAATCTGCACGCCTAGCCGCCGCAAGGTGTGCAGCGTTTCCGCATTGGCCTCGGTATCGTGCATCAGCACCGTTTCGGTAATTTCCATGCATACCCGCGCCGGGTCCACCTGATACTTGGCCAGCGCATTGGCCAACGTGGAGACCAGTGATGGACTGCGCATCTGCACCGGCGAAAGGTTGATCGAAACCGTCTGATCGGGCTCCCAATTCACCAGATCGGCAATCGCGGTGCGGATCACCCATTCACCGATTTGCAGGATGAGGCCGGTTTCTTCGGCAATCTTGATGAAGTCGCCCGGCAGGATCGCGCCACGCGTGGGGTGGTCCCAGCGGATCAGCGCCTCGTAGCCGCTCGTCCGATGCGTGGCCAGATCGACAATCGGCTGGTAATGCAGTTTGAATTCACCCTTGGCCAGCGCCCCGCGCAGGTCCATTTCGAGGATGCGGCGCTCCTGCGCAGCCACGTCCATTTCCGGCATGAAACGCATCGCCCGGTTCCGCCCGGCAAGCTTAGCCGTGTAAAGGGCCAGATCGGCCTTGCGCACCAGAATATCGGGCTCGTCCGCATCATCGGGGGCAAAGGCTATGCCGATGGTGGTTCCGATCACCACATCATGATCGCCAAGGCTGAATGGTTCAGCCAGGCTGGCGACGATGCGTTCGGCAAGACTTTCAGTTTCGTCCAGGCGGTCGGCAGTCACGATTACCGCAAATTCATCGCCGCCAAGCCGAGCAACCACTTCATCGGCAGAGACACAGGCTTCCAGCCGCCGCGCCACTTCGCGCAGCAATTTGTCGCCCACAGGGTGCCCCAGCGTATCATTGACTGCTTTGAAGTTATCCAGATCAAGATACATCATCGCCAGCTTCTTTTTGCCGCGACAAAGCTCGTGATAAAGGCGTTCGTTGAACTGATAGCGGTTGGGCAGATCGGTAAGTCCGTCAAACTGCGCCATGTAACTGACTTGCTGCTCTGCCTGACGCTGCGCGGTGATATCGGACATCACTCCGTGCCAGCCACCTGTTCGCCCCGGACGCGCATTGACCACCCACCATCGTGGGCTGCCATCCACACTGAGCGAGACGATCTGGTTACGGAATGGGCGTAGCTTGGCGAGCTTGCGGGCCAAGGCCTCCCGGCCATCACCCAAATCGAACAAGGCAATCAGCGGCTTGCCTGCCAACGATTCGGCGGAACGTTCCGCCGATTCGCAAAACTTGGCTGAAGGATGACAAATTCGCCCATCGGCATCGGTTTCGAAAAGCCAGTCCGAACCCTGCTGATCAAACTCGCGCAGGAGCAGGGCGATGGTCTCGTTTGAAGCAGCCAGTTCATGCGTCCGGTTGACCTCAGCATCGAAGCGGCTCGAGGCGTGGCGCGACTGCTGATAAAGGAATGCGGTGTAACTGGCGAGCAGGCCCACCGCCATGTACCCCGCTGAACTGTTGAGCGAAAGAAAGGCAATCAGGGGACCGGGAATAATCCCCATGAGATAGATCCGCGCTGCGCGGCCGCGCGTGCGGAAACTGGCGATCCCACCGCTCATCATCCCCGCGGCCAACACGGCCAGCACCATCTGCTGATCCGGCCCTGACATCACAAACAGGCTGGCAACCAGCACAGCCCAATAGGCACTTAGCGCACCTGCGTATAAGTTTACCTGTCGAGCGACGCAGAAGACTTGTTTGTCATCCATCGACAACAAGAATTTCCTGTTAACAAGGTGCCGCCAGAGCAGAATCAGGCATAACGCCACGCCAAAGAATGCAAGCAGTGCGAAGGGTGCCGCAGCCCAACCGACCAGAAGAGCGATCACCGTGTTGACGGAATTGCCGATGTAGGCTGTGCGACTTCCGCTGAAATGATCAAGCAATTGCTCGCGCACCAGTTCCAGCCGCTCCTCGGATACTGGTTTTGTTGGAGCAGCGAACATAGCGATAGAGATCTTTCCCTTTGGTCCGGCGCGGACTAGGGAAAAACTCCTAAAATTGTGTTGCATCAAATGCTTCTGCGGGGAATGGCCAAGGCCGGTTCTAGGCGAAAGCTGCCGCCCTTCGCAGCAGTTGATACGCTTCCACCACCCGCTGCAAACGCCCCTCGTGCGAGCGATCGCCGCCGTTGCGATCCGGGTGATAGCGCCGCACCAGCACCGAATACTGCCGCCGCAGTTCGGCCCGGTCGGTCTGCGGCCCCAGCCCCATCACGCTAAGAGCCTCACGTTCCTGAGCGGTAAAGCGGGTAACCTCACCAAAACTTCGTCCCTCCGCCCTTCGGCGGATGTCCGCCATGCGCGCGCCGATGGCGTCCAGCGGATCGGTAAAGTCAGCCCAGCGCGGCATTCCGTCCATCCCGGCATTGGGCCGGAAAGCAGGCGTTTCGGTCGCCCAGCCCGCAGCGGGGGCCTGCGCGCGGTAGATCTCGTCGGCGCTCATGCCTTCGAACCAGTCGTACCCGGCGTTGAATTCGCGCACGTGCTCAAGGCAGAACCAGCGCCAGTCGCCCGGCCCGTCGCGCGAATTGCCGCGGCTGCCCGGCGCGCGGAACTCGCCCGCCTCGCGGCAGGTCGGATGTTCGCACGGCGCGGCCTTCGCTTTCGTAGCGGCCGTGGAATCGCTGGTTGCGCATCGGCGATCAAGAATGGGGATTGCACCGCCCGTTGGGAACCCCCAAGTTTCACGGCATGAACGGAACCGTCCAAGCCGAGATCGAAGCCCTGCTGACGCAGGCGCTTGCCCCCACCCACCTTCAGGTCATCAACGACAGCGGCCACCACGCGGGCCACATGGGCGACGACGGCAGCGGCGAATCGCATTTCACCGTGGTGGTGGAAAGCGTGGCTTTTGCGGGGAAGAACCGCCTTGCCCGCCAGCGCATGGTGCTCGCCGCGCTGGGCGACATTCCCGGCCAGCGCGTCCACGCCCTCGCCCTGAAGTGCCACGCGCCCGGTGAGGGGAGATAAGCGTGGAGCTCTGGTACTGGCCCGATATTCCGGGGCGCGGTGAATTCATCCGCCTGTTTTGCGAAGCCTTCGGGATCGACTACACCGACATGGCGCGCGAGCAGGGCGCCGATGCGCTGGTGGAGCACATGCACGGCCTCACCGGCATCCGCCCCTTCGCCCCGCCGTACATCGTCGATGAGGACGTGGTAATCGGCCAGACCGCGCACATCCTCGCCTACCTGAGCGACAAGCACGGGCTGGGTTCGGGCGAACTGGAAGTCGACCTGCAACTGATCCAGCTCCAGCTCGACATCAGCGATTTCGTGGAGGAGGTGCACAGCGTCCACCACCCGATCGCGAATGAACTGTTCTACGCCGACCAGATGGATGCCGCCTTCGAAAAGGCCGGCTATTTCCGCGCGCAGCGGATCCCCAAGTACCTGATCCATTTCGACAATGCGATTGCGGCCAGCGGCGGGCCGTTCGTGCTCGGCCAGCAAGCCACCCATGTCGATACCAGCCTGTTTCAGGTGATGGAGGGGCTCGATTACGCCTTCCCGAACTACATGAAGGAAATGCGCGGCACCTGGGTCTGGCTCGAAGGCCTGCAAGGCGCGGTGCCGGAGCTTGACGGCTTGGCCGCCTATCTCGCCAGCGAGCACCGGCTGGACTTCAACGAGGACGGGATATTCCGGCACTACGAGGAACTGGACGACCTATGAGCATTCTCAAAACCGTCACCCCCGTCAGCCACGATCTCGGCGCCTTCACCGTGCGCCGCGCGGTGCCGAGCGTGGAGTGCCGGATGGTCGGGCCGTTCGTGTTCGTCGACCAGTTCGGCCCGGCGCAGCTCGATCTGGGCGCGGGGATGGACGTGCGGCCGCATCCGCATATCAATCTCGCTACGGTGACCTGGCTGTTTGACGGCGAGCACGCGGGCGCAATCGAGCATCGTGACAGCCTCGGCACCTTTTCCACCATCCGCCCCGGCACGGTGAACCTGATGACGGCGGGGCGCGGCATCGTCCATTCGGAACGCAGCCCGCAGGACGAGCGTGTGCGCGGGCCGAAACTGTATGGAATGCAGACCTGGCTCGCCCTGCCCGACGGCAAGGAGGAGATCGATCCGGCCTTCGAAGCGGTGAGCGACCTGCCGTGGGTTGAGGCGCGGCGGCGCGCGGGCCTGCGTCATCATGGGCAAGCTCTGGGGCGCGCGGGCGGCGACGACCTGCCATGCCGAAACGATCTATGCCGAGATTCTGCTGGAGGCGGGCGGTTCGATCCCCATCGATGCCGAGGCGGACGAGCGGGCGGTGATGCTGGTAGGCGGCGAGGCGAGCCTCGATGGCGAGGCGCTGAATTTGTACGATCTGGTGGTGCTCAAGCCGGGCGAAGCGATGACGCTGGCCAGCCGCAACGGCGCGCGGGCGATGCTGCTGGGCGGCGAGGCCTTTGCCACCAAGCGCCACGTCTGGTGGAACTTCGTCAGCTCGGATCGCGAGCGGATCGAACAGGCCAAGGCCGACTGGCGCGAGGGGCGGTTCGCGAAAGTGCCGGGGGACGAGGCGGAGTTTATTCCGTTGCCCGAGGGCGTGCCGAAGACGGTGAGTTATCCGTAATCCCGCTTAAGTCAGCCCGGACTTGTTCCGGGCCAGTGCTTTTCTGCTCGGCGTTGAAAAGGCAAGCACCGCCCCGGCACAAGGCCGGGGTGACTAGGAGATTTAGGGCGGCTAAGGGAGTGCCCATGAAACTCACCATCCTCCCGCTCGCCGCCCTGCTCTTCGCCTCCCCTGCCTTGGCGCAGGAAGCCCCCACCCCCGCCCCCGGTGCCCCCGGCAGCATCGAGTGGCACAACAATCAGCAGAGCGCGCTCCACAGCCTCAGCGCCGCCGATGGCTGGTACTTGCTCGAAGACGGGGTCATGTTCCGCCGCACTGCAGGCAGCGGCACCGGCCCCGCGCCCAGCGTGCGTGACGAGATCACCATCCATTACACCGGCAGCTTCACTGACGGTTCGGTGTTCGACAGCTCGGTAGCGCGCGGCGAACCCGCGACTTTCCCGCTTTCCGGCCTGATCCGCGGCTGGCAGATCGCCATCCCCTACATGGGCGTGGGCGACACGGCGGAAATCGTCATTCCGGCCACCAGCGCCTACGGCCTGCAGGGGCGCGGCCCGATCCCCGGCGGGGCTACGCTGCTCTTCACCATCGAACTGCTCGGCATTCCCAGCCGGGGCGTGTGAGGTGAGCGAGCTCGCGCGGATCACGCTGGCCAATGGCATCGAACTGGATGTCTGGGAGAGTGGCCCGCGCGACGCGCCTGCGCTGATTTTCCTCCACGGCTTTCCCGAAAATCACCGCACCTGGCGGCACCAGATCGCGCATTTGTCGGGGCGTTTCCGCTGCATCGCCCCCGATCAGCGCGGCTACGGTAATTCGTCGCGGCCTGAGGGAGTCGAGCATTACGAGCCGATGGCGCTGGCGCAGGATATTGCCCTGCTGGCGCAGGCGCTTGGCCTCCCGGACTATACGATCATCGGCCACGACTGGGGCGGCGCGATTGCCTGGCTGGTGGCGGCCTTCGGGCAAGCGACGGGGCAAGTCACCCGCGCGGTGATCGCCAATGCGCCGCATCCGGCAGTCTTCGCGCAATTGCTGCTGGAGGACCGCGACCAGCGCGCCGCCAGCCAGTACATGCGCGCATTCCGCGATCCTGCCAACGATGCGCTGGTGCGCGAACACGGGCTGGCGGCGCTGCTGATGCAGGCGATCAAGTGGAACCGCCGCGCGGCCAACGATCCGGCGGAAGTGGCGCTGCTGCTGGAGCAATGGAGCGATCCCGAGCGCGCCTTCGCCATGCTCAACTGGTACCGCGCCAGCGGAATGCATGTCCCGTCGATGGAGGAGCCTGTGGGCTTGCCCGCCGGGTTTGCGCCCCCGCCGTTCCCGAAGATCGAAATTCCCACGCTGGTGATCTGGGGCATGGAGGACGAGGCGCTGCTGCCCGCCAACGTCGAGCGCCTGCCCGACTGGGTGAGCGACCTGACGGTGGAGCGGATTGCCGATGCCGGGCATTTCGTGCCGTGGGAAGCGCCCGAAGCGGTGAACGCGGCGATGGAGCGGTTTTTGGGCTAAACTTCCCTCTCCCCTTGCGGGAGAGGGTACCAGCCGCGCAGCGGCGGAGGGAGAGGGGCCCTCCGGTCGCCGCTGACGCGGCGATCCCCTCCCCCAACCCCCTCCCGCAAGGAGAGGGGGCTTAGAGACCCTTCCACTCCACCCAAGCACCGTGCGGATGCGCCTCGCCGAGCAGCACTTCCTCCGCACCGCCCGGCCAATAGCGCACCACGCATTCATGGCGAAAGGTCGCCCGGTTGGTTTCCACCGCGATCCACGCCAGCGGCCTTTCCACCGTCGCCAATGCTCCCGCCGCCTCCATCGCCTGTGTGATCGCTTCCCGGGTCGCGACCGGCAGATATTGCCACATCACCGTGTGGAACAGCACGCGGGTCACCCCGTCCTCCTGCTCCGCCGCCAGCCGTTCGGCGACGAATGCCGCCGCATCCTGCTGCACCAAATCGGGCGGCGCTTGCTCGGCCAAAGCGATCACCGCGTCCATCCGCGCCATCCGTTCGGTCGCGTCGGGCCAGATATAGGCCTTCAGCCGCAGTGCCTGCGCCGGGTCGGTCAGATCGACGGGCGCGATATCGCAGCCTTTTGCGCCGACGATCTCGACCGGATTGGCAGGCGGCGGACGGCCCGCGCCATTCGGGGACAATTTGCACCGGCGAAGCCGGCGGCCCAGCCCTCACCCCGCCCAGATCGAAGCCAAAGCGCCCCATCATCGTGTTGATCCCCGCGCTCGCGCCGATCTCGATCAGTTCGAAGCGCGCGCCCCAACCGCCCGGAAAGCCACAGCAGCGCCGCCATGACGCTGGCGGAGCGCCCCGCCTCGTTGGTCTGCGGCGGGCTGTCGAGCCACGGCAGCAGCACCTGATCGAATGTGCGCGCAACCTCGCGCACCAGCGCATCGACCTCGCGCTGGTCGGTCAAGCGCCCCTGATACACCTCGCCCAGTTGCGGGCTGCCCCGGTCAGGAACAGCCAGTGAAACCCGCCTGCTATCCGCAGCGGCATGGCGTCTTCCAGCGTCAGCCCCGGCCAGTCGGCCATCCGCCGACCCACGGCGGTCTCGCCATCGAGCAGCGCCACCAGCCCCCGGATCAGTCGCGCATTGCACGGTGCGCCCGCGCGCTCGGCGTGATCGGCCTGCCAGCCAATCGCCTCGGCCACGCTGGCCATCTCCATCACCTTGCGCCCATCGCCGCCACCATCCGCCATCCGCATTGCCCTTTCGCCCTATCGCCCCTACATCGCCCGCCGATGACCCAAGGTTCCGCCTCCACCCCCACAGCGCCGCTGATCTTTGCCGTGCCCAAGGGCCGCATTCTCGATGAAGCGGTGCCGGTGATGGAGCGCGCGGGCGTGGTGCCGGAAAGCGCGTTTCACGACAAGGCCGACCGCTCGCTCAGCTTCGCCGACACCAGCGGCACTATGCGCATCTTCCGCGTGCGCGCCTTCGATGTCGCCACTTTCGTCGCGTTCGGCGCGGCGCAGGCGGGGATCGTGGGTTCGGACGTGATCGAGGAATTCGACTATTCGGAACTTTATGCGCCGGTCGATCTCGGTATCGGCGCCTGCCGCCTGTCGGTGGCCGAGCCGCTGGAGCCGGTCGACTACGCGCTCGGCAATGCCAGCCACCTGCGCGTCGCCACCAAGTATCCGAACATCACCAGCCGCCATTTCGAGCGGCAGGGCATCCAGGCCGAATGCATCAAGCTGAACGGGGCGATGGAACTCGCGCCTTCGAGCGGGCTGGCCGGGCGGATCGTCGATCTGGTTTCCACCGGGCAGACGCTGGCATCGAACGGGCTGGTGGAACGCGAGGTCATCATGCAGGTGACCAGCCGCCTGATCGTCAACCGCGCGGCGCTGAAAACCGATCCGCGTGTTGCGGCGCTGGTCGAAGGCTTCCGCGCTGCCGTTGCCGACCCGAAGGCCGCCTGATGCGCCGCCTGCACATTACCGATGCCGATTTCGAGACCCAGTTCAACCGGATCGTCAATGATCGGCGCGAAAGCGACGCCGGGGTGGCGCGCGATGTCAGCGATATCCTCGCCCGCGTGCGCAGCGGCGGGGACGAGGAACTGCGCAATCTCACCCTGCGGTTCGACAAATATGCGCTGACCGACGATCCGGCTACATGGCGGATCGGCGCGGAGGAATGCGCCGCGGCCTATGCCGCGCTGGCCCCCGAAACGAAAGCCGCGCTCGATCTCGCGGCGGAACGCATCCGTGCCTATCACGAAGGGCAGTTGCCGCAGGATCGCGACTATGTTGACGCGGCAGGCGTGCGGCTGGGGGCGAAGTGGAGTGCCGGTGGACGCGGCTGGGCTCTATGTTCCCGGCGGGCGCGCGGCCTATCCAACCAGCCTGCTGATGAACGCGATCCCGGCGCGGGTTGCGGGGGTCGAGCGGCTGGTGGTCTGCACCCCCACGCCCAAGGGCGAGGTCAACCCGCTGGTGCTGGCCGCCGCGCATGTCTGCGGCATCGACGAAGTGTGGCGGATCGGCGGGGCGCAGGCGATTGCGGCGCTGGCCTATGGCACCGAGCGGCATCCAGCCGGTCGATGTCGTCACCGGCCCCGGCAATGCCTGGGTGGCGGAAGCCAAGCGCCAGCTTTACGGCGTGGTCGGCATCGACATGGTCGCCGGGCCGAGCGAAATTCTCGTCATTTCCGACAACAAGAGCGATCCCGACTGGGTCGCCGCCGATCTGCTGAGCCAGGCCGAACACGATCCCGCCGCCCAGTCGATCCTGATTACCGACGATGCTGCCTTTGCCGATGTGGTGGCGGACGCGGTGGACGTGATGTGCGCGCAGCTTGCCACCAGCGAAACTGCACTGGCCAGCTGGGACGATTACGGCGTGATGATCGTGGTCGACGATCTCGCCGCGCAGGCTCCCCCGCTCGCCAATCGCCTTGCCGCCGAGCATGTCGAACTGATGGTGGACGATCCCGACGCCATGTTCGCGCAGATCCGCCACGCGGGTTCAGCGTGTTCCTCGGTCGCCACACGCCCGAAGCCGTGGGCGATTATGTCGCCGGGCCGAACCACGTGCTGCCCACTGGCCGCCGCGCGCGCTTTGCCAGCGGGCTGTCGGTGCTCGATTTCATGAAGCGCACCAGCTTCCTCCAGGCAGATGCGGCGGCACTGGCCGCGATCGGTCCGGCGGCGGTGGCGTTGGCCGAAATCGAAGGCCTGCCCGCCCATGCCGCATCTGTGAAAGTCCGCCTGAAATGAACAAGCCCGCCCGCTCCCGCCAACGCTCCGCCGCGCGGCTCGCCGCCGTGCAGGCGATCTACCAGTGGCACATGGAAAAGACCGCGCTGGCGCGGCTGCTCAACGAATTCCACCAGCACCGGCTGGGCGCGGAAATCGAGGACGAGCATTATGCAGAGGCCGAGGTCGATTTCTTCGACGATGTAGTGGCCGGCGTGATCGCGCGGGCGGAGGAAATCGACGCCAAGCTGACCGAGAAACTGGCCGAAGGCTGGACGCTGGCGCGGCTCGACAAGACGATGCTGCAAATTTTGCGCTGCGGCACCTACGAACTGCTCGCCCGCGCCGATGTGCCGGTGGGGACCGCAATCAGCGAATATGTCGATGTCGCGCACGCCTTCTTTGATGAGCGCGAGGCGAAGTTCGTTAACGGGGTGCTGGATGCAGTGGCGAAGGATGTGCGGGCGTGAGAAAATCCTCCCTGTGACGAAGTCATGGGGAGGTGGCGCGCCGCGCAGCGACGTGACGGAGGGGCCGATGCCTGGCGCAAACCCCTCCACCATCCTGCGGATGGTCCCCCTCCCCATCGCTTTGCGACGGGGAGGATTTTTGAAGTGAACGAAACGGAATTCATCGCTGCGCTCCGCCACCTCCCGCTGCACCCCGGCGCGCGCGGGCTGGCGGATGATTGCGCGGTGCTGGATTTTGGCGGCGAGGCACTGGTGCTGACCCATGACATGCTGGTGGAAGGCACGCCATTATCCTGCCCGGGGCCGATATGGCCGATGTCGCATGGAAGCTGGTGGCAACCAATCTTTCCGATCTTGCGGCCAAGGGCGCGGAGCCGCTCGGGGTGCTGCTGGGCCATATGCTGGGCCGCGATGATGCGCGATTTGTGGACGGGCTGGAGCGAGGTGCTGGGCCATTATGGCGTGCCCTTGCTGGGGGGCGATACCGTGGCGGGCAGCGGCCCGCGCGCCCACGGCCTCACCGCCATCGGCCGCGCCGTGCATACCCCAGTGCCGTCCCGCGCGGGGCGCGCGATCGGCGACGAGCTGTGGCTGACCGGCAGCCTCGGCGCGGCGATGCTGGGGTTCGAGAGCCTTGCGCGATGGCAGCGGGGCCGACAGCACCCCCTATCGCCGCCCGCTGGCCCGGCTGGCGGAAGGCCAGGCGCTGGCCCCGCTGGTGACGGCGATGATGGACGTCTCGGATGGCCTGCTGCTCGATGCCTTCCGCATCGCCGAAGCCAGCGGCATCTCCATCGCCATCGACAGCGCCGCCGTGCCGGTGGCCGATCCGGCGCGACGGCGCGATTGCCTGACCTGGGGCGACGATTACGAACTTGCTGTTCACCCTGCCCGCCGAAATCGCCCCGGCGGTGCCCGCCACCCGCATCGGCACAGTGGCAGCCGCGCGCCGCTGGTGCTGGATGGGGAGCCGCTGGTGATCCGGCAGGTCTGGGGTTCCTGCACAGCCAGGCTAGCACAGGCCTTCCCAAGTGCAGCTCAAGGCTGCTTTCCTACGCCCCGCCAGATGTGCCATGATCATGAAATGGCCAAACAATCCCTTCCCCGCCGCTGTCTTCACCCGGTCGCAGACCGGGGGCACTTTTTCCTGCCAGGACAGTGTAACATGCGGTCCATGTCTCGCTGCATTTCGCCGCCGGGCACGGGCATTGTCGCATTGCGGTGCACAGCTTGGGGTTTTGCCCTTGCCCCGGCGGGAATGTGCAACTAGCCAGCTCCACGCGAACCCGGCAAAACCGGGTCGTTTTTGTATTGAGAGGAGGGGGTAAACCGGGTCATGGATCTTGTTACCATATCAATCGACTTTCGGCGTGCTGGCCATTGTCTATGGCTTCGTCACCAGCCGTCAGGTGCTCGGCGCAGACGCCGGCAACGACAAAATGCAGGAAATCGCCGCCGCCATCCAGGAAGGCGCGCAAGCCTATCTGAAGCGGCAGTATACCGCGATTGCGGTGGTTGGCGTGATCGTGGCGGTGATCGTCGCGGTCACGCTGGGCGCGATCCCGGCGGTCGGCTTCGTGATCGGCGCGGTGCTTTCGGGCGTGGCGGGGTTTATCGGCATGAATGTGTCGGTCCGCTCCAATGTCCGCACGGCGGCAGCGGCGCAGACCGGCTTGCAACAGGGGCTGACCCTGGCGTTCCGCGCGGGCGCGATCACCGGCATGCTGGTGGCGGGCCTCGCCCTGCTCGCGATTGCGGGCTTCTTCTGGTATCTCACCGGCCCGGCGGGCTTTGCGGCAGACAGCCGCCCGGTGGTGACCGGCCTGACCGCGCTGGCGCTGGGTGCTTCGCTGGTGTCGATCTTCGCCCGTCTGGGCGGCGGCATCTTCACCAAGGCGGCCGACGTGGGCGCCGATCTGGTCGGCAAGGTGGAAGCCGGAATTCCGGAAGATGATCCCCGCAACCCCGCCGTGATCGCCGACAATGTGGGCGACAATGTGGGCGATTGCGCGGGCATGGCCGCCGATCTGTTCGAAACCTATGTCGTCACCGTGGGCGCAACCATGGTGCTGACCGCGCTGCTGCTGAAGGGCGCGGAAAACCTCTACGCGCTGATGGCGCTGCCGCTGCTGATCGGCGGCGTGTGCATCGTCACCAGCATCATCGGCACCTATTTCGTCCGCCTCGGCGGCGGCAAGAACATCATGGGGGCCATGTACAAGGGCTTCCTGGTCACCGCCGTGCTCTCCGTTCCCGCGATCTGGTGGGCGATCAGCTATGCGCTGGGCGATATGGAAAGCGCGATTGCCGGGCAGGCCTATAATGGCCGCACCCTGTTCTATTGCGGGTTCCTCGGTCTCGTCATCACCGGGCTGATCATCTGGATCACCGAGTATTACACCGGCACCAATTATCGCCCGGTCCGCTCGATCGCCAAGGCTTCGGAAACCGGCCACGGCACCAATGTGATCCAGGGTCTGGCGATCAGCATGGAATCGACCGCGCTGCCGACGCTGGTGATCTGCACCGGCATCATCATCGCCTTCAAGCTGGCGGGCCTGATGGGCATTGCCTATGCCGCCACCTCAATGCTGGCGCTGGCGGGCATGGTCGTGGCGCTCGACGCCTACGGTCCGGTCACCGACAACGCCGGGGGCATTGCCGAAATGGCCGGTCTGGACGACAGCGTTCGCGAAAAGACCGATGCGCTCGATGCCGTGGGCAACACCACCAAGGCCGTGACCAAGGGCTATGCCATCGGTTCGGCAGGCCTTGCCGCACTGGTGCTGTTCGCCACCTATACCGCTGATTTGCGTGAGTTCTTCAGCGGCGTGACGGTCGATTTCAGCCTCGAAAACCCCTATGTCATCGTCGGGCTGCTGCTCGGCGCGCTGCTGCCCTATCTGTTCGGGGCAATGGGCATGACGGCAGTGGGCCGCGCGGCTGGCGAAGTGGTGAAGGATGTGCGTGACCAGTTCGCCAAGAACCCCGGCATCATGACCTATGAAACCAAGCCGGACTATGCCCGCACGGTCGATCTGGTCACCAAGGCCGCGATCCGCGAGATGATCATTCCTTCGCTGCTGCCGGTGCTGGCACCGGTGGTGGTCTATTACGTGATCACGGCGGTGGCGGGGCAGGCCAATGGCTTTGCCGCGCTTGGCGCGCTGCTGCTGGGCGTGATCGTGGGCGGGCTGTTCGTCGCCATCTCGATGACCTCGGGCGGCGGCGCATGGGACAATGCCAAGAAGTATATCGAAGACGGCAATCACGGCGGCAAGGGCTGCGATGCCCACAAGGCTGCGGTGACGGGCGACACCGTGGGCGATCCCTACAAGGACACCGCCGGCCCCGCCGTCAATCCGATGATCAAGATCACCAATATCGTGGCGCTGCTGCTGCTCGCGGCACTGGCGGGCGGAGCTGGCTAAGCCGCTTTCCGCTCCATTGTTGGCGAAAGAAGCCCTGCCGGAATCGCTTCCGGCAGGGTTTTCTTTACCCTGTGCCTTAGCCATTCCTTGTCCTGCCCTCCCCTAGAACCGGCGCTGCGGCTGAATGATCTCCGCGAGCAGAGGTAAACAGCGCGCCTTGGGTCAGGACCTTCCCTTCGACCAGCCCGGCTCTCCCCGCCAGCGGGAGCGGATTGTCGCGCCTGCCCCACACAGCCCGCAAATCGCGCTGACCGCGCACGACTGGCGCGACTTCGACCGGGCGGACCCATCGCTGCCTGGGATGGGCTTGCGCAGGCGAGCGCGGAACCCAATCCGTTTTACGAAAGCTGGTATCTGCTCCCGTCACTGCGCGCCTTCGATCCGCACGGCGCGGTCAAGCTGCTGGTGCTGGAGGCGGACGGCCAGCTGGTCGGGCTGCTGCCAGTGCGGCGCGAGGCCAGTTACTATGGTTACCCATCCCGCATCTGCGCAACTGGTGTCCACGCCAATTGCTTCCTCGGCACTCCGCTGGTGGCGCGTGGGTTCGAACAGCTGTTCTGGAGCAAGCTGCTGGAATGGGCGGATGGGCACGCGGCCTTGTCGCTGTTTCTCCACCTCGCCCACATGCCCGCCAATGGCTCGCTGCACGATGCGCTGGTTGCGGTGCTGACCGCTCGCCCCGCCGCCACTGTATTGCGCGAAGAACGCGCGTTGCTGTCCAGCAAAGCGACGCCCCAAGCGTATCTACGAAGGCGCGCTGTCGGCGAAGAAGCGCAAGGAGTTGCGCCGCCAACATCGCCGCCTTGAAGAAGAAGGCGCGCTGGTGGTGGAGCGGGATGAGGATGGCGCAGGGCTGGAGCAATGGACCGCGCAGTTCCTCGCGCTGGAAAATGCGCGGCTGGAAGGGCAAGGCGGGCTCCGCCCTCGCCAGCGATCCGCGCACCGCAGACTTGTTCACTGACGCACTTGAAGGCGCGGCGGCGCGCGGGCGGCTGCAACGGCTCGCCCTGACGCTTGACGGGCGACCCATCGCCATGCTCGCCAGCTTTCTCGCTGCGCCGGGTGCGTTCTCGTTCAAGACCGCTTTCGACGAAGACTACGCCCGCTTCTCCCCCGGCGTGCTGCTCCAGCGCGAGAACCTCGAAATTCTCACCCGCGCCGACATCGGCTGGACCGATAGCTGCGCCGCGCAGGATCACCCGATGATCGACCATGTGTGGCGCGAACGCCGCGCCATCGCTCGCCATTCCATCGGCATTGGCGGCCCGCTCCGCCGCTCCATTTTCGCCGCTGCTTGTCCGGCGAGAGACCGGCCAACCAGCCAAGGGTATCCAATGACACGTATGGTCCGCTCGCTCCACGGCCGTTCGATGGGTGGCAAGCGCGCTTTCCCCGCGCGCGCACGGAGCAATTTCAGCGCCTCCTATCCTGAAGGAATGCACAAGCTGGAGCACGATCTGGTCGGCAATCCGCTGCTCGATCTCGATGGTCTGGCCATGCTCGGTGAAGCATTGCCGCCCGAAAGCGTGGAGTATAATCGCGGCGATCTGCCCATAGGCGTGGATGGCAAGCCCGAAGGCAACGGCCTGACCATCGGCGAGACCATTCGCCGCATCGGCACCGCCAACAGCTGGGCCGTGCTCAAGAACATCGAACAGAAGCGCCCCTACGCCGCGCTGCTGGAGGAATTGCTCGACGAGCTGCGTCCGATCATCGAAAAGCGTACCGGCAAAATGATGAAAACGCAGGGTTTCATTTTCGTCTCCAGCCCCAATGCCGTCACCCCCTACCACTTCGATCCGGAGCACAACATTCTGCTCCAATTGAAGGGCAAGAAAGCGATGACGGTGTTCCCGGCCGGCAATTCGCGCTTTGCCCCCGATGAACTGCACGAAACCTACCACACCGGCGGCGCGCGCGAGCTGAAGTGGGACGAGAGCTTCGCCAACGAAGGCTACACCTTCAAATTGCAGCGCGGTGAGGCAATCTATGTCCCTGTGATGTCTCCGCATTACGTAAAGAATGGCGATGAGGTTTCGATCTCGCTCTCGATCACGTGGCGCAGCGAGTGGAGTTTTGCCGAAGCCGATGCGCGCGCCTTCAACAGGCTGCTGCGCGGTTACGGCCTCAATCCCCGCCCCCCCGGACGCTGGCCAGCTACCAATGGTGTAAAGGCCACGCTGATGCGCATCGCCCGGCGCATTCCCGGCCTCACCTGAGTGCGGCTTGCTTGACGAAGCCAGCGCCCGCTTGCATGGCGGAGGCGATGGCCACACCTCGCGGACGATAACCCCACTCCCGAAAAGATCGTTGCCGATCTGGTGTTCCTGCTGGAACTGGAAGCGCGCGGGGCGGACCAGTTCGTCGGTCGCCGCCGCCCCGATGGCACCGGGCGGGTGTTTGGCGGGCAGGCGATTGCCCAGGCGCTCGGCGCAGCCAGCCGCACGGTCGATCCCGAGCGCGAGGTGCATTCGCTGCACGCCTATTTCCTGCGCCCCGGCAGCGACGATCTGCCGATCGATTTCCGCGTGAAGCGCGATCTGGACGGGCGCAGCTTTTCCAACCGCCGGGTGGTGGCGAGCCAGCAGGGCAAGCCGATCCTCAATCTGGTCGCCAGTTTCCAGCTGCCCGCCGAAGGGCCCGGCCACCAGCACCCCTCGATGCCCGATGTGCCCCCGCCCGAAGCGCTGGAGCCGGATGTGGTTTCGGCGCGCAAGCTGGCGGAAAACATGCCCGACGGCGCGTTCAAGACGATGGTTATGCGCCCGCAGGCGGTTGATATGCGCTCGGCTGTGCCGCGCGACTGGCTGCAACGCGAAGTGCGCCCGCCGATTGCCAATGTCTGGTTCCGCACCGTCGCCAATCTGCCTTCCGACCGCGCGCTGCACCGCGCGGTGCTCGCCTATATCTCCGATTTCCAGCTGCTGGGCACCGCGCTCCAGCCAGTGAGTTCGGCACCCAACAGAGTGAAGGCAGCCAGCCTCGACCACGCGATGTGGTTCCACGATGATTTCGCGGTGGACGACTGGCTGCTCTACGCCACCGACAGCCCGTGGAGCGGCAATGCGCGCGGCTTCGGGCGCGGACAGATCTTCACGCGGGATGGTCGGCTGGTGGCGAGCGTGACGCAGGAAGGGATGTTGCGGCATCTTTAGGGGGCGATAATGCGGAAATTCCTACCGGCACTTGGTCTTGCGGCGGGTCTTTCGGCCTGCGCCCATTCCCCTGTTCCCATGCAGATAGCCGCACCAGAGCCTGCTCCCGCCATCGACTACGATGCCGAGGCCTTGCGGACGATGGCCGCCTATGACTCCACCGGCATGGTCGTCTCGGTGATGGTTGATGGCGAAGTGGTGCATCTGGGCGCTTACGGTCTGGCGGAGGAAGGCACCGATCGCCCCGTCACCACTGACATGCGCTTTCCCATCGCCAGCATTTCCAAGGCCTTCACCGCCACCGCGCTCGGCATTCTTGTGGATCGCGGGCAGGTGGACTGGGACGCGCCGATCCGCACCTATATCCCCGAATTCGGGATGTACGATCCGTGGGTGAGCGAGCGCTTTACCGTGCGTGATGCCCTGACGCATCGCTCCGGCCTGCCCTTGGGCGCGGGAGATCTGCTGATCTGGCCCGATGGCGATGCCAGCCCGGATGACGTGATCGCCGCGCTGCCCCATCTGCGGCCGACGACCGGCTTTCGCGACGGCTATGCTTATGACAATCTCCTCTATGTGGTGGCCGGAGAGATCGTCGAGCGGGTCTCGGGTCAGGACTGGGCTACTTTCGTCACCAACGAAATCCTCCAGCCCGTGGGTCTCGAAGGCTGCGCGGCGCAGCAGGACCGGATTGCGCCGGGAACGCCGGTGGTGACCGGGCACGAGCGTGCTGCCGGGGCCGATGCGGGCGTGCCGGTAGACGAGCGGCTGGAGTTTTCCGAAACCTGGTCGGCAGCGGGCGGGCTCTATTGCACCGCCGGGGACATGATGGACTGGGCGCAGTTCTGGTTCGATCGTGGCGTTGCGGAGAACGGAACCCGCGTGCTGAGCGAGGCGCAGGTCGAGGAAATCCTGACCGGCGTCACTCCGGTCGACGTGCCCGGCCTGCATCGCAATGCCGGATCGAGCCACCTGGCGCTCTACGGGCTCGGCTGGTTCGTACAGGATTACGAGGGGACGCTGATGGTCCGCCATTCGGGCGGCGCGCCGGGGGTGGTGAGCAACCTGGTACTGCTGCCCGAGCATGAGATTGCCGTGTTCGCGAGCTCCAACGATTACCGCTCTGCCGCTTCCGCCTTCACCTATCACGTTGCCGAGGCGCTGGTGGCGGATCAACCGCGCAACGTGATCGGTCTGATGGGCACCAGCTTCGCTGCCGCCGAGGCCGAGGGTGCTGCGCTGATTTCCGGCGATGCCGGACGGCCCGAAAATCCCGCGCCGCCGAGCCTGCCGCTCTCCGCCTATGTCGGCACCTACCGCGATCCGTGGTATGGCGCAGTGCGGATCACCCAGAATCCCGAAGGCGCGCTGGTGATCGACATGGGCCGTTCGGAAATTCTCGACGGGCCGCTCTCCCACCACGCGGGCGATCGCTTTGCCGCCTTCTGGCCCGATGCTTCGCTCAAGGCCGATGCCTTCGTCGATTTCGTGGTGGAAGATGGCGCAGTCGTCCGCGTCACCATGGTGGCGATTTCGGAGCTGACCGACTTTTCCTACGACTTCCACGATCTGCGGCTGGAGCGGGTTACCGAATAGCCCGCCTTGCCGTCAGTGGCTGAGCAGCACCGGAATGTCCGGATCGGTCAGCATGTCGCGCGTCACCCCGCCCAGCAGCATTTCCATCACGCGGGGCACGCCGTAGGCGCCCATCACCAGCACGCTCGCCTCGCGCGCTCGTGCCGCTTCGCGCAGGGCGTGGGCCGTGGTCCCCCCGCCCCGGTCGATCCGCACGACTTCGCAGCGGATCTGGTGCCGGTCGAGATAGCGGGCGCCCTCCAGCGCCGGGAGATCGGTGTCGGCTGTGCTGCTATCAGCGACTTCGACCAGCGTCACCGCGCTCGCCTTCTCCAACAGCGGCACAGCGGAGCGCAGCGCGCGGGCGGCTTCGAGCGAGCCGTTCCAGGCCACGACCGCCGGACCATCGGCGACGATCCCTTCCGCCCCGTCGGGTACGACCATCAGCGGCGTGCGGCACTGGATCGCCAGCATCCCCGCCAGCCGCGATGCGCCCTTGCGGCCATCGGTGTTCCCGGCACCGACTATGGCGAGATCGGCCAGCCCGGCATGTTCCACCAGCCCCGGCCCGGCGACACCGAATTCGCCGATCCAGTCCCACGGCACGTCCTCCACTGCCAGCCGTGCTTCGACCTTGTGGCGGAACTCCTCCGCATGGGCCCTTACCACCGGAGCGAGCGCCGCGGCGGTGACCGAAAACGGATCGCCCGGCATGGTCATCGTGAACGGAATCGCGTGATAGAGCGTCAGATGGCCCTCGAATGCCCGCGCCAGATCGAGTGCGACTTGCAGGCGGGCATCGAAGCGGGGTTCTTCATGGACGTGGAGCAATAGGCTGCGCATGGGACTTGTCCTCCTGCGTGCCATCTACGCCCAAAGCGGGGCGAGGTCATTGACCCCGGTCAATCATCCGCCTGCATGATAAAAATCGTAGATCATCTGCGCCACGCTCTCGCTCACCCCCGGAGCGCGTTGCAGGTCTTCCAGTCCGGCAGCGCGAACCTTGCTGGCGGTGCCGAAGTGCAGCAGCAGCGCCCGCTTGCGCGCGGGGCCGATGCCGGGAATTTCGTCGAGCGGTGAAGCGGTGATCGCGCGGCTGCGCTTGGCGCGGTGCGCACCGATGGCGAAGCGGTGGACTTCGTCGCGCAGCCGCTGGAGATAGAACAGCACTGGCGAATTGGTCGGCAAGGTCTTCTCCCGCCCATCGGGGAAATGGAACACCTCGCGCCCCTCACGCCCGTGGTGCGGGCCCTTGGCGATGGCGATCAGCGGCACGTCCTCGATGCCGAGTTCCTCCAGCACGTCGCGCACGCTCGACATCTGGCCCTTGCCGCCGTCGATCAGCACCAGGTCGGGCCAGACACCCGCCTGCTCGCGATCCGGGTCTTCCTGCATGGCCCGCCCGAACCGCCGCGCCATCACTTCGCGCATCATCCCGAAATCGTCGTTGGTCTGCGCGGTCTTGATGTTGAACTTGCGGTACTGGTTGTTGATGAAGCCTTCCGGCCCCGCCACCACCATCGCGCCGACCGGCCTTGCTGCCCTGGATATGGCTGTTGTCGTAGACCTCGATCCGCGCAGGGACTTCCGCCAGTTCGAGGAATTCGGCCATTTCGCGCATGATCCTCGCCTGGGTGCCGCTTTCGGCGAGCCGCCGGTCGAGCGCTTCCACCGCGTTGCGGCTCGCCTGTTGCAGCAGCCGCCGCCGTTCACCGCGCTGGGGGATCGAAATTGCCACCCGCCGCCCGGCCAGCGCGGCAAAGGCTTCCTCCAGCAAGGCCTGTTCGGGCAATTCGCGATCGACAAGGATATGCGGCGGCGGCGGCACTTCTTCGTAGAATTGCAGCAGCACGTCGGCGAGCACTTCGGCTTCCTCCACTTCGCCGGTGTTCTTCGGGAAGAACGCCCGGTGGCCCCAGTTCTGCCCGCCGCGCACGAAGAAGCCCTGGATGCCGACCTGCCCGCCCTTGCTGTGCAGCGCGAAGACATCGGCATCGCCCACGCCCTCGGCATTGACCGCCTGCGAGCCCTGGATGAAGGTCGCCGCGCGCAGCCGATCGCGCAGCATGGCGGCGCTTTCGAAATCGAGCGCTTCGGCCGCCTCGGCCATCTGCTGCTGGATTTTCGCCTGCACCGCGCCCGATTTGCCGCCGAGGAAATCCTTCGCTTCGCCGATCAGCGCCGCATAGCCCGCCGCGTCGATCCGCCCGACGCAGGGCGCGCTGCACCGCTTGATCTGGTAGAGCAGGCAGGGCCGGTCTCGCCGGGAAAAGAAGCTGTCGGTGCAGGAGCGGAGCAGGAACAGCTTTTGCAGCGCGTTGATGGTGGTGTTCACGCTCCCCGCGCTGGCGAAGGGGCCGTAATAATTGCCCTTGGCCTTCCTCGCCCCGCGATGCTTCATGATCCGCGGGAAATCGTGCCCTTCGCGCAGCAGGATGAAGGGGAAGCTTTTGTCGTCGCGCAGCAGCACATTGTACGGCGGGCGGAACCGCTTGATGAATTGCGCTTCGAGCAGCAGCGCATCGGCTTCCGAATTGGTGGTGACGATTTCCATCGCCCGCGTCTGGCTGACCATCCGCTGGAGCCGGTTGGTGAGCGCCTTGATCTGCAGGTAATTCGCCACCCGCGCCTTCAGGCTGCGCGCCTTGCCGACATAGAGCACGTCCCCGCGCGCATCGAGCATCCGGTAAACGCCGGGCTTGGGCTTGAGCGTCGCCACCACTTCGCGGATCGCCGCGCAGCCGAGTTCGAGATCGGGCTGGGCTCCCCTCTCGCCGCTGCCCTTGACCGTATAGGTCGCACGATCCTCATTGAACCGTTCCTTGCCCCTCGGATCGTGGGGAGACCCTGCCTTGCTGTCCGCCATGCTGCGGCAGATAGGCGGCTGCGCGGCGTTTCTCAATCGCTTGCGCGCGCTGGCAATAGCAGGCACCGCTCGCGCCATGAAACAAAGCTATTCCGCGCCGCCACGCACCGTCGGTTTCTGGGGCACCGCCCTGTTTCCGGTGAACGGGATGATCGGCGCGGGGATTTTCGCCCTGCCCGCCGTGCTCGCCGCCGCGGTGGGCAATTTCTCGCCGTGGCTGATGCTGGCAGGCGGGATCGCCTTCATGCCGCTGGCGCTGTGCTATGCTTGGCTGGCCGCGCGATTTGAAAGCAGCGGCGGGCCGGTGCTCTATGGCGAGGCGGCATTCGGGCGGTTCGTCGGCTTCCAGTCCGGCTGGGCGCGCTATGCCAGCGCCATCGTGACGGCGGCGGCGAACACCAGCGTGATGGTGGCCTATATGGCGGCGCTCTGGCCCGCGCTGGCCAATCCGGTGGTGGAAATGGGCGCGATTGCGACGATCCTCGGCATTATCACGCTGGTCAATCTGGTCGGCATGAAGCGCGCGGTGGGCGCGCTGGGGGTGATGACCGCGATCAAGGTGCTGCCGCTGGTGGCGCTGGTGCTTTCGGCGCTGTTCGCGGGCAATCCCGCCATCGGCTTTGCCCTGCCCGAATTCTCGGCGGTGGAAACCGTGGTGCTGCTGACCTTCTACGCCTTCATGGGGTTCGAGGCGGTGGTGGAACCGGCGGGCGAAATGCGCGAACCGACCCGCGATATCCCGCGCGCCATCGTGACAATGGTGGCCGCCGTCACCGCGCTCTACATGGCGGTGATCTGGGCCTATCTCGCCATCGCACCCGCAGTGGAGAATGCCGACAATGCGCTGGCGGGCGCGGCGCTGGAGAGCATGGGGCAAGTGGGCGCGGTCGCCATCGTGGTCGCCGCCGCCTTCAGCATCGCGGCGAACAATTTCAACAGCGCCACCACCCAGCCGCGCATCCTCTACGGCATGGGTGAGCGCGGAATGCTGCCGCGCTGGTTCATGGGTATTTCGCGCCGCTACGGCACTCCGAGCAACGCCATCCTGTTTTCCGGCGCGGCCTCGATCGCGTTCGGGATGTGGGAAGGCTTTGCCGTGCTGGCGGTGGCGGGCACGCTGATCCGGCTGGTGACCTACGGCATTTGTGCCGCCGCCCTGCCAATGCTGGAATTCCGCGAGGGCAAACTGGTGCCGCTGCACGCGCTCTGCGCGCTGCTGGCTATCGGCGGGAGCCTGTACGTGGCTTTGCAGGTGGATCGGCAGGCGGTGATCGTGCTCGGCGGGATATTGCTGGGGGGGACACTGCTGTACTTCATCGCCGGACGGCAAGCCCCGCAGGTGGGTGAGCCAAGCTGACGCCATGAGCGAGAGCTTCGATGCCATAGTGCTCGGCGGCGGGGCGGCGGGGCTGTTCTGCGCCGCGCAGGCGGGCCAGCGCGGGCGCAATGTGCTGGTGCTCGAACGCGCCGAGAAGGTCGGCAAGAAGATCCTGATTTCGGGCGGCGGGCGGTGCAATTTCACCAATCTGGGCGCGGGACCGGCCAATTACCTCTCCGCCAATCCGCATTTCGCCAAGTCTGCGCTGAGCCGCTACACCCCGCAGGATTTTATCGCGCTGGTGGAAAAGCATGGCATTGCCTGGCACGAAAAGACGCTCGGGCAACTGTTCTGCGATGGCTCGGCGCGGCAGATCGTGGACATGCTGCTCGACGAGTGCGCGGCTGGTCCGGGCAAGGTCGCGATCCGTTGCGACGAAGAGGTTGGCGAGGTTTCGCATGATGGCGCAGCTTTCCGCGTCACCACCCGAACGGGCACTTTCACCGCCCCGGCACTGGTGATCGCCACCGGCGGGCCGTCGATCCCGAAGATGGGCGCGAGCGATTTCGCCTATGCCCTTGCCCGCCAGTTCGGCCTGAAAGTGGTCGAACCGCGCCCCGCGCTGGTCCCGCTGACTCTGGGCGGCGACGAAGTGCTGTTCCGCGAACTTTCCGGCGTGGCCGCAGAAGTCGAGGCCAGCGCAGCCAAAGCGACTTTCCGCGAAGCCGCCCTGTTCACCCATCGCGGACTGTCCGGTCCGGCAATCCTGCAAGCCTCCAGCTACTGGCGGCACGGCGAACCGCTGCACATCCGCTTCCTGCCCGATCGCACGCCCGGCTGGCTGATCGAGGCCAAACGCGCCTCGCCCTCGCTGCGGCTGCGCACGATCCTGCGCGACGCCCTGCCCGCACGGCTGGCGGATGTGCTGGTCGGATCAGCTCGCGCTCGAAACCGAACTCGGCAACACGCCCGACAAGGCCCTGCGCGCGGCGGAAGAGCGGCTGGCAAACTGGCGCTTCCACCCCAACGGCAGCGAGGGCTTTGCCAAGGCCGAAGTCACCGCAGGCGGCATTTCCACCGCCGAATTGTCGTCCAAGACGATGGAAGCCAAGCAAAGTCCCCGGCCTCTACGCCATCGGCGAAGCGGTGGACGTGACCGGCTGGCTGGGCGGGTACAATTTCCAATGGGCATGGGCCAGCGCCCACGCCGCTGCGCAGGCACTGTAAGAAACCTGCCGCTGGGCTAGGTAATCGTCGCTAGCTTTAGCGGCAGCCACATTGGCCGTCCTGCACAGCATGGAACCGCACGCACACCCCAACGGACATGACCGCCACTCCGGCCTGCTCGGCTGGCTCGGCTTCGGCAAGCACGATCCGCGCGAGGAGCACTCCCGCCATGCCGCGACGCTCCCAACCAACCGCGCCCGCGAAACCCTGCTCGATCGGATCGCGGCCTTCCTGCTCGACAATACGCTGGAGGTGACGGCGGAAAACCTGCTCACCGCGCATTGCATCTTCGCCGGGCTCAATCCCGGTCTGCTGCGCCGGGTGCGGGCGCGACTGGCGGCAGGTGGGCGGATCGATCAGGCTTGGCTCGATCACGAAATCGCCGACTGCCCAGCCCCCTGAGGATGCTTCGATAGAAGAACTCGCGCGGCGGCTCGACGACGGGCTGACGGATTTCTCGCGCAGCACCCGCAACGCTCGCACCGCTACGCGGCAATATGGTGATGCGCTGGAGGGCCATGTCGGGCGGCTGGAAACGGTGCCCGATGCGGGCGAGCTGATAACCGAACTGGCGAGCTATGCGCGGCAGATGCTCGAACGCTCACGCCGGGCAGAGGCCGATCTCAAGGTTTCCGAACAGGAAGCGGCGCTGTTGCAACACAATCTGGAGCGTGCGCGCCGCGATGCCGAGGTCGATTTCCTCACCGGCCTGCCCAATCGCCGCGCGTTCGAAAAGCGGCTGGAAGCGGCGATTATTGAGGCCCGCGCCGCCAGTGATCCGCTGTGCGTGGCCTTCTGCGATATCGATCACTTTAAGGTAGTGAACGACGTGCATGGGCACGATGCCGGGGATCGGGTAATCTGCGTGGTGGCGGAAACGCTAGCCAAGGTTTCGGGCGAGAAATGCCACGTCGCGCGCCACGGCGGCGAAGAATTCGTGCTGCTGTTCCACGGAAAGTCCGCGAACGAGGCGCTGGCCGATCTCGACGAAGCGCGCAGCCAGCTGGCCGCGCGCAAGCTGGTCAATCGCCGCACGCAGGAGCCGTTCGGGCAGGTGACATTCTCGGGCGGGATCGCCGATGTGTTCGCCTTCGCCACCCCGCGCGAGGCGCTGGCGGCGGCGGATGAAGCGCTCTACAGCGCCAAGGAAGGCGGCCGGAACCAGATCAGGCTGGCGGGGGAAGCGGGATAGGCCTGTATCCGTAAAGCGGGGTACGGTCTCGCAGAGACCGCAAGCGCGAACGCGCGCCCGCAGGTGCCCCGTAGCGGAGCGAAGGGATTAGCACCGAGGACGCTCGCCCGGACGGGCGAGCGCAATCAAAAGAGCTTACGGAATTCAATCTCGAAGCTGCGTCCACGCGGGTCGATCAGGAACGGCTGGTAGCGCAGCGGAGTGTCGCCATTGCTGTTGGTCACCCGCTGGCGGGCATCGAAAATGTTGTCGATATCGAAGCCGATCCGGGCGTTGCGGAAGAACGGCACCGCTGCCACCAATGACTCGCGGCGGCCCAGGTCGACGAAAGTGCGCAGGTTGACGGTGGCAAAATCGTCGAACACCAGATCGGTGCTGCCCGGCAGACCCGATCCGGCGATCCGCGATGCGCCGGTGTAATTGGCGAACAGCAGCAGACCGTAACCGTTGTAGAACACCCCGCTGCGCCAGTTGAGCGAATGGCGGGGTTGCCCGCCGCCTGAAAGCGCATCACCTTCGAGCAGATCGAGCACCGGTATACCCGGCGCGATCAGCACGGTGTTTTCCAGTTCCAGCGTGTACTGGATATTGGTAAACCAGCGTCCGCCATCGCCGCCGCCCGGCCCGCCGCCAAAACGCCCGAAACCGCCGCCGCCACCGGGGCCACGCCCGCCACCCCCGCCGCCGAACCGACCAAAGCCGCCGGGACCGCCGGGTCCACCAGGGCGCGGCCCGCCTGCACCTTGGCCGGGACCACCCGCCATCTGCGCCGGATCAGCATTGCAGAACCGTTCGCGCATCGCCGTAAAGCGATCAGGATCGATCCGTCCATCCGCGCCAGCCAGCCGTTCGAGCATCTGCGGCGGGATTGCGAGCGGCTGGCCATCGGGGCCGACCGGCGGCTCCTCGCCATTGGCAGCAGCTTGCAGCGCGGCGTTGAAGCGTTCGATCAGTTCGCCAGGCTCGGCCTCGCAGAATTGCGCGCGCATTGCCGCAAAGCGTTCAGGATCGGGAGCGCCGCCAAATCCTCCAGCACCGGGCCCGCCCTGCGGAGGACCACCGGCACCACCCGGAGGGCCACCAAAGCGTCCACCGCTGCCACCTTGCCCACCACTCTCGCTTTGCGCGAATTGGCCCGAAAGGTTCAGCCCGAACACCAATCGCTCGACATCCTGCTCGGCAAAGGTGACGAACCGCTCATCCAGCGCGGTAAGCCTGCCAGTCGCATCGCGCGTCACCCGGCCCGGAAACGCGGCTTCGATCTGCGGGGTCAGCACCGGGAAACCGGCCGAGACATTTTCCGCATGATTGTCAAAATATTCGATCTGGAAGCTGGCGCTTTCCATGAACGGCAGTTCCCAGTTCAGGCCGAATTTCCAGTCCTGCTGCGCCTGCGCGGGCAGCAGCGGATTGCCGCCGGAGATGACCGTCGCCAGCACTGTTTCATTGTTGGCGATATCGAATACCGGCACGTTCGGCGTGGCGATCTGCGGTGCGCCCAGCTCGGTGAGCGAAGGCGAATTATCGCGATCAACGTAGGTGGCGCTGAGCGTCAGCCCGCCGAAAATGCCCCAGGTCACCCCTGCGGACCAGTCCCACAGCGTTCCGAAATCGCTCTGTTCGAACACTGCGCCCGCCAGATTGAGCGAGATATCGCCCACCGCGCCGAGGAAATCCTCGTCCCGGCTGGTGATCGGAATGCCGAGGTTCAGCCCGGCCTGCCAGCGGCTGCGATCCAGATTGGTCGCAACACCGGGATTGCGGGTATCGGTGCTTTCGATGCCATTCCCACGGTAGCCTGCGACCGCCGTCACCGCCAGATCGCCGCCTGGCAAGGTGACCGGATTGCCCTGCGCGGTGAGCAGGCCGTTCACCGTGTAGGTCTGGCTCTCGGCCAGATCGAACCCGGCATCGGCAAATTCGCCGAGATCGGCGTCAAGCGCCAGCGTCCCCGCCGCAGCGGCCGCCACCAATGCCGCCGTATCGAGCCGCAACTGCGTGCGGCTGACCGAATCGGCCAGCGTAGCATCCACTGTGCCGGTGATCTGCCAGTCGCCCAGCCCAGCATTGAGCGTGGCGGCGGTGGAATAGCTGTTCCCACCCCGGTCCACCGCCAGTGGATCGGCGGGGTTGAACGCGCGCAGTGCGGTGTCGCCATCGGGATCGGTGAGCAGCACGGTGTCGAGCCCCTGCAAGCGCAGGCTATCCTCACGTTCATAGGTGGCGTTGAGGCTGAGCGAATTGCCGCTGGCACCCAGCCCCGTAGTCCAGTTGGCGGTCGCCTCCAGCCCCGAACTCTCGCCCACCAGACTGCGGAAATCGGCGGGATCGGGATCGCTGGCTAGCGTCGGTACACTGCCGGGAGACTGGATCACCCCGCGCTCGCCCTCGGTGAGCAGGGATGACGAATTGTTGCCTTCCAGATTGAGGTTCAACCGGCTCGCCCCGTCGATCCGCAGATAGGTGGCTTCCACATCCTGCTGCGAGAAGCCGCCATCAAACGGCTGGCCATATTCCAGCTCGATTTCACGGCTCGAGTAATTGTCCTTCAGGACAATGTTGACCACCCGCTGATCGGGTGAATAGCCGAATTGCTGGGCCACTTCCTCAGTAAAAATTTCTGTTCGTTCAATGGCTTCCGGAGGATAGCTGGCAAGTTCCCGGAACGAGGAGATGCGCACGCCGTTGACGAGGATCACCGGCCCGCCGCCACCGCCACGCCCGCGCCCGCTCGACACAGTCGGCCCCAGCGCTTCGATCAGTTCGGCGATCGAACCCGCGCCGTAGGCAGCGATATCGGCTTCATTCAGCGTCACCAGCGGCGGCTGCGGCGCTTCGATCTGGCCGATCAGCCGCGCGCCATAGACCACGATGGTGTTGATATCGTCTTCCGACCTGCGCCGGGTCCTGCGCCACCGGCGGCGCGTCTTGCGCGCTGGCAGATGTCGACATCGGCAAAATGACCAGCATGGCGGCGATGGCGAGACGGCTGGCGGATGGGGTTAGGCGCACTGGCAATCCTTGAAACAAACAGTTCTTCCCCGGCCCATGCTGGCCTATGTGCTGCAACGCACCATCCCGCAACCCGGCCCAAAGTATTAAATTGTCGCGCATGTATCGCGGCTGTCGCCCCCGTTGGGAGCACCGCAAGGCGGGCCTTCCCTTTTGCAGGGGACGCGGCTATGCGCCCGCAACACGATTTTCACCCCGAACAAGGATCAGTTACTGGATGGCAAAAGAAGAACTCCTCGAAATGCGCGGCAAGGTGGTGGAGCTGCTGCCCAACGCGATGTTCCGGGTAGAACTCGAAAACGGCCATGAAGTTCTGGGTCACACTGCCGGGCGCATGCGCAAGAACCGCATTCGCGTGCTGGTGGGGGATGAAGTGCTGTGCGAACTCACGCCTTACGACCTGACCAAGGCGCGCATCACCTACCGCTTCATGCCGGGCCGCAGCGGCCCTCCGGGCTTTACCGGCTGATCGTGCGGGCATGACCTTGCCCGTTCCTACCCTGCTGCTCGCATCGGCCAGCCCACGGCGGCGCGAATTGCTCGCGCGGCTGGGCGTGGAACCTGCTGGCGTGGTAGCCGCCGATATCGACGAAACGCCGCACAAGGCCGAACTGCCACGCGCCTATGCCCAGCGCATGGCGCGGGAGAAGGCTTTGGCAGTCGCTGGCGGCGCGCATTTCGTGCTGGCGGGTGATACTGTGGTGGCCTGCGGGCGACGCATGCTGCCCAAGGCCGAGGACGAGGCCACCGCGCGCCAATGCCTCGAATTGCTGAGCGGGCGGCGGCACCGAGTGTTTTCTGCCGTGGCGCTGCGCTATCCCGACGGGACGCTGCGCGAACGGCTTTCCGAAACCCAGTTGAAGTTCAAACGCCTCTCTGCCGCCGAGTTGGACGCCTACATCGCCAGGGGCGAATGGCACGGCAAGGCTGGCGGTTACGCGATCCAGGGCATGGCTGAGGCGCTGATCCCGTGGATTCAGGGGAGCCATTCGGGCGTGGTCGGCCTGCCGCTGTATGAGACGCGGGCGCTGCTGGCGGCGGCGGGGTTCCAAATTGGCTGAGCTCTTGCTGGAATACGGGATCGGCGAATTTCGCGCGCTCGAGATCGCTAACGGAGAGGTCATCTCTTCGGTTGTGGGTTGGTGGGACGATGTCTTTGTCGGGCGCAAGTATCGGGCACGGCTCGTTTCGCGCCGGGCGGGAAGCGATCGCGGCATGGCCCGCACCGAGGACGGTCTCGAAATCCTGCTCGACCAGCTTCCCAAGGATGCCAGCGAGGGCCGCGAATACGAGGTCCGCATTCACCGCGCCGCCATTTCCGAACGCGGACGCTACAAGCGCGCCAAGGGTCGCATCATAACCGATATTGCCACCGAAAACATTACGGCGGGCAATCGCCTGATCTTCATTGCGGGCGAGCCGGAGCGGCGGTTTCCGGCTGGATCGTGGGAAGAAGTCTGGGCGCTGGCTGCCGATGGCGAACTCGAATTTGCCGGCGGAAAGCTGCTGTTGAGCGCCACTCCGGCCATGACGCTTATCGATATCGACGGCGATGGGTCGCCGCGCGACCTCGCGCTGGCAGCCGTGCCCGCCATCGGCAAGGCCTTGCGTTGGCTCGAAATCGGCGGTTCTGATCGGGATCGATTTTCCCACCGTCACGGCCAAGGCCGACCGCAAGCTGATCGACGACAAGCTGGGAGAGACGCTCAAGGGCTGGCCACACGAGCGCACGGCCATGAACGGTTTCGGCTTTGTCCAACTAGTGGCCCGGCTGGACGGGCCATCGTTGTTACACCGACTGACCTATTCGCGAACCAGTGCGGCGGCGCGATTCCTGTTGCGCAAGGCGGAACAGCTCGAAGGCACAGGTGGTCGAATCGAACTGATGGCCCATCCCGAGGTGCTCGGCGCAACTCCTACCTGATTGGCTCACCGAACTCGCCCGCCGCACCGGGCGCGAAGTGGTGACAAGGGGCGATCCCGGCCTTGCCATTGAGGCACCGCACGCCCAACTCGTGCCGCGATGAGCATCAATCGACCCCAAACACGCAGATGCCCGATCTGCCGCAAGCCGCGCAGCGAGGAATTCACGCCCTTCTGTTCCAGCCGCTGCCGCGACCGCGATCTGGCGCAGTGGTTCGGCGATGGCTACGCCCTGCCCGGCCCGCCCGCATCACCCGAAGATTTCACCAGAGAAGATTGAACAAGGGCACTTGCCAAGCTGCCTGCGGTTCGCCATAGGCGCGCTTCGCTCGCTCGCCGGGCCACACTTGGTGGTTCGCCGCAGATGCGATGCCTGGGTAGCTCAGGGGTAGAGCAGACGACTGAAAATCGTCGTGTCGGTGGTTCGAATCCGCCTCCGGGCACCATTTTTGTGAAAGCTAGTTCAGCTTCTCCGGCGGAGCGACCGGGAACGGCAATGGGGCGACGGGTACGCCTTCGTCCATCAGGTCCTTCGCTTCCTGCGCGCTCGCCTCACCGTGGATCGGTGCATGGTCCCGCTCGCCATAATGCATGGCGCGGGACTGGTTGGCGAAATCCTTGCCTACCCATTTGCTGTCCTTCAGCGCCTGTGCCTGGGCCTGCGCCAGTTGCTCCAGCGCCTTCGCCACTTCGGGCGGCATTGGCGCATTGGAGAGCGCCTTGCCGGGTCGCTCTGCACCTTGCTGCTGCACCTTGGTGCCGCGCTGGCTGCCCTTCTTGCCCACTGCCGGTGCCATGGGGGCCTTAACGACCTCTGCCGATCCGCACTGCGGGCAACACAGCATCCCGCGCTCCCGCTGACTGGTGAAATCATCGGACGAGCCGAACCAGCCCTCGAATCGGTGGCCGTTGGCACAGGAAAGGTCAAAAACGATCATGGCTTGGGCGATGTAGGGATATCGCGCTTGTTGGCAAGACTGGGGAGCTGGCGGCGCACATCAGCGATGCGGCCTAGATCGAGATCGCAGAGCCCCAGACCCGGAAGACACGCCCCCCATGTCGAGCAGCACCTCACCCCAGGGATCGACCACCAGCGAATGGCCATAGGTCTCCCGCCCATCCGCGTGTCGTCCAACCTGCGCGGCGGCGATCACAAAGGCACTCGCCTCCACCGCGCGGGCGCGCTGAAGCAGGTGCCAATGCGCCTTGCCGGTGGGCACGGTGAAGGCGGCGGGAATAGCGATGGCATCGCAGTTCCGCCGTCCAAACGCTTCGAACAGTGCAGGAAAGCGGATATCGTAACAAGTGGCAAGGCCGAGCTTACCGAGCGGTGTGTCAGGAGCGACCACCACCGCCTCCCCCGGCGCATAAGCGTTGGACTCCTTCCAGCTTTCGCCACCCGCCAGATCGACATCGAACATGTGGATCTTGTCATAGCGCGCGGCCACTTCGCCCTGGCTGTTGAGCAGCAAAGTCCGGTTGGCCCAGCGGCCATCGGCGCGGGCGACCGGCAGGCCGAGCGCGATCCATATGCCGCTCTCAAGCGCCGCAGCGGCAACATCGCGCACTAACGGGCATTCGCCTTCAGGAACGATGCTCATGGAAGCCCGCTTGCGGTCCCGATCGATCAATCCGGCCATCTCCGGAGTGAACAGCATCGCCGCGCCCTGCCCTGCCGCTTCGTGCGCGGCGGCGCAGATCGCGGCGCCATTGGCATCGGGATCGATGCCCGAAGTCATCTGCAAGAGCGCGATTTTTGGCATCACAAACCCAGCAGCGCGTCCAGCTTGCCCTCGCGCTCCAGTGCGGCCAGATCGTCCGACCCACCGATCGCCTGATCGTCGATGAATATCTGCGGCACCGTCATCGCATCGGGCTTGCGAGCCATCATCTCGTCGCGTTTTTCGCCGCCCATCGAAATGTCGTGTTCGACATAGTCCACGCCCTTCTCGTCCAGCAGGCGCTTGGCGCGGGCGCAATAGCCGCAAAATGCCTTGGTGTAGATTTCGATTTTGGCTGAAGTCACGTCAATTCCTTTGGTTTCAGCATGTTGGCGAGGGTTGAAACCCGCAAAACCGCGCCTACATTTTCCGGTGCGGACGCCGCTTCAGGGTCCGCACTATGTCAAATTGCTCAAAAGAGGATTTGTTGCAAATGAACCGTTTCGATCTGACCCCCTATCGCCGTTCCACCGTCGGTTTTGACCGGCTGTTCGACCTGCTGGAAACCAATGCCCGCGGGTCGACTGGCGACAATTATCCCCCTTTCAACATCGAGCGGCGCGATGCCGATGCCTATCGCATCACCGTAGCCGTCGCCGGGTTCCGCGCGGGCGATCTCGATATCACCGCGCAGCAGAACTTGCTCACTGTCGTTGGCCGCAGGCGCGATGAGAGCGTCGAGGGCGAAATGCTGCACGTCGGCATCGCCAATCGCGGATTCGAACGCCGCTTTGAACTCGCGGATTACGTTCGCGTCGCCCACGCCGATCTGAAGGACGGACTGCTGGTAATCGATCTTGTCCGCGAGGTGCCCAAATCGATGAAGCCGAAGAAAATTGCTATCGGCGGCGCTACGCTGGAAGTGGTCGAAGGTGATCGCAAGGATGGCGACCGGGCCAGCGCCGCCTGATCGCTTTGCATCCGCCAAACCTTGCGGGTCATCGAGATTGCATCACGATGATCCGTGAGGGTTGGACTTCAGGTTCAGGCCACCAGCCGCAAATGCCCCACACCCTTGATTGGGGTGAGCCGCACATTGGCCAGCCCCGGCATATCTGACAGCCGTTCGAGCACATCGCTGCCCAAAGCGAAGTCACGGCCGAGCAGTACTTCCGGCTCGCTCGCTTCGCCAATGCACAGCCGCACCAGCACTTCGCCATGCCCGGCCCGCCCGGCATCAAGCGCATCGCGCAGTGCCGTCAAACCGGCAGCGTCATGCACATCAGCAGTAAGCTGCAATCGCGCCGCGCTCGTCACTTCCGACAAAGGCCGCGCCCCGCGCACGGTGACGCGCGGCGGGTCCTCCGGATTGGGCGAATCGAGTTCGACATTGAGCAGCACACAGGTTCCCTCCGCCGCCCATTGTTGGAAGTTCTCGACCAGCAATTCCTCGAAGCAGGCGGCACTGAACTGGCCCGAAGCGTCGGAAAAATCGGCGCGGATGAAGGCCGCTCCGCGCTTGGTGCGGCCCTTGTTCACGCTTTCCACCAGCGCCGCCATCACCGCCGGTTGTCGCCCGCCTTCCACCCCGCCTTCCATGATCGCGGCATAAGAACGCGCGCCATTGGCCGAGGCGATCATGCGGAATTCCTCCACTGGATGCGCGGCGAAATAGAAGCCGAAGGTCTCACGCTCCATTTCCATCTGCTTTGTGCGCGACCAGCCTTCGGCCTCGGCCAGCTTGAGCGAAGGCTCGGCATGGTCTTCCCCGCCAAACAGCCCCGCCTGCCCGCTGGCTTTCTCGCGATTGGCGGCGTCCGCCACCGCCAGCAGCATATCGGCATTGGCCATCATCTTGGCCCGGTTGGGTTCCAGCCCGTCGAACGCCCCCGCACCTGCAAGCCCTTCCAGCTGCTTGCGGTTCATGGTGCCCGCTGGAAAGCGGCGGAAGGCATCGTCGAGATTCTCGAACGGCCCATGCGCCAGCCGCTCCGCCACCACCTGCTCCATCGCCTTTTCACCGACGTTGCGGATGCCCGCCAAGGCATAACGCACCGCCCAGCCTTGCTCGGTCTGATCGACGCAGAACTCAGCCTCCGAAGCGTTGATATCGGGCGCCAGCAACGCGATCCCGTTGCGCCGGGCATCGTCGACGAAAACCGCCAGCTTCTCCGACTGGTGCATGTCGAAGCACATCGATGCGGCGTAGAATTCCTCCGGGTAATGTGTTTTCAGCCAGGCGGTCTGGTAGCTGAGCAGCGCATAGGCAGCAGCGTGCGACTTGTTGAAGCCGTAACCCGCAAACTTGTCGATCAGGTCGAACAGCGTGTTCGCCTCGTTTGCGGGAATGGCGGAAACTTCCGCGCAACCATCGATAAATCGCTGGCGCTGGGCGTCCATTTCCGCCTGCACCTTCTTGCCCATCGCGCGGCGCAGCAAGTCGGCATCGCCGAGCGAATAGCCCGCGAGGATCTGCGCGGCCTGCATCACTTGTTCCTGATAGACGAACACGCCGTAGGTTTCTTCGAGGATGCCCGCCAGCTTCGGGTGCGGGAACTGGATCGGCTCCTCGCCCGCCTTGCGCCGCCCGAACAGCGGGATATTGTCCATCGGACCGGGGCGATAGAGCGAGACGAGCGCGATAACGTCCTCGAACCGCGACGGTTTCACCGCGGTCAGCGTGCGCCGCATCCCTTCGGATTCGAGCTGGAACACCCCCACGGTATCGCCGCGCTTCATCAGCTCGTAAACCAGCGGATCGTCCCAGGCGAGGGTATCGAGATCGACGGTAATCTCCCGCCGCGCCAGCAGTTCCACCGCCTTGTGCAGCACCGAGAGCGTCTTCAGGCCAAGGAAGTCGAACTTTACCAGCCCCGAATCCTCGACATATTTCATGTCGAACTGGGTCACCGGCATATCTGATCGCGGATCGCGATAGAGCGGCACCAGTTCGCTCAGCGGCCGGTCCCCGATCACCACGCCCGCCGCATGGGTGGAGGAATTGCGCGGGAAACCTTCCAGCTTCATCGCCAGATCGACCAGCCGCTTGACCTCGCTTTCGTTTTCGTAGGCGCTGCGGAATTCGGATACGCCGTTCAGCGTGCGCGGCAGCGTCCACGGATCGGTCGGATGGTTGGGCACCATCTTGGTCAGCCGGTCCACCTGCATATAGGGCATCTGCAAAATGCGCCCGGTATCGCGCAGCACCGCGCGCGCCTTCATCTTGCCGAAGGTGATGATCTGCGCGACCTTGTCGTGCCCGTAGCGTTGCTGGACGTAGCGGATCACTTCGCCGCGCCGGGTTTCGCAGAAGTCGATATCGAAGTCGGGCATCGACACGCGTTCGGGGTTGAGGAAGCGTTCGAACAGCAGCCCCAGCCGGATCGGATCGATATCGGTGATGGTCAGCGCCCAGGCTACCAGCGAGCCCGCACCCGAACCGCGCCCCGGCCCCACCGGGATCCCCTCGCCCTTGGCCCATTTGATGAAATCGGCCACGATCAGGAAATAGCCGGGAAAGCCCATCTTGCGGATCACGCCGACTTCGAATTCGAGCCGGTCGATGTACACCTTCAGCTCTTCGTCAGTGAGCGCCGGATACTTCTCCAGCCGTGCCGCCAGCCCCAGTCGCGCATCTTCCTCCAGCAACCGCGCTTCGCCTTCGAGATCACCCGCAAGGCTTGGCAGGATCGGCTTGCGGCGTGGCGGGGCGAAGGCGCAGCGCTGCGCGATCACCAGCGAGTTGGCGGTCGCCTCGGGCAGATCGGCGAACAGCTCCTCCATCGCGGCGGCGCTCTTGACCCAGGCCTGCGGGTTGGAGGTCAACCGGTCGGCACTGTCGATCTGGCCGCCGCTGGCGATGCACAGCATGGCATCGTGCGCGCTATGCATGTGCGGTTCGGCGAAATTGGCGGGATTGGTCGCCACCAACGGCAGGTTCTGCGCGTAGGCAAGATCGAGCAGGCGCAGATTCCGCCAGTTCCTCCACCATGTCCCCGCGCCGCGCCAGTTCGACATAGAGCCGCCCCGGAAACAACGCTGCCAATTGCTGCGCCAGTTCGTGCGCGCGGCGTTCCTTGCCGTCTGCCAGCAGCCGCGTGATCGCCCCCTCACTCGCCCCGGTCAGCGCGATCAGGCCGTCGGAGTGGCCTTCCAACTGGGCGAGCGTGACATGCGGCTCCAGCTCCAGCGGGCGGTCCAGATGCGCGGCGGAAACCAGATGGCACAGGTTGTTCCACCCCGCCTCATCCTGCGCGTAGAGCGGCAGGTAATCGACTGGCTCCCCCTCGCCGCGCAAAACCCCCAGCAGGGTGCCGATGATCGGCTGCACGCCTTCGCCCAGCGCCGCGCCCGCGAACATCGAGGCGGCGTAAAGCCCATTGCGATCGCAGATGGCAATGGCGGGAAAGCCGCGTTCTTTGGCCAGTTTGGCAATGGCCTTGGGATCGATGGCCCCTTCGAGCATCGAATAGCTGGAGACGACGCGCAGCGGGACAAAGGGAGCATGGGGCATGGGGCGAATTTGCAGGCGCAAGAGGCTCCGATCAAGCCTGCGCGCGCCTTAGATGGGGAGAAATCGGTGGTGATTCGCAATGCGGGAAGTTTGGTGTATGCTGCGCACAGCAAAACCGTCACTTTAAGGGGAAACAAAGTGGACAATCTGCCAGGCAATATCGATTCCGCCGCGCTTATTTCACGCGCCAAGGGCATCCTGCTCAATCCAACTGCCGAATGGGCACAGATCGCTACCGAGAGGGACGAGCCGAAGAGCGTTTTCCTGCGCTATGCCCTGCCGCTGGCACTGATTTCACCGATCGCAGGGTTTATCGGCGGGCAGGTGTTCGGCTTCGGCGGATTTGGCGTCACCATCAATTTGGGTCTGATGGCCGGACTGACGATTGCCGTAACCAGTTTCGTCCTTTCGCTGGTGGGCCTGTTCATCGTCGCCTTTGCCGCCAATTTCCTCAGCCCCAAATTTGGCGGGCGGGATGACTTTCCTGCTGCCTTCCGCTTGGTCGCCTATAGCTGGACCGCGGCATGGCTGGCGGGTATTTTTGGCCTGATCCCGTCGCTGGGCCTTCTCAGCATTCTCGGCCTGTACAGCCTCTACCTACTTTACTTGGGTGCCCGACCAGTAATGGGTGTGCCCGATGACAAGGCCGTGGTTTATACAGTGGTTACCATCGTCGCCGCGATCGTGGCCCAGATTGTCGTTGGCGCGGTGGTCGCCGCCATAACCACTCCGATGATAGCCAGTGCTGCCCTTAGCGGCGGCGCGGTGGACATCGATCTTGGCCAAGCAGGTGGCTTGGAAAGCAATGCTGACGGCACCATGACGATCACCGGCCCGGACGGTGAAGAAGTGACCATCACCGTGGACGACAACAAGTCGGAATAGCGGGCGTTATTCCACCTCAGTAGCGGCAGCCGCGATCTTGCGTCGCGTCTGCCGCACTTGCGACACCGCGCCGTAGATCACCAGCACCGCCAGAAAGATCCACACCCACACCGGGATATTGCGCCCGGCGATGGCAAGGTAGAGATAGGCGGAAACGAAGAAGAACCCCGCCAGCATTGTCGGCAGCACGGTGCTCTTCCCTGCGCGCGCATTCTTCACGATCCAGCCCACGCTGGCGAGGAAGAATGGAATCGCCCCGACATAGATGGCGCCGAAAATCCACGGATTGACGCCGTAATTTGCGCCCAGCGAGAGGAACCAGTCGGTTGCGGCTTCGATCATGCGGGTAGTCTCCTTGTGCGGTGCAATACGCCGAGCCGCAGCGATAAGTTACTCGGCCATTGGCTGGTAGATGAAATCGAAGCTTTCCACCCAGGAGGCGCCGTGATCGCTGCTCGCCTCGCCGTGCTGGCGCACCGAGCCGTCTTCCTGCCGCGTATAGGTCATCCGCACCAGTTGCGGCTGGCCTTCTGCATTGCTGCCCCAGTAGCCGGTGAGGACCATCGAGCCGTCCACCAGGCCGCCTTCGAAAAACACCCGCCCCGGCTGGCTGCCGACCCATAGCTGGTGCCACAAGCCGGTTTCCGGATCGCGGGAGGTGAGGCTGGTTCCGCCGCCACCGCCACTCGGCATCCACGTTTCGCGAATGGCGCAGCCGCTGCTCACCCGCTCGATCCGGCTGGTGGCGACCTGATAATCCGTGCCATTGGCGACGACGCGCCATTCGCCCACCCAGAAGTCGAAGGCGCGGTATTCCTCGGCGGCGCAGGGAGGCAGCGGCTGAGCGGCGGGTTGTTGCGATTGTTGGGCAGCGACATCCTGCCCCAGCAGCAGAACGGCGAGCGAAGTGGCAAGCAGAGCCATCGCGTTTCCCCTTATTCGATCCGTCCCTCGTGCAGGCGTACCAGACGGTCCATGCGCGCGGCAAGCCGCTCGTTGTGCGTGGCGACCAGGGCGGCGCTGCCCTGCCCGCGCACCAGTTCGAGGAACTCACCCAGCACCCGCTCGGAGGTCTTCTCGTCAAGATTGCCCGTCGGTTCGTCCGCCAGCACCAGTTGCGGCTTATTCGCCAGCGCACGGGCGACGGCGACCCGCTGCTGCTCCCCGCCGGAAAGCTTGCTGGGCCGGTGATCGAGCCGATGCTCCAGCCCCAGCGCACCGAGCAATTGCTGCGCCCGCACGGTGGCTTCGGCGCGGGTCTTGCCCACGAGCAGTTGCGGCAGCACCACGTTCTCCACCGCCGTAAAATCGGGCAGCAGATGGTGGAACTGATAGACGAAGCCCAGATGATCGCGCCGCAGCGTGGTCCGCTCGGCAGAATCGAGCGCGCTGGCATCCTGCCCGGCGATCTCGATCTTGCCCGAAAACCCGCCTTCGAGCAGGCCGACCGCCTGCAACATCGTCGATTTGCCTGAACCCGACGGGCCAAGCAGCGCAACGATTTCGCCGGGAGCGATGGTGAGGTTTACTCCGTTCAGCACATCGATCCGCACCCCGCCCTGTTCGAAACTGCGGGCAAGATTGGTCAGCCGGACGACCGGCGTATTGGCAGCACTATTCATAGCGGAGCACCTCGACCGGATCGGTGTTGGAAGCGCGATAGGCCGGGTATAGCGTGGCGAGGAAGCTCAGCCCCATGGCCATCCCGGCGATCATCAGGATTTCCATCGGATCGGTCTTGCTTGGCAGTTCTGTGAGGAAGCGCACTTCGGGGTTCCACACTTCCAGCCCGAACACCGTGCTCAGCCCGGTGACGATCCCGTTGCGGAAGAACAGCACCAGGAAGCCCAGTGCCAACCCGGCGCAGGTGCCGAGCACCCCAATCACCGAGCCGGTGGTGACGAAAATCTTCATCAGGCTGCGCCGCGTTGCCCCCATCGTGCGGATGATGGCGATATCCCGCGTCTTGCTGCGCACCAGCATCACCAGCGAGGAGAGGATATTGAACGCGGCCACCAGCACGATGATCGACAGCGCAAAGAACATCGCCACCCGTTCCACCTGCAAGGCTTCGAACAGCGAGGAATTCATCGTCTGCCAGGTGGCGATCTGCGCGGTGCCCTGCAATTGCTCCTGCACCGGGGCGAGGATTTCCTCCACCCGATCCGCATCCTCGGTCTGCACTTCGATCATGCCGATCGAATCGCCCGTCATCAGCAGCGTCTGCGCCACCGGGATCGGCATGACGACGAACCGCTTGTCGAATTCGTACACGCCGACTTCGAACACGGCGGTGACGGTATAGCCGACCTGCCGGGGCACAGTGCCGAACGGGGTGGTGCGGCCCTGCGGATTGATGATCGTCAGCGTATCGCCGAGCCGCAGGCCGAGGTTTTCCTGCAACCGCGCGCCGATGGCAATATTGCGCTCGCCATCCTGAAGCGTGGCCAGATCGCCCGCCAGCAGGTGCTGGTTCATCTGCTCGATGTCTTCCATCGTGTTGCCGCGCACGAAAATCGCTTCGGCCCGACCGTTGAAGCTGGCGAGCAGCGGCTGTTCGATCAGCGGGCTGGCGCTGACCACGCCGGGGGTTGCCTCGATATCCTCCAGCAGCCCTTCCCAGTTCTCCAGCCGCCCGCCGAAGCTCTGCACCACGGCATGGCCGTTGAGGTTGGTGATCCGGTCAAGCAGCTCGGCGCGGAAGCCGTTCATCACGCTCATCACGATCACCAGCATGGCGACCGAGAGCATGACCACGGTGATGGAAATCCCCGCCACCAGCGCAATCACAGCCTCGCTGCGGCCAGGCAGCATGTAGCGCTTGGCGATGGACCATTCGAAAGGGGAAAGGATCACTGGGGCGCGGCTCTTGTTCTGATTGGGGCGTCGGTTACGGGTGACGGGGCTTTAGGTGTCGCCACCTTTCCCCGCAATGAAAATGGCGCGGCTACCCCCGGCTTATTGCTCCGCCAGCTGCACCGCGATCCACCCGTCCACATGCGCTTCGAGCACATCCAGCGGCACCGAGCCGTTTTCCAGCACCGTATCGTGGAACGCCCGCAGGTCGAACCGCTCGCCCAGCGCCGCTTCCGCCCGCCCGCGCAGTTCGCGGATTTTCAGTTCGCCCAGCTTGTAGGCCAGCGCCTGCCCCGGCCAGGTGATGTAGCGGTTGACCTCGGCATTGATATTGCCTTCGGACAGCGCAGTATTGTCCAGCATGTAATCGACCGCCTGCGCCCTCGTCCAGCCGAGCGCATGGAGGCCGGTATCGACCACCAGCCGGTTCGCGCGCCACATTTCGTAACTCAGCCGCCCCATCTGCCGCGCGGGGGTGTTGTACAGCCCCATCTCGATCCCGAGCCGCTCCGAGTACAGCCCCCAGCCCTCGACGAACACGGTGAAGAAAGGTGCCGTTCTGCCGCAGCGGGTGGATATCGAGTTCCTGCTGCAAAGCGATCTGGTGGTGATGCCCCGGCACGGCCTCATGCACGCCGAGCGCGGGCAGTTCCCACAGCGGCCGCTGGTCCAGCTCGGTCAGGTTCAGGCGATAGATGCCCGGCTGCCCGGTCGCCAGCGAGCCACTTTCGTAATAGGCGGTGGTATTGCCCGGCGCGCTGGCGGCGGGGATCGGCTGCACCGTATAGGGCAGGCGCGGCAAGCGGCCGAACAGGCGCGGCATCCACCCGTCGATCTCCTTCGCCAGCGCGGCGGTATATTGCAGGTAACTCTCCGCGTCGGTGGGGTAATACTGCGGATCGGTGCGCAGGTGCTCGATAAACGCCTCCCGGCTGGCAAACCCGGCTTCCGCCGCCACCGCTTCCATTTCCGCCCGGATGCGCGCGACTTCGCTGAGGCCGAGATCGTGGACCTGCTGCGGAGTCATCTCGGTGGTGGTGAAGCTGCGCACGCGGTAGGCGTAGTACTCCTGCCCGTTCGGCGTGCCGCCAACACCCGGCGCGGCATCGGCGCGGCAGGCGGGGGCATAGTCCTGCGTGTAGAAATCGGCAAAGCTGCGCAGGCCCGCGAAGGCCCCTTCGGTGATCGCGCTGCGCCCGCGCGCTTGCAAGCGCCGCCCAGTCGGCTTCGGAAATCGTTGCCGGGCGGGTGGCGAAGGCGCTCCACCACACCAATTCCTCCGGGCTGGCGGCGATCAGGCCGGTGATCGAATTCTCGTAGCCCTGCATCGGCTCGCACGGCTGGGTGAGGCCCAGTTCGATGGCGGTCTCGCTGCGGTCAATGACGTGGGCGACATATTCGGGAAAGGCCTCCAGCCGCCCGAGATAGCTCTCATAATCAGCCAAGGTGAACAGCGGCGAGCCATAGGGCAATCCCGCAATCGCCCCCTGCGGCCCGCCGCGATTGGTGAAGACCACGTAGCGGCTGTGATCGAACGTCGCCGCTTCCAGCGTATCGCGGAAATCGCGCGCCATGATCGCGTAGTCGATCCGCAGGGGTTCGGGCAGCGCGCCCGCGTCGATGGCCTCCAGCCGCGCGAGGAAGGCCCGCGTTTCCGCCACCTGCGCCTCATACCCGGCGAGCGAAGCATCCCCCAACAACCCATCCCCGCGCCGGTCGCCAATCGAGGTGGCCAGATCGGGCGAATTGTCGAGCGTCCACTGCCACACCTCTTCGCGCAAGGTCGTGAAGTCTTCCTCGGCGGACTGGGCAAGCGCGGGCTGCGCGAAGGCGAGCGTGAGCGCGAGGGTGGAAGCGGCGAGGAAGCGGCGGGTCATGTGGGGGGGCTTTCGAATGGGTGGTTTCGCGGGAGACTAATGGTGTTTCGGGGGATGGCAAGTCCGCCAAGTCGCAGTCATTATGGCCTTTGCAAGTCTATAGGATTAAGCAGCGTGATATGGTTGCAGACGACGAGTATCTTGAGCGTATGGTCGCTGGGATTCAGGCAGTTAGCAACGGCCTCGCAATCGTCAATTGGAACGAAATTATCAACGGTCGACAATTTGATGTAGTAGTTCGGTTTGAAATAGGAAATTTGAAATACTTGCTTTTAGTTGAGGTAAAGAACAAGAAAAGAAAGGCTACTGCCGCTGATATAGAATCCTTCGTTACGAAATCCTGTGATCAATTGGCCAGCAAGTCGGTTTTCGTGACGGCGGCAGGCTTCCAGTCTGGCGCAATCGATGTCGCCAAACGGCATGGTGTTGAGCTATTTACTTTCACCTTTAGTAAAGACGATTATGAACTTCCTCCTCAAGCTTCCGGAATAATTCAGATTAATCCAAATTACGTAGGGCCACGAGAACCTTGGTTTGACGTCGGAGAACCGACACCCACGGCAGCGGTAAGGGCAATTAAGTTAACCTTTACTGACGGGCAGACTTATCAACTCCCCTCAGAGTCTTCCCAGCTTTCTTATTATGTAAAGCGGATCAAATTTGCCGATTCTATGAGTTCTGGAAGAAATATTAAATAGAGATCTGAAATCGTGGCCTGATGTCGGCGTAAGCACCTCAGAAACCCTCCGATTTCGTCCCGCAAAGGAGATTTTCCCTCCCGACACCTACTTTGCGAAGCGCGGTCGAGTGAAGTCAATTGAGGCCACCATTGAAGGATGTATGGCGCGGCCCCTACGAGGGAACGTGGGCTTTGAACCTAGCATGATGCGGAGTTCTGTAATCTATAAAAATATTTTGACTGATGAAATTACGCGATTTTCTCTCCATCAAATTCCCTTAAATTTTGACGGTGTTGAACCCGGTAATTTCTATTTTCAAATTCATCCACTTATTTATTATCATTGCGATTTAATTAAGGATGGATTAATAACTTGGACCATTGTTGAAAGTTTTCAGAACGGCGACCTAGTGCAAGGGATTTTCACACAGAAGACCGAATATGCTACTCACTATATCCCAGTTTCGGACAAAATCTTATTGAAGAGACTTCGCGACCGCCGACATCATCTTGAACAGAGGGGAGCAGGCGAATCTACCCACCCCTAAGTGTCTGCACACCCCAGTCCCGTTCCAGCAGATAGAGCACCAGCCGCGCCGCTTCTCCGCGTGACGAGCCGTCCAGTCCGCCCTCGTTCTCGACCAGCAGCTTCGCATCGTCGCTCGCCATGCCGATCAGCCGCGCGACCTGTTCCAGCGAGGCGATGGAGAAGCCCTCCTCGCCGCTCTGTCGCGTGCCGAGCAGTTCGCCGCCGCCGCGCAGGCGCAGGTCTTCCTCGGCCAGTTCGAACCCGTCTTGCGAGGTCTTCATCAGTTCGAGCCGCTTCTTGCCCGTCTCCGAAAGCTCGGCCCCGCGTAGCAGCAGGCAGGTGCTCTTGGCGCTGCCCCGCCCCACCCGACCGCGCAGCTGGTGCAATTGCGCGAGGCCGAAGCGTTCAGCCTGTTCGATCACCATCAGCGTGGCGTTGGGCACGTCCACCCCGACTTCGATCACCGTGGTCGCCACCAGCAGTTTCGCCCCGCCGCTGGCGAAGCGCGCCATCCCGGCGTCCTTCAGTTCGGGCGCGAGCTGGCCGTGGACCAGCACCACATCGTCGCCGAACCGCGCCTTCAGCGCCGCATAGCGCGCCTCTGCCGCCGCCAGATCGTCGGTCTCGCTCTCGGTGCCGCGCACCATCGGGCAGACCCAGTAGGCCTGCTGCCCGCTTTCGACATGGCGGCCGACGGCGGCGGTGATCTCCTCCAGCCGGTCGAGCGGCAGCACGCGGGTATCGATCGCCTGCCGGCCGGGGGGCATTTCGTCGAGGCGGCTGACTTCCATCTCGCCATATTGCGCCAGCACCAGCGTGCGCGGGATCGGGGTGGCGGTCATCGCCAGCGTGTGCGGGGTGACGCGGCCTTTCTGGGTGAGCAGCAGCCGCTGCGAGACGCCGAAGCGGTGCTGTTCGTCGATCACCACGAGGCCGAGATTGCGATAGTTCACCGTCTGCTGGAAGATCGCATGGGTGCCGATGACGATATCGATGGAGCCGTCGAGCAGGCCCATCAGGATGCTTTCGCGCGCGCGGCCCTTGTCGCGCCCGGTGAGCAGCGCGATCTCGACGCCGGTGGGCGCGGCCAGTTTGCGCAGCGTTTCGTAATGCTGGCGGGCGAGCAGTTCGGTCGGCGCGAGCAGTGCGGCCTGCGCGCCTGCCTCCACCGCCACCAGCATCGCTTCGAGCGCCACCACCGTCTTGCCCGCGCCGACATCGCCCTGCAGCAGCCGCAGCATCGGGCTGGCTTGCGCCATGTCGGCGGCGATTTCGGCAATCGAGCGCGTCTGCGCGCCGGTGAGCGGGAACGGCAGTTGCAGCTTGCCGCGCAGCGATCCGTCGCCTTGCAGCGGCTGGCCGCGCCGCGCCCGGTTCGATTGCCGCACCAGCATCAGCGCGAGGGCATTGGCGAACAGTTCGTCATAGGCGAGCCGGTCGCGCGCCTTGGCATTCTCGCCCCGGTGCGCCAGCGCCAGTGCGTCGCGCCAGTCGGGCCAGCCGTGGCGGGCGAGCACCGAGGGTTCGATCCATTCGGGCAGCGCGGGCGCGCGGTCGAGCGATTGTGAGACCAGCGAGCCGAGCTTGGGCTGGGTCAGCCCCTCGGCGAGCCGGTACACCGGCTCGACCATCCGGCCCATCGCTTCGCCGCTTTCGTCGGAGATATGGTCCGGGTGGACGATCTGGAGCATCTGGTCGTACTGGTCGAGCCGTCCCGCCACCCAGCGCAGTTCCCCCACCGGCAGCGCCTTCTTCGCCGAGAAACTCGCGCGCCCGAAGTAGGTGAGCGCGCAGATATTGCCCGCCGCGTCCTGCGCCAGCACCCGATAGGGTCCGCGACCGGGATTGCGCGGCGCGCGGTGTTCGACCGGGGTCAGCGCCACCACCACCTGCTCGCCCACCTGCGCATCATCCAGATCGCGCACCGCGCGGCGCAGCACGAAGCGATCGGGCAAGTGGTAAAGCACGTCCCGCACCCGCGCGAGGCCGAGCCGTTCGAGCGGCTTCTTCAGCTTGGGGCCAACTCCGTCGAGGCTTTCGATCTCGGCGAACAGCGGGTTGAGAGCTTCAGGGCGCATCGGCGGGCTCTAGCCTATCCTCCCCGGAACGGGGAGAGGGAGCGGCAGTCATGCCCCCATTCTTGCGGCGAAGCCGCTTTTGAAGATTTTCTCACGCGAAGGCGCGAAGGCGCGAAGGAAGGGAAGTAGGTTGGTCCAAACGAATCTTCCCCCTTCTTCTTCGCGCCTTCGCGCCTTCGCGTGAGAAAAATTCAATCTCGCCTGCGGCGCGGGCAAGCGATTGCGAGCTGAGAAGCCTCCCTCTAAGGACGCACCCGTGTCCTCCCCAAATATCCCCCACCGCCTCGCCCGCGCCAAGTTCCGCGCCTGGCATCGCGGCACGCGGGAAGCCGATTACATGTTCGGCTGTTTCTTCGACAGCTTCCACGTCGAATGGGACGAGCCAAGCCTCGCGTGGTTCGAAGCGCTGCTGGACGAGGACGATGTCGACGTCATGGCCTGGGCGCTCGGCGCGCAGCCGGTTCCGCCCGCCTATGCCGGCCCGCTGATGGCGCGGATGCAGCGGCTCGATTACGTCGATATTCCGCGCTGATCAGGTCGCCAGATCGTAGACCAGCACCCGTTCCCACAGGTGTTCGCAGGCCGCGATAAAGGCCAGATGGATCGGGTGGGTCTGGTACACGTCCTCGTCGGCCAAGCTGTCGAAGGTCATCAGTTCCGAAACGCTCCACGTGCCATCCACCACATCGCGCTGCGCCGTATCGGCGGGAAAGCCCACCTCCAGCGAACGCACCTGCGGGATCGCGTGCAAGGTCTCCAGCCCCGCCGCCAGCTTGGCGCGGTCCTCCGCCGAATCGGGATTGCGCAGCCAGAACAGCGCCAGATGAGTGAGTTTCTGCATGATTTCTCCCTACGGCCAAGCGGCGGGGGAGACAACGGCGGTTTGCCTCGCTAGGGAGCCGCGAAACCACTCCCCGGCAGCCAGAAACGGCGCGCCGGGATTTTGCCGTTGCGGAAAAGCCCGAAAAACCCATGCCCGATCTCTCGCTCATCCTCAAATCCGCCGATCCGCTCACCCTCGCCGCCCTGCCGCGAGGGAGCCAGCCGCTGGTGCTGGCCGATCTGGCGCGGGCGGCGAAGGCGCGCGCGGTGTTCGTGGCGGCGGACGATGCGGCGATGCGGGCCATGGTCGATGCGGCGCAATTCTTCGCGCCCGAATTGCAGGTGATCGAATTTCCCGCCTGGGACTGCCTGCCCTACGATCGCGCCAGCCCGGCGATGTCGGTCAGCGCCCAGCGATTGGCGGCATTGCACCAGTTGCAGGGCAAGCCAGCGGGCAAGCAGCTGGTCGTCACTACGGTCAACGCCCTGCTCCAGCGCGTGCTCACCCCGTTCCGTATCCGCGAGGCAGTGCGCGATTTTCGCGTGGGGACCGAGATCGGCCACCAGAGCTTGGCCGCGCTGCTGCGGCGGCAGGGCTACAGCCGCGTCGATACCGTGGTGGACACCGGTGAATTCGCCATGCGCGGCTCGATCGTCGATATCTTCCCCAGCGGGCTCGATGCCGGACTGCGGCTCGATTTCTTCGGTGACGAACTCGAATCGCTCCGCCTGTTCGATCCCGCCACCCAGCGCACCACGCAGGTGATCGACGAGCACCTGCTGCTCCCCGCCAGCGAGGCCTTGCTGGACGAGGACAGCATCAAGCGGTTCCGCAGCGGCTATCGCGAGAAGTTCGGCGCCCACGCCACGCAGGACCCGCTCTACGAAGCGGTGAGCGACGGGCGGCGGCTGGCGGGGATGGAACACTGGTTGCCGCTGTTCGAGGAGCGGCTGGCCACGCTGTTCGACCATCTTGGCAAGGACGATGTGGTCGTCATTGATTCGGGCGCGCTTTCGGCTGCGGAAGAACGGCTGAACGACATCGCCGACTACCGCCGCCAGCGCAGCGAAACCGCCGGCCAGCGCAAGGGCAGCTATCGCCCGCTCGATCCGGCGAGCTCTATCTGACCGACGACGAATTCCGGCAGGCGCTGGCCGCATGGCCGATCCATCGCGCTTCGATCTTCGCCGAACCGGCCAGCCCCAAGGTGGTCGATTTCGGCTTCCGCTCCGCGCGCGATTTCACCCCGGAGCGTTCGCAGGGTGCGAATGTCTACGACGCGGCGGCCAAGCACCTCGCCAGCCTCGGAAAATCAGGCAAACGCCCGCTGCTCGCGGCTTACACAAAGGGTTCGCTCAGCCGCATCGCCTCGATCATCGGCGAGGCGGGCACGCCGGTGCAGGTGGTGGAGAGCTGGCAGGAAGCGCTGGGTGCTTCCGCCAAAGGCAAGGCCACTGCGATGGTCCTGCCGCTCGACACCGGCTTCGCCAATGACGAACTGGAGCTGATCACCGAACAGGATCTGCTGGGCGACCGGCTGGTCCGCCGCAAGAAGCGCAAGAAGGATGCCGACGCCTTCCTCGCCGAATTGCAGGCCTTGGCGCGGGGCGATCTGGTGGTTCATCTCGATCACGGGATCGGCAAATATATCGGGCTCGAACCGATCACCGTGGGCAAGAGCCAGCACGATTGCGTGCGGCTGGAATATGCCGGCGGGGACAAGCTCTATATCCCGGTCGAGAACATCGAAGTGCTCAGCCGCTACGGTTCGTCGGAGGAAAGCGTCCCGCTCGACCGGCTCGGCGGCGAGGCCTGGCAGCGCCGCCGCGCAAGCTGAAGGAACGCATCACCGCCATCGCGGGCGAGCTGATGAAGGTCGCCGCCGCCCGCGCGCTGCGCCACGCCCCGGTGCTGGCGGCGGACGAAAGCAGCTACGGCCAGTTCCTCGACCGCTTCCAGTACGAGGAGACCGAGGATCAGGAGGCCGCCATCGCCGACGTGCTGCGCGATCTCGAAAGCGGGCGGCCGATGGACCGGCTGGTCTGCGGCGATGTCGGCTTCGGCAAGACCGAGGTGGCCCTGCGCGCGGCCTTTGTCGCGGCGATGTGCGGGCAGCAGGTGGCGATGGTCGCCCCGACCACGCTGCTGGCGCGGCAGCACTTCCAGAACTTCACCGATCGCTTCGCCGGTTTCCCGCTGAAAGTCGGCCGCCTCAGCCGCCTCGTCCCCGCTGCCGAGATGAAGGACACCCGCGAGCGGCTGGCGAGCGGTGACATGGATATCGTCATCGGCACCCACGCCATCCTCAGCAAGACCACCCAGTTCAAGAACCTCGGGCTGGTGATCGTGGACGAGGAGCAGCGTTTCGGCGTCACCCACAAGGAAAAGCTCAAGCAATTGCGCGCCGACGTGCACGTGCTCACGCTCACCGCCACGCCGATCCCGCGCACGCTTGCAAATGGCGATGGCGGCCTGCGCGAACTCAGCACCATCAAGACCCCGCCGGTCGACCGGCTGGCGGTGCGCACCTATGTGATGGAGTGGGACGACATGGTGGTGCGCGAGGCGCTGCTGCGCGAACACCATCGCGGCGGGCAGAGCTTCATCGTCGTGCCCCGCATTTCGGACATGGAGCAGGTCGAACGCTGGCTGCACGACACCGTGCCCGAAGTGAAGGCCGTCTCCGCGCACGGGCAGATGGGTGCGGGCGAGATCGAGGAGCGGATGAGCGCCTTCTACGAGGGCAAGTACGAAGTGCTGCTCTCCACCACCATCATCGAAAGCGGGCTCGATCTGCCCACGGCCAACACCATGATCATCCACCGCGCCGACCGCTTCGGCCTCGCCCAGCTTTACCAGTTGCGCGGGCGCGTGGGCCGGGCGAAGATCCGCGCCTACGCCTATCTCACCACCCCGCCCGACATGCAGCTTTCCGAAGTGGCGGAGAAGCGGCTCAAGGTGCTGGGCGATCTCGACAGCCTTGGCGCGGGTTTCCAGCTCGCCAGCCACGATCTCGACATTCGCGGTGCGGGCAACCTGCTGGGGGACGAGCAGAGCGGGCATATCCGCGAAGTCGGCTTCGAACTGTACCAGTCGATGCTGGAAGACGCGATCCTTGCCGCCAAGGCAGGCGATGCCGGGCTGGCGAGCGAGCGCAACAGCCTCTCGCCGCAGATCACCGTCGATGCGCCGATCATGATCCCGGAGGAATATGTCCCCGATCTCGCAGTGCGGATGGCGCTCTACCGCCGCCTCAACGATGCGCAGGACCCGGCGGAAGTCGAGGGAATGGCGGCAGAGATGATCGACCGCTTCGGCGACCTGCCGCAGCCGACCAAGAACCTGATCCGCCTGATCGCGATCAAGCAGCAGGCCATCGGCGCGAACATATCCAAGATCGATGTCGGCGCGCGGGGCACGCTGGTGAGCTTCCACAAGGACGACTTCCCCGATCCTTTGGGCCTGCTCGCCTACGTCGAACGGCTGGGCGAAACCGCCAAGCTGCGGCCCGACATGAAGCTGGTGATCAATCGCGCCTGGGGCGATCCGGAAAGCCGTTTGAACGGCCTGTTCCAGCTGACCAAGGGCTTGAGCGCGATTGTGAAGCGGGCGGCGAAATCAGCCTGAAGCGGGCGGCAATTCCCACAGCCAAGCATCGCCGATCTCGTGATCCTGCACGATCCCGGCCTTGGCAAACCCCAGCCGTTCGAGAATTTTCGAGGATGGTGAAGGCGTGGGCAGGGTCTTGGCAAACACCGTCAGTGCAGCATCGCCCGAACGCGCCAATTCCACCAGATGGGCCGCCAATGCGCCGGCCACCCCAGCGCCGTTCGAATTCCGGCGCGGTGAAATAGGCGATCTCGACCCTCCCCGCGTAAGGGGCACGAAACAAAGCCCCCGCCCCCGGCGGCAATTCCGTCCAGCAAGGCGATATGACAACACGAAAACGGCGGTGCGCTTGAATTTTCGCTAAGGAAGGAAAGCGTGGCTTCGCACATGTCGCGAACTGATGGCGGACCCTGGGCCAGCCCCACAGGCGGCGGGTCAGCAGGTTCGCACCATTGGGTAAAGGTGATCTCGGGCATCAAAGGTCAGACTGCCAAAGCGGTCAGCCGGACGCAAGTCCGCGAAATCCGCAGCCACAACCGCCCTGCCGCCAAGATAGCCCTGCCACACGTGGCAGCCTTCGCGCACCACCATGTCGCGCTGTGCCTCGGTCTCGATCCCTTCGGCAATCACCTGCAGGTCCAGCGCCCTGGCCATCGCGATGATCCCGCGCAGCACCGCCAGATCCTTCGCCTCGTGCGTCACCCCCTCGATCATCGAGCGGTCGAGCTTCAGCGCGTGCAGCGGCAGCACCTTGAGGTAGCGGAAGTTGCAGAAGCCCGCGCCGAAATCGTCGAGCGCGATGCGGATGCCCGCGTCGGCCAGCAGCGCGAGCCGCGTGGCAGAGCGATCCAGATCGGCCACCAGCGCCTGCTCGGTAATCTCCAGCGTCAGTCGTTCAGTCGGAAAGCCGGTCTCGTCCAGCATAGCCAGCAACCCTTCGCCAAAGGTGCGGTCGAACAGGTCCATCGCGGTGACATTGAGCGAAAGCCGCACCTGCGCTGGCCAGTCGAGCGCCGCGAGCAGCGCGCCCCGCGCGATATGGCGCGAAAGGCGCCGGGCGATGCCGCCGCTTTGAGAAATCGCCACCAGCGCATCGCCCGCCAGCGTACCGTGATCGGGATGCTGCCAGCGCACCAGCGCCTCTGCCCCCGCCAGTGCGCCATCGGCGCACCGCCATTGCGGCTGGAACAGCAACTGCACCGTATCTGCTGTCAGCGCATCGGCGAGGTCCTCGGTAATCGGATGCGGCTCGGTGGCGCGGCGGTCGTTGCGGGCGCGGCGATCTATGGTTTGGGCGGGAATCGACATGATCCAAAGACTATGCCCCACCCGTGTTACTTTTGCAGCACCCCGGAATGGCGCGTTGCAAATCGGGACGTGTCTCCATAGGGTTTCCGCGCATGGGAGACACAGCATCCAGTGGTGCCGGGAACGGGGGCGAAAAACGTCTCGCACTGCTGCATTCGGCCACCGACAAGGCGGAGCAAGCCGCGCAGGCAATGCGCGATCACAACCAGTTCGTTCCGCTGGAGCACGCCGATGTGGTCGTCGTGGTCGGCGGGGATGGTTTCATGCTCGATACCCTGCACGGGATGCTGAACTCTGGACGCATCCTGCCAGCTTTCGGGCTGAACCTTGGCACTGTCGGCTTTTTGATGAACCGTTATCCGCGCGCCGGAAGCCTCTCGCAGAGGGTGGCGAAGGCCAAGCCGCACACGGTCGCCCCGCTGCGGATGGAAGCCGTGACGCAATCCGGCGCGTGCGTAACTTCTTGCGCCATCAACGAAGTCAGCCTGCTGCGCGAAACCCGGCAGACCGCCAAGATCGAGATTTCGGTAAACAATAAGGTGCGGATTGCCGAACTGGCGGGCGATGGGGTGCTGCTGAGCACGCCCGTGGGTTCCACCGCTTACAACCTTTCCGCCAACGGCCCGATCCTGCCGCTCGATTCGCGGCTGCTGGCGCTCACCCCGATCAGCCCGTTCCGCCCGCGCCGCTGGCCGGGCGCGATCCTGCCCGAAAACAGCCGCGTCTCCTTCCGCGTCCTCGAACCCGCCAAACGCCCGGTGGCGGTGGTGGCAGACCAGAAGGAAGTGCGCGACGTGGCCGAAGTGCATATCGAAATCGCCCGCGACATGGAAATGACCCTGCTGTTCGATCCCGGCCACGCGCTGGACGAACGGATCGTGGCGGAACAGTTTATCACCTGAGATGGACGAGCCGCGGATTGGTTAAATCGGGGGCTTGTCAAAACCAAGAGCCAGCCATATAGGCGCACTCCTGCCTTCGGGCTGCTCCCCGATAGCTCAGCGGTAGAGTAGGTGACTGTTAATCACTTGGCCGTAGGTTCGAATCCTACTCGGGGAGCCATTTTTCGCTGGTTGTTTGAACACCGCGAACTTTTCGCTTAAATCTTGATCATCTGCCCCACGCTTCGCTGTGCTGGGCGACGAGCGCGAGCGGCCTCACCCCAATTCCCACCTCTTCATCGGCTGCGCACCCAAGGACCGCGCCGCAGCGGCAGGCGGCCTGCTGTCGACTTCACGGCTGGTCGGCCAGACATTTGCAGCGGTGGTGGTGGGGATATTGCTGGCGAACGGGATGGGGACCGGGCCTGCGCCTTTGTATTTGGCCTGCGTGCTGGCGGTGGTGGCGGCGCTGTGCAGTCTGGCGCGGTTTGCGAAGCGGGAGCGGGTGTGGGAGGGGTAAGCGGTTTGCAAGTCAGAATTCGAGACTAGGATTGCAACATGATTTTGATGCTGTTGGCCTTGCAAGCGATTGAAATCGCGGAACCCACGCCTGAGCGAGAATTCATGGTAAACACTATGCCGCGCCTGAGAGGCGGTGAGATTACGATGAGTTTCTTCGTCGATTCCGAGGGCAGGGTGCTCGAATGCGAGGAAATGCACAAGTACATGGGTGAGCGAGGAGCGCGCAGCAGAGTAATTGCGAAGGATACAGACCCTCAGGCCGCCATATGGCGATATTCACTTACTGGACGACTGCGAACCTGCGAAGCCGATCGAAACCGGATGGTCGTGTCAGCCTACGCATAGGAACTAATCACCGATTGAGTGTTGATGTTACATCAGGACCAGCTCGACAAACGCCTCACCCCGTATTCCGCCGCAGGCGAATGTGCGCAGCCCCGATCTTGAAATCCTCGTCGCGGAAATGCCCGGCGGGAAAGAAAGGGAGGCCATAGGCTTGACGGTCTACATCGACGAAGATGGGCGGGTGCAGAGGTGTCGTCAGCTACCGAACGAAGATTTTGACTTTTCCAACGTGGCTTGCTCCCAAGCGACCGCCCATATTTTTGAAGTTCGTCGTGGAGCAGACGGTCGGCCGGTTGGCCATGTCGATACGATAAGCGTCGACTTTGTGCTGGAACAACCATCGACCTGACAATTGCGGCAGGATTGACCCAAGTCCGCTCACCCTGCGCTTGTCGAAGGGTGCCGTGCGGTTGGTCGAGCTGCAGTGGCGGTGCTTCGACAGGCGCAGCACGAGCGGGTGTTGTATGGTGTCGCGGTCGCCCGCCTAACCCACTCCCGCCGCCTTCAGCAGCGCCTCGGTGCTGGCATCGAACCGCTCGCCGCCCTTTGCGATCTTGTTGGCGATCTCCTTGCCCAGTTCCACGCCGAACTGATCGAACGGGTTGATGTCCATCAGCACCGCGTTGGCAAAGGTCCGGTGTTCGTGGAAGGCCACCAGCGCGCCGAAGGTGGCAGGCGTCGATATCGTCGCACAGGATCGTGGCGGAGGGACGGTTGCCGGGGTAGTTGCGGTGCGGATCGTCGCTCGGCTTGCCCGCCATCAGCGCCGCGCCTTGGGCAAAGCAGTTCATCAGCAGGATGCGTGTGATGCGCCGGGTCGAGCGTGTCGCCCGCTTCCACGCTGGCGATGAAATCGACCGGGATCAGGTGCGTGCCCTGATGCAGCAACTGGAACACCGCGTGCTGCGCATCGGTGCCCACGCCGCCCCAGGTGATCGGCGCGGTGGGGCCGGAGGGGTGGCCGTCCACCGTCACGCTCTTGCCGTTCGATTCCATTTCCAGCTGCTGGAGGTAATCGGGGAACAGGCGCAGCCGCTCGTCATAGGCGAACACCGCGCGGGTCTGCGCGCCCTTGAGCCGGGAGTAGAACAGATCGGCGAAGGCGGCGCGCAGCGGCAGGTTGGCGCGGCCATCGGTGTCGCGGAAATGCGCGTCCACCGCCGCCGCGCCGTCGAGCATGGCCTGGAAATCGTCCCAGCCCACCGCCACCGCCACCGGGAAAGCCGATGCTCGACCACAGCGAATAGCGCCCGCCCACGCTTTCGGCGAAGGGGAGGATGCGGGTTTCGTCGACGCCCCATTCGACGGCCTTTTCCGGCGCGGCGGTGAGCGCGATCACCCGGCCAAGCGGGTCCGCCACGCCGTTGTCCGCCATCCATTTGAGCACCGACTGGGCGTTGGTCATGGTCTCGATGGTGGTGAAGGTCTTCGACGCCACGGCGACGAAAGTGGTGGCCGGATCGCACTTCGCCGAACGCCTCCTCCAGCGCCACCCCATCGATATTGGAGACGACGTGCACATGCACCAGCGGCAGGTCGCGCGCCAGGGCATCCACCGCCAGCGCCGGGCCGAGCGCGCTGCCGCCAATGCCGACATGGATCAGGTGCTTGATCTCGCCCAGCACGCCTTCATGGATCGCGCTGACCAGCAGCCGCATCCGCTCGCGCAGTGCCTCGGCTTCCTCCACGCTGGTATCGAGCCCGACGCCGCGCAGGGCGGAATGTTCAGCGGCGCGGCCTTCGGTGGGGTTGACCACTTCGCCCGCGAACAGCTTGTCGCGCATATCGTCGAACCCGGCGGCTTCGGCCAAGGCTTCGAAATCGGCGATCAGGGCACCGGTCAGGTGGGTTTTCGACCAGTCGAACAAGATCGAGGGCGCAGCATCCTCCGAGCCCAGCGTCAGCCGCGTAGAAAGCGAGGCCACCCGCTCCGGATCCTGCGCGAACAGTTCCATCAGCGTGGCATCGGGATGGAGGGCGAGCTTCTGCCAGGCCTCGTCACGCGTCAGGGTCAATGCGAAATCCTTTCCTACAATACTGCCGCTTGGCTAGGCGTTCGGACCATGATTGAAAACCGGAAATACCTATGCGCAACGCCGCTTGTCGGGGCATATCGGCACAGTGCCGGTTTTTGCTGTCAGGACTGTGCTCCATGTGCTCCATAATTGCCCGATACCGTGGGTTCCCGCCCATGATCGCGCTTGACGCGCGGCCCCTCCCGCAACATGAGCTAGCCCGATGACCGACGCCCATATCAGAGAGATCGAAGAGCCAGCCGCCGCCCCGGCCGACAAGCCTGCGGAGAAGGAAGACTGGAAGAGCTTCGGCAAATTCCTCGTCAAGCTGGTGGTGGTGGTGCTGATCTTCCGCACCTTCTTCTTCACCAGCTTCAACATCCCCTCCGAAAGCATGATGCCGCGCCTGTTGGTGGGCGACTATCTGTTCTCGCAGAAGTGGTCCTACGGCTTTTCGCACCCATTCGCTGCCGTTCGGAATGCGACGTTGGCGATGGCCGCATTCTGGCGAGCCAGCCGGATCGCGGCGACGTGGTGATTTTCAAGCATCCGGTGGATTTCATCGGACTATATCAAGCGGGTAATCGGCCTGCCGGGCGATACGGTGCAGATGGTCGATGGTGTGCTGCACTTCAACGGTGCGCCGGTGGGGCGGCGAGCGGGTGGAGGATTTCGTCCTGCCGATTGCGGCAGACGGGCGCTGCCGATCCGCCGAGTTCGTCACCCGCGCGGAGGATGGCGGCTATGCCTGCGCCTATCCGCAGTTCCGTGAGACGCTGCCGAGCGGGGTTTCGTCTCAACGTGCTCGATTTCGGGTGGGACGCCGCAGGACAACACCGCGCCGGTCATAGTGCCCGAGGGCATGCTGTTCCTGATGGGCGACAACCGCGACAATTCGCTCGACAGCCGCTTTCCGGCTGAACCAGGGCGCGGGATCGGGCTGGTGCCGCAGCAGAACCTCGTCGGCCGACGCCAGCTTCATGTATTGGTCCACCGACGGCAGCTCCGAATGGCTGCTGCCGTGGACATGGTTCACCGCCGCCCGCTGGAGCCGGATGTTCCGCGGGATATGAGCGGCTCGATCCCGCTACAAGCGCGTGGCTGGAAGCGAACGGATTCACCCCGCGTGACGAGGCGCTTTGGCGTGAGGCATTGACCCACGGCAGCTGGGCGAAGCGCGCGATTACCAGCGGCTGGAGTTTCTGGGGGACCGGGTGCTCGGCCTGACCATCGCCGACTGGCTCTATGCGCAGGATGGCAGCTGCGGAAGGCAAGATGGCGCAGCGGCTGAACGCGCTGGTCTCCAAGGGAACCTGTGCCAGCACGCCCGCGAAATCGGGCGTCGCCCCGCATGTCCGCATGGGCAAGCAGGCGCGCGAGGACGGGGCGCGGATAGCGACAATGTGCTGGGCGACATCATGGAATCGCTGCTCGGCGCGAACTTCCTCGAAGCCGGGTTCGATGCGACCGAGGCACTGATCCGCAAATCTGGGCACGGCGCAGTTGAAGGCGGCGCTGGCCATTCCAAGCACCCCAAAAGCGCGCTTGCAGGAATGGGCCGCAGGCAACCAGCGCCGCCCGCCTGAATATGCCGTGGTTGACACACCCGGGCCCGATCACGCGCGCCGTTTCACCGTGCGGGTGAGCGTGCACAAGGTCGGCGAAGTGGAAGCGACGGCCAGCGGCAAGCAGGAAGCCGAGACCGAGGCGGCACGGCTATTCATGGAGCGATTCGGATGATGGCGATGCAGTGCAACAAGTCCCCCTCCCGCTGGCGGGAGGGGTTAGGGGTGGGCCTGAGTGGCGCGCTCGGACTGGCCTATCCTTTGATTAGCAAGCCCGGACAGGCCCACCCCCGGCCCCTCCCGCCAGCGGGAGGGGAGTTATGAACCAACAGAAATGCGGCCTCGTCGCAGTGATCGGCGCGCCCAATGCGGGCAAGTCCACGCTGGTGAACCAGCTGGTCGGGCAGAAGGTGGCGATCACCTCTGCCAAGGCGCAGACCACCCGCGCCAAGCTGCTCGGCATCGCGCTGCACAAGAGTGATACGGCGGAGACGCAGCTGCTGCTGGTCGATACCCCCGGCATTTTCGAACCCAAGCGGCGGCTGGACCGGGCGATGGTCAGCGCCGCGTGGGAAGGCACCACGGCGGCCGATGCGGTGCTGCTGCTGGTCGATCCGGTCAAGCAGCGGCGGCACGAACTGATGCCGTTGCTGGAAGCGCTGAAGGATCGGCCCGAAAAGAAGATCCTCGTGCTCAACAAGGTCGATGTCAGCAAGAAGGAGCCGCTGCTGGAACTGGCGCAGGAACTCGGTGCGGAAGTCGATTTCGGCGAGGTGTTCTTCGTCTCTGCGCTGACCGGTGACGGGGTGCCCGAACTGAAGGACCGGCTGGCGGAGCTGATGCCCGAAGGGCCGTGGCACTATCCCGAAGATCAGGTGTCCGACGCCAGCGAACGCCTGCTCGCTACCGAAGTCACCCGCGAACAGCTCTACCGCCAGTTGCACGAGGAACTGCCCTATGACGCGGCGGTGCGCCCCGAAAGCTACACCGTGCGCGCCGACGGCAGCGTGGAAGTGCGCCAGCAGATCGTGATCGCGCGCGACAGCCAGAAGCCGATCGTGCTCGGCAAGCGCGGCCAGCGGATCAAGGAAATCGGCGAGGCTGCGCGCAAGGAATTGTCGGAAATCCTTGGCGTGCCAGTGCATCTGTTCCTGCACGTGAAGGTGGACGAACACTGGTCCGAAAGCCGCGAGGTGTACGAGGAAATGGGGCTGGACTGGGTGCGATGATTTGCGGAGCTGCTCTCGCCGCGTGTGCCCTACTCGCGGGATGCGCGACCGCCACTGGTGGGCAATCTGCTCTTCCCCAAGGCGCGCATTACGTAGCTTTGGGCAGTTCCTTCGCGGCGGGCGCGGGAATTCCGCCGCTGGTAACTGACAGGCCCGAACGGTGCGGCGCCTCGCAAATGAGCTATTCTCGCCTGCTCGCCGCGCAATTGCGGTTGCGGCTGACCGATGCCAGTTGCGGCGGCGCTACTACAGCGCATGTCCTGGCGCCGTGGAATGAGCTCCCTGCACAGATCGATGCGGTGACGAGCGATACGCGATTGGTGACGATCACCATCGGTGGCAACGACCTGAATTACATGGGCGTACTGTTTGCTGCATCTTGCCATGCAGGTACGATGACCGGACCTTTGGCCGAACGAATGCGCGACCCGGCAACCGGCCAATGCCGTCCCCTGCCCGTGCCCGACTCGGGCTGCCTACCGGGTCGTTGAGGACAGCCTTGCGGCTATACTCATCTCGATCCGTGAACGCGCTCCCCAAGCGCGGGTGGTGTTGGTGCAGTATCTCGCACTCGTTCCCGCTATCGATTGCCCCGCCGCACCCCTCGAAAGTTCACACGCGACAGCAGCACGCGACCTTGCAGCAGGACTTGCTCGGGCCAGCCAACGCGCGGCGGAGCGTGCCGGGACGGAAGTGCTGGAGATTGATCAACTCTCGCTCGGCCACACCGCCTGCGATGCACAGCCGTGGGTGCGTGGCTTGGGAGAAGGGTACGACCCGGCGCAGGGCGCGCCATGGCATCCGGCGCCAGCAGGCCATGCGGCGATTGCTACTGCGCTGCTTGAGTTACTCGCTCACCCGCCGGGCTAGATTGCAGGAACATCGCGCAGCCTGAAACGGACCACGCTGCATCCCGCCGCCACCACCGCCAGCGCACAGGCCAAATACAGCGGTGCGGGCCCCGTCCCCATCCCGTTCGCTAGCAGTATCCCCACCACCACCGCGGCAAAGGTCTGGCCGACCAGCCGCGAAGTCGAGAGCAGGCCACCCGCCGCTGCGGCGCGATCCTTCGGCGCGCGGCCGATGATAAGGCGGGAATTGGGGGCGAAGAACATGCCGAAGCCCAAGCGCCGCCAGCGCCAGCCGCCAGGCGATCGCCGCATCGTCCGGATCATTCGGGCAACATGGCCAGCAGTGCCATTCCGGCAATCGCCAGCGCCATGCCGGTCACACCCAGCTTGGTCGCGGCGATCCGGTCCGAGGCCCATCCCGCCAGCGGCGCGACGAACAGCAGCGTCAGCGGGAACGGCAGCAGCAGCAGGCCGACAGTCTGCGGATCATAGCCCATCGCCTCTTCCAGCCGGAACGGCAGCGAAATCATCATCGAACTCGCGGCGATAAAGGCGCACATCGCTGCCAGCGCCGAGAGGCCGAGCACCGGCTGGGCCAGCAGGTCCACCGGCAGCACGGGCGATGTGCGCTTGCGTTCGCGCTTCACCAGCAGCACGGTGGACAGCACGCCCGCCGCGCCAATCGCTACCCCCAGCGGCACATTGCCATGCGTGCCGACCTGCATCCCGCCGACCAGCAGCAGCATGGTGGCCGCGCTCCACAGCCCGCTGGTCCATTCCACCGGGACATCGCGCTTTTCCGGATCGGGCAGCGCCCTGCCCAGCAGCAGCGAGACCAACGCCAGCGGCGCGGCGATCACGAACACCAGTTGCCACTCCAGATTGCCCACGACATAGCCGCCTACCGTCGGCGCGAGAGCCGCCGAACTGGCGACGATCACCGAATTGACGCCCATCCCGGTGCCCAGCCTGCTCGCCGGATAGATCGCCCGCAGCATCGCCGCCGAAACGCTCAGCGCCATCGCCGCGCCCACGGCCTGTACTCCGCGCAGCGCCAGCAGAGTGACGAAATCCTCGGCGAACCAGCAAGCCGCGCTCGCCGCCATGAACAGCACCTGCCCGAACTGGTAGAAGGTCCGATGCCCGATCCGGTCCCCCAGCGAAGCGAAGGGGAACAGCAGCATCACCAGCACCAGCTGGTACACGGTGACGACATTGGTGATCGCGGCATTGGTCACGCCCAGATCGCGCGCGATGGTGGGCAGCGCGACATTGGCGATCTGCCCATCGATCACCAGCAGCGCGGTGCCGAAACTGATCGCGGCGATCGCCCACAGGCGGCGCGGGCGCGGGAGGCCGGGATGTTCGTCCTGCGGCGCTTTCACGGATTACCGCTTCTTGGCGATGGCGATGGAATTGGCCTTGGCAAAGTCTTTCGTCGATTCCTCGCTGCGGTTCAGGGCCTTGGCGATTTCCTTCAGCCCCTTGCCCTTGCCCGCCAGCGTACGCAGCTTGCCCGCTTCCTCGCCGTTCCACGGCTGCTTGTGGCGTTCGAACCGTTCGGCCATCATCCGGCCTCCGCTTTCGCCGGAGCCTTCTTTGCCGCGGGTTTCTTGGCAGGCGCTTTCTTCTTGGCCGGAGCCTTCTTCGCCGGGCCTTTGCAGCCTTCTTGGCAGGAGCCTTCTTGCGCCCCTTGCCCTTGACCGGCCCCTTGGCGGCCTTCTCGGCCAGCAGCACCAGCGCTTCTTCCAGCGTCAGCGCGTCCTGCGGCTTGTCCTTGGGCAGCGTGGCGTTGACCGTGCCGTCGGTGACATAGGCGCCGTAGCGGCCTTCCATCAGCTTGACGTCATCGCCCGCGTCGGTCTTGCCGAGCACCTTGAGCGGCTCGCGACTGCCGCGCCCTGCCCCGCCTCGGTTCGCCGCCTCGGCCAGCAGATCGACCGCGCGGTTCATGCCGACATCGAACACCTCGCGCGTGCCCGTCAGCTTGGCGTACTTGCCATCATGCCGCAGGTATGGCCCGTAACGCCCTATTGCGGCTTCGATATCCTTGCCCGTCTCCGGATGCGGCCCGATGATGCGCGGCAGCGCCAGCAGCTTCAGCGCCCATTCGAGATCGAAATCGTCGACATCCTTGGGGATCGAGGCGCGCTTGGCTTCCTTGCCCTCCCCCAGCTGGATGTAGGGGCCGAAGCGCCCGGTGCGGCGTTCCACCGGCAGGCCGGTTTCGGGATCGGCGCCCATAGTGCTGTCTTCGGACCCGTCGCCATCACCCGGCGTGCCGAACTTGCGGCGGAAATTGCATTCCGGGTAGTTCCCGCAGGCGATAAACGCGCCGAACCGTCCGCCGCGCAGGTGCAGTTCGCCGCCATCGCGGCCCTGCTCGGCACAGAGCGGGCACCAGCGCGGATCGTGGCCGTCGGCGCGCGGGGGGAACAGGAAATCGGCGAGGAAAGTATCGAGGTCCGCCGTCACTTCGACTTGGCTGGCGCTCCATCACCTCGTCGCTCTTGGGCTTGAAATCGCGCCAGAAGGCTTCGAGCAGCGCCTTGTATTGCGCCCGCCCGCCGGAAACATCGTCCAGCTCCTCCTCCATCTCGGCGGTGAAATCGTAGCCGACATAGCGAGGGAAAAACCGTTCGAGAAAGGCTGTCAGCAGTCGCCCCGAATCCTCGGCAAAGAAACGGTTTTTCTCCATCCGCACATAGTCGCGATCGCGCAGCGTCTGGATGGTGGAGGCATAGGTGGACGGCCGCCCGATCCCCAGTTCCTCCAGCCGCTTGACCAGGCTCGCTTCGGAAAAGCGCGGCGGCGGCTGGGTGAAGTGCTGCACCGCCTCGACGCCCTTCTTGGCGGGCACATCGCCCTTGCGCATCAGCGGCAGCAGGTTGTCGTCGTCATCCTCCGATTTCTCGTCGAAACTCTCGGAGTAAACCGCGAGGAAGCCGGGAAATTTCACCACCTGCCCGGTGGCGCGAAGCTCGTGCTGGCCGGTGGGATCGCGCATGGTGACGGTGGTGCGCTCAAGCTGCGCGCTCGCCATCTGGCTCGCCATCGCGCGCTTGAAAATCAGGTCGTAGAGCTTGGCCTCGTCGCCCGATCCGGCGCGGTCCTTGCGGAAATCGGTCGGGCGGATGGCCTCGTGCGCTTCCTGCGCGTTCTTCGCCTTGCTGGTGTAAAAGCGCGGCTTTTCCGGGCGATAGTCCTCGCTGAAGCGTTCGGCGATGGCATCGCGCGCGGCCAGAATCGCGCTCATATCCATCTGCACGCCGTCGGTCCGCATGTAGGTGATCGCGCCCGCTTCATAGAGCGACTGCGCGCAGCGCATCGTGTGGCTGGCGGAAAAGCCCAGCTTGCGCGCCGCTTCCTGTTGCAGGGTGGAAGTGGTGAAGGGCGGCGCGGGGCTGCGCTTCATCGGCTTGGTTTCAACGTCCTCGACAGTGAAACGCCCGGCCTCCACTGCGGCCTTGGCGGCATGGGCCATGCCCTGCCTCGCCGATGGTCAGCCGTTCCAGCTTCTTGCCGTCGAACTTTACCAGCCGCGCATCGAAAGCCGTCCCGTCATGCTCCATCTTGGCGGTGACGGACCAGTATTCCTGCGCCACAAATAGTTCAATCTCGCGCTCGCGCTGGCAGATCAGCCGCAGCGCCACCGATTGCACCCGGCCCGCCGATTTTGCCCCCGGCAGCTTGCGCCACAGCACCGGCGAGAGGGTGAAGCCGAACAGGTAATCGAGCGCGCGGCGGGCGAGATAGGCGTCGATCAGATCCATATCGAGCTGGCGCGGTTTCGCCATCGCCTCGGTCACCGCCGCCTTGGTGATGGCGTTGAAGGTGACGCGCTCCACTTCGGCGGGCAGCGCCTTGCGGTTCTTGAGCAGTTCCATCACGTGCCAGCTGATCGCCTCGCCCTCGCGATCAGGGTCGGTGGCGAGGATCAGCCGGTCAGCCTTCTTGGCCGCGTCCGCGATGGCTTTCACCTGGTCGCGGTTGCGCTTGTCGGCATAGACTTCCCAGTCCATCGCGAAATCCTCGTCCGGCCGCACGCTGCCATCCTTGGGCGGCAGATCGCGGACATGGCCGTAGGAGGCGAGAACCTTGAAGTCCTTGCCGAGGTATTTCTCGATGGTCTTCGCCTTGGCGGGCGATTCGACGATAACAAGCTGCATGATGGTGTGACGCGGTCCTTATGTGTGCCCTCACGTGTGCACGTGTACGCGAGGGTGGTGGGGATGGGCTTGGTTCGTCAAGCGGGTTCGTGAAGCTTTTTGCCGCTCCGTCTCGCCCCCTTGTCGTTCTTGACGACATTGTCGCTATGCGCTACACGCGGGGGATGAAGGCGGTAAGTTACACCCGCGCAGCTATCCGGGCGCTCAACCGCATTCCGGCCAACTGGTCCGCCGGATCAGCGAGAAGGTCGAGCAAATGCGCGTGATCCGGCCTGCACGCCAACAATCTACTGCACTCAAGGCCGCCGCGGAATTCGCCTTCAGGTCGGCGATGGCGGGTGACCATGGAAGATGGCGCGGTGCTGGGCGTGCTCGAAGACGGCTCCGACGACGCCGCCGATTGATCGGAGTTGGCGAAGAACGAGATGGTGTCTATCCCCGCGCCGAGCTGGACCGGCTGCGCCGCGCCGATGAAGAGCTTGGCGATCTGCGCGCTTATGATCGGGCTAAGGCCGGGCTTGCGCAGGCGAGGACGAACTGGTCCTCGACCCGTTCCGCCAACCGCCTGTGGATGGCAAAGCCCGATGCGGGTGTACCGCGATCTGCGCGGAATGCTCAGGCCCGGCTCGGCGCTGATGCAGGAGTGAGCCGCGTGAGATAAGCAGAAATAGAAGCGGGCGCGCCAAAGGCTCGCTGGAAACGGTGCGGCGGCTGGCATCGGCGCTGGGTGTGACGATCGAGAACTGGTGGGGTGCCGGGTTTAGGTTGAGCTACCATGCCTCATCGCACGCTTCGCCTTCGATGAGCATCCGTAGGCTGCAATTTCGAGGATTGTAAACCAGCCTGTCGATGTTGCCATAAGGAGGTTGGCGGCAATCGTAGTGGTGACATAGTCGTACCAATCGAGCTGATCGTAATAGGCATCGTCGAGCAACGAATGCCGATTGAAGCAGCAGCAATTACTATCGGCCCCAGCATCGCCAACGAAAGCGCTCCTTGATGTCCTTCAGTCTTGGCCCAACTCCACCACATTGAGTTGGCCACTCCATCCTCAGATAGAAGCGCGCGACAGAAAGACGGGAGCCAGCGCATGGTGAGGTAGAGCCCCGGAATGATGAGGGCGACCAGCCCCAGAGCACAAGGATTGCCGGTGAAGATTCCTAATGCGAAGTAGGTTCCAATACCGGTCTTTATTCCTCCTCCAAGGTAGCCTCCACCACTAAGGAGGTTTACGAACATGACATACCCCGCCGCCCACACCAAAATGCTGGCCATAAGATTGATGGAATTGTCTTCGTAAAAGCATATATCGACGGCAGAATACAATGCGCTTGTCGCGATAACATAGGCGAGATCAATTCGCCCTGCCGACGCTAGGCGCAATTGCTCTTGCTTCAGGCGTGTCGAGAAAATTTCCAATTTTGTCCCTTCCCTGTTGCAGGCTCAGCCATTGAGCGAAACCCTGCCCCCCGCGTGCCTCACAAGCCGCCCCGCAATCTCCAGCTCCAGCAACGCCATCTGCACCGCGCCCGCGCCGGTCCCCGCCTGCCGGATCAGTTCATCCACCGGCACCGGCGCGGTAGTGAGCAATCGTTCGATATCGGGCGCGGCATCATCATCGTAGTCGTCGAAATGGCTGTAATCAGCGGGCAGCACCGGCTCGCGGAAGCTGGAGCGCGGCACGCCGTCGAAGCTGCTGAGCAGTTCGATCACTTCCTCCGGCTGCTGCACCAGCACCGCGCCTTCGCGGATCAGGTGGTTGCAGCCGTGGCTGCGCGCTTCGAGCGGGCTGCCGGGGATCGCCATCACTTCGCGCCCCGCCTCCCCCGCCAGCCGCGCGGTGATCAGCGAGCCGCTTTTGGGCGCGGCCTCCACCACCAGCGTGCCGAGCGCGAGGCCCGCGATGATGCGGTTGCGCTTGGGGAAATGCTGGCCGCGCGGCTGGGTGCCGGGGGCTTCCTCGGCGATCAGCAGGGCTTCGCTGGCGATCCGCTCCTGCAAGTCGGCGTGCTGCGGCGGGTAGGCGATGTCGATCCCGCTGGCGATCACGCCGATGGTGTGCGGGAACGCGCCTTCGTGGCAGGCCCCGTCGATCCCGCGCGCCAGTCCGGAGACGACGGTGAACCCGCTCTCCCCCAGCGCCCGGCCGAAATCGCGCGCCAGCTTCACCGCCGCCGCCGAAGCATTGCGCGCGCCCACCAGCGCGACGCAGGGCTTGCTCGCCAGCGCCATGTCGCCGCGCACGGTGAGGATTGGCGGCGCGCTTTCGAGTTCGGCCAGCAGGCGCGGATAGTCGGGGCTATCATGGAAAACATAGCGCGCTCCTGCCCGCCGCGCCTCGACAATCTCCGCCTCGATCCGCTCACGCGCGGCAGGCTGATAATCGCGCTTCGCCCCGCGCCGGCCAGATCGGGCAGCGCCTCGATGGCGGCCACGGCGTTGCCGAAGCGGGCGAGCAATTGGGCATAGCTGACCGGGCCGATATTGGCCGAGCGCAGCAGGCGGATGCGGGCGAAAGCCTCTTCCTGCGTCAGCGCGTGTGCCTCACTTTCCGCTGCCGATCCTCGGTTCCTCACCCTTCATCAGGCGGGCGATGTTCGCCCGGTGCTGCACCAGCACGATGGCGGCGATCGCCACCAGCGGCACGACCACCTGCGGATAGCCGAGCAGCCAAGCGAGCAGCGGCGCGGCCACCACCGTCACCATCGAGGAGACCGAGGAAATCCGGCTCACCGCCAGCGTCGCCGCCCAGACCCCGGCGCAGGCGAGCATCGCGGGCCAGGCCAGCGCGCCCAGCACCCCGGCGGCCGTGGCAAAGCCCTTGCCGCCCCGGAACCCCAGCCACGGGGTGAAGCAATGCCCGGCCACCGCCGCCACCGCCGCCAGACCCTCGGTACCGGGCCAGAAATGCGCCGCCGCCAGCACCGGGAGCGCGCCCTTGGCCGCGTCCAGCAGCACGGTGGCCGCGGCCAGCCCCTTGTTGCCGGTGCGCAGCACATTGGTCGCGCCGATGCTGCCCGATCCGATCTGGCGTACGTCGCCCAGCCCCGCCGCGCGAGTGAGCAGCAGGCCGAACGGGATCGAGCCGCAGAAGGAAACCGAGGGCGATGGCGAACATGTGGTCCATAGCGCCGATCCTTAGCGGCAATGCAGATGCTTGTGAAAGGGCCACTTTGCCTCTAGAGCGGCGTTGTGTCCGTTTCCGCGCATTCCCCGATCCTGCTGTTCGATTCCGGCCTTGGCGGGCTGTCGGTGCTGGCGGAATTGCGCAAGCTCTTGCCGCAAGCGCCGGTGATCTACGCCGCCGATCTCGCGGGCCTGCCCTACGGCGAAAAGACCGAAGCCCAGGTGGCGGCGCGGGTGGCGGGTCTGCTCGGGCGGATGAGCGAACGCTATCGCCCGCGGCTGATCTGCATCGCCTGCAACACCGCCAGCACCATCGCGCTCGGCATGGTGCGCGAGGTGCTGGAGGTGCCGATTGTCGGCACCGTCCCGGCGATCAAACCTGCCGCCGCGCTGACGCAGAGCGGGACCATGGGCCTGCTCGGCACAGCGGCGACGATCCGGCAGAAATACGTCGACGATCTCGAAGCGCAATTCGCTGCCGACAAGCGCCTGCTCCGCTTCGCTGCGCCCGAACTGGTCGGTGCGGCGGAGCTGAAATTGCGCGGCGGTGCGCCCGATCCGGCGATCTTTGCCCGTGCCGCCGCCGGATTGCATGAGCCAGCCGGGAGGCGAGTCCATCGACACGGTGGTGCTCGCCTGCACCCACTTCCCGCTGTTGCAGGACGAACTTGTTTCTGCTTTCGGCGGAAAAGTGCGGTTTATCGACGGCGCGCAGGGCATCGCCCGGCGCATCGCTTTTTTGACACAGGGCCAGTTATTCGAGCGGCAGGAAGCGGATTTTGCGGTGGTAACGGGCGCAGGCCATGCCGATGAAAAGCTCCACGAAGCGCTTCGGCCTTACGGATTGGCGCAGGTCCATCCGCTCTGATGCGAATCCTTCGCAAACTTCGTGCTTCAAACCTGCCCCGTGATTGACTAAGTCCCCTCGGAATCGGGAACCGCAAACGCTTCGACGCGGCGCAGCACGGACAAATGCCTTGAATTACGAACACATCTTCGACCAGGCAATCGACCGGCTGCATTCCGAAGGCCGCTACCGCGTGTTCATCGATATCCTGCGCAACAAGGGTGCCTATCCCAATGCGCGCTGCTTTGCCGGGCACAACGGGCCGAAGCCGATCACCGTCTGGTGTTCGAACGATTACCTCGCGATGGGCCAGCACCCCAAGGTCATCGAGGCGATGGAAGAAGCGCTGCACGATGTCGGCGCGGGTTCGGGCGGCACCCGCAATATCGGCGGCAACACGCATTATCACGTGCAGCTTGAAGCCGAGCTGGCCGACCTGCACGGCAAGGAAGGCGCGCTGCTGTTCACCAGCGGCTACGTTTCCAACGATGCCACGCTGTCCACCCTGGCCAAGCTGCTGCCGGGCTGTGTGATCTTCTCCGACGAGTTGAACCACGCCAGCATGATCGCGGGCATCCGCAATTCGGGCTGCGAAAAGCGGGTATGGCGGCACAACGATCTCGCCCATCTTGAAGAGCTGCTGGCGGCAGAGGACGCCGAAGTTCCCAAGCTGATCGCCTTCGAAAGCGTCTATTCGATGGACGGCGATGTCGCCCCGATCCACGCGATCTGCGACCTGGCCGAAAAGTACAACGCGCTCACCTACATCGACGAAGTCCACGCGGTGGGCATGTACGGCCCACGCGGCGGAGGTATCTCGGAGCGGGACGAAGCCGCGCACCGGATCGACCTGATCGAGGGCACACTGGGCAAGGCTTTCGGCGTGATGGGCGGCTATGTCGCGGCGAGCCGCAAGGTGATCGACTGCATTCGTTCTTATGCCCCCGGATTCATTTTCACCACTTCGCTCAGCCCGGTGCTGGTGGCGGGCGTGCTGGCTTCGGTGCGGCACCTCAAGGCCAGCAGCGTCGAGCGCGAGGCGCAGCAGGCGAACGCCGCCACGCTGAAGCGCTGTTTCCGCGAGGCGGGCCTGCCGGTGATGGATTCGACCACCCATATCGTGCCGCTGATGGTGGGCGATCCGGTGCGCGCCAAGAAGATCAGCGATATCCTGCTCGCCGAATACGGCGTCTATGTGCAGCCGATCAATTACCCCACCGTGCCGCGCGGAACCGAGCGACTGCGCTTCACACCCGGCCCCTCGCACACGCCTGCGATGATGGCGGAACTGACCGAGGCGCTGGTGGAAATCTGGGATCGGCTCGAACTCGATCTGCGCCTCGCTGCTTGAGCCCTTCACCGCGCCCGTTGGTGAAGTCATTAGCGCGTTAGTAACCAAACCTCTGGCATAGTCCCACTCTGGCAGCCGGCATTTCCGGCGTAACAGCGTATGTGGATCCGGCATGGCGGTGAGAGGACTTCTGCGAGGCTTTGGCGGGGGCAATGGCGCGCCTGCAAGCGATACCTCGCGCGTCATCTCCGCCGCCGACAGCGAGCGCCGCCTCCAGGTGCTCGACGATTACGAGCAGACCGGCATTTCATGGATCTGGGCCACCGACAGCGACGACCGGCTGATCTACTTCTCCCCCAGCGCCGACGAGATGCTCGAAGGCGGGCTGGAGCAATTGCTCGATCAGCCGCTGTGCGACCTGTTCGAAGTCGATCCGGACAACACCAGCGGCTCGGTCCGGCCGCTCAATTTCCAGCTCAAGGCGCGCAACAAGATCGCCGATCTGCCGGTGCGGCTGATACGGCAGGTGGGCAGCGCGGCGATCAAGGAACGCTGGTGGTCGCTTTCCGGCCACCCCAAGTTTGCGCCCGAAGGCGAGTTCCTCGGCTATCGCGGCAGCGCCAAGGACGTGACCCTTGCGTACCAGCGCCAGCGCGAGGATTCGCGGCTGGCCGAATACGATTCGCTCACCGGGCTTGCCAATCGCCACCGGATGAACCGCACGCTGGAAAGGACGCTGGCGGCCTACCGTTCAGCCAAGCGTAGCTGCGCGCTGCTGATGCTCGACCTCGACAAGTTCAAGCAGGTCAACGACACGATGGGCCATCAGGCGGGCGACGAACTGCTGCGGCAGGTCGCAGCGCGGCTGCAATCGATCCTCGGCGAGCGTGGCGGTGAGATCGGGCGGCTCGGCGGTGACGAATTCCAGGTCATGCTCCCCGACATCGATGACCGCGGCCAGCTGGGCGATCTGGCGGAAAAGATCATCCAGATGCTCTCCTCCCCCTATCAGGTGGATGGCAGGCGGGCGATTATCGGTGCATCAGTGGGCATTTCCATCGCGCCCTATGACGGGGTGGAGGCCGAGGAAATCGTCCGCAACGCCGATCTGGCGCTCTATGCCGCAAAGAACAGCGGGCGCGGCACCTATCGCTTCTATTCCGCCGATCTGAAGGATCTGGAACAGGAGCGCGCCGAGCTGCTCGCCGACCTGCGCGAGGCGCTGGTGAGCGAGCAACTGGCAATGCATTACCAGCCGGTCGTCCGCACGCGGGACAATGCCATCGTCGGCTTTGAGGCGCTGATGCGCTGGGAACACGCCGAGCGCGGCTATGTGCCCCCCAACGTGTTCATCCCGGCGGCGGAGGATTGCGACCTCATCCAGCAGCTCGGCCACTGGGCGCTGCGCCGCGCCTGTGAGGACGCACTGCAATGGCCCGAGGCGGTGCGCATCGCCGTCAACGTCTCGGCCAAGCAATTCGCCAATCCCGGCTTCCCCGCCGTGGTGATGCAGGTGCTGGCCGAAACCGGGATCGCACCCGACCGGGTCGAGCTGGAACTGACCGAAACGGTGTTCATGGGCGATACCGAAGCCACCACCGCCACCTTCAAGGTGCTGAAAGAGCTGGGCGTGCGGCTGGCGCTCGACGATTTCGGCACCGGTTATTCCTCGCTCAGTTACCTGCGCCACGCTCCGTTCGACAAGATCAAGGTGGACAAGAGCTTCGTCGATACCTGCACCCAGAAGAACGAGAACAGCGCCAAGATCATTACCGCAATCATCGGTCTGTCCGAAGCGCTGGGAATGGACGTGACGGTGGAAGGCGTCGAAGCCTTCGACCAGTTGCGGCTGGTGACCGAGCGCGGTGCAAAATATATCCAGGGCTGGATCTATTCCAAGGCCCGCCCGCAGGCCGATATCCTCGCCGATATCGCCAATGGCGGTTACGAAATTGAACCCGCCGGGCCGGAAAATTACCGCCCCGAACGCCGCAGCGTGTTCCGCCGGATTGGTATAATCCATGAGGATCATCGCTACGAAGCGGTGATGCGCGATCTGTCACAAACGGGCGCGCGAATCGAAGGGTTGATCGGGGTGCCCGTTGGTGCGGGAATGGTGCTCGATCTGGGCGGCGGACAACTGGTGGTCTGCACCGTGCGGCGCACGCAGGATGCGATGTTCGGGGTGGAGTTCGAGGTGCCGCTGGTGAAGGACGGCGCGGGCGGGCTCGTCACCCGTCACCGCGTCTCCCCCTATGCGCTGGCAGCTGCGGGGATGCCGCTCGCTGCCCTGCCACCGGGCAATTATCCGCTGCAAATCGGCGAATCGGGTGCGCCGCAGAGCAAGCCGCAATTCCTGCAGGTGACGGTGCAGCGCAGCTAGCGCGCACCGCCACCTTCTTCAGCGCAAACTCACCACATTGTCGCTCGCGCGCGGATCGACCCGGTCGCCGCGATAGAGGCTCGCCATCGGTTCGTCGGTGACAATCGCGCCCTCAGCCGCGCCGAAGCCGTTGAAGCCGGTCTTCATCGCCGCGCCATAGGCACCCAGCATGCCGATTTCGATATAGTCGCCGGACTGGATATCCTCGGGCAACTGGAACGGGCCCTGCATGTAATCGGCATCGTCGCAGGTCGGGCCGTAGAAAGCAAAATCGGCGAGCGGCTTGATCAGATCATCCTCCAGCGCCTGCACCGGGAAACGCCAGTCGACATGCGCCGCATCGAACAGCGCGCCATAGGCGCCATCGTTGATGTACAGCTCGTTGTCGCGGCGCTTTTCCACGCGCACCACGATCGAGGAGTATTCGGCGCACAGTGCCCGGCCCGGCTCCGCCCACAGCTCCGCCGAGTACGAAATCGGCAGCGATTCGAAGTGGCGGTGGATCAGTGCGAAATAATCTTCCAGCGGCGGGGGTTCGAGGCCCGGATAGACGCTGGGGAAGCCGCCGCCGACATCGATGATATCAACGGTGACCGCCGCCTCGGCAATCGCCGCGCGCACCCGTTCGAGCGCCTGCACATAGGCAAACGGCGTCATCGCCTGGCTGCCGACGTGGAAGCAGATGCCCAGCGCGTCGCAATGCTGGCGGGTGGCCTGCAACAGCGGCGCGACATCGGTGAGATCGGTGCCGAACTTGCTCGCCAGCGACAGCTCCGAATGCTCGGAGGAAACGCGCAGCCGCACCAGCAGGTTCAGATCGGTCGCGGGAACGCCATCCTTGTCAGTCGTCGCCTCGACGATCTTCGCCAGTTCTTCCAGCGTATCGAGGCTGTAGGTCTTCACCCCGTGCTCGAAATAGGCCTCGGTGATCGCGCGCGGCGTCTTCACCGGGTGCATGAAGCACAGCACGGCCTCGGGCAGCAGGGCGCGAACCATCCGCACTTCGCCGATCGAAGCGACGTCATAATGCGAGATGCCGTTATCCCACAGGATACGGATCAGATCAGGCGAAGGGTTGGCCTTGACCGCATACATCGCCTTGCCCGGAAACTTCTCGGTAAAGAAGCGGGCAGCGCGCGCCGCGGCATGCGGGCGGGTGAGGATAACGGGTTCGTCCGGCGAAAGCGCGCGAACTACAGCCTTTGCGTCAGGATACTGGTGCAATTCAAGGGACCCCCTACGGTGTTATACCAACGAGTAATAACTGCCTTGCGGAGGGTGTCCCATGGGGCAGCGGAAGAGCGCCTATAAAAGGGATTCGCTGAATTGCAAGTGAATTTCGCAGAGAGAAATTCTGCGTCAGAATTGCACGTTGGGCACCTGATCGACCACGCCCCTTTCGCTGTCATCCAGCTTGTTGAAATCGGCCTGCTGGAAGCCCAGCATCGAGGCAAAAAGCACCGCCGGAAAGCTCTCCCGTCCGGTGTTGTAGCGCGAGACGGCGGCGTTGAGCGCGCGGCGGGAAGCGGCCAGCTTGTCTTCCACTTCGGCGAGTTCGCGCTGCAATTCCTGGAAGTTGGTATTGGCCTTGAGATCGGGATAGGCCTCCCCCAGCGCCAGCACCTTATCCAGCGCCACGCGCAGCGCCTGCTCGTTACCCGAATTGGGCGAACCGCCAGCGGCAGAATTGCGCGCCGCGATCACCTGTTCCAGCGTCTCCTGTTCATGGCTGGCGTAGCCCTTGACGGTGTTGACCAGATTGGGGATCAGGTCGTGTCGCTGACGCAGTTGGGCGTCGATATCGGCGACGCCTTGGTTCACGTTCTGCCGCAGCCGCACCAGCTTGTTGTAGATACCGATGCCGAGCAGCGCGAGCACCACGACGATGCCAAGAAGAACATATTCCATGGTGTCGATCCCCCGTTTCCCCTGATAAGGGGTGATGTGCCATTATCGGGGCATGGGGGGACAAGTGCAAGGATGATCGAGCGACCGGATATTGATGCGCTGATGGCGGGCGGACTGGGGCAGTGGCTGGAAGGCCAGAACGCTGTTCGGGAACAGGCGAAGAAGGACACCCGCGCCCGACGCGTCAAGGTTTTCCTCGCCATGCTGCCGGTGGCAGGCGTGCTGCTGATGATCGATTTGTCCTTCGCCGCCTGGGGCACCATCATCCTGGGATTGCTCGGGCTCGCCTGGGCACAAGGGCCTGTCAGGAAGGCGGTGAAAGACGTCAAGATCGGTATCAACGAGGCTATCGCGGGCGCACTTGGGCTGACCTACAGCCACGATTGCGAACCCGGACAGCCGTTCGAACTGGCGAAGGAATGCCGCCTGCTGCCCAGCCATGATCGGGCATCGTTTGAAGACCAGTGGAGCGGCACCATTGGCGACATTCCCTTCATGCTGCACGAAACCAAGCTGGAGGAACGGCGCGGATCGGGCAAACATCGCCGCTGGGTGACGGTATTCCAAGGCGTGGTAATGAGCGTGGGATACGCCCGGCGCTTCCACGGCACCACGCTGCTCGGCGCGCGACAACGCCTTCCGGAAGTTCTTCGGCGGCAAGAAAGACTCGATCAAAGTGATCGGCATGGAGCTCGACTATGCCGAGATGGTCCATCCCGATTTTGAGGACAAGTTCGACATCTACACCACCGACCAGACCGAGGCGCGGCATTTGATCGACCCGGTCTATGTCGAACGGCTGATCGCGCTGGAAAGCAGCTATCGCGGTGAGGATGTTGCGACGATATTTCACGAAGGCAGTCTGGTGGTGACGCTGAAGGCGGGCAACATGTTCGAAAGCGGCAGCATCGAGGCGCGCGATGACCGCGCGCGGATGGCGACGACGATCGACCAGTTCGCCCGCGTGGCCGATCTCGCACGCGAGCTGAACGCGCGGGGGCCGGCGGGAGGTTAGGCGCTTACGAAGCGAACAGCTTCGCCCAGCGGCGCTTCTCGCGGGTCTTCCAGTGGCCGCGGTGATAGGCATCGCTTGCCAGCAGCGGCATCACGGAACCAGCTTCGGCGAAGACCATCTGCTCGATCCCGGTGTTGACCTTGCCCCAGCTCGCCGCTTCCTGCAGCGTCGAGGAGGAACAGGCGCCGTCGCGCACATCGGCCACGGTGATCTGCACCGCGTACTTGTGCACCGCCACGTCCTCATGGCCGAGGATCTCGGCGCAGACGACGGTATCCTGGATGAAGTTCTTGGGCACCCCGCCGCCGACCATCAGCAGGCCGGAATCGCCGCTGGCGATCTTGATGTCGGTCAGCTCGCGGAAATCGGCGATGGCATCGAGCATCATGTAACGCTCGCCCTTGGCCATCTGGTCGACCTGGTGCTTGACCAGCCCGAAACCGGCCGAGCTGTCCACGAAGGCCGGGCAGAAGATCGGCACGTCATGCTCGTAGGCGAGCTTGACGAGGCTGTTGTCCTTCTTGCCGTGCTCGACAAGGTACTTGCCCATCTCGCGGATGAATTCGCGGCTGGAATAGCCGCGGTGCTCCAGCGTGTTGGCGATGGCATTGATGGTGAAGTCGCAGTCCTGCAACTGCTCTTCATCGATATAGGTATCGTAGATCCGGTCGATGTAGAGGCTGCGCAGCGTATCATCGTCGGGCACTTCGAGCGCCTGATAATGCTTGTGGCCAAGCCCTTCGAAGAAATCCATGTCGACGATGGTGGCGCCCGTCGCCACCACGCAATCGACCATGTTGCTGCGGATCAGTTCGGCATAGAGATCCATGCAGCCGCCCGCGCTGGTGGAACCGGCGATGACGAGGAAGATCGTGCAATCGGGTCGCTCAGCATCTGGTTGTAGATGCCGGTGGCGCGCGCGAGATCGCGGCTGGTGAAGCTCATCTTGCTCATGCCGTCGATGATCGGGCGGGCATCGAAGCTGGTGATGTCGATATGTTCGACCTGCGTGGAAAGGAGTTCCTTCTTGCGCGTGTCGTTGACTGCCGAATCACTCATCTGCTTCAATCTCCTCTGCGTTCCCGACGGGGAAAGGGGCGCGCCATTAGGCTCTGGCCTCCCCCCGGTAAAGCGGTAATAGAACGGCAATGAGACAAACTCCACCCGCCTCGCAACCAGAGCGCGCACCGACTCGCGAAGGCGTGCTCCGCGCTGCCGCCAAGATCGCCGCCATCCTGCCGCCAACCCCGCTGCTGCCGTTCGATTTCGAAGGCCGCACCCTGTGGGCGAAGGCGGATTGCCTGCAACCGATGGGCGCGTTCAAGATTCGCGGCGGCTGGCACCGGCTTTCCGACCTTTCCGACGAGGAGAAGGCGCGCGGGGTGGTGGCGGTTTCCAGCGGCAACCATGCACAGGGCGTGGCCTGGGCGGCGCGCGAGCTCGGCATCGCGGCCACCATCGTGATGCCCGCCGATGCTCCCGCGGTGAAGTTGCGAGCGCACTGCCGAATTCGGCGCGCGGGTGGTTACCTATGATCGCAAGACCGAAAACCGCGAAGCTATTGCCAAGGCCTTGGCCGAGGAAGCCGGGGCGACCTATGTCCACGCCTTCGGCGATCCGTGGGTGATCGAGGGGCAAGGCAGCGCGGGGATGGAAATTGCCGCGCAGATGCAGGCGCAGGCCGGGCGCGCGGTGACGCGCATCATCGCCTGTTGCGGCGGCGGCGGATTGACCGCCGGGCTCGCCCTCGCCTGCCCCGATGCCGCCGTGGTGCCGGTCGAACCCGAAGGCTGGGACGATGTGTGCCGCAGTCTGGAGGCGGGTGAAATCTGCAATGTCGGCAGCAACCCTCCCCCAACCGGCTGCGACGCCTTGCAAACCTTTGCCACCTTCCCGCTCAATTTCGGCATCTTGCAGGAACACTGCCACGAATGGGCGCGGGTTTCCGAGGCGGAAATCCGCACGGCGCAGCGTTTCGCCTTCGCGCAATTGCGGGTGGTGCTCGAACCCGGCGGCGCGGCGGCACTGGCGGCGGTGCTGGCGGGCAAGGTCATGGTGGACGACGCCACGGCTGTCATGCTCACTGGTGGAAACACCGATGCTGCGTCTTTTGCCGCTGTTATCGGCGGCAGTGAATAGGTTGCAATTGACAATCTAATTGCACGCAGACATCCTCCACCCTGTCTCAACTGAGAGAGGGAAACCGATGGATACCGCAATTCTCGCACCCGCCGCCGCACTTGCCGTCTGGTCGATGGTGATGCTCGTCTGGATGGCAGCGCTCCGCTTACCCGCGCTAGCCAAGCTGAAGCTCGATCCGGAAAAATCACGCGGCGGGCGCGGTGCCGATCTCGACGGCGTGCTGCCCGGTCCTGTCCAGTGGAAGGCGCACAATTACAATCACCTGATGGAACAGCCGACGGTGTTCTACGCGATGTGCGTGGTCATCGCGATTGCGGGCGGAGGGCACCAGATCGATCTCTATCTCGCCTGGGGCTATTTCGGACTGCGGGTGGTGCATTCGCTGTGGCAGGCGCTGGTGAACACCATTCCGGTACGACTGACTATTTTCAGCCTGTCCAGCATCGTGCTGCTGATGCTCAGCGTGCACGCATTGGTCTATACGCTGCATTTTTGACGCACTTGCGCCGCCACGGCAAAACCGTGGCGGCGCAATTTGAATTCAGCGATGGCCTGCAGGAGGAGGGACGGAGCCTCTTCCCAACGCCATTCAGGCGGCGGTACAGGACTGTCCCGCACCAGCCTCGGCGGCCCCACGCACGATTTCCACCCGGCGATTGCGCGGATCGGTGGCGGGAACACCGTCCTGCAGGTTCAACTGGCCGTAGCCCACCGGCTGCAACTGGCTGGCAGATACGCCCAGCCCGACCATGTAGGCGACAACGCTTTCCGCCCGTGCCAGCGACAAGGCGCAATTGCGGGTTTCGGTCCCGGTGACATCGGTATGCCCGGCGATGACGAACCGCTCCGTCGACTGGTTGGCAAGCATAGAACTCGGCGAACACACGGATCTGGCTCCGGGCGCGTTCAGTCAGTTGGGACGATCCGAGGCGAAAGGTCAGGCACATGTTGAGCGCCTCGCTCTGGCTGGGAGCGCAGCGTTCCGGAATAGCGACAGAACGCGGGCGCGGTGCCGCAGCGGGAGTGGCCCTGGGGCGTGGCGCAGCCGCCGGGCGCGGGGCTGCGGCGGGCGCATTGCGGGTGGTGTTTCCGCCGAGGAACACCACGGTATTGCGCTCACCGCAAATGGTTTCCTGCCCGGTGCGTACGACTTCGTCATCAGTTGCGGGCTGGCAATCACCGCTGGCAGACTCGCTCGACGCGACGATCGAGCCGCCTGTGATGAATGCATCGACAACCTCACGGGGCAGGTCGGTATCCTGCGCAGCAACTTGCCCAGAAGCGAAAGCCAGTACGGCCATGCACGAACTTGCGAAAAAGCGATTCATACCTGTTCCCCCACCGGAAATTGCTCTTTCTGGCGCGCAATCGCCAGTTTCAAGACCGAACGTCGTTCCCCGATATCTTCGCGATCGGGGGCTCCGGTTCAGCCTGTACAGGCTTGTCCCGCGCCCGTTCCGGCAGAACCGCGAACGATTTCCACCCGGCGGTTGCGCGGATCATTGGCAGGGACCCCCGCCTGCAAGTTCAGCTGGCCATACCCAACGGCCTGCAACTGGCTGGCGGAAACGCCCAGCCCGACCATGAAGGCAACCACGCTTTCCGCGCGTGCCTGCGAAAGGGTACAATTGCGGGTTTCGGTGCCGCTGGTGTCAGTGTGCCCAGCAATCAGGAACCGCTCGGTTGACTGATTGGCGATCATGCTTTCGGCAAACACGCGGATCTGATTCCTCGCGCGTTCGGTGAGTTCGGCAGAACCAAGGCCGAAAGTCAGGCACATGTTGAGCGCCTCGCTCTGGCTGGGGGCGCAGCGTTCAGGGATCGCGATCGGACGTGGGCGGGCGGGAGCAGCCGGGGTTGCCGGACGGCGCGGGGTAGCGGCTGGAGCGGGCGTTGGCGTGGCCGCCGGACGGCGCACTGCAGGCGCAGGGGTGGGCGTTGGGCGGGCTGTATTGCCGCCAAGGAACACCACCGTATTGCGCTCTCCGCAGATGGTTTCCTGCCCCGTGCGCATATATTCTTCGTCCGAAGTCGGCTGGCATTCGCCGCCCGAGGATTCCCCCGATGTCACGACCGAGCCGCCGGTGATGAAAGCGTCAATCACCTCGCGCGGAATATCCGCGTCCTGTGCGGCGGCAGCGGTGGATGCGCCGGTAGATGCGACGGCCAGCATGGCCAAGCAAGAGCTAGCAAGAAAGCGCTTCATTTTCGTTCCCCCAAAATCAGCAACACCCCGCATCGGCGGGATTACAACAGAATGGATACAGCAAATAGTCATTGCCAGCAAGCACATGAACCCGCGATGTCGCGAAGTTGCGGTGCTGTCGATGATAAAATCGCAATAGATTACAATCGCTTTTGTATATTCGCGACATTACCCCGCTGTCTGCACCGCCAATTGCCGACCCAGATCGATTTCATCGCGGACATTTTCGAACTCTTGCAGCGAGTCGCCCGTAAGAGAATTGCGCTCATCCGTACCCTGCACGGTCAACGGGTCCAGCTTCTCGCCATTCAGATGCACCTCGTAGTGGAGATGCGGTCCGGTCGAGCCGCCAGTGGAGCCGACCGCGCCGATCACTTGCCCCTGTTCAACCCGCGCACCCACCGAAATCTCGGGAGCAAAGGCGCTCATGTGCAGATAGAGCGTGCGGAAAGCCGCTATCGTGCTGGATGGCGATATAGCTGCCGTTCCCGCGCCTGGACGTTGGATTCCAGCTGGCGACTTCGATCACGCCCGAACCCGAAGCAAAGATCGAGGTGCCGGTGGGCGCAGCGAAATCCACCCCGCCGTGCAACCGCGAGCGATTGTAGATCGGGTGATGCCGCATCCCGAACACTGAGGTGATGCGCGCCCCGTCCACCGGCGTTCGCATCAGGGCGCGCTGAATATTCTGGCCACTCGAATCGAACCAGGCCGGCTCACCCTCCTCGTCGATAAAGCGATAGACATTGGCGGTACGGGTGACCGTGGTCATCGAGGCGTAGACCAGCACCGGCGCGCCCACTGCCTCGCCTTCGTCATTCACCGTCTGCCGATAGGCCACTTCGAACGCATCGTTGGATTCGATTTCACGGGCAAAGTCGAAATCGAAGGCCAGCGCTTCGAAGAAATCGTCGATCAGCGTGTTGGGCATTCCGGCTGCCAGCACCGAGGTGTAGATGCTGACATCGTCAATCTTGCCGCTGCGGACGAAAATCTGCTCAGTCAGTTGGGCCGAAATGGGGGAGATCGTTAGCTGCCCTTCCTCCATCGCGATGGCCACCCCCGAACTGTCGTGCTTGCGCAGGTCGAGGCGGGAAAACCGCAATGCATCGCCTTCGCCGGTGAGGAAATCGAGCGTGCCGCGCAATTGCTCTCCGGCGGTGAAATATGGTGTCGCACCTGCAACGATCTGCTGCACCAGCGCCGGATCGAGCCCCGATGCGGTGAGCGAGGCCTGCAATTCGCCGATATCGGAAAGCCTGAAGGTTCGGGTGATCCCCGGAGGTGCTTCGTCGAGCGCTTCCTGCAACTCTGCCAGATTGGCATCGCCAGCCGCATCGGTGTTTGCGTCTGCCCGGATAAAGAAAAACCAGACCGCCACTGCCAGCAACACGGCAATCAGCAAGCCCCCGCCAATCAGCATCGGCTTTGACAATCTGTGTCTCAGTGGTGTCCGCAACTTGGGTGTTGCAGCTTCCAGCGCCCGTGCGTGTTCCCACGCCCGTGCCCAGGCGCGCGGATCGTATGACTGAACCAGGGCCACGTTCGCCATTGCCGCTATCCCCCCTTTCTTGCGCTGCAAGGCCACGAAAATGTCGCCGCCTGTTGCCCCTTGCACGAATAATCGCATAGTAACGTAATTCTAACTGGGGGGAAGGATTTCGATTGGTGGACCTGCGGACGGAATCCTACGCGGCAACCGATGTCGGATCGGTGCGCGAACTCAACGAAGACCGATATTTTTCGGACGATGAGCAGCGCCTCTGGGCCGTGGCTGACGGCATGGGCGGCATGGCGCGCGGTGACTGGGCGGCGGAAAAGATCGCCGAAACGCTCCGGACCCTGACCCTCCAGGGCGATCTGGGTGAAGCCGTCACCCAGCTCGGCAACGCGATCGAGGCCGCCAACGGCGCCATTGCCCGCCAGTCCGAGGAAACCGGTGAGCAGATGGGCAGTACCATTGTTTCCCTGCTGGTTCGTGACGGCATCTTCGGCGTGCTGTGGGTGGGGGACAGTCGCGCTTATCTGTGGCGGGACGGCAGCCTGCATCGGCTGAGCAAGGATCACAGCCAGGTGCAGGAAATGGTCGATAGCGGCCTGCTGAGTGAGGCTGACGCTGAAACCCACAAGCTGCGCAACGTGCTGACCCGCGCGGTGGGGATCGAGAACAATTTCGGCATCGGCATGGTGCAGGACAAGGTGCAGAGCGATGACGTGTTCCTGCTGTGCAGCGACGGGCTGTATGGCCCGGTAAAAGAGCCGGAAATTGCGCAATGTCTTGATGCGGCGGAGGACCTTGAGGAGGCCGCCGATACGTTGGTAAAACTGTGCCTTGAACGCGGTGCGCCGGACAATGTGACGCTGGTGTTGGTGCAGGCGCAGGAGACCACTATTCTCAAATTGGGCGAAGCGCCGGGAGACTGGCTGTGAACGCGGGAGACGAGAAGGACGACGGCGAAAGGATTGAAGTCGAGCCGTTGGATGACGAGACGCCAACTGACGCGGCTGAGCAGAGCGAAACCGAGGCGGAGAATGAAATCCCTGAGCAGATTTTCGGCGAAGATGATGCCGAAGAAATGGATGATATTCCCGATCAGACGTTCGGCGACGATGCCGTTGGTCCCGAGGAGTCATCCGAGCACGAGGCTGAGGAAGACGACGAAGACGACGGCCGCACCGTAATTCGCCCTGGCCCCGCATCGGTGGCAACGCCGGAGGAAGCGGAGGAGGACGAGCGGACGGTAATCGCGCCGATGGGGCATCCTGCCGACGATGGCGAGGACGAACGCACGGTTATCGCTCCCGGCCCGGCCCCTGCAGCCGGAAATGCCGGCAGTTTCGATCGCACCATAATCGAACCCGGCGCCGGAATCGCTCCGCCCGCCCCACCGTCGCCAGTTTCCAGCGAGCCCCCGCCCAAGCTCCTGTCAGGCATCAGCATCGGTCAGGTCCTGAACCACACCTATGAGATCAAGCGTTTCATCGCGCGCGGCGGCATGGGCGAGGTGTTCGAAGGATTTAACGTCACCAATGCCCAGCGCGTGGCGGTAAAGGTCATCCTGCCTTCACTCGCCAGCGATCCGGCGGTGATCGAGATGTTTGTCAAGGAAGCGACCGTGCTCGAGCGGCTCGTGCATCCCGCGCTGGTGAATTACCGCACCCAGGCGCGCGATCCCGAAGCGGGCGTGTTCTACATCGTCACCAATTTCATCGACGGCAACAGTCTGGAAACGGTGATCGGCAAGGTGCAGCCGAGCGACGCGCAGATCATGTCGATGGCGCGTCGCCTCGCAGAAGGACTGGGTGCGGCACACGCACTCGGCGCAATCCACCGCGATATCGCGCCGGACAATATCCTGCTCGAAGGCGGCGATCTTGATCGCGCGCAGATCATCGATTTCGGTATCGCCCGGGATATCGATCCGGGTTCGAAAACCGTGATCGGCACTGGATTCGCGGGCAAGCTCAGCTTTGTCGCGCCCGAACAGCTGGGCGCGTTCGAGGGCGATGTCGGGCCGTGGACTGATGTTTACAGCCTTGGCCTGGTGCTGCTGGGGCTGGCACAGGGCGAGACCCTTAAGCTGGGCAAATCGATGTTCGAGGCGATGGAGAAGCGCAAGGAAGGCGTCGATACCTCCAACTCTCCACCCGGACTACGCCCGCTATTCGATGCCATGCTGACTTACGATCCGGCCAAGCGGCTGCGATCGATGAAAGACGTGGTGGCCACGATCGAAGCGATGGCCGCCGGGGGAACCGCTACGGCCAGCGGCAAAATTGGTGCCGACAAGCCGGTTGGCCAAATACCCGCAGGCAAATCGATCCCGCGCCCGGTGCTGATCGGCGGCGGGGCGCTGTTAGGAGCGCTGCTGCTGGCAGGGCTGGGCTATGTCGCCTTTGGCGGCGGCGGCGGCACAAGCGATGCAGGAGAAGGCGGGGGCGACGGCACTGTCGTGGCCAATGCACTGGATGCAGGCACCGCGCGCGAACGTGCCATGACGGCGCTAGCAGGCCTTGATTGTCATTGGATCGATCTGTCGGTCAGCGGAAACCCCGGGTGCGCTGGTGCTTGAAGCAACCGGCGTGGCGGGAGAACCTGCCGCCATCGAAGGCGCGGCCTTCGCCTCCTTGCAGGGTGGTGGGGTGAGCACCAATTTTTCCGGTGTGGAGCCGCTGGCACCAGGCAATTGCCAGTATCTCGATGCGCTGCGCCCATTGCGGGTGGCCGACAGCCCTATCCTGACGCAAACATTGCGGCAGTCCGAACTGGAGCGCTTCCCGGCCGACGATCCCTATCCCGATCTTGCCGGGAAAATCGGCGCGCGCTTCACGTTCGAAATCCGGCTGGAAGACACCGCGCAGGTCGGGCTGCTATTCCTCGGCGATGAGGAAGTGACGTTTCAGGCTTCGGACCAACTCCAGGCCCTGTTCCCGCCGCTGTTCCGTCAATCGCCGGGCTACTACAAGGTCGATGCAGGATGGCAGCTCGACAGCGAAAGCTGGGTCGCTATCGTGCTGCTCGAAGGTGACGGTGATGTTGCAGGAGCGACTTCGGCCTTCGCCAGTGGAGATTATGCACGCTTTAACGAAATCGCCGCTGCGTCCGGGCTGCGCGCGCATGTGGTGTGGCACCATTTCGTGGACGAAGTTCCGAACTGAGATCGGCCTGCCGCCTCAGCCCGACTGCTTGCGGTATTCCTCTTCGAAAGAGCGCGCGAACAGTTCGACAAAGCCAACATCCTGATCCTCGAACGCGGCGCGATAGGCCTAGCCAAGCCTGCGCATCGTTCTTGCCGCCGCGCTGGATTTGATCCGGCGCGAACTGATCGAGCACCGCGTGCAATGCAGCCTGCATCGCAGCCAGCAGCGCGGCATCGTGCGCTGCCAGCTCGCGGCCGGACTGCCGAATCGCCTGCTCCGCATCTTCTGGGCTCATCGAGGATAGAGCAGCCAGCACCTGCCCTTTGCGGGCATCGGCGAGCACGGATTTCTCCCGCGCAGTCGACGAGGCGCTACCCGGCTTGTCGCCGAACAGTTCGCCCCGCGCCTGCTTGCGGGTCCGCGCCAGTTCCGCCAGCACTTCCAGCGCCGGGCCGAGCAGGCGATTGCTGCCAGTACCCATCACCGCCGAGGACGGAACTGGCACCGCAGATTTCTGCGAGGCCATCGCCCGGGTGTGCTCCACCGGGGTCTCCGCCGGGGTGACTGCGCGGACATAGGTAGCACCGCCATCGTCGGTGGCCGCATCAATTTCCGCCTGCCATTCGTTCTGGGCAATTCGAATGCGATCGCCGTCGCGCAGGGTCTGGCGGCGGTCAGCTTCTCCCCGTTCAGGAAAGTGCCGTTACGGCTGAAGTCCTGTATCTGCCAATCGCCGCCCTGCCCGGAAATCACGCAATGGCGGCCCGAGGCGGTGGGATCGTCAATGCGCATCTGCGCGCGCGGATCGCGCCCGATCAGCAGCGAACCGCTGCCGATACGGCGACCGCTACCGGCGGAACCGGCGGTGGGAGTGAGAGCAAGACTCATGTCAGCAGTGCTGTAGCCGCTGCCAGCTTAGCCGTGAAGGACAAGCGACTTGTCAGCATAGGCCAGAGCCGCCGCATTGATATCGGGGCACGCCACCTGCACAAACGGATCGCTGACGAAAGGGTTGCTCGCCCCAAAGGTACGGATCCGGAAATCGAAGCGTGCGCCCGAATGCGTCAAGCTGCCTACCCCGATCAGCGGCGTAGGACCGCTGCGCACCGCCGCCAGCTTCATCATCCGGAACAACGACCATGGCCCGGAAAAGGAGCGGGGAGAAACGGCGCTCGAATCCTCGCGCGTGAACTGCAAGGTCGCCCCTCCCTCGCCAGTTCCCGGCCAGTCGAAGGTGACCGGGATCGGGGTGGTGCCGTTGTACGAAAGCTGCTGCCCATCGATCTCCAGCATCACCGATGCCGCCCCGCTCAGCGCCACCGGCTCGATCTGGTAGGAAAGGCGGGGCGTAGGATCACCGGCAAAGAAAGTGCGCGTCACCCGGTTGGCGGCCTGAAATGCGCGCACGCTGCCCGGTGTCAGTCCCACTTCTCCCCCGTTCGGCTTCATCGCCCACTCGGGCTGGGTGGTGTCGATATAATCGTTCAGCTGGGTGTTCACAAAGCTGGCGAAAGTGCCGTTGGGGCCAAATATGTCAGAGAAGGATTGGATCGGCAAATCGGCTGCGGAAGCGGCCTGGATGGGATAGGCGGTGGCCATCGTTTCCCCACAGTTGCCGAAATTGGCATCCATCGCCGCCCCCGTCTGCTCCATGCGCGCCAAGCCCATCGCGCCTTCGGCATCTCCTGCCATATCGAGCGCCCAACCGCTCATCGGCAGCGGCAGGCTGTTGCCGTTCTGCCGCAATTGCATGATCGCCGCGCGCGCGTCCATGCTCTGCTGCGCGCCGGTGCTGCCGTCACCGCCGCCAAGAACGGCAATACCGTTCAGTGCATTCGCAACCTGCGTGAAGTTAGCCAGCACTCCGTCCATCGGTCCGCCGCCTTCGGCCGGGCCGACAAATTGGCGCAGCGGGAGGAAGGCCTGGATGACAGCCTGACGGCCGCCGTCGGGATCGGCTACGCCAGCGCCACCGCCATTGGCACCGCCGACCCGCTCCGCCGCATTTGACGCGCGATTGAGCGTGCTGTTGCGCCGCGCCGCCGCCTCGACTGCCATTTGCCCCGCAGCTTCGCCACCACCGCCGCCCGCTTCGGGTGCCGCCGGGGTGAGATCGGTCACTTCGGCAATCGCCCGCAGCAACGGAGCCAGCGGTGACAACGGCCCGCCCGCATCGCGCAGCCGCTGCACATTGTCTTCCAGCCCGTTGACAGGACGCAGTTCGATCAGGCCAAGATAGGTGTTCCAGTGATCGAGGAAATCGTCGAAATACAGCCGCTCAAGATCGCTGCGCAATTGTGCGATCTGGTTCGGTGTTAGCGTCTCGCTGGCGGAATCGCCCACTACCCAAACCTCGTCCTCCAGCAGTTCGGGGCCGCGTTCGACGATTGGTAGGAAGATATTGTCATAGCCATTGCGGGTGAACAGCGCAGGCACGCCTGCGCTGGGCGCAAAGGCACCGCTCTGCGCGAACAGCAGTTCGGGGCGCGGTCCCGCATTCTCGCGCGCGGTCCATTGCCGCTCACCCGATGCCAGCGCCTCGCTTTTCAACCTACCGTAAACGCGCACTGCCGGAGGCTGCGCCCGCAGTATGCGCCGCGCATTCTCCTTGCGCGCCACGTCGATACCTTGCGGGGTAAAGCCGATATCGAACAGCGCTGCAGTATGCGTAGCCAGATCGCCCGCTTCGCTTTCATTGCCCCCTGCCCGCGCCAGCCACGCGCGCGGCACCCAAGCCATCACGTGCTCCGACTGTTCGGGCCCTTCGCCGCCAAGGATGAGATAGGACTTGAGCGCGTCATAGACTTCGCCCGGACTATCCGAGGCCATCCGCTCTTCTGCCAGCGACATCAGGATCGGCATCAGCCGTCGCTGCAAATCGCGCCCGTAAATGCCGCGCATCTCGCCGTTGAGCCGCCCGCCCTGCCCCAGCCCGAGCGCAAAGTCGCTCGCTTCGCCCATTTCGGTGGTGCCGTTACCCAGCACGCCGAGCGCCGCAAGATCCTGCTGCACCGTGGCACTGCCGCCGCGCGATTCCCCGGCGACGTTCGAGTAATCGGCGGTGATCGCATAGACCCGCTCGATCAGTGCGGCGTTGCGGAAATAGCCCCAGGTCCACACCCCCAGCGCCACCACGAACAGTGCCGCCATCGCCCCGATACCGACGGCATAGGTGCGCCGCGCTCGCGCTTCGGCGGCGGGATTGCGGGTGGCGATGCCGTGTTCGGGCACCAGCAGATCGGCAAAGAACCGGCGCAGGAAATAGCTCCGCCCGCTGCCCACCGCGTTCTGCGAAGCGGTAGGCGGTGCGCCGACGTTCATCAGGATGCGATCGACCGGGCTGCCAGACTGCGTGCCGGAGGAGAAATAGACCCCGCGCACCCGTGCAGGCTGATCGAAACGCGTCTTCTTGGTCAGTTCATCGAGCAGCTTGGAGACCGGCCCGCGCAGGCTGGCCAGTTGTCCGGGAAATCCAGCTATCGAGGCGCGGCGTTGCAGATCACTTTCGTTCTGCATCCGGTCAACCACACGGCTGGATACGCTCGTCACCAGCCCGTCAAAACCCACCATCACTGCTGCGGGATCGGCCTTGTCTCCGGGTGCGGTGGAGCCGAACACCTGATCCGATTCCTCATCGGTGGCGCGGGAGAAAAACTCGCGGAATCCCGGCAGCAGATCGGTCTTGGTCACCATCAGGTAGATTGGCAGGTTCTGGCCGAGCAGGTTGGTGGTTTCCGCCAGCCGTTCGCGCACATTCTGCGTGTGGCCTTCCATCTTGCCCGCATCCATGAAATCGGGCGCGGGAATGGCGACGATCAGGCCGTTGAGCGGTTGCAGCGGGCGATATTTGCGCAGCAGATCGAGGAAATTCTTCCACCCCGATGCATCCTGCTCCTTGTCCTCGTCCTGGCTGACATAGCGGCCCGGCAGTGTCGATCAGCACCGCCTCGCTGGTGAACCACCAGTCGCAGTTGGGCGTGTTGGGCTGGCCGCGCAGCGCGCGATACTCACCTGCCACCGCTGTCGGGAATTCGAGCCCGCAATTGAGCAGCGCCGTGGTCTTGCCCGCACCCGATGGGCCGATAATCGCGTACCACGGCAACTGGTAGGCAAAGGCCTGCCGCGAGCCGAGCCGCGCAGTGCGCAACTGGTCCAACGCCTGCGAGAGCTTTGCAGCGATCTCGTCCCGCTCGATGGCGGCGGGATCGGGCTTCAGCTCCTCCATCATCGCCGCGTTTTTCTTCTTCTCGCGCCGCACCGCGAGCAGGCAGAAAATCAGCACCAGCAGGAATGGCAGCAGCGCGACAGTCAGCGTCACCGGCCACCAGCCAAACGGCCGGAAATCCGCCACGGTAATCATCGGGCCGACAAACCAGATAACTAGCCCGAACAGGATCGCTCCGATAAAACTCCAGAACCAGCGGTTGGTGAAGAGCTTCTTGATCTTTTGCATCGTTCAGCTCCCCCTAGCGCCAGGCTATATCGTTGGCGACGCGCAGTTCGACCCGGCGGTTGGAGCTGCGCCCCTCCACCGTATCATTGCTGGCAATCGGTTTGGTGGCGGCGAATCCGCGGGTGGTAATCCGGTCACCCGCCGTCAGACCCGCAGAGCGGATCGCGCCCGCCACGGCTTCGGCCCGCGCTTCGGACAGCGCCTGGTTGGACGGGAAAGCGATGGAAGCCCCCGGTTGCGAATTGTCGGTGTGCCCTTCGATGCCAATCGGCCCGCTGGTAAGGTTCGCCGCCTCGGCGATGCGGCCGAAGGTATCGGTCCAGCCCCCTGCCGGATTGGCCTCGCCCGCGCCGAACAGCCCCTGATTGTTGAGTCGGACGACGATTTCCCCGCCTTCGCGCGTCAGCGTCAGCCGCTCTGCTTCGATATCCGGCTGAAGGATCGATTGCATCTGGTCGAACGTCGGCGTCTGGCTTTGCGGCGCGGGCGGCGGCGGCACAATCACCGAATTGCCCACGGCCCGGTCCAACCCCTCCAGCGCGGTATCTGCCGAGCTCGACAGCCGCAGCAGCAACGCGGCGAAAATCAGCAGCGCCAGCGCGCCCAGCCCTGCGCCAATCGCCCAGAGCGGAACGCGCGGGGCGAATTTGCCCGATGCCGCCTTCAGCCCGCGCCATTGTGGCGAGAGATCGCCCGGCTGTGCTTCGCGCTGGCGCTGGATCGCGTTCGACATCGAGGCGCGGTGGCGCGACACCAGCAATTCGCCGCGCGCATCCACGCCCGCGCGGCCTTCAAATCCCAGCGACAGGCACAGATAGAGCAGTTCCATCAGCCGCGGTTCGCGTTGCTGATCCTGCACCATCTTCTCGGCGAAGTTGAACATCCTGTCCCCGCCGTAGGTATCGTTGTGATAGGCGGCGAGCAGGCTCTGCTGCGCCCACGGGCTTTCCGAACCCCAGGGCGTGGCCAGCACGGCATCATCCATGAAGGCGCAGAGCATGTAGTGCGCGAGTTGCACCGAACGCGCTTCCAGCCCCAGATCGCGGGCGCGCTTCTTGAAGGCTTCGAGTTCGTCGACGACAAGGCGGCGCAGGCTCTTGATATCCGGGCCGACGGGCATGGTGCGGATTTGCGTGGCGAGATGGATAAGCCGCCCCGCTGCTGCCACCACTGGTTCCGGTCCGTAGAGTTCGGGCGTGGCCGTGGCAAAACTGATCACTCCGGGCGCAGGAGCGCTGGATGCGCCAGCGGCAGGGCGCTGCGCCTGCGGATTGAGCTGCTGCGGTTCGGGCGGACGGTAGCCCTGCGCTGCCGGAGGTGCTGGCGGCGGCGGTGCCATCGGTGGCGGAGGGGGCACGGCCCCCGGCATCCCGCCTGGCCGACCCGCACCGCCGGGCTGGAAGACGGTGCGTTCTTCTTCGGGCTCGTCCGCCATCATTCAGCCCCTCTGATTGCCCACAGGTCAAGCTCGATCCCCGGCAGCTTGTCCTGGATATGGATCGCGACCTTGCCCGATACTTCCACCAGCTTCCACTGTTCGTGGGTGGTGGCAATGCGGAAATAGGTGGTGTTGGCGGTGAAGGGAATCTGCCGAGGCTCGGCCCCCATCGGGCTGAGGCTGGCACCAGGCAACTGACGGTTGACCAGCTGCGAAATCACCTCGACCGAGCCGACTTTGGCCAGCTTGGGCAGGTTCGCCCGCACCCGCTCGGTATCGACATCGGCGCGCACCGCGAGGATGAATTCCGCGCCGTTGAACAGCGAGCGATCATTCACCTGCCCCCAATGCACGCCGTGCTTGGCCAGTTGCAGCGGAATGTTGACCGTGTGGTCCATCTTCGATTGCGAGAGCAGATTGTTCAGTTCGAGAATCACCGCGTTGAAGCAATGGCGCTGCTCCCGGTGATTGTAGGTCGGCATGAAATTGGGCCGCCGTGCCTTGGCCATATAGGTCGCCAGTTCGCCCGCCAGCGTGACCAGATATTCGTAGAAATCCGCCGGATGCACGTTGGGCAGCGAGGCAATGTGCCGCGCCCTTGCCTCGGCCTTGTTGAGCAGCATCAGGGTGAGATAATCGGAGACATCGGCCACCGATTTGGCCCCGGGAGTCCCCAACCGCCCCGCCAGTGCCTCCCCGCGCTGGTGGACCATGCCCTCCAGTTCAGCCAGAAAGCGTGGCAATTTCTCGCCCGCGCGGATCGATACACCGCAGGGGATGAAATGCTGGTCGAGCGTCAGCGAATCGTCGGCCTTGCGTTCGGTCACGCGGGTGACGGGGATCGTCTGGTAACCGTCCAGCCCCTCATCCTCGAACCGCAAGGAAAGCTGCAACCGCCCGACATTCATCGCCACCCGGCTGGCGCTGCCATAGACCGAATCCGAAGCCTCAAACTCGCCCGCGATATAGCGGGTATCGGCCTGCGCGCTTTCGTCCATCGCCACTTCGGCGGCCCCGGCGCGGGCTTCGGGAATGCACAGGTGGACGATGGCGTCGCGCTTGTCGCTCTTCACCTCCAGCGCCATCGGCGCGGCGACTTCATCGGGAACGCGAAACGGGGTGCCATCACTGAAAATGCCCGAACACTTCTCGATCACCAGCTTGCCTGTTTTCAGCAGGCCTTCGGAAAAGCGAAGCTCGGTCAAACCATATGGGTATGACGAAAGCGGGGAGACCCGCCCTTCCAACTGCGCACCGACATGCCGATCAAACTGCTGGAAGTGCTGCGGGCGCAGGAACATGCCTTCCGACCAGACCGGCTTGTTTTCCCACGTCACCCGCAATTCCCCCCTTCGTCTCCGCTATTTGGCGGAGCTCAGATAATCCTCGTATCCCTCACGAAATGCAACGCTCATCACGCCATTAGCGTTCGATGTCGCATCCTTTTTCAGCGCCTGGAAAACCGTGCGGTAGATGTCCCACGGATCGACCTTGCGCGAAAGCAACTTCTTGCTGGCATTGGCAGTTATCGTCAGCTTCTCGATCTCTTCCGGGCCCAGCCGATCGAACACCGCCTGGAGCGCGCGCTGGACGCCCGCCAGCATCGCCAGCTGGTGGCGCTTCAAGTCTTCGAAAGCACCACGGATGGCTTCTTCGGAATCCTGGAAACCGGGTAGCGGATCACCGAGCAGAACTTTGGCGGCATCCTGCGCAGGCAGGTGCTTGAGCGGATTGTTGCGGCCGATGGCAAGCTGGGTTCGTTCGACGCGGAATTCGTCCTTGAACTCGGCCCGGTCGCGCATCAGGTCCGACATGCCGAGCACGACCTGGCGATACATGACGCCAAGCCGCCGCATGGCATCGGGCGAGAGGCGCAGTTCGCCCGGCCCCATCCCTGCACCCTCGTAGAAGGCCGACCAGTCGACAGCGCCTGCCGTTGCCACAGGCGTAGAAGCGGGTGTCGGGGCAGATACCTTGGCCAGGCTCGGTGCCGGGACAGGAGTTGGCGGTGGTGGTGGTGGTGGTGGTGGAGCGATTACGGGCGCAGGCGCGGCCATCGGTTCGCCCAGCATCCCGTCAACCGGATCGAACTCATCGTCCATAAACGATGCGGCGCTGCCCCCTGCCGGAGCCATATCGCCGAACGGATCGTCCTCGAAAGCTGCAACAGCCGGACTGCCCGCATCGGCAAAGAAATCGATTTCAGAGGCGGATGCAGTACTGCCCCCAGCAGAAGGCGGCGCGATATCGTCAAAGAAATCATCGCCGCCCAGATCGGCCATACCCGAAGCGCCACCACCCGGATTGCCGCCAAACCAGTCCTCCGGAATGGCCATATCGCCCGCCGATATCGGCTCGCTCGACAGGATCGGGCGGCTCATCGCCATGCCGATAGGATCGCCGAAACCGTCGCGCCCGCGATCACGCGGCGGCGGGGCGTTGGAGCCAATGTGCGCGCCGATCTCGTCGCTCAGCAGATCGTGCAGACTGCCCTCGCCGCCGCTCGAATTGCCTGCCCAGAACGGATCGTCTTCCCAGGTTGCCGCACCCGCATCGGCAAAGGGATTGTCGTCCCAGCCACTCGTTGCCTTGGGCAGGTCCTCTGGCGGTCGCGCGCCCATACGCATCCCTGCAGCCATCGCGTCACTAGCGATGGTGACCACGAAATTGCAGATGAACAGCCGGTCCCCGTCACGGATCGGCACCGGGTTGTGCGGCATGATCCGCTGTTCCGGAGCGTTTAGTGCAACACCATTGGTGCTGCCGTTGTCCACTGCCAACAGGTCCAGCCCGGATGAGATAATCCGGCAGTGTTGGCCCGAAACTCCGTCTGCCTTGGTTCCCAGCACCACATCGCAGGCACGCCTGCTCGCGCCGAGCATCAGCTCGCCAGCGTCAATCTGGCGCTGGTCGAAATATTGACCCGGCGGGTCTTCAACGCGGGAAATCAGCAGGTTCCACATGTGCTATTTACGCGAGGCCTTGCTTGACCAGCCCCTGCGCCTCTTTTCCGTTTTCGCCTGCCATCAGGGCTAGACCTATCGGCAGCCATTCGGCAAGCGGAACGGCGCGACCAAAGGCGGGATCGTAGCTGAGCAGCATCAGTGCGCTGCGAGTAGCAACGCCGGGGAGAAAGGGCGATGGCGGCACCTCGGCCTGGCCACGCGGAGCAAGCGAAGGGCCGCACCAGTGCGCCCCTTGCGCCACCCAAGCGGCGGCTTTGGCACGATCGGCCTTGTTCGCCGCCTTGCCCGCCGCGTCGGCGTCACCGGGCGCCTGTGACTGCACCCATTTTTCTGCCGCTTCCACCGCTGCCAGATCGGCAGGGCGCTTATCCAGATCGGGCAGCAGGCGAAGGCACATACACGCCCACCACACAGACTGCCGATGCGGCAACACCATAGCGAGCGCATTGACGGCATCGCCGGTCAGCTGCTTGGCCACCAGTGCATCGATGAATTCGGCGGGCTGCGCGCATTCGTCCAGCACCGCAATTGCCGCTTCAGATAGGCGCGCGTGTTCGTGGAGTTCGGAGCGGCGGAAGCGCAGGGCTACGGGAGACGCGGACGCCATATCAGTTGATCAGCACCACGCCGCCCTTGAGGATCAGCGTACCATCGCCCTTCACGTTGGTGAGCGGAGAAGCGAGGTCCGCCTGCGCCCCCCCCTTCATATCGAGTTTCACGTCGGCCTCGATGATGATCTTCATGGCCTTGATCTTGATCTCAGTCGGCGTCATCTTGATCGAAGAAGAACCCACCTTGAGTTCGAGCTCTTCTTTCGATTCGTGCAGGCTCTTACCGGTTACCGTAGTGGTCCGCTTCCCCTTGATTGTATTGGTTTCATCCACATCGATGGTCATCTTGCGGTCGCTGTGGACTTTAAGCGTCTGGTCACCATCGATAGTGATTGTCTGCGTGCCGTGGATCTGGCCAATCTCGTTCTTCTGAATCTCGCGTTCGTAGTTGCGATCCGTGTAGAGCCAAACACGTTCCTGGCCCGGCTTGTCCTCGAAGAAAAACTCCTGGGTGACGGCGCCATCCTTGTCGGTGATCGAGCGCCAGCCAGTGCGCAGACCCGCATCAGCTGCCGAATCGGGATAGGGGTTATCGGGAGAGAAAAGGACGCCATCGACATATGGAAGATCGGGATTGCCGTTGAGAAAATCGACGACAACGCGGGTAGCGGCACGCGGCAGAAACTGCTCGCCGTGCTTGCCTCCTGCCCCCCATTGCTGACGAACAGGAAGCCATATATTACTGGGGAATCCCCTCATCTGTGTAGTTCTTGCTGCCATAAATATCGACGGGCACGCGGTACTGTCGAATCGACCTTCGATTCCCCCTCGAACCAGTCCGGGAGCCTTGACAACGCCGAGCACCGGACCGGGCGCAATCCGCCGTGGGCTTTCAGGTTCAGGTCGGAAAATTTTATCGGCAGGCAGGCATTCGAAACTGTTGGAATAGCTGCCTGTCCGGTCGGAATCGAACATCCACGGGTCTTCTGCATTGTGTTCGACCGCCGTCAGCACCACCCGCGCGGGCGCCAGCGTGCCTGCTTCAAGGATTTCGACCCTTCCTCCGGCGAAAAACTGCGGTTCTGTCGATCGGCCGGTTATATAGTCGTATTTTTCCGAATCATGCTCTTTCGCAAAGTCGGCATGCGCTTCATCGCCTGAATCTATTTCGCCGACTTCGGTATAAACATGCGAATAGATTTTCGCCCAAGCATCTACCGGTTCCCGATTGTAATTACCGATTATATCGCTCTTGATGACGCTCTGGTTTGAGTAATGACGTGCAGCCGATGCACGATAATGATGCTCAAGATGCTTAACTGCCGCACCATCCACATCTGAGCGAAATTCAACAGGGCTTCCCGGAACGTCGAGATAGGCCGAGGTCTTATTGGTCACCACCATCTTATGCCGGAAAGCGCCCGATTCGCGCTCGTAGGTGAAGAAATACATTATCCCGTCATAGGCAAGCATCCGGTCGAGAAACTGGTATTCGCTCTCATCCAGCCTGACGCTGTAGGCGCGCACTCCGGGAATCGGCGCAATATCTACGCCCTTTACGAAGCCGGTGATATCCTTGGTCAGCGCCTCAAAGATGTCGACACTGGTCTTGTCCTGAATGAAGTGCGTGCCTCTGGTGTAAGAAATAGCGTGATAGGCGGGCCGTACCTGCACGGATATGTGCACCCCGCCATTGCCCTGAAACTTTCGTGCGGCATAAATGCGACCCGCAAACACGCGCGCGTCGTCTCCGCCCCTCGTCACATCGAATTCGCACAGCTTCCCGATCAGCTTGGTGCAATCGGGATCGCCGTCGGTAATCAGTTCGAGTTCGTAGAGAAAGCTCTCCGAAATCGCTTCGCGCCCGCTGAACCGGTAGAGCGCATACTCCTCGACATTCTCGTCGCCGAGCGCACGGATGTTGAGAAGATGATTTATGGAAAGACCGCCATCGGTAAAGGATTAAAAGCAGGCGAGCAGGACGCCGGAATATCCCGACGCCCCGCCCGACTTGCCAATGGCCTTACTCGACCGTGTTTGTTTCCAGGCTGTACAAAAGATGCGTCGGGCTGCCGCCCTGTTCAGCATCGCGTCCGGTAAAGCTCCAGTCGAACTTGGTGAAGTTCAGCGAGCCCGATTTCACTGGGCATTTCGCTGCCGCCGCCGTGCGAAATTGACCAGCCGGAAACGATCACCTTTTCCAGCTTGAGCGTCAGATAGGCAACCGATTTACCCTTCATCGCGGCGGTGAAGGAAACTTCCGCATCGCCGATCGGATCACCCTTGAGCAAAGCCTTGAAGAACTTCTCCGTCGACTTGTCGGTATCCTTCGAAAAGGTGATTTCCGACACGCTTGGCTCGCTGGTCGTGCGATCGCCGCCACGGGCGCTGCTGACGCCCAGACCGGCGCCCCACTGGAAAGACTTCAGCTCGACCTGCTCCTTAAAATTGCCGTCGGTTGAACTGCCCTTCAATTTGTCGTTTTTCAGATAGATAGCCACCTTACTCTCCTTCCTCAAATCATATTGATGCCGGTACGAACCCCTTGCGTCTTTTTTGCGCCGTCAACTTGGCGCACCTACGCTGATTACACTGTAACTCAATTTATCTCATAGGCGTAGTCTTTTTGCTTGTCCGCCTTGACCTTTATTGAATTGGTTTGCTCCCCCTCGGCACTGCGTTCAAGCAAGATCTGCGAAAGCTCGGCCAGCAGGCCGCGCTTGAGGATATTTTCGATGTTGCGGGCACCACTTTCGTGTTCGGTGCAGCGCGCCACGATCGTATCCAGCAGATCGTCTTCCCACTCGAATGTGGCCTTGTAATGCCCTTCCACACGGCTGCGAATCCGCTTCAGGCTGATGGTCACGATGGCCCGCAGGATTTCCGGCGGGAGCGGGAAGAACGGCACGGTCACGACGCGACCGAGGAAAGCGGGCTTGAAATACTCGAGCAGTGAGGGGCGCAATTCGGTCGCCAGCTCTTCCGGCTCGGGCATGATGGTGGTGTTGCGGCACAGCTTTTCGATCACATCGGTGCCAGCGTTGCTGGTCATGATGATGAGCGTGTTCTTGAAATCGATATCGCGGCCCTGCCCGTCCTTCAGCATGCCCTTGTCGAACACCTGATAGAACACGTCCTGCACGCCGGGATGGGCTTTCTCCATCTCGTCCAGCAGGATCACCGAATAGGGTTTGCGCCGCACCGCTTCGGTCAGCACCCCGCCTTCGCCGTAACCGACATAACCGGGCGCAGCGCCGACCAGGGTGGAGACCTTATGCTCCTCCTTGAACTCGCTCATGTTGATGGTGGTGACGTTGTGCTCACCGCCATAGAGCAGTTCGGCCAGCGCCAGCGCGGTCTCGGTCTTGCCGACCCCGCTGGTGCCGCAGAACAGGAACACGCCCAAGGGCTTGCGCGGATCGGCCAGCCCGGCGCGCGCGGTCTTCACCGTCTCGCCGATCACTTCGAGCGCGTAATCCTGCCCCTTGATCCGTTCGCCCAGCGCATCCTTCACGCCGGAGCACGGCGTTGATCTCGTCCGTCACCATGCGGCCCACGGGAATGCCCGTCCACCCGGCCAGCACTTCGGCGACGACATCGTGATCGACGACTTCGTAGATCATCGGATGGTCGCCCTGGAGCGTCTTCACCTCTTCCTGCGCCGCCCGAAGCGCGGAGCGGGTTTCGTCCGACTCTGGCGAACCTGCCTCCGCGGCGATCAGCGTGGCGCGCAGACCGGCCACCTTTTCGACCGCCGCTTTCTCGGTCTGCCAGCGTTCTTCAAGCGTGGCCTTCTCGGCCTCGCACTCGGCCCGCTTCGATTCGGCATCGGCGATCCGCGCCGCCATATCCGCTCCAGAGAGCTCCTCGCGCTGCATCATCCGCAAGTCGGCATCGAGCAGACCGATCTGCCGATCGAGATCCTCGACCTGCGCCGGTGTCGCCACTTGGCTGATCGCCGACGCGCGCGCAGGCGGTATCGAGCAGCGAGATGGCCTTGTCGGGCAACTGCCTGCCGGCGATATAGCGGTGCGAAAGCGAACTCGCCGCTTCCAGCGCTTCGCCAAGGATCATCACCCCGTGATGCTTTTCCAGCACCGGCACTAGCCCGCGCAACATCGCGACCGCCAGCACTTCGTCCGGCTCTTCAACCTTCACCACCTGGAATCGGCGGGTGAGCGCGGGGTCTTTCTCGAAATACTTCTTGTACTCGGCCCAGGTTGTCGCCGCGATGGTGCGCATTTCGCCGCGCGCCAGCGCCGGTTTGAGCAGATTGGCGGCGTCGTTCTGCCCTTCCGCCCCGCCCGCACCGATCAGCGTGTGCGCTTCATCGATGAACATGATGATCGGAATCGGCGAATTCTTCACCTCGTCGATCACCGATTTCAGCCGGTTTTCGAATTCGCCCTTGATCCCGGCGCCAGCCTGCAACAGCCCCAGATCGAGCGACAGCAGCCGCGAATTGCGCATGGATTCGGGCACGTCGCCCTGCGCGATCCGCAGCGCGAAGCCTTCGACCACCGCCGTCTTGCCGACCCCCGCTTCACCGGTGAGGATCGGATTGTTCTGCCGCCGCCGCGTGAGGATGTCGACGATCTGGCGGATTTCCGGATCGCGGCCGTAGATCGGATCGATCTTGCCCTCTTTCGCCTGCTGGGTCAGATCGATGCAGAACTTGCCCAGCGCCGAGTCGCCCGCCGGGCCCTGAACTGCGCCGTCGCCGCCGCCACCACCCGGTGCTGCGGACATCGCCAGCGCCGAGCCAGCCTCTTCAGAAGCAGAAGTGATGTTGGCGAAACCCTTGCGCAGGTCCTCGGTGCCGATCTTCTTCAGCTCCGGGCCCATCTGCCGGGTCAAGGGCGACAGGTCTTCATTGGTCAGTAGCGCCAGCAACAAGTGGCCCGAACGGATTTCCGCCGCGCCCATGTGCAACGAGGCATAAAGCCACGCTTCGCGCGCCATCTTGACTACATAGGGCGAGATCGCCGGGTTGCGGCCATTGCCGCGTTTGAACTTTTCGATGGAAAGCGAAAGATCGCGCGAGAACTTGCCCTTGTCGATCTCGAAATGGTCGAGGATGCAGGTCAGATCGGAATTCTGACGATCGAGCAGCTTTTGCAGCCAGTGCTCAATCTCCACGTCATAATGAGTTTGGCTCAGGGCCAAACCCAAGGCGGATTCGAGCGTCTGCTTGCAAGTCTTGTCCAGCTTGCTGATTAGTGCCGTCAGCGTATCCTGCGCCATCTGTCCCCCATGACCAAAGCGATGCACAGGCCCATGCCTGCGCAAGCGCGATCCAGATTAGCGACCCGAGATATGTCCGCTCTCTTCGAGTTCCCCCCGGCGGACTATGCTGTAGTGCTATACCCCTAATCGCTGTTCCACAACCGCTTTTTCCTGATGGATCGCTGCGTTGTCGATCGGGATCACGCAATCATCGAGAATGTCCGTGTCGCTTTCGAATTCACCGAGCCATGTGGTCCAGCCAAGCATGGCGGGAGTAGCTTCATCACCCAGCCGCAGCGGTGGCACATCGCTCGCAGCGATTCGCAGGCGCAGCGAAGGGCGCTGGTCCAGCCCCGCTGCCAAAGCCGCCAGCTGGCTGACGAGCCGGCGCAGTTTCGGCTGGGCACAAAAGGCTCGCAGCCGCTCGTACGGCATCGGCCCCAGCACAATCAAAAAATGATGCTGCACATCGAGCACAGCGGCGCCAATCATTGCCGCCTGCCCAGCTTCCTCGGGCGGCAGCTCTTCGGGCACGCCAAGCTGGTTAAAGTTTCCCAGCCTGCCAAAGCCAAGGCGTGATTGTTCCTGCGGCGGCACCGCCATCCAGGTCGGCTGCGCTTCGACCACATGCAATTCCATACCGGTCGCCACGCGCAGAACTGTTTCCACGCTATGCCTGCTGCGGCGGGTGTCGGCGAGGTGGACGGTGAGCGGAATGAGCTGCGCGTGCGGAAGGTCGAGGCGCTCCGCCTCACCGCGCGCATCCATCCCGGACAGCGCCAGCATCATCGCACCGATCGGGTCGCGGTCTCCCGTCCCGGTCCGCTCCACCATCAGTGGCCAGCGGTATTTCTCCTCCACGCGGTAAAAGAAGCTGAGCGCGCGATGATCGAACAGGTTGAGGAAGTCCGCGAACGAATTGTCCCGCGCGCGGCGGCGTTCGAGTTGCAATTCGCTGTAGGGCGGTGGAAGCGCGGGCGTGCGTCCGGCACTGCCGAGAATATTGGCGATCAGGCGAGTCTTTTTCCCGTCCTGCGCCACATCCTGCACGTCTGAATGCGGCAGACCCATCCGTTGGGAAGCGACGAAGCGCACCGTCTCATCTTCGGGAATGGCATCGCGCCCCGGGGCCAGGCCACGCCCCTTGCGGCGGGCAAGCAGACTGAGCACCCGCGCAGCCTGCGCAAATGTTGCGCGCTTCAGATAGGCAAGATCGGGCAGTGACACCGGAATCAGACCAGCGGCCGGTCACCCAGCCGCGCAGGCCAGGTCTTCCACACGCCGCTTTCGCGTTGTAGCCGCGCGGTCAGTCGCACGAAGCTGTTGAGCGAACACGCGCCTGCGAGGAACCGCTCGATCACCGCGCACAGCATATAGCTGCCGCTTCCGGACATGCGCTCATCATCGATATCCAGCGTAACATCCAAGCCGGCGCAGATTACGCTATGCCCCTTCAGCCGCATCCGCGCGACCCCGGGTTCGGTGCGGACGGCCTTCAGCCGGTCGCGCAGATAGCTCGTTTCTGTGGTATCGCCCAGATCGTAAAGTGCCAGCACTTCACGGAGCGCACTGGTGCCTTCTCCGCCACCTACAAGGCTCAGGTAATTGAGCGACAACTGCCCCACCAGCCGCCAATGCGCGGCACGGCGGCGATGCGCGCGTCGAGTTGGCGTCGGCTTGCTCAGCGCGGTGACCTTGCCCAGCCCCTGAACCGTTCCAGTTATCGTGAGATAGGGCCTCCCGCCGCCGAACGGCAGCCGCGCGGGAAGTTCCCGATTGATGGCCAGCACCTTGGTGTTGACGATGGTGGTATCGTCTCCCAACAACTCCCCTTCAAGATCGGCAATAGTGATGAAAACATCGTCCCCGCCGCCCTTGGAGAAGCTCGAACGGCGCGAAATCGTGTGAAAATAGCGGCCCTCACGCGGCGAACCCCGATCTATCGAATAGAGCGAGGGCACCGGCACTTTATCCCCGTTAGCGCGCTGTAGTTCCACGCCTTGCACCGCATAGACCTCGATCGCATCCTCACGACGGGTATTGCTGATGATCCGGTATTCGATCGCCGAATGATCGAGCAGGATCGGTTCGGCCTGAATTTCCCACAGGTTGATCGCCGGTGCGGCGAACAGATCGAAATCGTCGGCGCGCACCACGCGTTCGAGTTCGGAAGACAGCCGATCAAAGAAGAAATAGATGTCCAGCGTATCGCCGTCCAGCGTCAGTGTGCGCGCTTCCAGCCCGGACACCTCAAAGAACATCTCCTTGTGCGGATAAGCGAAATGTTCCTGCAACAGGCCGTAGGACAGGCGCGAATGCGACTGCTGCGGCAGCAGAAGCGCCTTTTCGTCCAGCCCACCCATTCGCAGAGCTTCCGCGCCGATAGCGACCGCATCGGCATCGGCGAGGCCTGAGGCGGCGGTGATCCCGGTGAGACTGGTGCCGAACTGTTCGAGCAGGATATGCGCACGCCGCGCGTTGCCCTTGATGTAAAAGCGCAAGGTGGAAATATCGAGCTGGTCGACCCCGATCTCCGGCTTCGAGGTCTTGAGTTGCAGATGCAACATGCCCTTGGCATTGCCCGGACTGCCCGCGGGCACATCGAAGGGCGGCCCGGTCATCGTCGCGCTTTCGATCTTCAGCGGCATCATCCGCACATCGCGGCAGAGGCGGTAGCGACACGGCTCGCCGTCGATTTCCTCGGTCAGAATCTCGGTTCCGGCAGGCACCAGCACTGGCGCTGCCAGATCCTCGGCAGGCTGCAACTGCACCACCATCACTGACGGCAGCGGCTGGATCAGATGCGGGTAGAGCGTGTGCAGGATCGCGTCCGACAGTTCGGGATATTCATCATCGATCTTGTGGCGGAGCCGGGCGTTGAGGAAGGCCACCGATTCGACCAGGCGCCCCACATGCGGGTCCTCGATCGCTTCCTTGGTCAGCCGCAGCCGCGAGGCGATTTTGGGATGCGCATCGGCAAAGGCACCCGCGTTGTTCGACAGGTAGGCCAACTCGCGCTGGTAATATTCGATCAGGTCATCGATCATCGGTTCACCCGTTCAAATCCAGCTCTATGGTCTTGTCGCTTGGGCGGACGTTGGCATCATACACTACGATCTCATCGTTCCGGCTGATGGAAAGCACTGCCATAATGCGGAAAGTGATGCCCTTGGCGCTAGGCGAATCGTCCGCTTGTACGCTCACATCATGCAGGCGCGGTTCGTGGCGGCGGATCGTATCGGCGACCACCCGCCGCAGCCTGTCACGCACGGAATCGGAGGAAAAGTCTTCGGTCGCCATGTCTGCCAGGCCATAGCCGACAATATTCCCGGCCATCCCGTCATGCTTGCCGTGCGAGACGAAGATCGGCTGGGTGGTGTTGAGCAGATGCTCCAGATCGCGCAGCAGGTGGACCTTGTATTCGGCCAACTCTGCCGCTTCGGTAGCCGCGCCTTCCACCATCTGTTCTGGTTCGAGATCGATAAGCCGATCAATCAGGCTTTGCGTAATCATCAGTTGCCCTTCCCGCCGACAACCGTGGTCAGCCGGAATTCACTGGTTAGCTGGTCAAGCTGGTAATGCGGCCGCAACGCGATTTCGCATTCATAACTGCCCGGCTTGCCGGGATTCTCCCTCACGCTCACCCGCGCCTGCCGCAATGGATATTGCACACGCTGCTGGGCGGAGGGATCGTCGTCATCGGTGGTGTATTTGTGCAGCCAGCGCTGCAGCAGCGTTTCACACTGCTCTGCATCCTTGTAACTGCCCACCCAGTCACGCGCCATCACCTTCACGTAGTGCGCGAAGCGCGACACGCACAGGATATAGTTGATCATCGAACTCATCTTGGCGTTCATCTGCGCGATGTCTCCGCCAACATCTGGGGGAGAATGCATGCTTGGCAAGTTCATGAACGCCGCGATGCCGGTGTGCTGCATCTGTCGCAGGGCGATGATGCCGACATTGTTGAGCGCCATTTCCTGCGCTTCCGAAACTGCATTTCCCACCGCAAAGCGCGCCACCACACCGCGCCGGTCGGCGGGCAGGAAATGCCGCACCGGGCCATCCACCGTGCCCCCTTCTCCTGGCGGGACGATACCGCGAATGGCAGCAGGCCAGCGGAAATTGGCCATCGCCCGCATGGTAACATAGCCCAGTGCGAAAGATCCGTTGAGCCAGCACATGTCGTCCGGGCTGGACACTTTCTCGTCCCAGCTGAAACCGAGCCGTGGGAAGTCCCTCCCACGCCACGGTTCGCGCACCAGCAGATGCGGCATTACGGCGGCGAGGAAGCGACTGTCAGGCCGCTGACGGGTGCGGTTCCAAGCCCGGAAGGAAGGATGCGCCAAGCTGGCGGCGAGATCTTGCCGCAGATCGAGATCGTCGAACCGGTCCAATTCCATCACGCTGGGATGCACGCCAAGCACGATCGGGCAGAACGCCGCCGCCGCAACATCGGCCAGCCCGTCCAGCACCACCACATCGTCTGTCGGCCCCTGTCGCCCCGGCCGGTGCGATAGCGCGTGATCGACCACCAGCATTCCGTAGGGGCGCCCGCCGGGGTGGCCGTACTCCTCGTTATAGACGAGATCGAACAGTTTGCTCTGATCGAAATCCATCGCCCGTTCCATGTCGCGGGCGATCTCGATCCAGCGAATGTCGAGAATGCGGATGATCACCATCGGATCGTCGCATGAATCGAGCAGCCACCGTGTCCCGCGCCAGAGCGATTCGAGCCGCTGGAAATCTGGGTGGTGGAGGATCAGATCGAGCGTACGGCCAAGCCGCCGGTCAAGCTCTACAATGGCGGCATTGGCCAGCGCCATCAGCCGTTCGTGATGCGCCGCGCGGTCCGCATTCAGCGCGAGGCGTGGGTCTTCCTCCGATGGGAGGGTTTCGGCACCGGGGGGCGCATCCGGGCCAGCCTCCGCAGCATCCTCCGGCAGATTTTCATCTGCGGTGGTGCTGCGGATCGCAGCGGCCAGGATGTCACCCCCCTCAGGCACCTCGTCGCGTTACGATCAGGCCGCGCCGCCGGGGATTTTCGCCACCAGCCGCATGGACGTCGTCAGTTCTTCGAACTGCAGCCACGGACGCAGATAGGCGACCGCGCTGTAGGAACCCGGCGCTCCGGGCACTTCCTTCACCATCACCTTGGCCTCACGCAGCGGATATTGTGCGCGGGCCTTCTGCCCTGCCCCTTCGGTGGCATCGACATAGGTGTTGATCCAGCGGTTGAGCCAGGCCGAGCAGTCCTCCGCCTCCATGAACGAGCCGATCTTGTCGCGCGCCATCACTTTGAGATAATGGGCGAAACGGCTAGTCGCCATGATGTAGGGCAGCCGGGCCGAGATCGCCGCATTGGCCGTGGCATCGGGATCGTCGTACTTCTTCGGTTCCTGCGTGGTCTGCGCCCCGAAGAACACCGAATAGTCCTGACCCTTGTAGTGACACAAAGGCAGGAAGCCCATGTCCGACAGTTCTTTCTCGCGCCGGTCGGTGATGCCGATTTCGGTGGGGCATTGTGCGTCCACGTCGCCATCGTCGGTCATGAAGGTATGGGTCGGCAGGTTTTCCACCTTGCCGCCGCCATCCGCGCCGCGGATTGCCGTGCACCAGCCGCTTTCGGCAAAGGCTGCCGTCATCCGGCCCGCCAATGCGTAGGAGGCATTCATCCAGCAATAATCGTCATGATCCATCTGCCGTGGATTGCCCGCGTCATCGAACGGCGCTTCTTCGTAATTGAACGCCTCCACCTGCTTGGTGTCCTTACCATAGGGCAAGCGCGCCAGCACGCGCGGCATCGTCAGCGTGACGAAGCGCGAATCTTCGGTTTTGCGGAAGCTCTTCCAGCCGGTGTATTCGGCGGTGTCGAACTTCTGCTTGAGGTCCATCGGGGTCGACAGATCAGTGAAATTATCCATCCCGAACATGTTCGAATCCGCCGCCGAAACGAACGGCGTAAAGCCCGCCGCCGCGACACTGGAAATGTTCCGCAACAGCTCGACATCTTCCGGCCCCTTGCCGAAATAGTAGTCGCCCACCAGCGTGCCGTAGGGCTGGCCGCCCGCATGGCCGAACTCTTCCTCGTAGACCTTCTTGAACAGCTGGCTCTGGTCGAAATCGACCGCCGAGGAGAGATCCTTGGCGAGTTCCTTCTTGGTGACGTTGAACATGCGGATCTTCAGGCCTTCGCCGATTTCCGAGTTCTTGACGAGGTAATGCAGTCCCCGCCACGAACCTTCCATCTGCTTGAACTTTTCGTGATGCATGATCACGGCCAGTTGCTTGGAAATCTGCGCGTCAATGGTGGCGATCGCGTTGCGCAGGGTGACGGTCATGTTCTTGTCGAACTTGACCGTTTCTGCACTGGCCTGGCTCGCCAGCGTGGCGAGCAGGTCCTTTACCCGATCAGGTTCGGTCTGCTTGGTGACGCTGATTGCCTGATCGAGCAGGCTGAGAGAGCCTTCTTCGGTGGTGGTAGTTGCAGCGCCTGCGGTTTTTGTTGCTTCTTCGGCCATCGTCTATGCTCCGCTTACTCTTTGGTGCCGAGCTGCGCCTGCAACTCGCTCAGCTTGCCTTCGTCGTTGAGGATCTGCTCCAGCAACGATTCGAGCTCTTCGGAACCATCCGCCTTGGCCATCAGATCTCGCAGCTGGTTGCGCGTTTCCATCAGCTTGCGCAGCGGCTCCACCTGTTCAACGATCTTTTCCGGCTCGAAGTCCTCCATCGAACGGAACTTCAGATCGACGCCGAACTGCTTTCCTTCTTCTCCGGAAAGCACGTCATCCACCTTCATCTTCACACCCGGTTCCAGACGCGCCATCACCTGGTCGAACTTGTCTTTCTTCAAATCGATGAAGCGGCGTTCCTTGAGGCTTTTCTTCGCCACATCGGAATCGCCCGAGAAATCCCCCAATACGCCAACGACGTAGGGAATTTCCTTGGTTTCCATCGCTCCATTGGTTTCCACATCATAGGTGATGTGGACGCGCGGCTTGCGCACCCTTTTCAGCTTGTCGTGTACTGAATCGCTCATGTCGATCTCCCTTCCAGACCATCAGTCCTAAACTTCGGCAACGGAGCGACCCGATTACCCTTTACCGCACTATCAATCCCAGTCGTCGCTACTCTTTTTCTCGGCAGCCGCATCATCGGTTGGTGGGCGGATGCCTGATCGCCAGTAGAATTCCGTTCGCGCATCGGCGCCCGGGATCAATTCGGCGATCAGTTCCTGCAAGCCCATCCTCGCGCGCCTGTCGATTTCACGCAAGGCCTTTCCTACTGGCGAGTGCGGCTCACACCGGGCAAAATAATCCGCAGCGGCATTCACCGCGCGCAAGGCGTCCTCGCGGCTGTCAATCTTGCCCGCTACAAAGCCCTTCCCGCCCCCGCCGCCAGCAGAAGCGGTGCCGCCGCCATCGCTCCCACCCGACTCGACGCTATCACCGGCAAATTCCTCGCCAGCCTCTTCAGGCAGGCGCTTGACCAACCCGCTCAGCCATTCGCGAATGCCTTCCAGTTCGCCGGAAAGGCGCGAGGCAGCGGGCATATATGGGGATGCGCGCTTGATGATGAATTCCACCGCCCGGCGCCATTCGGTTTCCGCCTTGGCGATGTCTTCCAACACCGGTTCTACGCCCTTGCGCCCGGCAACGGTGACCATGCGTTCGAACCGGTCATAAGCAGCCTGCCGCGCCTCGGCCCGGGCAGCTTTCTGGTCGGAATCGCCTCCCTGCGCCTGAGCAGCGGCATCGACCACCACCTTGTCTGCGTAGCGCAGCGATTTACTGCCCAGCTTGAAAAGCACCATCTGCCGCACCGGCAGAATGAGCGCCCCTTCGCGATCATTGCTGCCGCCACTAAGGCCGGAGAGCGGCATGAAGCGCGCCTCAACACCGTCCGCCTCGTCCTCGTCAGCCGGAGGAAACAGGCCCTGTTCCCAGTAAACTTCCACCAGATCGGCCAGCAGAGACATAGCAGCGGCAAGTGATTCGGTTGGTTTTTCGTCGCGCGCCGAGGCTTCGATGACAATTGCCATCGGCTCCAGATCCTTGCCGAATTCAGATAGATAACGGATCGCATCTTCAGCGATGCCTTCCCACGTCTCTACCCCTTCGGCAGCGCCGACATCGTCCTCGTCCATTGCCAGAGCTTGTTCGGCCCGCACGCGCTCTTTGCGCTTGAGGCGGATGTCACGCAGCAGATCGGCCGCTGCGCCTTCATCCTGGCGACCATCCACACCGACACCGCCGTCAATCGGTGCCAGGATGGCTTCGCGAACTTCATCGTCGATCAGCACCTTACCCCCCTCGGTTGGACTGCGATCTCCAACTTACGCCTTTTGTGTCGCATCACCACTGTTTTCTTGCCGATATTTGCGCTATATCGTCCCGGAATAGCACTGGAGAACCAAAATGGGCATGCCAGCATCGCGCGTATCCGACATGCACGTTTGCCCGATGGTGACTGGCGTGGTGCCACACGTCGGCGGCCCGGTGCTTCCTCCGGGCGCGCCGACCGTGATTATTGGTGGTATGCCCGCTGCGCGCGTTGGTGACATGTGCGTGTGTGTAGGTCCGCCCGATTCGATTGTTCTGGGCAGTTTTACCGTTATCACGATGGGAATGCAGCAGGCACGGATTGGTGACATGACGGCGCACGGCGGATCACTGGTGCTGGGCTTCCCGACCGTTCTGGTAGGCTGATCGACAGCCCGAAACCCGGCTAACTCACCGCACAATCGATTCAATCGACGTCAGTTCATCGCCACCTGCGCTGGCCCGGCGAACATCGAATTGGTGCCATTGCCAACCACGAAGAAATTGCCCCAGTAATATGGGTGCGAGCTGCGCGGATTGGCCAGCACCGAAAGTTGCGCGGTGCGCAAGGCTCCGGCGATCGTTTCGGTGCGCCCGGCCGAGTAAAATGTCGACATCAGGTTGAGCGTGTATTCGTTGTCCGGCACACGCCAGAAGGTTGCCATCACCGCACGCGCTTCCGCAACCAGGAAGGATCGCACCAGACCATCGAGCGCTGCATCGCTGGTTTCGAAACCGGCAGCGCGCCCGGCCAGTGTGGTGGCCGAAGCCGAAGTATCGCAGGCCGAAAGTACCACCAGATTGGCATCCAGTTGTAGCGAGGTAACCTCGTCGAAAGCCAGCAGGCCATCGGAAATCACCGTTCCGCTCGCATCCGGCACCGCCAGCGCGGTGACAAGCGACGGCGGAACATAGACCATGCACGAGCCGCTATCCTGCGCCACTTCCACCCGCCTCCCAGAAAGTCCGTGAGTGGCGAAGTGCAGGATCTTGTACTGATCGAGACTACCGCTCGCCGCTCCCTGCGTCAGACTGAAATCGGTGAAGTTCTGCCGGGTGAACTGCGGCACGCTGGCGGTTCCCAGCGCCGCCGCGATCCGTTCCAGTTCCCGCGCGCTGACCGGATCGGCGGAATAGAGCGCCTCCGCCCAGCGCCCCAGCGTTAGCGAACAATCGAATGGCATCAGGGCCTGCTGTTGCGCCGCCGAGAGTACCGGCGGTGGTGCCTCAGCAAAACCGATGAATTCGTTCTGCGCCGCCGATGGCGTTGGATTGGTCCGTCCGCCAAGGAAAGCCCGCGGCGACAGCGACACTGTAGTTTCGGCCTGACTGCCAAGAAAGCCGACCGTGCTGTAATCGCCAAGCCGTTCCGAAGCGAGGTAGGTTTCCACGCTGGCCGCATCAGTCACCAGAATCGCGATCGGCATCCGCCGGAAAATCCCCGCCGGATCGAAGATCACCCGCGTGGCACCGGCGACCATTTGCGCCGCTGGCCCGGCAATGCGACTGAACAGGGAATTGGCACCGGCCACATCGTACCGGCCTACCCGCGCCACGGGCAGATTGGTTTCCGGATTGATGACTATGGTTGATTGCGCGCTCAGCAGCACGGCCTCCGCTTCCGCCTCAACCTCCGCCAAAGTGCCTTCAATTCGATAGAGTTCGCTGGTTCCCGGCGAAATCGCCATGCCGTACATCGCGTCGTTGAGCTGAACGAGCTTGAGATAGACCTCACCCGGCTCAAGCGCCGCAGCCAGCTCTTCCAGAGTGATCGGATTGTCGCTCAGCTGGGCAATGCCGCCGGTCTGGTCGATCAGCAAATTTACCGCATCGAGCTGCGCAACAACCGCATCCAGCTCTGCCTGCTTATCGGTTCGCTGCGCAACAGTCGCGGCATCGGTGCCGGAAAGACCGCCGATTTCGAAGCTCAGACCGTTGCGGGTCTGCTGCAAATCGCGCCGCTCACGCAGCAATTCGCGCACGCCTTCGTCTGCCGAAAGCCGCTGCTGCATCACCGCATATTCGCGGGCGATGGCGGGTTCGCCGATCGATTGCATGGCGCTGAAAAATTCTTCGTTACGCGCAGCATTGGGCGTGGCCGTGGCGAGCAGATCGAAATACCGTTCAAGCGCCGCCTGCGACACTGGCCCCACCCCTTCGAGGTTGGCAATCCCGCCCACCACGGCGCGATAGTCCGCCAGCGCGTTTTCGCGCAGCGCCGGATCGCGCAATTCGATGCTGGCGCGTTCCAATTGCGTTTCCAGCAGCAAGGCGCTGGTCGCCGATGTGTCCGCCTCACGCGAAATCGGGGCGACGACACAGGCTCCGGAATTGCCCGGCACAGACCCGCGCAAGGCCGCAACCGCACAATCGAAGCTGGCCAGCGCCGCACGCACATCGCCGCGCCGCGCGTGGATACGGCCCTGCTGGCGTTCGATGGCAGAATGCAACCAGCCGATGCGGGCCGGTTCGATCCGCCCGATTGGCCCGGCGGCGACGTTTCCGGCATTGGCAATGGCCTGTTCGGCATCCGCCAGCCCGTCATCGCCACTGGCGAGATAGGCAACGCTGAGAGTCCAGTACCGTTGCGCTTCCAGCAGCACCGATTGCAGCGCCGCATCATCCGCCAGCGAACTCTGCAATTCACCCGCCCCGGCACCGCTGTCTCCGGAACCGCCGAAAGCCAAGGTTTCCTGGTTGAGGCGGCTGACAACAGTGGGATCGAGCAATTGCCCGCTTTCGGACGTACCGCGCGAAAGGGTGGCAATAGCGCGGGTCCATTGCCGCTGGTTGATCAGATGCAGCCCGCGATAAACGAGCAGTTGCTGCACCTGTTCCGAATTGGCATCCGCACCCCGCCCGTCCAGCAGTGCCTCGGCAGCGGCAAAATGCTGCTCCGCCGCTTCGAACTGGCTGACGTTGGAATCGGCCAAGCCGGCGGCCAGTCGCAGATCGACCAGTGTCGAGATGTCGGCTGCGGCAAATTCACGCAGCGCATCGTTCAGAATCCGCGAGGCATCGAGCTGGCGGCCGGTCTGCAAGGCGCGCACGCCTTCGAGAAAGGCCAATTCGGAGGTGATCCCGCCCGCTGCCGATCCGGCAACGGCATCCGGGCCCGCCGGAATGGCATCGATGGATATCGACGGTTCGACACTCGTGCCCAATCGGGGAATGGCCCCGCCAGCGGCTATAACCCGCAACGCCGCTTCCAGATTGGGCAATGCCGCCGGGATGGCCGCGCCGTGCCAGGTATGCCCATCCCGCTCAAAGCGGATATCGACCGCCGGACGCCCAAGCAGGAGATCGGCGCAACGCCGGACCTGCGCGGTGCCCAGACCCGCTATCGCCATATCCACCGCAGCACCGCAATTGCTGACATCGGGAATGGCGCTGCCGCTAACATAGCCTTGCAGATCGGCGGCATCAATTCCTCGGCAGGTGATGCCGAACGGCTGATCTCCGGCCAGCAGCACTGCGCCCTCGCCATTGGTCCATTGCAGCGCTGCGGAACAGGTATCGCCCTCCGAATTCTCCCCGACGGTGAAGGTTTCGGGCGCATTGGCCAGAGCCATACTCGGCATGACCGCCGCAATCGCCAAGGTGCAGGCAGCACCAAGCAGGGATGATTTCGCAGCAAGCCGGGTCATTCTACGGTCTCCGTGGGCTGGCAAGTCGGATCGTCCGCCGCGCATTCGAGCATGTCGATGCCGACCGGGATCTGGGCGATATCGAGGATCAGGCCTTCATTGCCGCGCCCGACCAGTGGATTGAGGAATTCGCTCGGATCGTCCGTCGAAATCAGCGACTGCGCCTGGCGTTCGTCGAGAGTGTTGATTTCCGGGGGTGGCAGATCGATGATCAGGCAACCGCGATCAGGTGAACCGATCACGCAGCCGTTCACCCGAGAACGCGATTGCGTTACCCGCAGATTGCGCGGGCTGAGGGTGCCGATGTTGAGCACAGCATTGGGAAGCACCCCGGCGGTACGGCCGATAAATCCGTTGATCGTGCCGAAGATCGCAAAGCTGTCCAGATTGTCGTCACCCTGGCTGAACAGTTCCAGCGCCAGACTGTCGATCGAATTGGCTGCATCGGCATTGAGGATCGCCCCGCCGCCCTGCGAGAAGGCGGTGTTCTGGAACAAGGCGAAGTCCGAATAGGCGACCCGCAGCGTGTCTGCCCGCATGAAGACCCGCTGGCTGTTGTCGCCAATGTAGAGCAGCGAACCGGCGTTGGTGAGCAATTCGCCCGCCGCTTCGGGCGTGATGCCCTGCGTGGCGGTGAGGAAAGCGCCGTTGCCGAAGACGATGCGGACGGCGCGGAGGTCGACTACGCCACCGGCATAATCAATGCTCGCAGTCTCCGTGGTGGCGGTGATGGTGCTGGTCAGCGAGCCGGGTACGACCAGACCGTCTGCCCCGATGGTCCCCTGCCCGATCTGCAAGGTCCCGGTGCCAGTGCCCGTAATCGCGCCGGAAAGCGTGATGGCGGAGCTGGAAAGCAATTGCAGCGATTGGCCTGGAACGGTGAAGGTTCCCAGCGCCAGTGCCTTTGCGCCGGAGTCGATCACTACTGTATCGGCGGAGAGGAAGCCGAGTTCGGCGTTGCTGATTTCGAACCCACCGGTGGTGCCCACGCTGGTGGTGGCCGATCCGCCCGCAAGATTGCGCACGATGATCGTCCCGTTCGCTGCCGCTACGTCGATGGCACCCGTAAGGTTGAAATTATCGGGTGCCGCCAGCAACACGCTGCCGTTCACCGCGTCGGCCGGGCCGTCGGTAATGGCGGTGGAGGTGACACTGGTGTCGCCCGCCTGCGCCAGATCGAGCACATAGGTGGCATTGTCCGCCCCGCTGCCGGTGGTCGAACCGCCGCCCAGATCGAGCGCAGTGCCCGCCGTGAAGGTGACATTGTCGCCCGCGGTGAAATCGCCCACGGCAATCCCGCCGCCTGCCCGCGCGGCGATGTCTTCTACCGCGGTCAGCGTGTCCGCATCGATATTGCCCGCCGCCAGCACCACGATTGTGCCTCCGGAGGTGATTGCACCAAGGTTGGCATCGCCGCCGGTGTTGATGGCAATGCCGCCGTCGCTGTCCAGCAGGTCCGCATCGATCGTGTCGGGCGAGGTGATGTTGAGGAAGCCGCCTGCGGAGGAATTGCCGACATCGACAAAGGTATCGCTCAGCAGATCGATATCGCCCACGGCAGTCAGCGCATTGGCGGTGATGCCTTGCGCCGGATCGGTATCGCCGGTCTTGATCAGCGTAATGTCGCCGCCCGAGGTGCCGGTGGCAACAAACAGATCGCCGCCATTTGCGGTGGCTGCAATCCCGCCAGTGCCAGCATTGGCCAGCGTTGTGACATTCACCGAAACGCCGTTTACGGTGATCCCGCTGCCGTCCAGCGTTCCACCGCCAGCGGTGGCATTGGTGGATGTGATCAGGATCGTGCCGCTGGTATCGGCCAGCGTGACAATCGCATCGCCATTGCCCGCAACGCCCGTTGCGCTGGCAACCAGCGTTCCGCCGGTGGAAGTGACATTGGCCAGCAACAGGCTGGTGGTGGAGTCAGCGGTCACATTGCCGCCCGCCAGCAGCGTTCCGGCGGAGAGCGAACCGTTGGTGCCGGTCTTGTCGAGATCGATGGTGGTGCCTGCCGTGCCGCTGCCCAGCACCAGCGAACCGTCGGTGGCGTTGAGATCGATGAAGGTCCCGGCATCGGCAGTGGAAATATCGACACGGCCTGCGGTAACGGTGACGGAAGCCGCAGCGTCGAGCGTATCGAGCTGCACCACGTCGGTCGTTCCAGCCGCACCGATCGTGATGGTAGTCCCGTTCACATCGCCGCGCAGGAATGCTGGCAGTGGATCGGTAGCCGCGCCAGCGCCAGCAAGCCCGCTGATGTCATTGCCCGCATCGAGCGTCACCAGCCCACCGGTCAACGTGCCAAGGCGAATGTTCGCACCTGCGTCCACGTCAATATCGCTGCCCATCTGCACCGTGTTCAGGATAGCATCCGCGCCCGCGGCAATGTTTGCGGTGCCACCCATCGTGGCCGAACCGAGAACCACGTTTGCCCCGGCATCGGCGAGCAGATTGCCGCCCCCGGTCAGCGTCCCGCCGTTCACGTTGACGCTGCCCATCAGCAAGATGTTGCCTCCCACCGGAGCCGCCGCGCCGGTGACGAGTGTCACACTGCCGTTATTCGCCGTGACCGTTATGTCACCTCCTGTAGAGGCCGCATCGGTGATGATGGCATCGGTTTCTGCGATCACGGTGATACCGCCCGTCGCATCACCCTGACCCAGCACGACGCTGCCTACCGCCGAGGTAAGGTTGATCGTATTTGCATCCACCGTGCTGATATCGATCTGATCAGCATTAACGATCACCGCACCGGTCGCATCAAGCAGACCCAGCTGCACGATTCCCGTTATGCCCGGAGTGCCAACGTTGATGGTGTTGCCGGTCACATTTCCGCGCAGGAACGCAGGCAGAGGATCGGTTCCAGCGCCAGCACCCGCCAGTCCACTGATGTCGCCGCCAGCGTCGAGCGAAATATTGGTGCCCGCCACGCTGTCAAAGCGCAGATTGGTGCCCGCATTAACCCCAACTACTCCAGCCGCCTCCACGCTGAAAACACTGGTATCGGCTCCGCTGGTGAGGCTCACCGCCCCGCCCACCGACTGGATCGAGCGGGTGAAGCCGGGGATTGGCGAAACGGCAGGATTGCCATCCAGCGTCATCGCCCCGTCGGCCAGGATCAGCACCGTACCTTGCGCGCGGATACGATCAGCCGTCAGATCGCCGCCCGAGCCCGCCGTGGTTACGGCAGTAAAGCTGCCCGCATCAACCAGTGCGGTGGAGAAATCAGTGTCGCCCGTGCTTTCCAGAATAATATCGCCCAGCGTCGAGCGCAGGGTGGTGGCGGTGATATCTGTGGCGCTGTCGATATCGAGATCATTGACCGATTGCAGCGGACCCGTTGGCGGTGATCCCACCCGTCGCCCCCAACTTGTCGAGCGTGAGCGCCCCTTGCGAGGAAGCTGTGCCCAGCGTGAGCTGACCCAGCGTGGCGGTGAGCGCAATATTGCCGCCTGCCGCCGTTGAGGTCGCACTCGTCACGTCCACGGCCTCGGCCGACAGGGTGATTGCTGCGCCCGCCCCGGTGCCGGTCAGCGCATCGAGCTGGACCACATTCGTCGTCCCTGCTCCGCCAATCGTGATGCTCGTTCCGGTCACATCCCCGCGCAGGAAAGCGGGCAGCGGATCACTAACCGCACCAACGCCCGCAAGCCCGCTGATGTCATTGACCGCGTCGAGCGTTACCGCCGTACCGGTCAGCGCGCCAAGGCGCACGTTCGCGCCCGCATCGACATCGATGGCGCCGCCCATAACCGCCGAGGTCAGTACCGCATCCACGCCCGCCGTGACATCAAGCACGCCACCGCCGGCCAGCGTCCCGCCGGTGGCGTTGCCGGTGGCGACCAGCGTGATATCTCCGCCGAGGGGTGCTGCCGTGCCGGTGATGAGCATCACGTCGCCGCCATTGGCGGTAACCGCGATATTGCCGCCGGTGGAATTGGCGTCGGTGACCAGCGCATTGGTCGCCGCGACTACGGTGATATTGCCGCTGGCATCGCCCTCGCCCAGCACCACATCGGCCAGTGTCGAGGTGAGATCAATGCTCGCTGCGTCGATGGTGGAGATATTGATCCGGTCCGCGTTGACGGTGACTGCGCCGCTCGCATCGAGCGTATCGAGTTGCACGATCCCGGTCGTACCCAAAGCGCCGATAGTGATCGTTGTCCCGTTCACGTCGCCGCGCAGGAAACCGGGCAGCGGATCACTAACCGCACCAACTCCGACAAGCCCGCTGATGTCATTGCCCGCATCGAGCGTCACCACCGTGCCTGTCAGCGTGCCGAGGCGCACATTCGCGCCCGCATCGACATCGATGGCGCCGCCCATAACCGCCGAAGTCAGTACCGCATCAACGCCCGCCGTGACATCAAGCACGCCGCCGCCAGTCAGCGTCACGCCGTTGACATCGCCAGTGGCGAGCAGCGTGATATCACCACCCAACGGAGCCGCCGCACCGGTTGTCAGCGTCACACTGCCGCCATTGGCAGTGGCCGCGATATCGCCGCCGGTCGAGTTCGCGTCAGTAATGAGCGCACTGGTCGCCGCAACCACGGTGATATTGCCGCTGGCATCGCCTTCGCCCAGCGCAACACCGGCCAGCGTCGAGGTCAGACCGATTGTCGCCGCGTCGATGGTGGCGATGTCGATCTGGTCGGCAGTCACTGTTGCCGCGCCGGTCGCAGCGAGCAGGCCCAGTTGCACAATCCCGGTTGTCCCCAGCGCACCGATAGTGATGGTGCTCCCGCTCACATCGCCACGCCCGAAGCCCGGCAGCGGACCCGCGCCAGCGCCCGTCAGCCCGCTCATGTCGTCGCCCGCGTCGAGCGTAACCACTGTGCCCGTCACGCTATCGAAGCGCAGATTGGTGCCCGCATCAACGGTGACCGCCCCCGCCGCTTCCACGCTGAACACAGAGGTATCCGCGCCGCTGGTGAGGCTCACCGCCCCGCCCGCCGACTGAATAGAGCGGGTGAAGCCGAGGATAGCCGAAACGTCGGGATCGCCGTCCAACGTGATCGCGCCGTCGGCATCGATTACAACCGCGCCCTGCGCACGGATACGATCAGCCGTCAGATCGCCGCCAGAACCCAGTGTGGTGGTGGCAGTGAAACTGCCCGCATCAGCCAGTGCGGTGGTAAAATCAGTGTCGCCGGTGCTTTCGAGAATGATATCGCCCAGCGTCGAGCGCAGAGTGGTGGCGGTAATATCGGTGGCGCTGTCGATATCGAGATTGTTCACCGCCTCAAGTGGACCGGTCGCAGTGATCTGGCCGGTCAGTCCCAGTTTATCGAGCGTCAGCGCCCCCAGCGAGGTAGCAGTGCCCACGGTCAGCTGGCCCACTGTTGCCGTCAGTGCGATGTTCCCGCCTGCGTTCGTAGTGGTCGCGCTGGTGATATCGACTGCTTCCGCCGAAACAGTGATCGCCGCGCCTACCGCGTTCGAATCGATCGGGCCAAGCTGCGCCGCGCCGGACAGTGCCGAAACGCTGAGCAGGCCTTGGGCAGACAGGTCAGCCCGGCCGAAGCCCGCGATCGGCGGTGATGCTATGAGCGAAGGGTTGGTGGCGAGGCCGCCGGTGGTGGTGAACAAAGCCGCATTGGTGACAGTCCCGCTATCCACCTGCAAGCGGTTGACCGCCGTCAGGGTGGCGGCGTCGGCGCGCAGGGTGGTGACCGTGAGACGGTCAAAACTTGTCCCGGAGACAATTGCCCCGTCGAGAACCCCGATTTCAGCATTGCCAGTGATTGTGAGGGTAATATTTCCCGGCGCGGTGATCGTCGATCCGCCAGCAAGATTGGTTGAACCGTTGGCAAGACCGCTCACCGATCCGGCTGTGGCAACAACATCAAGATTGCCCGCATTGGCAGTCACCGTGCCAAGACGGATTTCGCCCAGCGTGGCCGAAAGATTTGCCGATCCAGCCAGCAGGTCGCGCACCACCAGCGCATCTTCCACTGAGCCGGTTAGCGGAGCGCCAAGCAGATTGACGGCAGAAAGGACGATCTGCGATCCGAGGAATGTTTCAATCGGGGAGGAGCCCTCCGAAATTTTCCGTGCCGGCGTTGGTGATAGTCAACTCCAAGCCATCCGAACCGGTCCCGTCGGTGACGGCGGAATCGAGGAAGATCGTTCCGGTGGCGGTTACGCGGATGTCGTCTCCCGCGCTGAGATCGACCAGTGCCCCCGGTGCGCCGACATTGCCGCCCGCCTGAATGACGATGTCGTCGCCAGAAACGATGCCGCTACCGATCAGCGTATCCCCGCCCGAAGCGATGCCGATCGCGGCCCCGCCGCCGTTATCGACCAGGTTGACATCGACATCATCCGCCGCGCTGAGCAGGATGGCACCGCCATTCGTGGTGAGGCTGGTGCCGGAGATCACGTCATTGCCGCCGCCCGCTGCCAGCAACAGCACATTCGCGGCATTGGTGACCGAGGCCACATTCACGTTGATGTTGCCGCCGGTAGAGCGCAGCAGAAGCGCGTCCTCGGTGGTAACGCTGCCGATGGTGATGGCGCCCGGTGCGGTCGCAAGCACACCGTCGGTGACCGACAAAGATGCGGCATTGATCGTAGTTGCGGCAAAATTGCCGCCGACAACCGCGGTCACTGCCGTGCGCGATCCCGGAACGCCGCCCAGCAGCGTGACCGAACCGCCCGCAACCGGGCCAATATCGCCCGCTGCATCCAGCGTAATCCCATCGAGCGCGATACCGATCACCGCATCGGTGTTGGAGGTCAGCGTGACATTGCCTGCAAACAGCAGATCGCCCACGCTGGTGTTGATGTTGATCGTTTCAGCTGCTTGAAAGGCCGTTGTATCGCCCGCCATGCCAAGCGTAATCGTCGGCGCGTCAAAATCGAGGAACAGGCCTGATGCCGAGGTGATGGTGGCGCCCGAGACGAGATCGACCAGACCTGCCTGCACGAAAATCGGTTGCAGATTGCCCACTGTCCCGGCCTGCAGCGCGATGGTATCGTTGGCGTCGATCCCGGCGATGGCCCCTGCAGCGGTCAGCCGGATGCCGTCAAACAGCGGCCCCGGCCCGTTTACCACAGGATTGGTGTTCGAAATCAGTGTTACATCCCCGGCATAGGAAAGGTTGCCGGTGGTGGCGGAGATATCGATGAAATCGCCCGCGCTGAAAGTATGCGCTTCGTTGTTCTTGCCCAGCACGATGGACGGCGCGCTGATCTGGATGAACCCGGTGGCGATGATATCGCCCTTGTAGACCGCCGGATCACCCAACGTATTTTCGACAAAGTTGACGGTGCTGACCGAACCGACAAACTGCTTGTCGGCATTCACGACGGTGTTGGAACCGGTGAGCGCCACCGACTCAGGGGCGGTGAAGACGATGGAGTTCGCGGCTCCGGGAGCAACCCCGGCCACCACGATCCCGACATCGACGTTCTGACCGGTGGTCAGCGCGGATTCAAAACTGACTCTGCCCTCACTGTTATCCAGCGCAGTCAGCACGATATCATCGCCTGCTGTCACCGAATTGAGGAAAATATTGCCATCGTCGGAAAGGACGAAGATATCCTCCCCGGCTTCCAGAATCGCCACGCCTTCAGGGATGGGAGTGCCCGGAGGAGGCGGGCCACTGCCACCGATGTTCACCCCGACATCGCCCTCGGCATAGATGCCGATAGACCCGGTCAGCGCGGGGCCGGCAAGGCTGGTGATGGCCCCGGCAATCAGCACGTCGCCTTGCGCATTGCCGCCGCCGCTATCGAATGCGGTGAGCGCGATATTGGTGCCATTGGTGCGGATCGTCCCGGCGTTCAGATCGCCATCGCTCGCAATCAGCGTCAACGCGGTGTCAACCGTCACATTGCCCAGTGTGAGATTCGGGGCCGCGAGCTCCGGACCAAGGATCGTGTTGGCAAGGCTGGAGGCGACGACATCACCCACCGAAATATCGTTGGAATTGCCACCCGCCCCGGCGGCGAGAAACACTGCTCCGCCCGTTATATCGCCGTTGCCGACATCGCCAACAATCTCGCCGTCATTGGCGTCCAGCGTCACCGTTCCTGCGCCCGCCCCGGCATTGATCGAGGCGAAAGCAATATCGCCAGCCGCACCATTGGCGAGAAGATCAACCTGCGTCCCAGCTATCGCTCCGACATCGAGCGAGGTGCCCGTCAGCGCAACGGTCCCTGCGGTCGCGGCGACATTGCCATTGCCGAGAATTGCACCCGTTGCCGTACCAGTCACATTGCCGGTAGTGGTATTGAGCGCGGCGAAGGTCAGCGAACCGGCGGCCGCATCCGCATCGATGTCCGTTACCGCATTGACCGTGCCCAGCCCGATCTGCGCGCCATCGACTTCGACGCTGGTGGCCGCATCGATATCGCCGCCAACGACATTGCCCGCGCCGGAATTGACGGTGACGCTTCCGGTGGTCGATTCCAGACTCGCAAAGGTTAGCGCACCGGCGGTGGTGCTCACATCCAGCGCTTGCGTGGTTCGGATATTGCCGAGTGTCAGCTGCGTTTCAGTCAGCACGCCCAGCCCTTGGCTCACCAGCGAATTGGCGAACACATCCCCCAGCGTGACCGCACCTGTCGCCACCACTTCGACATTGTTGACCGGCGTTCCTGCGCTGCCGATCGAAGTCGAGGCATTGAACGTTATCGTGGACGGCGAATTGATCAGCACATTCTGGCCGGAAATGGCGAAACCGCCGTTGGCAGAAATCTGCCCGGCGGTGGTCCTCAAGGTGACATCGCCGCCATTGGCGGCAACGCTGCCGCCAGCCATTGAAATGCCCTCAGCGCTCCGGACAATGACATCGCCGCCTACACCGGTTGCGGACAGCGCGCCTTCGCTGATGATTGTCTCACTCGCCGCCGGGGTATTGGTGATCGTCATTCCCGCCTCGGTAGCGGTGGCGAGAATGATCGAGCCGTTCGCAGCAGTGGCGGTGAGCGTCGCGCCCGGATCGATATCAAGGATCGTCGCAGTCAGCTGGGTTGGGCCGACACGCTGCCCGCCTGCTGCGACGCCGACATTCGCGCCGGTCACCGATCCGGTTACTTGAACGCCAACATCGCTGAGGTCGACACGAACGCCTTCGTTAATGGTGAAACTGAGCGGGCTGCCCGGTACATTGGTAAAAGTGACATCGCGCGTGCCGATCAGCGCCACGTCGCCCGTCGCATTGATCGTGCCGTCCATCGACAGCGCTTCACTGATCAGGATGGTTGATCCGCCAGTGATTATCGTGGAACCGGGAGCAAGATAATCAACTGGGTCGGCGCACCGGCTACTGGCTCCGACGCATCGAATCGGGGAGTGGCCAGATTGCCAATCCCCGGATTGGCCCAGGGCAGAGTGCTCACCAGCAGGCTGGCCCCACTGAACGAACCTGTCCGCCAAAAGCAATGCCATCAGGATTGATCAGCCAGACATCGATATTGGGCGCAGAACGGATCAGCCCAAAGATATCCGAAGGATTGCCTGCAGTGATATTGTTGACGGCGGTAATTTGCCCGGCAGGCACCACGCTGGTGACATAATCGACAATCACATTGCCTGCGACATCGTAGGAACTGAAGGTGAGAATGCGGTAGTTACCCAGTCATGTTCAACTTCGTATCGCCGGGTAAACCCATTTGCCGAATTCGGCCGGTAGCAACAGCGTGCATTGGCTAGTTATCGTCGCCCCACCATTGGCGGTGTTAACGGGCACGGTGTTAGCCGGCGGCGCCACCTGCGCCAGTGCAGGAACGCTCCACGCCGTCAGCGCGGTTCCGACCAGCAGAGAAAGCCGCAAGCCACTGGCCAAGCGGGCCGACGATAGGGTCTTGCTCTGGGACATCAGTTGTTCCCCCACGGGTAGAAGCGTGTCGAAAGGGTGATCAGGAAGCGTTCTTCCGGCGGTGCATCGTCGGTGCTGAGCGCCGGGTCCTGCGGAATGGCGTAATAGGCTTCGAGTGACAGGCGGCCGGGCAGCGTGAAGCGCAAGCCAGCGCCATAGGATGCCAGTTCGCGCCCGGTTTCCACCGTGCCAGCGTCCAGATTGTCGAGCCGCACCCAGTCGTAGAAGCCCAGCAATTCGATTTGCACATTGTGGTTGATCGGGATTTCCACCGTCGGCTGAAGCCGGAAAGCAATCACCCGGTCACCCGAATTGGCCCCGGGATCGTAACCACGGCCAAAGGTGAAGTTGCCAAGTGTCCATTCTTCGAGGTTGAGCAGCGGCTCGTCCGTCCACTGCGCAAAGGCACCGAATTCCAGCCCCAGCGGGCCGAACAGGCTGATATCGCCGAAAACCTCGGCCTGCACCACAAAGGCTTCGGGATCGCCATCGAAGCGGCTGGGCGAAAAGCTCCCGTTCTGTTGCCCGCGTTCACTCGCGCCAAGGATGCTGAATCCCTTGCGCAATTCGAGCGAGCCCGAAAGCCGATGGCTGCGTCCGTTAGCCAGCGGACGGATGTATTCCGCATCGGCCCTGGTGTAGACAATCCGCAAATCGTCCTTGGAAAATGGTACAGCCGTGTTGCCGGAAAAGATCAGCGTGCGCTGCTGGAGGAACTCGATCCCACCGGCGACGGAAATATCGGTATTCACATTGCGGACAAGTTGCTGCTGCAATTCGGCCCCAGCGATAATCGAACGCGATCGCAGATCGAGATTTTCGATATCTGGGCGCGAAAATGCTATCGATCCGCGAAGTTCGGCGCGTAAGCCATTGTCATTGATAGCGAAATCGTGGCTGGCCTGGAAAACCCGAATTTCTTCGAAATCGATCGAGTTGGAATAGGTCAGCACGGTGCGATCGGCCATGCCGGTCAGGCCATAGGCCTCAGCGCGGATCGAGGCGACCCAGCGTCCGAGCTGCGGCGAACCGAAGTTCTGGATATTCGCCAGCGCCTGGAAACGCCGTGTCGATACGTTGAGTACGCCGATCACATCACCCGGCACTCCGGTGCGCGCAGGCGTGATCGACATCGAGATATCGACGCCCGGAATATCACCGGTTTCGAGCAACATCCGCTCGACCTCGCTGCGATTGAGCGGGGCCAGCTGGCTGATCGCTTCCGCCCGCGCGGTGATCAGTTCCTCGAAACCGCCGATCTCGCCAATCACCCGCATTTCCACGAACCGCGCGGTGACAATGCGCAGCGTCAACACGCCGCCTTCGATCTGTTGCGCGGGAATTTGCGCCAGCGCGACATAACCCGCCGCTTCCAGCCGGTTGTTCACTTCATCCCGGACATCGCAGACAACGGAAACCGGGTCGCTCGCCGGAAGGCGGAACGGCGAGCGGTGCAAGCAGCTCGGCAATTTCTGGTGCCAGCGGTTCGCCCGCCGTGCTGCCTTCAAAGCGGATTTCGGTCAGGGTAACAGGGATGGTGGAACCATCCAGCGCGCATGGCAGCGCATCAATGGCACCGTCACTGACGACGCGCGACGCCTCTACGTCGAGAGCCTCAATTCGCGGATCGACCTCGTCCCTGCCGGGAACGTTCTGGCCCGGATTAGGGGTAGCCTGCGCCATCGCCTGCCCTGCCGGAAAGACGCAACAAGCCATTAGTGTCGCCAAGCGTAATTTACGCCGCATACACCCCCCCTTAGTATGTGACGGCTCCCGACTCCCCAGCCGGGTTTGCCAATGTTGGGAGGCTATGACTCCGCCTGTTGAGAGTCAAGAAACCATATTTCGGCGAATTTCGGCGAATTGCATTGAGAGAATACGGATTTTCGGAGTTTTGCGACGCATGGCCTTGGATATCCGGAAAGCATTATTTGCATTTCCCCAGATACATATTCGCGTGTTTTCAATCGAGCGTCATGAATTCGTCATAAATATCAGAACAGGAACGAATAATCGCCCTGCCGACAAAAATTTCAAAGTGGGAGAATGGTAGCGGAGGAGGGATTTGAACCCCCGACCCCAGGATTATGATTCCCGTGCTCTAACCAACTGAGCTACTCCGCCATCCAGCGTGCCTGAGGCCGCGTCCTGATGAAAGGGGGCGGCAGACAAGGGGCGCGCTGTAGGTGGCACGGCGCGCGCGGTCAACCGCGAAAACGCCAGCTTTTGCGGTGTTCCCACGGGCCGCCGCGATAGGCGTAGAGGCCTAGCCCGGCGAAGGTGAAAGCGCGGGGTTCCACCAGCGGGGCAAGCTCTGCCTGCAGGGCCTTGGCCTCGGCCACGGTGACCTTGTTCTGGATGGTGACGTGCAGGCGCGGGCGGTGATCGTCCTGCGGGGTCAGCAGGCCGTGGAACCGTTCGCGCAGTTCCTCCCACAGTGCGATCATTCCTGCGCTTTCCAGCTTCAGTGCGGTGCCCCTGCCAAGCGGCATGATGCCCTGAAAACGCGCCGAAATGGGCGCATTGTCCCGCGCCAGCGCCGCGCAGAGCCTCCGCAACTCGTCCTCGCAGCTTGGTGGCAGGGCGTGGAACAGGGTTACGTGGGCTTCGAGGTGGTTACGCTCGAACGGGAAATGCGCGTCGCGCAGGCTGGTCGCCCAGCGATGCAGATCGTCGGGCAGCAGCGCGGTGAGGATCAGCGGTGCCAAAGCACCTTGACCCTCGCCCGCGCCCTGCCCCGTCACATTTCCCCGCGTTCGCGGCGCAGCGCGAACCAGCGTTCGACTGCCGCCTCATGTTCTGCGTTGGTCGTGCTGAATGCGTGTCCGCCGGTTCCGTCGGCGACCATAAAGATCGCGTCGGTCTCGGCTGGATTGAGCACCGCTTCGATACTCGCCCGCCCCGGATTGGTGATCGGTCCACGCGGCAAACCGGGCATCGAATAGGTGTTGTAATCGTTGATGTCCTGAATTTCCGACTGCCTTATCCGCCGCCCAAGTGGACGCCCGCGGGTGATCGGATAGATAATCGTCGGATCAGCTTGCAGCCAGATGCCCTGCCGCACCCGGTTTGAGTAAAGCCCGGCGACCATCTCGCGCTCTTCGGGAACGCCGGTTTCCTTTTCGACGATAGAGGCGAGGATCACGGCTTCCTGCGGGCTGCTCACCACGGTGCGATCGCTGCGGTTGGGCCACAGTTCGGCCAGCGTGTCGTCCATCGCCCGCTGCATCCGCGCGAGCACGGCCACGCGCTCCTCGCCGCGTTCAAAATCATAGCTTTCGGGCAGGACAGAGCCTTCCTCCGGCACCGGAATCTCGCCCACCAGCAGGTCTTCCGCCATCAGGATGTCGTAGACCATCACCGAGGGCGTGCCTTCAGGGATGGTGACGAAGCGGCGGATCACTTCGTTGCTCTGGAGCGTGGACAAGATCGTCGCCCCGCTGGCACCCGCCGGCAGCAGGAATTCACCCGCCTTGATCGGATCGCCGCTGCCGAGGATCTTCGCCCGCAGCAGGAAGGCGCTGGCCGAAGCGACGTGGCCGTCCTCCTCCAGCTTGTCCGCCACCGAGGTCAGTGAGGAGCCCGAGGGGACGATAAACGCCACCTCTTCCTCGACTGCCGAGGAACCCCACCAGCCCCAGGCAAACCAGCCCAGCACCGCGACCAGCAGCAGCCCCGCGAGGGCGCCGCCAGCCCGAACAGCTTTTTCATCTCAATCGACCCGCTTCATCACCAGCGAGGCATTGGTCCCGCCAAAACCGAAGCTGTTGTTGAGCACCGCGTTCACCGTGCGCTTCTTCGCCACCAGCGGCACCAGATCGACACCTTCGGTGCCGTCATCGGGATTGTGCAGGTTCAATGTCGGCGGCACGATCTGGTCGCGGATGGCGAGGATGCAGAAGATGCTCTCCACCGCCCCCGCGCCGCCGAGCAGGTGGCCGATGGCGCTTTTGGTGCTGCTCATCGACGCGCCGCCAAGATCATCGCCCAGCACCCGGCGCACCGCTGCCAGTTCGATGGTATCGCGCCATGGTGGAGGTGCCGTGGGCGTTGACATAGTCGATGTCCGACGGTCCCAGTCCGGCTTTCTTGAGCGCCATCCGCATCGCGTTTTCCGCGCCCTTGCCTTCGGGATGCGGGGCGGTGACGTGGTAGGCATCGCCCGACAGGCCATAGCCGACCACTTCGGCATAGATCTTCGCGCCGCGCGCCTTGGCGTGCTCGTATTCCTCCAGCACCACCACGCCCGCGCCTTCGCCCATCACGAACCCGTCGCGGTCCTTGTCATAGGGGCGGCTGGCTTCGGTCGGGCGATCGTTCATGGAGCAATTGAGCGCGCGCGCCTGCGCGAAACCGGCGATGCCGATCGGGCAGATGGTCGCTTCCGCGCCGCCCGCCAGCATGATGTCGGCATCATCGTCACGGATCATCCGCGCGGCATCACCAATCGAATGCGCGCCGGTGGAACAGGCCGTCACCACCGCGTGGTTCGGCCCCATCAGCCCGTACTTGATCGAGACCTGCCCGCTGATCAGATTGATCAGCCGCCCATGAACGAAATGCGGCGAAACCCGGCCCGGGCCGCGCTCATGCAGGTTCACCGCTTCCAGCTCGATCCCCGGCAGCCCGCCGATGCCCGAACCGATCGAGCAGCCTGCGCGTTCCCGCGTGGCTTCGTCCATCTCCAGCAGCCCGGCATCTTCCAGCGCCTGCCCGGCAGCATCGATACCGAAGACGATGAACGGATCGACCTGCCGCTGGACCTTGTGATCCACCCGCTTGTCGGCATCGAAGCCCCACGGATGATCCTTGGGCTTCACTTCCCCCGCAATCGTGCATTTCTGCGCCGAGGGATCGAAATGGGTGATCGGCCGATCGCCGCTTTCGCCCGCAATCAGGTTCGCCCACGTGGTTTCAACATCGCCCCCTAGCGGGGTGACAAGGCCAAGTCCGGTTACGACAACACGCCGCATAATCTTCTCCACTCCACAAACACAACAGGCCCAACCCACCGGGGCTGAGCCTGTCGAAGTCCTGCTGTTCCAACTCCCGGCGCAATGGCCGCGTACCGGAATACGACCCCTTCGGCAGGCTCAGAACAAGCTCAGGGTGAGCGGAAGCCGGGGCAGGTTTAGCCGGCGTTGGCTTCGATATAGGTGTTGGCATCGCCAACGGTGTTGATCTTCTCGGCGGCGTCGTCCGGGATTTCGACCCCGAATTCTTCCTCGAACGCCATCACCAGTTCGACGATATCAAGGCTGTCAGCGCCCAGATCATCGATGAAGCTGGCGTCCGGAGTGACCTTGTCTTCCTCGACGCCGAGATGCTCGACGACGATTTTCTTCACGCGTGCGGCGATATCGCTCATGTAATCCCTCTTCCATCTGGGGGTGATCAATTGCTTTCGCCCTAATGAACGCGAGCCAGCCTTGCAAGTGCCCGTGGCGCAGTGATGGCGGGTAAACTGCCTGTGTCGCGAAAGCTACATTGTCACTGGAGCCATCCCCGCCAGCAAATTGCTCCTTCCCGTCAGGCGCGCGCGCAGTTCGAGCTGGTCGCGTGCCCGCAACCGCTCCGCCACCCGCCGCAGCCCTGCCCGCGCCTCATCGTCCGAACGCCTAGAGGATAGCGCAAGGCTATAGAGCTGCTCCGCAGTGTCCAGATCGCCTGCCTGCTCCGCGCAGAGTCCTGTATTGAAACGCAGAGAAGCTTGGTTCGGGTTGCTGGCCAGCAACGAATCGAAGATCGCGCAGGCCTCCCGACCATTGCTCTCGGTCAGGCCGATCGCCGCACGGAATTGCGCGCGGGCATCACCAGTCAAACCGCTGCGGCTTTCCATGATCCGCACCGAGCTCGTATAGGCACTCGGCGCGAGGCTGCCGCGCGCATGGGCGGCAAATTCTTCCAGCCAGCCGGCGATGATCGGCTCAAAATCGGGCTCGGCATCAAATTCGGGGCAAAAGCTCACCTCGGTCGCCCGGCTGGCGTTGCTCGCCCAGAGCAAGCGACCATTGCGCGCTGCAAGCCGCATTTCCGGCTGCATGGTGAGATTGACCCGCAGGCATTGCGTTTCGACATCGCGCCACTCGATGCATATGTCCTGCGCATTCTTCTGCCAGCAGACATTGCGAATGCCAACAAAGGCGCTTTCGGAAAAGCGGGGTTCGACATGGCCGGAGAGGACTCCGTCCAGGGAATGGCCTTGTTCCGGCACGACCACCGTGAACCACTGGTCACCCTCAATCGTGATCCCGCGCAGCCGATCCTCGATCAGGTAGGAAAGGCGCCTGCCATCGAGACCGCCGAACGGCTCCACGGCAATCGCTTCGACTTCAATCGCCTCATCGGTTGCAGCTGGATAGATGCCGCTGATCCGCAGCGTTTCCGCCTGTGCGCCTGAGGTAAGAAAACCTAGCGCCAGTCCCATCGCGAGCAAGCTGAACTTTCTCATGCCAATCCCCCCTTAGGTTTGAACTGGCACCATCATTGTTCATCTAAAATGCATTAAACCTGAACGAATTTCAGCGAAGGTCCCTAGTCTTTCGCCACATCCATCGTGCGGATATGCACATCGCGCAGTGCGCGCGGCGTGACTTCGCTCGGCGCGCCCATCATCAGGTCCTGCGCGCGCTGGTTGAGCGGGAAGGCGATGACTTCGCGGATGTTCGGCTCGTCCGCCAGCAGCATCACGATCCGGTCGATCCCCGGCGCGGAGCCGCCGTGCGGGGGCGCGCCCAGTTGAACGCCTCGATCATGCCGGAGAAATTCGCATCGACATCGGCGCGGCTGTAGCCGGCGATCTCGAACGCCTTGTACATGGTTTCCGGCTTGTGGTTGCGGATCGCCCCGCTCGACAATTCGTAGCCGTTGCAGACGATATCGTACTGCCAAGCCTTGATGGTGAGCGGGTCCTGCGTTTCCAGCGCCTCCATCTCGCCCTGCGGCATCGAGAAGGGATTGTGGCTGAAATCGACCTTCTTGGCGTCCTCGTCGTATTCGAACATCGGGAAATCGACGATCCAGCAGAACTTGAAGCAATCGGGTTCGATCAGCTCCAGCGTCTCGCCCACCCGGGTGCGCGCGGCGCCCGGCCAGCTTGCCCGCGTCCTTTTCCTTGCCCGCGGCGAAGAACAGCCCATCGTTCTCGCCCAGCCCCAGCTCGGCGTACAGTTTCGCCATTTCTTCCGGGCCGTGGTTCTTCGCAATCGGCCCGCCGAATTCGCCCGCCTTGCGGGTGACATAGCCGAGCCCGGAGAAGCCTTCCTTGCGCGCCCAGTCGTTCATCTCGTCGAAGAACTTGCGGCTCTTTTCGGCGGTGTTCGGGCGCCGGGATCGCCCGGACCACACCGCCGCTGCCGACGATGGACTGGAAAATGCCGAAGCCGCTCTGGGTGAAGTGGTGCGAGACATCGGTGATCAGCAGCGGGTTGCGCAGGTCGGGCTTGTCGCTGCCGTATTTCAGCATGGCTTCGGCATAGGGGATGCGCGGGAAATCGCCCGCCGCCGTCACGCGCTTGCCGCCGGAGAATTCCGCGAACACGCCCGCCAGCACCGGCTCGATGGCCTGGAACACGTCTTCCTGCGTGACGAAGCTCATTTCGAAATCGAGCTGGTAGAATTCGGCGGCAGCGGTCGGCGCGCAGGTCTTCGTCGCGGAAGCAGGGGGCGATCTGGAAATAGCGGTCGAAACCCGCCACCATCAGCAGCTGCTTGAACATCTGCGGGGCCTGCGGCAGCGCGTAGAAGTGGCCCGGATGCAGGCGGCTGGGGACGAGGTAATCGCGCGCGCCTTCGGGGCTGGAGGCGCCGAGGATCGGGGTCTGGAATTCGCTGAACCCCTGCGCGATCATCCGCTGGCGCAAGCTGGTGATGACCCGGTTGCGCAGCATGATGTTGTTGTGCACCCGCTCGCGCCGCAGATCGATGAAGCGGTACTTGAGGCGGGTTTCCTCCGGGTAATCCTCACCCGAATTGACGATCAGCGGCAGTTCGGCGGCGTGGCTCTGCACCGTCACTTCGCGGGCGAAGACTTCGATTGCGCCGGTCGGCAGGTTCGGGTTCACCGCCGCCGCATCGCGCGCCTTCACCGTGCCATCGACGGTGATGACGCTTTCCAGCTTCAGCCCGTCGAGCAGCGCCAGCGCGGGCGAATCCTCGTCCGCCACAATCTGGGTAATGCCGTAGTGATCGCGCAGATCGACAAACAGCACCCCGCCGTGATCGCGCTTGCGATGCACCCATCCGGACAGGCGCACTGCCTCCCCTTCGTTGGCTTTCGATAGCTGGGCACAAGTGTGGGTACGATAGGCGTGCATCGGGACTCTTTCCATTTCGGAGGCTATGGCGCTAAGGGCGCGCACCGGCGTGGTGCGAAGGCCTTCGCTTCATGCGCGCGCTAACAGGGTATGCACGGCGTTTTGTCAAGATTTGCAGCTTGGCAGGGCGGGTGCGCAGGTCGGTGAACCGGCCAGGACAGAAACGAACGGCATATGCAAATCCATCCCCTTATCACCGATACCAAGACGCTGACCGAACTGTGCGAGCGGCTGGCGCAGCACGAATTCGTCTGCGTCGACACCGAATTCATGCGTGAGAACACCTATTATCCGCTGCTCTGCCTGATCCAGGTGGGCAACGAGGAAGAGGCCGCGGCTATCGATCCGCTGGCATCGGGCCTCGACCTCTCCCCGCTGCTCGATCTGATGTGCGAGAACGACGAAATTCTCAAAGTTTTCCACGCTGGCGGGCAGGATGTGGAAATCATCTACAACCTCACCGGCAAGACCCCCTTCCCCATTTTCGACACCCAGATTGCGACGATGGCGATCAGCCAGTCCGAACAGATCGGCTATGCCAATCTGGTGGAAAGCTGGCTCGGCAAGACCATCGACAAGGGCGCGCGTTTTACCGATTGGAGCCGCCGCCCGCTGAGCGAGCGGCAGATCGAATATGCCATCGGCGATGTCACCTATCTGGCGACGATCTTCCCGAAGATCCTCAAGAAGCTGATCAAGACCGATCGCGGCCACTGGCTGAATGCGGAAATGGAAAAGCTGGCGGACCCGGCGAATTATGCCAACGATCTCAGCCTCGCCTGGCACCGCATCCGCGCGCCGGGGCGCAATCCGCTGGTGCTGGGGCGGCTGAAGGCGCTTTCCGCTTGGCGCGAGACCGAAGCGCAGGACAAGGACATTCCGCGCGGGCGTATCATTCGTGATGAAACATTGGCCGATATCGCCAGCCATCCGCCGAAAAAGCAGGAAGACCTGGCCAAGGTGCGCGGGCTGTCCAACGCCTGGGCCGGAAAACGAAATCGGCAAGCGGCTGATGCGCGTGCTCAAGAACGCCGAACCGCTGCCCGACGAGGAAATGCCCGACAAGCCCAAGCGCGGTGCGCCGTTGGGCAAGGAAGGCGCGCTGGTGGCGGACCTGCTCAAGCTGCTGCTGAAGATCCGCTCGCGCGAGATCGACGTGGCTTCGCGCCTGCTGACCAAGTCGGACGAGATGGAAGCACTGGCGGCAGGCGTGCGCAAACTGCCGCTGCTGGAGGGCTGGCGCTACGAAGTGTTCGGCAAGGATGCGCTCGATCTGGTGGAAGGCAAGCTCGCCTTCGCGGTGGTGAACGGGCGGCTGAAGATGACGCATATCGATGATGTGGTGGTTGAGGAGGCTGCCGTGGAAACCAAGCCGCGGAGGAGTAGCGTGGCAGAATGACCACCTACCTCCCCACCATCAAGCAGTTGCAGTACCTCGTCGCGCTGCACGAGCACGGGCATTTCGGGCGGGCGGCGGATGCGTCTTTCGTTTCGCAGTCCACGCTTTCGGCGGGCATTCGCGAGCTCGAATCGCTGCTCGGGGTGACGCTGGTGGAGCGCAGCCGCCGGGTGGTGCGGTTCACGCCGCTGGGGAACAATGTCGTCGCCAAGGCGCACCGGGTTCTGCGCGAGACCGAGGAGCTGGCCGAACTGGTGCAAGCGGCGGGTAAGCCCTTGTCCGGCGAACTGCGGATGAGCGTCATCCCCACCATCGCCCCGTTCCTGCTCCCGCGCATCCTGCCGCGCCTGCGCCGCGAGCGCCCGGCCCTCAAGCTGTTCCTGCGCGAGGAAACCAGCGACCACGCCATCGAATCGCTGCACCACGGCCGCGCCGATTGCGTGCTGCTCGCCCTGCCCTTCGCCACCGGCGAAGTGGAGAAGGAGAAGATCGCCGACGACGTGCTGTTCGTCGCCTTCCCGAAGGACGATCCGCGCGATCCGCCCGCCGAAATCCCGCCCGGCATGATCGATCAGGGGCGGCTGCTGCTGCTGGAAGACGGGCATTGCCTGAAGGAACACGCGCTCGCCGCCTGCGACCGGCCCGAATTGCGCGCCAGCGCGACGATGATCGGCACCTCGCTGCACACGCTGGTGCAGATGGTGGACAACGGCCTTGGCCTGACGATGCTGCCGCAAATGGCCATCGACGCGGGCATACTCAACGGCACCCAGGTGGTCGCGCGCCCGCTGAAGGGCCGCAAGACCAGCCGCGAAATCGCGCTGGTATGGCGGGTGAACTCGCCGCGCTCGGACGAATTCCGGCTGCTCGCCGAGGAACTGCGGGCGGGATAATGGCGGGACGGTTCCTGTCTCTCGCCGCCGCGCTGTTGCTGGTGACAGGCTGCACCAATGCCGACGAAGCCGCCTTGCCCGAAGCTCAGGAAGCGGAACTGCCCGACCTTACGCCGCAGGAAATCGCCCAGGAAGCGCTGGCGACCGAGATCGACCGGCTGGCGCTCGATTTCGGCGGCACGCTGGGGATCGCGGTGGTCGATGTCGAGAGCGGCTGGTCCACCGGCTTCGATGCCGAACGGCTGCTGCCGCAACAGAGCGTGAGCAAGACCTGGGTCGCGCTCACGGCACTGATGCAGGCGGACCGGGGCGAACTCGATCTGTCGCAAAGCCTGCGCCTTACGCGCAACGATCTGACCGTGTTCCACCAGCCGATCCGCAACCGCATCCTGCGCGAAGGCGTGGTCTCGGTGGAGATCGAGGAGCTGATCGAAGCCGCGATCACCGAAAGCGACAATACCGCCAACGATGCGGTGCTGAACGCGGTCGGCGGGCCGGAAGCGGTGCGGGCGATGCTCGACGAGCAGCGGCTGGCGGGCATCCGCTTCGGCCCCGGCGAACGGCTGATGCAGAGCGCCATCGCCGGGCTGGAGTGGCGGCAACACTATGCCTTCACTCGCGAAGGCTTTTTCGAAGCGCGCGACGCGGTGCCCGATAGCGTGCGCCGCTCCGCCTACGAGGACTATCTCGCCGATCCGGTGGACGGCGCGACCCCGCAGGCGATTGCCGAGGCGCTCGCGCGGCTGGCGCGCGGGGACCTGCTCTCCGCCGAACGCACCGCGTGGTTCCTCTCGGTGATGATGCAGACCAAAAGCGGCCCCAACCGCATGAAAGCCGCCGTGCCGGAGGGCTGGCGGCTGGCGCACAAGACCGGCACCGGGCAATATTGGGACGGGCGGCAATCGGGCTACAACGACGTCGGCCTGCTCTTCGCGCCGGGAGGCCGGACCTATGCGGTGGCGATCATGGTGGGGGATACCCGCCGTTCGGTGCCGGAGCGGATGGCGATGATGCAGGCCGTGGTTCGGGCGGTGGTGGCGTTTGATGGGGTGGGTGGGGCAGAGTGATGACGCTCGCTCCAAAGAACTCATGACTGTCATTTTGGGATCTTCAAGCCACCCGATTAGACAGCGATTTGCGAGCATCCAAATCAACATCGTTTGCCAATGATCGTCCTTCTTAAAGGAATACCAACCTGTGTCGGACGAGTGGGCAAAGCTTCCGTGGATCAACTCACTATCGGACACCGATAAAGTTGCTTGGCAAGAGGTTATGGTATCGTCGTGAAAGTTGACCGTATCGTTCAACCAACGCGTCAAAGCTTTTTGTGGTCTCGTCACTTCGCGGAAGAAGGCAACTCGATTGAGGCTGAAAAGGATGGAATGCCAATTGTCTTCAATTGAGCGGAATTGAACGCCTTGAGCAAACCACATCACGCTCGATGAAATTTCTTCGCTTCTTCCGCATCAAGGGAATGGATGAGACCAAGATGGTGATCGAGAGATTTCGGAATTAACAGTTCCGTATCCCAAGCCCAAATGCGACCATAATAGTCTTCTCCATCATAGGTCCCCACCGTTGGCTCAAGTGAATTTGGGAACATCATCGTGCACAGCGCCATCAGGATCACTGAAACCTATCTCCACCAAATGGTTCTCAATTCTTTGACCGCGAAAAATTGAAGTCCAAAGAGGCCCGGAGGGGAAATGGGCATATTTTATGTCGGCAGCAATTAGCAGGGTTAGCGCATTCTGATGACGCTCCAGCTCGCGCATCCTCCACAAAGACTGAAGCATAAGTGCGGAACTCTTTTTGACCCGAATTTCCATAAGGATCGGGTATGGTGGGCCTAGGTGCGCATCGCCTTTCTCACCATACGGTTCAGCAACTCTGCGCCACTCATCTAGCCCACTTCCAATGGCAGTATTTGGAGGCGGAGGTCGGAGCCGCAATACATTACCAACCTGAAACTGTCCTGTTAGCGGCCGCTCGGCAAAAATGTATCTGGATACGACGTGCGACCCGGCGTCTCCCTTTAAGGCATGTGTTGCCCGTTCAACCAAGCCGTTTTGACAATTCTTGGTCAGCCGATTGCCGGGGGCGAGGGTTGAAATTCGGTTTCCCTTGAAGCGCAGCGTTAGATAGGGCTCGTCGGGATATCCTCGGGCGCGAAAGACCATTTCTCGGCTGCCGGAACTGCTAATTGTTCGGCTTCCATCGAACCCTTCATTCAATAGCGCAAAAATCTCGTGATCGTCGGGTGTCAGTTGCCGGAGCTTGTCTAGCAATTTCAAGCGATTCCCTTTCGATAATTGGAAAGCAACACGATCTACACAGCGTTAAGGTGCTCCACTGGTCAAGCAAGCCGGAGCCCGGCTCCATAGTCCCCAAGCCGCGCAAATGCCGTCTGCAGGGTCAGGCCCAAGACTCCCCGCCCGCCGCCACAGCAAGACACACGTGTCGAGCAGCAGCTCAATCGGTGCCGCCCGCAAACATCCGTTCGATCTCGGAATTGTTCCCGTCAATATCGTCGGGCACCGCAATCCCGCCCTTGAGCAGACCCCAGTTGAGCGACTTCTTCGGTTCAATCGGTACCAGTCGCGCCGCAGGCGTGCCGTTGACCGCAATCACGAATTCCCGCTCGCGCCTAGAATGGATCGCTTCGACTAGTTTCGACAGGTTGGCTTTGGCGTCGTGTATGTTGATGATCATGGCCCGGATTTAACAGAATCTGGCTGTTTTCTAATCTTGAAGGCCCGATTTTCCAAGCAACACTTTTCCGCCAAACGAAAGTTTCGCAAACACCCCCGGTTGGCGCTCCACAATCAATCCATGTGCTTCAAACCCACCCGCAAATAATCCCAACCCGTCACCAGCGTCAGGATCGCCGCCGCCCACAGCGTGATCAGCCCCACGGTGTGCGGCACGTTATGCGCTATCCCTCCAGCGAAAATCACCCAGCCCGGCAGCCCCTGCCCCAGGATCAGCGCACCCAAAGAAACCAGCTGGAAGGTCGTCTTCCACTTGGCCAGCTTGCTCACCGGGATCGATACCTGCAAGCCGCCGAGGAATTCGCGCAGGCCCGATACCGCGATCTCGCGGATCAGGATGATGAGGCCCGCGATCACGTGCATGTCCCCCACGTAGGGCCCCTCCAGCACCCCCATCGCGGACAGCACCAGGATCACCGTGGCGACCATGATCTTGTCGGCAATCGGATCGAGGAAGATCCCCAGCTTGCTCACCGCCCCGCTGGCCCGCGCCAGCATCCCGTCGAAGTAATCGGTGATCCCCATCGCGGTGTAGAGCGCGAAGGCCATCAGGTAGCCCGCCTCCCACCCCGGCCACCAGAGCAGGAAGGCGAGCACGGGCAGCGCGACGATGCGCGACATGGTGAGCAGATTGGGCAGCGTCCACATGGCCCCCCCCTAGCGCGGTAATGCTGCGGGAAAAAGCATGGCCTATGCCCGCGATTGGTTATAAGCCTGCCCGCGCAGACAGCCGGACCCTAGCGGCGGGCAAGAGGAAGGCACGCAGAACCCCCCTATGTTTACCTCGACCCACCTGCTCAAGCAGCGCCGGTTCCTGCCGCTGTTCATCACGCAATTGCTCAATGCGTTCAACGACAACCTCTACAAGACGACGATGGTGCTGTTCGTCGTCTACACGGTGTACAATTCCGCCGAGACCGAGACGATCTTTTCCGGCGTGGCATCGGCGGTGTTCATCCTGCCGTTCTTCCTGCTCTCCGCCATCGCCGGGCAACTGGCCGACATGCGCGACAAGGCGAAGATCATCCGCATCATCAAGGCGGCGGAAATCGGCATCATGGCGGTGGGCGCGGTCGGGCTGTTCCTCGCATGGCGCGGGATTGCCGTCGATGCCTTCGCCATCCCGCTGCTGATGCTGGCGCTGTTCGCGATGGGTACGCATTCGACCTTCTTCGGCCCGATCAAATACGCGATCCTGCCGCAGCATCTGAAGAAGGACGAAGTGCTGGCAGGCACCGGGCTGGTGGAAGCGGGGACTTACCTTGCGATCATGGCAGGGACAATTCTGGCCGGATTCATGTCGGTGCAAGTGGCCGCTTTGGCAGTGATCGGCTTCGCGGTGATCGGCTATTTTACCAGCCGCCAGGTCCCCTCCGCCCCGCCGATGGGGACGGAACTGGAGACGGTCGATTTCAATCCCTTCACCTCGTCCTACCGGCTGGTGCGCGATACCACCCACAATCGCGAGGTGTTCTTCGCCATCCTCGCGATCAGCTTTTTCTGGACCATCGGCGCGGTGCTGTTCATCCAGTTCCCGCCGCTGGCCAAGAACGAGCTGATGGCGAACAAGGAAGTCGCCAGCCTGTTCCTGGTGTTCTTCTCCATCGGCGTGGCGATCGGATCGGTGGCGGTGAACCTGCTGCTCAAAGGCAAGGTTTCGGCGCGCTATGCCCCCGGATCGGTGCTGGCGATGGGGGCGATGGTGACGGTGTTCTACTTCGTCTGCCGCGCGTGGAAGGCGGGTCTGGAAAGCACCGAACTGATGGATGTCGCCGCGTTCCTCTCCTATCCGCTTGCCTGGGCGGTGCTCGCCAGCCTGCTGCTGATCGCGGTGTTCGGCGGCATGTTCGTGGTCCCGCTCTACGCCTTCCTCACCACCAAGGTGCCCGCTTCGCAGACGAGCCGCACGGTGGCGGCGAACAATATCGTCAATTCGGGGGCGATGGTGGCGGGATCGCTGCTGGCGCTTGGGCTGAGTGCGGTGGGCGTGCCGCTGATGGAGCAATTGCTGCTGAGCGCGGCGATGTGCCTGTTCTCGGCATGGCTGGCGGGCGTGCTGTGCAAGGCGGAACTGGCCGCCTGTGCCTTCGCCGCAGAGTGATTATCAGCCGAAGAAGGTGAGCGTGGCGACAAACCCGGCGGCGTAGGTCGCCAGCACGGTTTCCGCATCCTTGCGCGTCAGCCCCAGCCGCAACCGCCACGGCACGGTTCGCTCCACCTCGTTCGCGCGCAGCACGACATGCGGAGGCAGCGAGGCCCGGAAGGGGTGGCGGGCCGATTCATCGGTCAGAACTAGAGCGCGTCTCATGCAGAGGGTTTAACCATTTGGTAACCAATCCGCCCATCCCTTTCTGGTTCCTGTCCACAGACGGGACGGTCCTCCGCATTCCACAGATAGTTGCCGCCGCAACCGGGTGTCGCTATCGCTGCTGGCCATGACCAGAACCGCCGCCCGCCTGCTCGTCGATTGCCTTGTGGAACAGGGCTGTGACCGGATTTTCACCGTGCCGGGGGAGAGCTTCCTGCCGGTGCTCGATGCGCTTGCCGGATTGCCCGCAGATCGATACGGTGACCTGCCGGCAGGAAGGCGGCGTCGCGTTCATGGCCTGCGCCGACGGCGCGATGACGGGCAAGCCCGGCGTGGCCTTCGTCACCCGCGGGCCCGGCGCCACCAATGCCAGCATCGGCGTGCATGTGGCGATGCAGGACAGCCAGCCGATGATCCTGTTCATCGGCGATGTGGACCGGGGAATGCGCGATCGCGAGGGGTTTCAGGAAGTCGATTTCCCCGCCTTCTTCGCGCCCATCGCCAAGTGGTCGGCGCGGATCGACGATGCCCGCCGGATTCCCGAATATCTCGCCCGCGCCTGGTCCACGGCCATTTCGGGGCGGCCCGGCCCGGTGGTGCTCGCCCTGCCCGAGGATATGCTGCACGAGGCTGAAATCGCCTCTCCGGTTCGTCCGGCAATAGTGAAGCCCGCGCAGGCCCCCTGCCCCGATGCGATGGCAACGATGATGCGGCTGATCGGCGATGCCGCCGCGCCGCTGGCCATCGTCGGCGGCGCGGGCTGGAACGAGCGAGCGCGGCACTATTTCTCCCAGTTTGCGGAGAGCATTGGCCTGCCCGTCGCCACCGCGTTCCGTAGACAGGATGCCTTGCCGCCCTCTTCACCGGTCTATGCCGGGAATCTGGGTTACGGCCCCAATCCGAAGCTGGCCGAACGGGTTCGGCAGGCGGATGTACTGCTGGTGGTCGGCGCGCGGATGGGCGAAGCGACCACCGATGGCTATGCGCTGGTGACCCCCGATCATCCCGATCAGGTACTGATCCACGTCCATCCCGATCCCGAAGAGCTGGGCCGCGTCTATCGCACCGACCTGCCGCTCTGCGCCGATATGGCCGAATTCGCCGAAAGCGCCGCGCTGTGGGACGATGCCGAGGTAATCCCCTTCGACTCGGGGGCGGAGGCCCATGCGGAATGGCAGGCGTGGAACACCCCGCGCACCGAGGCGCAATTCCCGCTCGATCTGGCGCTGGCGATCGGGACCGCACGCAGGCTGCTCCCGCAAGACGCGATCATCTGCAACGGCGCGGGCAATTTCGCTGGCTGGTGGCACCGCTACTGGCCCTATGCCGGATATCCCTCGCAACTCGCCCCCACAGCCGGCGCGATGGGTTATGGCATTCCTGCAGCGGTTGCGGCGGCAAAGCGCTTCCCCGATCGCTGCGTGGTCGCTGCGGCGGGCGATGGCGATTTCCTGATGAACGCGCAGGAACTGGCCACTGCCGCGCAATATGGGCTCGACCTGCTGGTGATCCTGTTCGACAATTCCACCTACGGCACCATCCGCATGCATCAGGAGCGCGAGTATCCGGGGCGGGAATCAGCCACCCAGCTCGCCAATCCCGATTTCGCCATGATGGCGCAAAGCTATGGCGGCTGGGGCGTGCGGGTGGAAACCAATGCGCAGTTCGATGCGGCGCTGGAAGAGGCGATGGACCGGAAGGGCATTCGCCTGATCCACTGCATTACCGATATCGAACAATTGAGCGCTGGCGGGGCGACAGTCAGCGGCTTGCGCGGGGACTGAGCCCAACGAAAAAGGGCCACTCCAATGGAGCGGCCCTTTCGTTTTTCGAAAAGGATAACGGCGTCAGATCTTGTCGCCAAGCTTGCCCTTGATTTCGCCCTTGAGCTGCTGGCCTTCGCCCTTCGCTTCCTGATGGCGGCCTTCTTCGCGGGTCGCCGGATTGCCCGACTGCTGCTTCACCTTGCCGATGGCTTCGTTGGTGTTGCCTTTGATCTTGTCGGTGAGTTCACCCATCGAATTTCTCCGTTGTTGATCGGGCGGCCTGATTGCCTGCCCATTGCCCAAACAACGGCGTTGCAAAGCGAAGGTTCCGAATTAACCCTCTGACATCCGGATAATTTCTTCCCACTCGGTCAGTCGTATCTGCGCCACGGACAAGCGCGAAAGCCGGATCAGATCAATCCCTTCAAGCGTTGGATTGGCCTTGATCGCTTTGAGCGTAACCGGATTGGCCAATGGCGAGACTGGTTTCACCTTCACCGTCGGCCATTTGCCATCGGCATCGGTCGGATCGATCAGTCCCGTCGCGCTGATTTCGGCCACGCCGACGATCTGCAGCCCTTCGTTCGAATGATAGAAAAAACACGGATCGCCGACGTTCATCGCCCGCAGGTTCATGGCCGCAAGGTGATTGCGAACCCCGTCCCAAACCGTCTCACCATCGCGCACGAGATCAGCCCAGGCATATTTGAACGGTTCCGATTTGATCAGCCAGCGATTGGACAAAGGTTCCTCCTTAAGCATGGCAATCCGCCTAGCGCGTCCGTTACGGCGCGGCAATTAACCGAAAATTGATCATACCCGATCATATCCCTGCCAACGACTTTTCGGGGGCTTGCGGGCGTTGAACGAAGGAAATTCCGAGCAGAAGATCGCAGGGCGTGCGCCTGCGGCTGCGGCTGCGGCTTCGACACCGCGAGATATTCTCACGCTGGGAATTGCGATTGCAGCGATTGTCCTGTTTGTCGGCACTGGCGGAGCGATCATGCCGCAAATCGTGCGTGCCTGGACAGGGGGCGGCGATCCGCCCGACATGCTGCTGGTCAACGCCGTCCTGCTCAATATCGCGCTGCTGATTTTCGGTTGGCGACGCTATGTCGAACTCCATCGCGAAGTGAAGAACCACCGCAAAGCGGAAGAAAATGCGCGCGAGCTGGCCGAACGGGATCCCCTCACCGGCTGCCTCAACCGCCGCAGCGGACCCGCAGCCATAGATGCCATGTTGGCCTCTTATAAATCGGCCCGGCAGGATGTTGCCGTGCTGATGATCGATCTCGACAATTTCAAGCAGATCAACGATCTCAACGGCCACCGCACGGGCGACCGTGTGCTGACAACCATTGCCGAACGAATCTCTTCGGCGCTGCCTGCCGAAGGTCTGATCGTCCGCATCGGCGGCGATGAATTCGCCTGCGCAGTGCCGTTTGACATCCACGCTCGCGAACGGGTGGATGCGCTGGTCGACGCCCTGATCCTCAGCGTTTCTGCACCCGTGGAAGCGGGTGATGCTACGGTCGAAGCAACCATCTCGGTTGGTCTGGCGCATACCGGCGGTGATGCTGACCGGAACAGCTTGCTGACCGCCGACCGCCTGATCCACCGCGCCGATATCGCCATGTATCACGCCAAGAAGCGCGGGCGGAACCGCTTCTTCTGGTTCGAACCGCAGATGGAAGACGAACTGCGTTTCCGCAATGAACTGGAATCCGGCATTCGCGAGGGCCTGAAAGCAGGCGAATTCGTTCCCTATTACGAACAGCAGATCGATCTGGAATCGGGCACTCTGGTAGGCTTCGAAATGCTGGCGCGCTGGCAATCACCCAAATACGGCCTCGTCGGCCCTGATATTTTTATCCCCATCGCCGAGGAAATCGACGTGATCGGCACCCTGTCTGAAGGACTGATCCGTCTGGCGCTCGCGCAGGCTGTCGAATGGGACGACTCGCTCACACTTTCGGTCAACATCTCGCCGCTGCAACTACGTGATCCGTGGTTCGCGCAAAAGCTGCTGCATCTGCTCGTGGAAAGTGGTTTCCCGCCACACCGGCTCGAAGTCGAGATTACCGAAAGCTGCCTGCACGAGAACATCGGCGCGGTCCGCTCGATCATCACCAGCCTGAAGAACCAGGGCATTCGCATCAGCCTCGACGATTTCGGCACCGGCTATTCCAGCCTGTCGCAATTGCGTTCGCTGCCGTTCGACCGGCTCAAGATCGATCGCAGCTTCGTGACCGAGATCGGCTCCGAGGATGTCAGCAGCGATCTGGTGCGGGCCATTGTTTCGCTCGGCAAAGGCCTCTCGCTGCCAGTGACGGCTGAGGGGATCGAGAACGGCGAGGTGCTGGAAAAGCTCAAGGGATTGGGCGAGATCAAGGGCCAAGGTTACCTCTATGGGCGGCCGGAGGACGGCGAAACAACCCGTGCCCGCCTGACCGGTCTGGGGCTGTTGAATTCGCGTGCTGCCAGCGCACCAACGCCGGAAGCAGAAAAAATCGAGCTGCGGCAGGCAAGCTAAGCCGCAGCTCCGCCATTGCGGTTCGCGCCCCGCGCCACTAGGTGGCGGACATGCGCATACCCTTCGTCAAGATGCATGGCCTGGGCAATGATTTCATCGTGCTGGATGCGCGAGAAAACTCCCTGCCCGCACTCGCCGCGCCGAGCATTCGTGCGCTGGCGGACAGGCGCGAGGGGATCGGCTGCGATCAGTTCATCGTGCTCGAACCGCATGACACTGCCACCTGCCGGATGCGCATCTACAATGCCGATGGCGGCGAGGTGGAAGCCTGCGGCAATGCCACCCGCGCAGTGGGGCTGCTGCTGGGCGAACCGGCGCGGATCATGACCGCGGGCGGCCTGCTGGAAACCCGGCCCGATGCGGCGGGCATTGCGGTGGATATGGGCGAGCCGCGTTTCGATTGGGACGCCATCCCGCTGGCCTATCCGATGGACACGCTTGCCCTCCCGCTTGGGCTGGGAAGAATTGCAGCAGCCTGCCGCCGTCAATGTCGGCAACCCGCACGTGGTGTTCTTCGTGGAGGACAGCGACACGGTGCGGCTCGACCTGCTCGGTCCGCTGATCGAGCATGACGAGGTGTTTCCGGAACGGATCAATGTCAACGTGGCCACGGTGGAGGACCGCACCACCATTCGCCTGCGGGTGTGGGAGCGCGGCGTCGGGCTGACCCGCGCTTGCGGCACCGGGGCTTGTGCCACTGCTGTGGCGGCAATGCGGCGCGGGCTGGTGGATCGGCGGGTGACGGTGCATCTGCCGGGCGGCCCGCTCGCCATCGGCTGGGGCGCAGACAACCGCATCACCATGACCGGCGCTGCGGCAGAGAGCTTTCGCGGCAGCTTCGAGCTGGACGATTACGCTTGAGCCAAGCGCAGGTCATTTCACTGGGTTGCCGCCTGAACCTGGCCGAGAGCGAGCGGATTCGCGCGCTGGTGGCGGGTGAGCCGGATCTGGTCGTCATCAACAGCTGCGCAGTGACGAGCGAGGCCGTGCGCCAGACCCGGCAGGCGATCCGCCGCGCCCGCCGCGCCCGGCCTGATGCGCGGCTGCTGGTGACGGGCTGCGCGGCGGATATCGAGCGCGACCAGATTGCCGCCATGCCGGAAGTCGATGGGCTGGTGCCGAATGCGGACAAGCTCGATGCGCGGGCCTATAGCCCCTCCCCTTCAGGGGATGCGGGTTGGGGTGGGCAGTCTGTCCAGTCGATGCGACCCGACTGTCTGCCTTCCAGTCCGGACAGACCCCACCCCCGGCCCCTCCCCTGAAGGGGAGGGGAGAAGTGGCTCACACCCGCGCTTTCATCGCGGTGCAAAACGGCTGCGATCATGCCTGCACCTTCTGCGTCATCCCGCAAGGGCGCGGGCCCAGCCGTTCGCTCAGCATCGCGCAGGTGCTGCACGAGGTGGAACGGCATCTCGAACAGGGCGCACCCGAAGTGGTGCTGACCGGGGTGGATGTGACCAGTTGGGGCCACGACCTCCCGGGCGCGCCGCCGCTGGGCGAGCTGGTTTCCGCCGTCCTGACCGCCTTCCCCGAATTGCGCCGCCTGCGGCTGTCCTCGCTCGACGGGGTGGAGATCGATCCGCTGCTGTTCGATCTGTTCGCAAGCGAAGCGCGGGTGATGCCGCATCTGCACCTCAGCCTGCAGCACGGGGCGGACCTGATCCTCAAGCGGATGAAGCGCCGCCACAGCCGCGCTCAGGCCGTCGAGCTGGTACAGCGGCTCCACGAGCGTCGCCCGGATATTGCCGTGGGCGCGGATATCATCGCCGGATTTCCGACTGAGAGTGAAGCGCACCACGCCGACAACCTGTCGATCATCGCCGAACTTCCGGTGGTCCACACCCACGTCTTCCCCTACTCGCCGCGCCCCAACACACCAGCCGCGCGGATGCCGCAGCTCGATCCTGCGCTCATCAAATCCCGCGCCGCGCAATTGCGGGCAGTTGCGAGCAGCACGCGCACCGCGTGGCTGCAAAGCCTTGTGGGCAGACCCTTGCGCGTCCTCGCCGAAAGCGACGGCACCGGCTATGCGGAGAACTTCGCCCGTGTCGCCCTGCCCGCCGGAACGCCGCGCGGGTCAATCGTCACCATCACCCCGACTGCGGTTACGGAAGGCCTGCTAACGTGAGCGAAAAAAGCTGGACCCAGAAACTGTTCGGCGGCTTTCGCAAGACCTCGGAGCGGTTGACCGAAAACCTCACCGGCGTGGTCGGCACGTCAAGGCTGGACGACGCCACGCTCGACATGGTCGAGGATGCACTGATCACGTCCGACCTCGGCCCCGCTGCCGCGGGCCGCATCCGCGCCAAGCTGACGGAGAAGCGCTTCGGCCTGTCGATGACCGAGCGCGAACTGAAAGAGGCAGTGGCCGAAGAAATCGCCGCGATCCTGCGCCCCGTGGCGGTGCCGCTGGAGATCACCGCCTTCCCCCGCCCGCAGGTGATCCTGGTGATCGGCGTCAACGGCAGCGGCAAGACCACCACCATCGCCAAGCTGGGCCATTGGTTGCAGGAAGACGATTACGGCGTGATGCTGGCAGCGGGTGACACTTTCCGCGCCGCCGCGATCGGCCAGCTGAAGGTCTGGGCGGAGCGCATCAACGTGCCCGTCATCACCGGGCCGGAGGGCGGCGATCCGGCCAGCATCGTGTTCGATGCGGTCAAGAAGGCGACCGAAACCGGGATCGACGCGCTGATCGTCGACACCGCCGGGCGGCTGCAGAACAAGCGCGAACTGATGGACGAGCTGGCGAAGATCCGCAAAGTGCTCGGCCGCCTCAATCCCGAAGCGCCGCACAATGTGCTGCTGGTGCTCGATGCCACCAACGGCCAGAACGCCCTGCAACAGATCGAGATATTCAAGGAGGTGGCAGGCGTGACCGGGCTTATCATGACCAAGCTGGACGGTACCGCGCGCGGCGGCGTGCTGGTGGCGGCGGCGGAGCAATACGGCCTGCCAATCCACGCCATCGGGGTGGGCGAGAAGCTCGACGACCTGCGCCCGTTCGATCCCGATCTGGTGGCGCGCGTGATTGCGGGGGTGGCGTGATGAGTGAACCGCTAACCAAACCCCAAACCAAACCTAAATCCGGTTGGCTCAACGTCGCGGTCGATTACGGCCCGCTGTTGGTGTTTTTCCTCGCCTACAAATATTTCTCGCCCGCCGAAGAAGGCGACATGGGCGGCGAAATTTTCGCCGTCATTCGGAGCACAGGCGCCTTCATTGTTGCATCGCTGATCGCGCTGGCAGTCAGCAAGTGGTTGCTCGGCAAGATCAGTCCGATGCTGTGGCTATCCACCGCGATGATCGTCGGGTTCGGCGCGCTGACGATCTATTTCCAGGACGAACGCTTCATCCAGTGGAAGCCGACGCTGGTGTACGAATTATTCGGCATGGCGCTGCTGATCGGCTGGTGGCGAGGCAAGGCGCTGCTCAAGATTTTGCTGGAAGCTGCGTTTGAAGGGCTCACCGACGAGGGTTGGCTCAAACTGTCACGCAACTGGGGCATATTTTTTCAGTTCCTTGCGGTTCTGAATCTGGTGCTGACCTATGCGCTCAGCTTTGAAAGCTGGCTGGCGGCCAAGCTGTGGTTGTTCCTGCCCGCTCACCTTCCTGTTCACCTTCACCCAGGTGCCGATGCTGATGCGCCACGGGCTGGCGCTGGACGAGCCGGACGAAATCGCCGAGGAAACCCCGCCCCCCGGCTGAGCGACGTCAGGCCTGCATATCGCGGATATTGCGGCGCGATTCGAGCAGCCGGTCGAGCCCGCGCTGCTGGACACCAGACCAGCGCGCTTCAGCTTCCTCGCGGCTTTCGCCACGCGCCTGATGGACCTCAACAAAGGCGGCGTTGAACGCTTCGCGCTCGCTCACGCAGCTAGCCTGCCAGTGGGCGGCGAATTCCGCGTCCTCCACCTCAACCGCCACACCGCGCGTCTCGGCGAAAATGCAATTCACATAGGCAACATTGCGCGCATCGGCTTCCGCCACCAATGCCGTGGAAGCTCCCAGAATGAATAGCGTGATCATTGCGCCCTCTCCTGCTTTTCCCGGAAGAATGCAGGATCGTGGCTGCGGAAGCGTCACCATGTATGGTTAACGTCGTGGTTAACCAGTCAAGGCACTGAAATGCGCCTCAGATTTCCACCTGACTGCCCAATTCCACCACCCGGTTCGTAGGCAGATGAAAAAACGCCATCGCGCTGGTCGAATTGCGCAGCAGCCAGGCGAACAGGTGTTCGCGCCACAGCGCCATGCCGGGCCGTTCCGAAGGCAGCAAGGTCTGGCGGGAGAGGAAGAAACTGGTCTTCATCATGTCGAACCGTTCCCCACCAATCTCCAGTTCGCGCAGCACAACGGGAATATCGGTCTCTTCCAGGAAACCATAGCGCAGGATGACCCGGTGGAAGCCCAACCCCAACTCTTCGCTGGAAACCCTGTCACTTGCCCCGACATAGGGCACATCGCTGATGGACACGGTCAGGATCACGATCCGTTCGTGCAGCACTTTGTTGTGCTTGATATTGTGCAACAGCGCCGATGGCACACCATCGGCGGATGCGGCCATGAAAATGGCGGTGCCCGGAACGCGCACGGTGCTGGAACCCGCACTTTTGGCGAAGATGCTCATCGGGATCACCGATTCCGCCATGCAGGCGCGCATCAGTGCGCGGCCTTTCGACCAGGTGGTGAGCAGGGTGAAGATAAACAGGCCAATCACCAGCGGCACCCAGCCACCTTGCGGCACCTTGATCAGATTGGCGCCGAAATAGGCGATATCCACCACGATAAAGGCCACGATTAGCGGAAGTGCCTTCCACAATGGCCATTTCCACAAGGTGATCAGCACCGCCGCCATCAGCAGCGTATCGATGAACATCGCTCCCGTAACGGCAATGCCATAGGCAGCGGCCAAGTTGCTCGACGACTGGAAGAACAGCACCAGGAGGATCACCATGATCATCAGGCCCCAGTTGATCGCCGGGATATAGATCTGCCCTGCCGCATCGGCGCTGGTGTGGCGGATAACCATGCGCGGCATGAAGCCCAGCTGGATCGCCTGCTGGGTAAGGCTGAACGCTCCCGAAATCACCGCCTGACTGGCAATAATCGTAGCCATCAGCGCAAGGATGATGACCGGTACCTCGAGCATCGCCGGGATCATCAGGAAGAACGGGTCCCGGATCACTTCCGCCGAAATTGAATCGGGCGAAAGCACGAAGGCACCCTGCCCCATATAATTCAGCATCAGAGCGGGGAGCACAAAACTCATCCACGAAATGCCGATCGGGCTACGGCCGAAATGGCCCATGTCGGCATAGAGTGCCTCGGCCCCGGTCACCGCCAGCACCACACTGCCCAGCGCCACAAACGCGCGCCAGCCATCGGTAAGGAAGAAATTCAAAGCGTTGATCGGGTTGACCGTTTCCAGCACAATCATCGGATTGGCGGAAAGGTGATACAGTCCCAACCCGGCCAGCGTGAAAAAATAGGCGACCATGATCGGACCAAACAGCTTGCCCACCTTGTCCGTCCCGCGCGACTGAATCCAGAACAGGGCAACAAGAATGGCGATGGCCGTGGGCACGATCCAGCGTTCAAACCCGGGCACGATATATTGCAGGCCCTCCGTGGCGGAGAGCACCGATATGGCCGGAGTAATCATCGAATCGCCATAGAACAGCGCGGTGGCAAACACGCCGAGCAGGACCAGAATCGCGGTCAGCCGGGCATTGTCGGTTTTGCGATTGAGCAGCGCCAACAGGGCCAGACTGCCGCCCTCGCCCTTGTTGTCCGCCTTCATGATGGTCAGCACATATTTGAACGTCACCACGATCATCATCGACCAGAACACCAGGCTCAGCACACCATGAATATGGGTGGGATCGGCCTGAATTCCTGGCACGCCGTGGTGCGAGGCAAAGGTTTCGCGGAACGCATAGAGCGGGCTGGTACCGATATCGCCGAACACCACGCCGACCGCGCCGATGGCCAGCTTCAGCTTGGCGCCAGCCCGGCCATCAGCTTTTGCATGCATTTCAATCGCGTCCTTGTGATGCGAACCGGAAAATTTCGCCTTGGCGCATAGCAGCGTCAATCTGCCCCGGCAAACCGCGCCTGCGAGAAGTCACTGCGCTGCCTCCGGCGCGGGTAGCAGGTGCTTCAGTCATGCCCAGCAGTCCATCCAGCCGCGCCAGCCGTTCTGCCAGCGCCTCGCGGCCCGCCGCGCCTTCGGGCGCATTGGCCAACGTCTCAGACCAGATCTCGCGCGCCTCCGGCAGCCGCCCCTGCCGGATCAGCGCCACGCCGAAGAAATAGCCGGGGCCGGGATGCTGCGGGGCAAGCGTGGCGGCCTGCCGATAGGCGTAGAGCGCGGGGGCGGTGAGCGCGCCGTCGGCATGATCGACGAGCGTGTTGCCCAGCGCCAGCCATGCCTCAAAGTCCTGCGGATTTTCGCTCGTGATGCCGGACAGCAACTGCGACGCCTCGATAGAGCGCCCGCGCCGGGCCATCGCATCCGCAGTGATCAGCAATTCCGCCCGGCTGCGCTCGGCATCGGCGATGAACTCGCGCCTTTGGGCAACGATATCGAATTCACCCGCCGTCGGCCCCTTCGGCTGCGGCGGTGGGGGAGGAGGGCACATTGGTGCTCGCCTGCGTGGCATAGCCTGCCAGCCCGAACACCAGCGCAGCGGCAAGGCTGGTCCACAGCGCGCGCGGCAGGCGGAAGGTGAACACCGCAATCGCAAAGGCAACCAGCGCCAGCAGCGCAACGATCAGCATCACCGTCACGCTTGCGCACTCCGCTTGCCGCCAAGGCGCCGCCAGACGATCAAACCCGCCGCCAAAAACAGCAGAACGGGAATTGCGAATAGCGGCCAGGTGGTGGCGCTGATCGCGGGCTCGTAGCTGATATAATCGCCGTAGCGCGCGACCAGCCAGGCGCGGATTTCCTCAGGCGATTCGCCCGCAGCGATGCGGCTGCGCACCTGATGGCGCATGTCACCCGCAATCGGGGCATCGCTGTCAGCAATCGACTGGCTCTGGCATTGCAGGCAGCGCAACGTTTCCATCAATTCCCGCGCTGCCGCTTCCTGCGCCGGGTCCTCCAGCTGAGTGTAGGCATAGGGAGCCGGTGGCAAATCTTCCTGCGCCCGCGCGGCTTGCGGCATGGCCAGCATCAGGCAGGACAGCAGAAGCAGAAAGTGCCTCACGCTCCGCTCCCCGCCTTGCGCAGTTCTTCCAGCAGCACCGGCACGTCAGTCGGCGCAATCGGGCCGATATGCTGGTAGGTGATGCGGCCCGAACCATCGATCACGAAGGTTTCTGGCACCCCCGATGCGCCGAGCAGGAACTGGGTTTCGGAAATATCGTCGCGCCCGATGCGGGTGAAAGGATTGCCGAACTGGGCGAGGAATTGCGCCACGTTTTCGGGCCGATCCCGCAAGGCTACGGCATGGATCACCGCGCCTTGCCGTTCCAGTACCTCAAGCTGCGGAGCCTCGACCCGGCACGGAATGCACCAGCTGCCAAAAAGGTTGAGCAATTGCGGGCTACCACGCGCAAAATCCGCGCTCGCCAGACCCGGTCGCTCGGCACTGGCGGGTTCGAGCGCGAATTCAGGCAGCATCTCGCCGACCATCGCGCTGCGGACGAAATCATCCTTCGGCTGCGAAAGCTGGTGAGCGAACAGGGCAAACAGCCCTGCCGCCAGCACAACCAAGACCCACAGAATGATGCGCAGCCGCCTCATGCCGTCACCGGCTCCCCATCGGCATCAAGCCGCCGACTGCGCAAGTCCACTGCCACACGCCCGATCAGCGCCAGTGCCCCACCCAGCGCGATCAGCAGACCGCCGTACCAGATGAAGGTGACGAACGGCTTCCACCACAGCCGCAACTGCCAGCGCCCGTCTTCGCCCTGATTACCCACCGCAACATAGAGCTGCCCGTTCCAGCGGGTGAGCAGCGCCACTTCACTGGTTTCCTGCGGCGGGGTCCAGAAATTACGCGATTGCGGATGCGCCTCGCGCTCCGGTCCGCCTTCGTAGGACAAGTGCATGTTGGCCTGCATCGCGGTCCAGTTCTGCCCCGCCAGCGCGTTGCACGCTGTCGAGCCGCCCGGTCCACGGGCCCACTTCGATCACATCGCCCACCGCGGCGGCCACCAGCCGCTCCTGCTGGAAGGCGGAATCCGCCGCCATCCCGAACAGTGCCACCGCCACGCCAAAATGCGCCACGCACATGCCCCAGACAGCCAATGGGGTCCGCCTGAGCGAGCGACCGAACAGTGGCATCACGCTCGCCACACCGACACCGAAAGCCACCACCAGTCCCAGCAGCGGGAGTATACCGATATTATCGAACAACAGCGTGCCGACCAGCACCGCCGCCATAACCGTAGCCACCGCCGCCAGCGGCTTTACCAACCGCGACGACTTATCGCTGCGCCAGCGCAACAGCGGGCCGACCATCAGCACCAGCAGCATCGGCAGGAAGAATATCGCTGCCACCGGATTGAAATAGGGCGGACCCACCGAAACCCGCACGTCGAACGCCTCGGTCAGCAGCGGATAGAGCGTGCCCAGCAACACGATGGCCAGGATCGCCGAAAGCGCGACATTGTTGATGACCAGCGCCCCCTCGCGGCTCATTACGCTGAACCGCTCGCCCTCAGCAATCGTGCCCGCACGCAGCGCGAACGCTACCAGCGCGCCGCCGATATACAGCACCAGCAGCGCGAGGATGAAGCTCCCGCGTTCGGGATCGACCGCGAAGGCATGAACCGACGTAAGGATGCCGGAGCGCACCAGAAAGGTGCCGATCATGCTCATCGAAAAGGCGATCACGCCGAGCATGATCGTCCATGTGCGCAGCGCGTCGCGCGCCGCCAGCACGCTAGCTGAATGCAACAGGGCGGTTGCCGCCAACCACGGCATCAGGCTGGCGTTCTCCACCGGGTCCCAGAACCACCAACCGCCCCAGCCGAGCTCGTAATAGGCCCAGTAGGAACCGGCGGTGATGCCCAGCGTGAGGAATATCCACGCTGCCAGCACCCAAGGGCGCATCACGCGGGCGAATTCCGGCGTCACTTGCCGCGTCAGCAGCGCGCCGAGCGCAAAGCTGAACGCCACCGAAAGACCGACATAGCCGACATAAAGCGTGGGCGGATGGAAGGCGAGGCCGACATCCTGCAACAGCGGATTGAGGCCATTGCCTTCCGCTGGAGGCTGCGCCAGCCGCTCAAACGGATTGGAGGAGAGCAGCAGGAAGGCATAGAAACCGAGGCCGACGAAGGCCTGCGCCGCCAGCGTCGCCATCATCGTGCGTTCGGGCAGCCGCCGCTCGATCAGCGCAATGGCCCCGCCCGCGATCGCCATGACCGTGATCCACAGCAGCATCGAGCCCTCGTGATTGCCCCAGGTGCCCGACAGCTTGAACAGCAGCGGCTTCATCGAATGCGAATTGGTCGCCACCAGCTTCACTGACAGGTCGGTAATCGCGAAGACATAGACCAGTGAGGCAAAGGCGATCAGGCAGAGCACGCCTTGCACGGCGGCGGCAGGCCGGGCCAGCGCGGCGAAGGCCACGCCCTCCGTCCGCGCCCCGGCGAACCCGGCGATCAGTTGCAGCAAGGCCAGTGCGGCAGCAAGCCACAGGGCGGCGAGACCGATTTCGGGTATCACTGAACCGTTTCCTGCACTTCCTCGCGCACTTCTGCGGTACTCATGCCTTCCAGTTCGCGCGGCATATAATTCTCGTCATGCTTGGCGAGCAGCGTTTCGGCGACGAATGTACCGTTCGCGTCCATCCGCCCATCGGCCACCACACCGGAGCCTTCAACGAAAAGATCGGGCAGGATGCCGGTGTAAGTCACAGGAACCCGCGCCGCGCCATCCTGCACCATGAAGTCTACCGTCACCCCGTCGGCCCGCGTCTCCAGCGTGCCCGCTTCCACCATGCCGCCCAGCCGGATCGCCTGCCCCGGTGCGGGCGGATTGGCAGCAATATCGGCGGGAACGTAGAAATAGCTCGCCTGATCGCGCAGTGCGTAGATCGCCAGCAGCGTCGCCCCGATCAGCGCGACCAATGCGACGAGCAGCAGAACCAGCCGCTGGTGTTTGGGCTTCAGGCCGCTCGTCATTCGCCCTTCGCCCTGTCCCGCCGTGTTTCGGCAGCGCGCATGGCGAGCCAGCTTTGCGCCACCAGTGCCAGCGTGCCGATAATCGTCACGCCATAGGCGGCGTAGACGAACAGCATTTGGTCGAGCGACTCTCTCACTGGAATACCTCTTCCGCCTGCATTTCAGCCTTTTGCGCTTTGCGCCGCAGCCGCGCCTCGGCCTGCGTGGTCGCGAGGATCGTGCGCATTCGCGCCAGCACTACTCCGCCGAACAGCAGTGAAAAACCTAGCGTGGCCACAAGTAGCGGGACGAGGAACACGGGATCAATGGCACTTTCGCCCATGGTGATGCTCGGCGGCTGGTGCTGCGACTGCCACCACACCACCGAACGGTTGATGATCGGCACGTTGATCGAGCCCACCAGCCCGAAAATCGCCGCGATCCGGCTGGATTGCCCTTCGCGCGCTAGCGAATTGCTAAGCGCGATATACCCGAAATAGAGGAACAACAGCACCAGCATCGATGTCAGCCGCCCGTCCCATACCCACCAGCTTCCCCAGGCAGGGCGCCCCCAGATCGATCCGGTGGCGAGGCAAATGAAGGTGAACACTGCACCCGGCACCGCACTCGCCCGCGCGGCAATGGCGGCGAGCGGATGGCGCCAGACGAGTTCGATCAGGCTGGCCAAGGCAATCGCGGTCCATCCGCCCATGCCGAGCCAGGCGGCGGGTACGTGGATGAACAGGATGCGCACCAGATCGCCCATCAGTCGGTCCGGCGGCACGTTGAAAAATCCCCACGCCATCGCCCCGCCCGCAAGCAGCAGACCGCTCACCAGCAGCAGCGGGGTGAGCCACTTCGCGATCCTCAGGAATCGGGCGGGATTGGCGTAAAAATGCATCTTTGGGCAAAATCAATCTGCGCGCGCACCATTGGCAGGCGGCAAGGCAGGCGGCAAGGGTTTCCGGGGGATTTCAGCGCCGACCGATCAGTTCCATCGCCATCGCATCGGCGACTTCGTTGGAGGGGCGCGCTTCCGCATCGCTAGTGCGCCAGATTTGCTCCAGCCGCTCCGGAATTTGCGCGATCCGCTGGCGCACTTCGTTGATGTCGCAGGGTTCACCCCGCTGGCGGCAGAGATATTCCCAGGCGACGTTGATGATGCCGCCCGCATTGATAACGTAATCAGGGGCATACAGAATGCCGCGCTCGTGCAATTGCGCCCCATGCTCGGGCCGCGCCAACTGGTTGTTCGCGCCGCCCGCCACCACGGCGCAATCGAGTTCGGGCAATGCCCTCGTCATCGAGAATCGCGCCGAGCGCATTGGGGCTGAACACATCGCAGGGCGTACCCATGATCTGGTCAGTCGACACTGCTTCACCACCGGTTTCGCTCGCCAGTGCCTTGGCCCGCCTGGCATCGATATCGGAGACGACCAGCCGCGCGCCGTCCTTGGCCAGCAGCCGGGCCACCCCGCCGCCAACCGAGCCGCAGCCCTGTACCGCCACGCGCACACCCTGCATCGTCTCCTTGCCGAGCTTGTGCGCCACCGCCGCCTTGATGCCGAGATAGATGCCCATCGCGGTGAACGGTCCGGGATCGCCGCCTGCGTCGCCCTCATTGGCGGGAAGCCCGCAGACATGGGCGGTGCGCTGGGCAATGGCGACCATGTCCGCCTCGCTCGCGCCGACATCTTCTGCAGTCACATAACGGCCATTAAGTGCTTCAATAGCATCGCCAAAAGCGGCGAGCATGGCCGGGGTCTTGGTGCGATCCTTGTCGAGCAGCACCACCGCCTTGCCGCCGCCCATCGGCAGGCCCGCCATCGCGTTCTTGAAGCTCATCCCGCGCGAAAGCCGCAGCGCATCGCGCATCGCGCCTGCCGGATCGGCATAGTGCCAGAACCGCGTGCCGCCCGCGCCGGGGCCAAGGTGGGTGGAATGCAGCGCGATGATGGCGGTCAGGCCGGAGGCGCGATCATGCACTACCTGCACGCTTTCGTGTTCGTCCCAGTCGGCTTCGGTCCAGAAAGCGGGCATGGTTATTCCCCTGATGCCAGTGGCGCAAGCGACTGCAATCAAGGGGAAAATGGGGCGATCGAGGGGTCTTGAACCCCCGACCTCCGGTACCACAAACCGGCGCTCTAACCAACTGAGCTACGATCGCCACACCCCTCGCGCAACGCATGCGAGATGCGCGGCCATAGGGTCCTGCGCCTGCCGGTCAAGCGGCTTCCGGCGCGGGAGGAGGCCTGTTGCACAACTTGCTTTTCAGGCAAAGCAAAAAGTGCCCCAGCGGGCCGTTGGCGAAAGATTGTTGCGCGGCTCTTTTCGGCGGGGCTGCTCCGCTCTATCACTTGCCTATGTCGAGTCTTGCTCCGAATCCGGGCGAAACCTCCGCCCCCGCCCTGCTGCGCCACAAGGGGATGCGGCAGTTCCCCTCTCCGCGCATCACCCTGCTCGATTGCCCGGCCTTTCTGCCGCCTGATCTGTGCGCACAATTGATGCAATTGGTCGATAAAGACCGCCGCCCCTCGACCATCGCCGATGCCAATGGCGATCATTATTTCCGCACCAGCGAAACCTGCGATCTGGAAGCCGACGAACCCGCCGTGCAGGAACTGGAGCGCCGCCTGTTCGCGCTGAACGGAATCGACCCGGCGCATGGTGAGCCGGTGCAGGGCCAGCGCTATGCGGTGGGGCAGGAATTCAAGGCGCAACCGATTTCTTCGAACCGCAGGGCGCCGACTTCACCAAATACTGTTCGGTCGCCGGAAACCGCACCTGGACCTTCATGATCTACCTCAACCACGTTGAGGCTGGTGGCGCGACTCGGTTCAAGGTGGTGGGGAAGATGTTCCAGCCAGAAACGGGCAGATTGGTGTGCTGGGACAACCACCGCGCCGATGGTTCGCTCAATCCGGCAACGCTTCATCATGGGATGAAGGTGCGCAAGGGGGTGAAATACGTGATTACGAAATGGTATCGCGAAAGGCCGTGGGGATGATTGTCCGGCAAGGCTCCTGCCATTGCGGCGCGGTGAAATTCGCAGCGGAGTTCCCCGATGAGCGCCTGATCGGATCACGCTGCAATTGTTCGATCTGCGCGATGAAGGGATCGGTCAGGGTCTACGTGCCGGTGGAGGCGCTGACGGTGACCGAGGGGCAGGATCGGCTATCCTGCTACCAGTTCAACACCATGGCGGCAAAGCACCACTTCTGCGCCCGCTGCGGCATCCATGCTTCCACCAGGCGCGCTCCGATCCGGACAAGTTTGCGATCAACGCCGCCACCTTGGAAGGAGTGCGCCCCTATGAGGACTTCGCGCAGGTGCCGGTGTTCAACGGCCACGGCATGTCAACGATCACGGCGGGGTGCGCACGCAGGCGGGCTGGCTGCGGTTCGAGGAAACCCCCGGCAAGGCGTGGCCTGACGGGGTGATCTGACCAGAAAATCTCACGCGAAACGAAAAGGGCGGCCCCGCAGGACCGCCCTTTTGAATTTCGTACAGGGACGAAGCTTAGCTCTTGCGCCCAGCTTGAGCCCGCCGAAACGCTTGTTGAACTTGGCCACGCGGCCACCGTCCTGCAGACGCTGCGGGCCGCCGGTCCACGCCGGGTGGCTGGTCGGATCGATTTCCAGGTTCATGGTGTCGCCTTCCTTGCCCCAGGTCGAATGGGTCTGGAACTCGGTGCCATCGGTCATCTTGACGTTGATCATGTGGTATTCGGGATGGATATCGGCCTTCATGGCATAGGTCCTTGTGCGTGGGGCCGGTTCCGACCGGCCTGAAGGTGGAATGTCGGGAAGGCGCGCCCTTAGCGGGCAGCGCCGCATATGCGCCAAGGCCCTCAGGCCCGAAGGCCGAAGGCCGCCCGCAGCGGGGGCAGCTTGCCTGCCCGCTAGCGGGACGCGCGGACGCGGGTCGCAAAACAAATCACGCGGGCGGATCGGCGATCATCGCGGTGAAGTTCGACCTCGCAAGTCACCTTGCCTTCAACGCTGGCCTTGCCCGCAAACTTGCAGACCCGGCTGCGCTGCTGGACGAAACCGACTTCCAGTTCCAGCAGGCAGCCCGGCTCCACCGGAGCGCGGAACTTGGCGTCTTCGATGGCCATGAAATAGACCAGCTTGCCGCTGCCGGCCAGTTCCAGCGTCTCGACCGCGAGAATGCCGGCGGCCTGCGCCAGCGCCTCGATCTGCAGCACGCCGGGCATGATCGGGCGGCCGGGGAAGTGGCCCTGGAAGAAGCCTTCGTTGAAGGTCACCGCCTTGATCGCGCGGATCCGTTCGCCCTGGATCAGTTCGGCGACCCGGTCGACCAGCAGCATCGGATAGCGATGCGGCAGGGCCTCGAGGATCTTGCGGAATGTCGTAAGCTCTCGCTCACTGGCCCTGCCCCGTTCGCGCCGGCCCTAGCGACCGCAGGCGGCGGGCTGCGGCTGCGGCAGCGGCAGCGGCGCTGGCCGCTGCCTGCTGTTCGCGCAGTTCGCGCGGCAGCCAGCCGGTCGGGCGGCACCAGCTGGCGCGGCGGGCAGGCGGGTGTTGAGCTGGGCCAGCACCGCTTCATTCATGATTGTGCGCGCGCATCGGCGCGCAGCACCACATCCGGGCCGATCACCAAGGTGACACCCCGGCAGCCTGTGCAGCGGCTTCCAGTGCCGCGCCGAGCTGGTCCTGGATCTGTTCTTCGACATAGGCCTGGCTCAGCGCCACCGGCTGCATGATCGCCTGCAATTCGGACTGGCCCTGCTGCTGCAGTGCCTGGATTTGCGCCGCCTGCTGCTGCAGCGCGGTCTGGTTGGCATTGGGCTGCCTGCGCGGCGGTCTTGAACGCTGCGATCATCGGCTCGAGCTGGGCCTGGAGCGCCTGACGGCGGGTTTCGGCCTGCTGCAATTGCGCGGCATAAGTGGTCTGCCGCTGGGTCTGCGCGGTCTGGTAGGCGGCGCGAATTGGCCACCACGGCCGGCAACATTGACCACGGCCAATGTTCTGTGCGCGCTCTGCGCCATGGCGGGGGCGGTGAAGGCGGGCGCGGCAAGGCGGTGATGGCAAGGCCGGCTGCGAGCATGGATTTGAACATGCTGGTCATCAGAATTGGGTTCCTACGTTGAACGAGAACGGTTTTGGTTTCGTCGCCTTCCTTCTGTAGAAGGCGTGTGGCGATATCAATCCGGAACGGACCGAAGGGCGAATTCCAGTTGACCCCCAGCCCGACCGACAGCGCGCGGCGACGGGGAATTGCCCAGATAGCGTTCCTCGACGAAAGGCGGCAATTGCTGAACCGATCGCCGTGTTATTGGCCGAGGCCAGGCAAGCGGGCGGATCGGGGTTGACCGCATTGGTCACCGACTGCCGTAGCCGAAACCACGCAGGTTGCGGTGCCAATCGGCGCCGGCAGCGGTGATTTCCGTAAAGAGCGGCATGCCGGCTCGCATCGCGCTGCGGCAATGAACAGCCCGGTCGGGCAGCGGGCTTTGCGTCAGCGCCGGGGTGGCGACCCCGAAGACCGAGCCGACATCAATGAACAGCGACGGCCGCAGCCCCAGTTCGCGCGCGCCGGAACCGAGCGGAATCTCCACTTCGGCACGGCCAGATAATAGGCGTTGCCGCCCAGCGAATCGTCCTGGTTCGATCTGGTCGTCGAGGTCGTGCAGCACGTCTGCGTCGAGTCAGCGCCATCGCCATGCGACATCGGAGTAGAAGCGCGCACCACGCGCGGCCCGATGCCGCGAATGTCAAACCCGCGCATCTGCCCTTCGCCAAGGAAGAACCGATCGGTCAGCAGCACGTCGCTAACCTCGGCCCTGCCACCAAAGCCCTAGATATAGCCGCCTTCGACCGACAGCGAGCCGATGAAGCCGCTGCCCAGCGGGAAATATTGCGCCGCATTGCCGCGCACGCGGGCATAGCGGGTGCTGCCCGCCCAGCCCGGCGAGATCGAACGCTCAGCGAGGCATTCGCCCCCGCGTAGGCCGCACCCGGCTGAATTGAGCGAGTTGTAGATTGAGCGAAGCGCCGAGGATCGATTGCAACCGGTTGCCGATGCGCCTCGCACAGATAGCGGCCCGGCGAGCAACGGCTCGCACTGGGACACCCCGTCGCCATCGAAATCGGCGAAGAACTGGCTTTCGTCCACCTGACCTGCTCGTAATTCAGCGTGTAGCGCGCCCAGCAGGCTGATATATTCGGTCAATCGGCACGCCCACGCGCAGGCCGAAGCCCGTGGTCGCCTGTTCGTAGGTGGCGCTTTGCCGGTCAAAATAGCCGTTGTTGTGATCCTGCCGGTAGAGATCGAAGCCCAGCGCGATATCGCGATCGAACACATTGGGCTCGGTGAAGCTGATATTGCCCGAACGCGAATAGCGCGAATAGTTGATCCCCAGCCCCACCGTCTGGCCACGGCCGCGGAAGTTGTTCTGCTGGATCGAACCGTTGAAAATGAAGCTTTCGAGGCTGGAGAAGCCCGCCGAAAGCGACAGTTCGCCGGTCGGCTCTTCCTGCACGTTGGCCTGCAGGATAATCCGGTCTGGCGCGGAGCCCTCGACCTGCTCGACCTCGAAATTCTCCTGGAAATAGCCCAGCGAGTTGATCCGCGCGGTGGATCGCTGCGACCTGCAGCGAACTGAAGGCGTCGCCTTCCGCGATGCGGAATTCGCGGCGGATCACCTTGTCCTGGGTCAGCGTGTTGCCGTTGACTTCGATCGCTTCGACATAGACGCGCGGCGCATCGGCCACGGTGAAGGTCACGTCCATCGTCCGGTCTTCGGCGTTGCGGGTGATGCGCGGGCGCACATCGGCAAAGGCATAGCCGAAGGCCCCGGCGGTTTCGGTCAGGCCTTCGACGGTGTTGTCGATCTGTTCGGCGTTGTAGAAATCGCCGGTGCCCATTGTCAGCCCGGCTGTCAGCGCTTCACTGGAGAAATCGCGCAACTGGCTGATCACTTCGACATCGCCGAAAGTGTAGCGTTCGCCTTCTTCCACCACATAGGTGATGATGAAATCCTGCCGGTCCGGCGTCAGTTCCGCCACGGCAGAAACGATGCGGAAATCGGCGTAGCCTTCGGTCAGGTAGAACTGGCGCAGCAATTGCTGATCATACGCCATCCGGTCCGGATCGTAGCTGGTGTTGGAACTGAACAGCGCCAGCAGACTGTCTTCCGCCGTCACCATTTCGTCACGCAGATCGCCGTCCGAAAACACCTCGTTGCCGATGATGTTGATCTGGCGGACCTTGGACTTGGGACCTTCGGAAATCTCGAAGATCACGTCCACCCGGTTCTGGTCGAGCATGACCATCTGCGGTTCGACCGTGGCGGCGAAGCGGCCCTGGCGCTTGTACAGCTCGATAATCCGGGCGACGTCTGCGCGCACCCGGCTGCGGGTGAAAATCTGGCGCGGGGCGAGGTTGATTTCGGGGATGATATCCTCGTTATCGACCCGGCGGTTGCCTTCCAGAATAATCCGGTTGATGATCGGGTTTTCCTGCACCGTGATCGTCATGGTCCCGGTGCCTTCATTGAAGGCGATCCCGAAATCGGCGAACAGTTCGGTGGCAGACAGCGCGATCAGCGCGGTGTCGGCGGCGGCGGCAGTGTACAGATCACCCGGCCGCAGCGCGATATAGCTGACGATGGTTTCAGGTTCGAGCCGCTGGGCCCCTGCCACCGCAATCGCGCGGATCACTTCGCCCTGCTGCTGCGAAGCGACCGTGACCGGCACGGGAGCCGTCACCTGCTCTGGCGGTACATCTTGCGCGGCAACCGCCAGCGGCATGCCGGCCAGCGTGGTGCAGCCCAGCAGGGCTGCGGCATAATGCTTTGCGGTGATAGTCCTGGCCTTGCTGGAACTCATTATCCGTCCACTCTAGTCGACAATTGCGCCCCAACTGATCTGCCCGCTCTGCCCTGCCCCCGCAGGAGCCGAAACCGGGCTGCTCGTATAGTCCTTCGCGCGAAAACGCGCCCTTGCCCGATGCCAGCATGGCAATCAAGCAAGGCCTGCGCATTTTCGGCGGCTTTTGGCCGGTTTTCGCGCTGAACCGCTTTTCCTTTTCCTACCTAGCCGCCCAAGAAAGGCAGTTTGGCAATGTCGATCATCGTCACGAACACCATCAGCGCCAGAACGATGGCGATGCCGGTGCGGAACGCGAGTTCCTGACTGCGGGCGCTGGCGGGTTTGCGGCGGATTGCCTCAACCGCGTAAAACGCCAGATGCCCGCCGTCGAGCGCCGGAATTGGCAGGAGGTTAATGAATGCCAAGTTAATCGAGATCAGCGCGGCGAAGAACGACAAAGGCCTGCAATCCGAGGCTGAGCTGTTCGCCCGAATATTTGGCAATCGTGATCGGCCCGCCCAGTTCTTCGACCGAACGCCTGCCGCTGATGATCTGCCAGATGCCGGTCACCATCATGTCGAGAATCTGCCCGGTCTGCTGCGACCGCCAGCGTCACCGATTCCACCGGGCCGACAGCGACAAATTCGCCGCGGTTTCCGAACCGATGCCGATCCGCCCGACCCGGTAGCTGTTGCCGAACCGGTCGCTCTCTTCCGCGCTGGCGATGGTGATGGCGAAATCGAGCGTTTCGTTGCCGCGCTCCACCGCCACGTCGATCTGTTCATCGGGAAACGGCGCGACCAGCGCGGCGATCTCGCTGAAATCGCCAATCGGTTGGCCATCGACCGAGAGGATGCGGTCACCCACTTCAATTCCCGCCGCTGCCGCCGCGCCCTCTGCCACCAGAACTTCCACCACTGGCGGCGAGACACCCTTGCCGTAGGCCAAGTTGAAGCTGGCGAGGATGGCAATCGCGACCAGAAAATTGGTCACCGGCCCCGCCGCCACGATCAGCGATTTCTGCCACAGCGGCTTGGTCTGGAAAGCATCAGGCGGCGGCGGATTTTCGAGATCGGGCACGCTGGCGGGGTTCATGTCGCCCTTGAACTGGACATAGCCGCCAAACGGCAGCGCCGAGAGCTTCCAGCGGGTGCCGCGTTTGTCGGTAAAGCCCGCCAGCTCCTTGCCGAAGCCGACCGAGAACGCTTCCGCCCCGACGCCGAACCAGCGCCCGACCAGGTAATGGCCCAGCTCGTGCAGCACCACCAGCGGCCCCAGCATGGCGAGGAAACCGGCGATATACATCCAGAACGGCAGGCTTTCGATTTCCACTCAGGCAGGCTCCATCACTTCGCGCGCCCGGACCCGCGCCTCGGCATCGACAGCCAGCACGGCTGCGAGGTCCAGAGGCGCTTGTGGCGCATATTGTCGAGGGTTCTCGCAACAATTGCCGAAATTTGCGTGAACCTGATCTGACCGGCGAGAAAAGCGGCCACCGCCACCTCGTTCGCGGCGTTGAGCACGGCGGGCGCGGCCCCGCCGGCGTGGGCGGCTTCGCGGGCCAATCTGGTGGCGGGGAAACGTTCCTCGTCGGGCGCGAAGAAGCTGAGTTCGCCGATGGTCGCAAGATCGAGCGGCTTGCACCGCGTATCCATCCGCGCCGGGTGCGCGAGGCGGAGGCGATGGGCACGCGCATGTCGCTGGGGCCGAGCTGGGCGAGCGTCGAGCCGTCGCGGTATTCGACCATCGAATGGATCACGCTTTGCGGGTGGACCACGATCCGCAGCTTGTCGAGGCCGACCGGGAACAGGTGGTGCGCCTCGATGAATTCCAGCCCCTTGTTGAACATGGTGGCCGAATCGACGCTGATCTTCGCGCCCATATCCCAGTTGGGATGCGCCACCGCCTGCGCGGGGGTGACCGCTTCGAGTTCGGCGAGCGATCTTGGTGCGCAGCGGCCCGCCGCTGGCGGTGAGGGTGATCCAGCGCACGTCGGCGATCTGGTTGCCCTGGAGGCACTGGAAGATCGCGTTGTGCTCGGAATCGACCGGCAGCAGCGTGGTGCCGTGCTGCTCGACCAGCCGCGTCATCACGCCGCCCGCCGAAACCAGCGCTTCCTTGTTGGCGAGCGCGACGGTGCGCCCTTGCTCGATCGCGGCCATCGTCGGGCGCAAGCCCCGCGCAGCCGACGATGGCGGCGACGGTGATATCGGCGGGGCGCGAGGCGGCATCGCACAGCGCCTGCGCGCCGCCTGCGGCTTCGATGTTGGTGCCGGAGAGGTGCTGGCGCAGTTCGGGCAGGCAGCTTCTCGTCGCCGACAACCGCGATTTCCGCGCCGAATTCGATGGCGAGCCTGGCCAGCTTCTCCGCCGAGCAATTGGCGCTGAGCGCGACGACTTGCCAGTTGTCGCGATCATGGCGGATCAGGTCGAGCGTGGAATCGCCGATAGAACCGGTCGCGCCGAGGAGGGAGATGGTGCGGGTCATCAAGCCATCCGATACCACAAATCCGCTGAAACAATGGCTACGGGCAGCAATCCATCTACCCGATCGAAAACGCCGCCATGACCGGGAATTAGATTGCCAGGAATCCTTTACGACTAGCTTTGCGCTTCAGCCAGCTTTCGAGAAAATCGCCTGCCTGCGCAACAACGGCAAGCATTGCACCGACCATCAAAGCGCCAATGCGCCGTGACGGTGAAACCCTTGATTAGCAATGTTCAAATTGAAGAATGCCAATGAAACGAGCGCAGCTGCCGTCGCGCCCCCCGCAAGGCCGGCCCAAGTCTTCGAAGGGCTTATGCGTGGAGCGATCTTTGGCCCGCCTATGGCGCGGCCTGAGAAATAGGCACCGATATCAGTTGCGATAACGATAGCCACCACTCCGAGAACAACTGCTATCGGGCAGTCATTGCAAGTGAGAAGCGCTGCCGAGCGCAAAATAGACCACGCCAAACAGCAGCAGGACCAGCTTGCGAGCCAATGTCGAGTCGGAATGCGGTCAGTCATACGCAAAAACTCACCGAAACCCACCAGAGCGATGCCAGCACGACAAACATCTGCCAGATAAATCCGCCAGCCCACAGCGCCGCACCGGCAACGGCCACCATCACCACCGCACTCGCCGCGCGCTTGGGCAGGTCGCTCGTGCGCACTGGCGCGGGAGTGGGTCCGTGGTCACCAGATCCTCCCCGGAACGGGGAGGTGGCAGCCGGAACGGCTGACGGAGGGGGCGGGTGCGGCTGGGTGCTCACATCGCATCATAGCACAAACTGGAGAGCGACCCCTCCACCATGCTTCGCATGGTCCCCCTCCCCGTTCCGGGGAGGATTCTTTTAGCGCCCGCCAAAACGCCGCTCCCTTTGCGCGAATTCTTCGCAGGCCGCGCGCAGGTGGTCTTCGCCGAAATCGGGCCAGAGCACGTCCATGAACAGCATTTCCGCATAGGCGGCCTGCCATAGCAGGAAATTCGACAGGCGCACCTCGCCGCTGGTGCGGATCAGCAGGTCGAGCGGCGGCAGGTCGGCGGTGATACAGGTGCTTTTCCAGCGCCGCGCAGGTCACTTCGCCCTCCCCCGCCGCCAGTTGCGGCCGCGCGGACGATCTCCTGCTGCGCGCCGTAATTCAGCGCCACCGCCAGCGTCCGCTCGCCGCCAGCGGTGCGCTCCAGCGCGTCTTCCAGTTTGGCGACGATATCGGGCGCAAAGGCCTTGTAATCGCCGATCAGCTTCAGCCGCACCCCTTGCTCGATCATGTCCTTCAGATTGGCTTCGATGAACCGGCGCATCAGGCTCATCAGGTCGGAGATTTCCGCCTCGTCGCGCTTCCAGTTCTCGCTGCTGAAGGCGTAAAGCGTCAGGCATTCGAGCTCCAGCGCCCCGGCAGGCTTCCACCGTGCGCTTGACCGCATCCCCGCCCGCCTTGTGGCCCAGCGCACGCGGCAGCCCGCGCGCCTTCGCCCAGCGGCCGTTGCCATCCATGATGATCGCCACGTGGCGGGGGTAATTGGCAGTCATCGGGGAGAAGTCACTGCGTCATGATTTCCCTGATCTTCGCCTCGGTCACCGAATCGATATCGCCAACATTGCGATCAGTCATCTTCTGGATTTCGTCCTCCAGCCGCTTGCGCTCGTCTTCGGAGATTTCCTTCTTCTTCTCGTCTTCCTTGAGCGCCTCGTTCGAATCGCGGCGGACGTTGCGGATCGCGATCTTGGCCTTTTCGGCATAGCTGCCTGCCAGCTTGGCCAGTTCCTTGCGGCGCTCCTCGTTCAGATCGGGGATCGGCAGGCGCACGGTCTGCCCGTCGGTCATCGGGTTCAATCCGAGATTGGACTTGGAAATGCCCTTCTCCACCGCGCTGACATTGCCCTTGTCCCACACCTGCACCGCCAGCATACGCGGTTCGGGCGCGCTGACCGTGGCGACCTGGTTGAGCGGCATCATCGAGCCGTAGACTTCCACCATCACCGGATCGAGCAGCGCGGTATTGGCGCGTCCCGTGCGCAGGCCGCCGAGATCGCTCCGCAAGCTCTCCACCGCGCCTGCCATCCGGCGTTCCACATCGGCCTTGTCATATTTCGGCATCGTCTCAGTCCTTCTGCACTATTGTCTGCACGCCCTCGCCCGCCAGCACGCGCGCCAGATTGCCCTTTTCGCGGATCGAGAACACCACGATCGGGATATCATTGTCACGGCACAGCGCCACGGCGGAGGCGTCCATCACCTTCAGATTATCGGCCAGCACCTTGCCATAGGTGACCGTGTCGAAACGCTGGGCCTTGGGGTTATGCTTGGGATCGCTGTCATACACGCCATCCACGCTGGTGCCCTTGAGCAGCGCGTCGCAGCGCATTTCCGCCGCGCGCAGGGCCGCGCCGGAATCGGTGGTGAAATAGGGCGCGCCGACGCCGGCGGCGAAGATCACCACGCGGCCCTTTTCCAGATGCCGTTCGGCCCGGCGGCGGATCACCGGTTCGCACACCTGGTCCATCTGGATCGCGCTCTGCACGCGGGTGTTCGACGCCCAGCTTTTCCAGCGCGCTCTGCATCGCCAGCGCGTTCATCACCGTGGCGAGCATGCCCATGTAATCGGCCTGCGCCCGGTCCATCCCCTGCGCCGCGCCCGCCATGCCGCGAAAGATATTGCCGCCGCCGAGCACGAGGCAGATTTCCAGCCCGGTTTCCTTGGCCGCCTTCACTTCCTGCGCCAGCGCCTCGACCACGGCGGGATCGATGCCGAACCCCTGCCCGCCCATCAGCACCTCGCCCGAAAGCTTGAGCAGGATACGCCGGGAATCGGGGAGCAGCATGGGGCGAAATATCCTCTTGGGCGAAGGTTGGTGCAGGCAAGGTTGCGCGGGCTTTAGAGCGCAGGGGGCGGACTGCCAAGTGTTCGCGCACCGCCCGCCGGGGACACGCTATTGCGTGTCCCCTGGTGGTGCGCGATGGGGACACGCAATAGCGTGTCCCCGGAGGCCTTTGCTTGCGCCCCTGACTGCCCTAAGCTCACCGGCGATGGGGCGCGTTCTTTCCGCAGTATGGCGATATCGTAAGCGAGTGGCGCTGCTGGTGCTGCTGCTTGGGCTGTTGCTGCTGGCGAAGGCGTGGCGCGATACCATGGCCGATCCGGTGGTGCTGGAGACCGAGGTCGTCGCTGCCGGGAATGGCAGCGGATGCAGCTCCGGTGCGCGCGGTGCTGATTTCGGACGTGCACGTGGCCGGGCCGGACATGCCGCCCGAACGGCTCGCCCGCATTGTCGCGCAGATCAATGCGCTGGAACCCGACGTGGTGTTCATCGCGGGCGACCTGGTGAGCGAGAAGCGGATTGCGACGCACCACTATACGGCAGCAGAAATCGTCGCGCCGCTCGCCGAACTGGACGCGCCGCTCGGCGTGGTGGTGGTGCCGGGCAATCACGATCACTGGTTCGACTGGGAGGGCCTGCGCGCCGAACTGGATCGCCACGGCATCCGCGTATTGCAAAACGAAGCCGCGCAGATCGGCCCGCTGGCGGTGGGCGGCGTCGACGATGCCTATACCCGCCGCGACGATCTGCCGCTGGTGATCCAGGCCATGCGCGAGCTGGAAGGCGGGCGACTGATCCTGACCCACTCGCCCGACATCACTCCGCAATTCCCCGCCGATGTGTCGCTGGTGCTGGCCGGGCACACCCATTGCGGACAGATCAGCCTGCCGCTGATCGGTGCACCCGCCTATATGTCGCAATACGGTGATCGCTATGCCTGCGGCGAGATCACCGAGAATGGCCGTACGATTATTGTCGGCGCGGGCCTCGGCACCAGCCTCCTGCCGCTAAGGTTTGGGACACGCGCGGAAGTGTGGCTGATCACATTGGTGCCGCCGCGCAACACGCCAATCGCGCATTGATCTTCGCGGTGCAATGCAGCAAGTCCCGACCTTGCGAAGGGACACTCAATGTCGATAGCTGATCGGTGGGAAGTGGTGGCTCACCGTCCTTCCGGATTCGATTACATGCGAATCATACTCGCGGTGACCATTGTGATCTGGCACGTCTATCTGGTCACTCACGGGAGCGAAGCCGCCGTCGCCCTGTGGTCAACAACCGCGCTGGGACCTGCCATCGCATTGCTCTTGCCAATCTTTTTCGCGCTTAGCGGCTTCCTCATTGCGGGCAGCATGTATCGCAACGCAAATATCAGGACTTTCCTCATCCTGCGCGGCATCAGGATCTATCCTGCGCTGGTGGTAGAGGTTTTGCTGTCGGCCTTCATCCTCGGCCCACTCCTCACCACGTTTGACCTGGAGGCCTATTTCACTGATCGCAAATTTCTTTCCTACTTGGCCAATACTGTCGGTTGGGTGCACTTCCTGCTGCCGGGCGTGTTCGCCGGCAATCCGGTTCCCGAGACGGTCAATGCCCAGTTGTGGACCGTGCCCTATGAACTTGAATGCTACGTTCTGATCGCAGTGATATCGTTTCTGGGGTTCTTCGCCAAACGAACGCGGGTTCTCCCGATCTTTATCGGACTGACCCTTGTTGTTGCCGCCTCGCTGATTCTCGGCGGTGAGGAAGGCGCGCGCGCAGGCGGATGGGCTGGCCGGGTGCTGGTGCTGTGCTTTCTGGCGGGCGTTCTGATCTACACCTTCAAGGACAAAATTCCGTGGCGGACCGATTATGCCGTAATCGCGCTGGTCACAGCGGCACTGCTGCCGACGTTGCACGATTCCTTTGTCTATATCGTCCCCTTGCCAATCGCCTATGCGACCGTGGTGTTCGGCCTCTATAACCCCAGGCGGACAATGCTGGTGAACTCCGGGGATTATTCCTACGGTGTCTACCTCTATCATTTCCCGATATTGCAGGCGGCTTATCACTTCATTGGCGCTCAAGCGACATTTGCTACCGTCCTGTTCGCTTCACTTCCGGTGATCGTGATCTTTGCGCTGTTTTCGTGGTGGTGCGTGGAGAAGCCATTTCTCGGTGTGAGAAAACTCGTTCTCAATCCGAAATCACCGGCGGCACCAAAAGGCTGACGGGCAAAGAAAACGGGCGGAGCGACATAGTATCGCTCCGCCCGCCTTGCATTTCCCAATGCTGGAAAGTGGCGATCAGCCCTTCACGGCCGCCGCGACTTCCGCCGCGAAATCGCTTTCTTCCTTCTCGATGCCTTCGCCGAGCTGGAAGCGGACATAGTCCGTCAGCACGATGGACTTGCCCGCAGCCTTGCCCGCCTGCGCCACCACGTCCGAAATCGCGGTCTTGTTGTCCATCACGAACACCTGGCTGAGCAGGGCGTTTTCCTTGGCGTACTTCTTGATCGCGCCGTCCACCATCTTGGCCTGCACGTCGGCGGGCTTGCCGGTTTCGGCGGCCTTTTCGGCAGCGATTTTGCGTTCGCGTTCGAGAATGTCGGCATCAAGGCTGTCGGCATCCAGCGCCATCGGGAAAGCGGCGGCGATGTGCATGGCCAGCTGCTTGCCGAGCGGTTCGAGCACGTCTGCACCCGCGTCGCTTTCCAGCGCCACCAGCACGCCGATCTTGCCGAGGTTCGGCGCGGCGGCATTGTGCATGTAGGGCACGATCATGCCGCTGGTCACGGAAACATTCTTGATCCGGCGGACCTGCTGGTTCTCGCCGATGGTGGCGACGTTCTCGGTCAGCTTGTCGGCCACGGTGCCGCCATCGGGATAGGCAGCCGCCTTCACCGCATCGACATCGTTGCTGCCGAGGCCGAGCGCCACATCGGTGGTCTTGCGGACGAAATCCTGGAACTGGTCGTTCTTGGCGACGAAATCGGTTTCCGAATTGACTTCGACGGCAACACCCTTGGTGCCCGTCACAGCCACGCCGACCAGGCCCTCGGCCGCAGTGCGGCTGGACTTCTTCTGCGCGGTGGCGAGGCCCTTGGCGCGCAATGCGTCAACCGCCGCCTCAATGTCGCCATTGGCTTCGTCGAGCGCCTTCTTGGCGTCCATCATGCCCGCGCCGGTCTTTTCGCGCAGGGCTTTCACGTCGGAAGCGGTAAAAGCTGCCATGTTCTTGTCCTTCTTGAATAATGGAACGGCGCCGGTCCCGTCTGGGGGATGGACCGGCGCCTTGATTGCAATGTGTGACACGCGGGCGACACACGCCCGCGCGGCGGGAAATCAGGCTTCCGCGCTGACTTCTTCGGCAGGGGCTTCCGCAGCGGGAGCTTCCTCGGCCAGCACTTCGACAGGCGGGGCTTCCATCGCACCCACGTCCGCACCCAAATCGACCACGCCTTCGCCGCGACCGCTCATCGCCGCCTGGGCAATGGCATCGCAGTAGAGGCGCACAGCGCGCGCCGCATCGTCATTGCCGGGGATCGGGAAGGAAATGCCTTCGGGATTCACGTTGGTATCGAGGATCGCCACCACCGGAATGCCGAGCACGTTGGCTTCCTTGATCGCCAGATCTTCCTTGTTCGCGTCGATCACGAACATCACCGACGGAATCCCGCCCATATCGCGGATGCCGCCGAGCGAAAGCTCCAGCTTGTCCTTCTTGCGGGTCAGGTTCAGAATTTCCTTCTTGGTGAGGCCGCTGGCCCCGCCCGAAAGCTGCTCTTCCAGGTTCTTCAGCTCGCGGATCGAGCCCGAAATCGTCTTCCAGTTGGTGAGCATGCCGCCCAGCCAGCGGTGGTTGACGAAATGCTGGCCGCACTGGCGCGCGGCCTGAGCAATCGGTTCCTGCGCCTGACGCTTGGTGCCGACGAACAGCACCTTGCCACCGGCACGCACGGTCGACTGGACGAAATCCAGCGCGCGGGCGAACAGCGGCACGGTCTGCGAGAGGTCGATGATGTGAACGCCGTTGCGGTCGCCGAAAATATACGGCTTCATGCGCGGGTTCCAGCGGTGGGTCTGGTGGCCGAAGTGGGCGCCAGCCTCGATCAATTGCTGCATCGTGACGGTGGGAGCCGCCATAGGGAATTCCTTTCCGGTTATGCCTCTGGACAGCGGGGAACCGACAACGGCCTCAGGAAGGCCGAAAGCGGCACCGGTATGTGTGCCATCCATGTGGATTTGCCGGGAGCGCGACTTGCAGACGATCCGCAAGAGCCTTCCGGCGGGCGCGCCTTAGCGGGGGAGCGCGGCGAAATCCAGTGGAAAGATGGTGGGCTTTGGGATGATTGTATTGGGCTGCGAAGGAAGGGGGTTCTCGCAGAGGTCGCTGAGGGAGCAGAGAACGCGGAGGCTATGTGCGGGCGGCGCAGCCGCTTTCTAGACCCTGTTTCAGTTAGGTGGAAGCATCGTCATCGCGTCAGGAAGTCCGCTGGATAGGAGTGGCGCGCAGCAGGGGCTTGGTTGCCCCTGCAAGCGACGCGACGACGCCAGCGGGCTTCCTGACGCGACCCCAAGGGGCGGGCCGGATTTGCCCCAGCGCTTCGTTGCTCGTCGGTCACTATGCTTTGGCATGGCTCCCTCCTCGCGCCTATCGCTGGGGCAAATCCGGCTCCGTGCCGATGCTTCCACCTAACTGAAACAGGGTCTAAAGGGGGCGATGCCACGGCTACGCGCCGTTGATCTATTCAGTTGGCCTGCGGCCCGTCCAGTCCCCTTCGCGCCCTCTGCTACCTCTGCGTTCTCTGCGAGAAACACACCTGCACCGGCGACGGCCAGTGCGGTGGCCCGGTTTCGTGCCAAGCGACGAACGGAACATTAATGGAACAAATTACTTGACCATGCGGAACATTGGTGGAACAAAAGGCCTACAGGGCGCGATTTGGGAACGTTCCGCCGCATTCGTGGATTTCACCAATGGCTTTCGGGCCGTTCGCAAGGATCAGGGTTATGCTGTTGTCGATCGCCATTTCGCTGTTCTTCGGGCTGGTAGCCGCGCTGTCGCTGGCGTCCTGCCACGCCTCGCTATCCCAGGCGCTGCGGCACTATCGCAGCATTCGTGCAGAACTTACGGCGCTGGATTGGGCGCTGGCGGTGAGCGGTCAGCAAGCGCGCCTTCCACTTCGTCAACCGCGAGAGGCGCTCGCTCTGGCGCTGGCGGTGTAAGGGCTGCACGTCGCGCTGCTTTCACCTTGCCGTAGCGCAGGATACCGAGCGGCATCAACGCCAGATAGATCACGCAGATCGCCACCAGCGTCCACCACGGTTCGGAAAGCAGTGCCGCCACCGTAAGCCCGGTGAGGGCTATCGCGGGAATGCGGAAATCGCTCGATGGGCGGATCGATTTCCAGCTCAGCGTGGCGATGTTGGATATCATCAGCACCGCAATCACCGCAGTCCATACTGCAATGAGCAAGGGTTCGCGCAGCCACGGCAGTTCGCCCTCGCTCGCCAGCCAACCATACATCGGCAGGAACGCCAGCCCCGCTGCCACCGGCGCGGGAACCCCGGTTAGGAAGCCCGCCGACTTGTGCGGCTGCTCCTCCACATCGATCTGCGCATTGAACCGCGCCAGCCGCAAAGCGCAGCAAATGGCAAAGCCGAGCGCCGCGAACCAGCCGAGGCGCGGCAGATCCTGCAAGGACCACAGGAACAGCACCAGCGCCGGGGCCATCCCGAAACTGAGCAAATCCGCCAGACTGTCCAGTTCCGCCCCGAACCGCGATTGCGCCTTCAGCAGCCGGGCAATGCGTCCGTCGATCCCGTCGAGCAGCCCCGCCAGCAGGATCGCGAACAGGCACTTCTCCCAATCGCCCTCGATAGCAAAGCGGATGCCGGTAAGGCCCGAACACAGCGCCGCCGCAGTGATGGCATTGGGAACCACAGATCGCAGCGACAGACCCTTGCCGCCACGGGACAGTGTCATTTGTTCGTGCTCGCTGGCCTTGGGCCCAAGCCATGCCGGACCTGGCGTCGCCGTCGCGTCTTCATCGAAAAAGTCTTCGTCAGGATGTTCGGAATTCACTGACTCACGCCCTCCAGCAAACCTTGTGTGCCCAATTCGGCCAACACCGTTTCGCCCGCAATCACCCGCTGGCCAAGTAAAACCTTGGGATCGGTCCCCGCCGGAAGATAGACATCCACCCGGCTGCCGAACCGGATCAGCCCGACCCGCTGCCCCGCCGCAACCGTATCCCCCGGCTTGATGAACGGCACAATCCTCCGCGCCACCAGCCCGGCGATCTGGGTAAACCCGATCCGCACCCCGTCGGTCCGCTCCACCAGCACATGCTGGCGCTCGTTCTCGTCGCTAGCCTTGTCCAGATCGGCATTCATGAAGGCACCCGGAATATAGACGATCCGCCGGATCGTACCCGCCACCGGCGAACGGTTGATATGCACATCGAACACCGACATGAAGATCGAAACGCGCGTCACCGGTTCGGTTCCCAGCCCCTGCGCCCCGTCGGTATAGCTGCCCTGCAACTCGGGCGGCGGCGGAACCTGCGCGATCATCGAAACCTGCCCGTCTGCCGGGGAAACGATCAATCGCTCCCCCTGCGGCACCACCCGTTCGGGATCGCGGAAGAAGGCAAACACGCCCGCCGAGAGCGCCAGCAGCGGCCAGCCGACAATGGGCCAGTCGATCAGCAGCAGGAAAACCAGCGCCACAACGACCGCGACAATCCCGAACTTGCGCCCTTCGGGATGGATCGCGGGAAAGCCCCATTCGGCGTCGCCGCGCCCGCGATTGTCTCTCAAGTCTCCGGCCATGGCCCGTACCTAGGGCTTGTAACACGCGGTCACAACCCATGAACCGCTCCCGCCGGGTGCGCTATTCCATCGAGAAGTCGAACGGCACTCCACTTTCGCGGAAGCGCGCGGGCACGATTTCGCGTCCCATCGGCGGGGCGGAGCGGGCCACGCAGCGCGGGCGATGGCAGAGGCGACAGGCCACGCCGATAGGCGTCGGCGCGGTGCCGGAGAGGAGATCGCCATAGGCCAGCTTGTCCAAATGCGCGGTCGAACAGGCAATCGCCACAGCGCGGGTCACACTCGGCACCCCGAAAGCCCCGCCCCCGCCCCGCACCGTGCGGGCGATGGAAACGTAGGTTTCGCCATCGGGCAATTCGATCAGCTGCGCCTCCACCGCGTGCGGGCGATCAAACACCGTGTGGACATTCCACAAGGGGCATCCGCCGCCGTGCCGCGCGAAGGGAAATCCCGCCCCGTCTAGCCGCTTGGAAACGTTGCCCGCGCGGTCCACCCGCAAGAAAAAGAACGGCACCCCTTCTTCTCCCGACCGCTGCAAGGTGGTGAGCCGGTGCGCCGCCTGTTCGAAGCTGACGGCGAAGCGCGAACACAGCGCCTCGACATCGTAGCGCATCTCCGCTGCCGCGCGGGCAAACGTGCGATAGGGCATCAGCAGCGCCGCCGCCCAGTAGGATTGCAGCGCACGCCGCACGAGCCGCTTGCCGTCCTCGCTGGTGAGGCGGCTTTCGGCCACCAGCGCGGCAATCGGGGCTTCCTGTTCGAGGATCGCGATTTGCAGCGCGGCCTGGAAGCGTCGGCCCGCCTGGTCGATCCGTTCGGAAATATAGACCCGGCGGCGGTGATAATCGTGCCAGCGCAGCGCCCCGCGCAGCAGGCCGTCATCGGTCAGCCGCAGGTCGAGCCCGTGATGTTCCGCAAGGTGATCGCGCATCGCGGCGAACGAATCGAGCTTGCGGGCGAGCGCGGCGGCGCTGTCATCGAGTTCGGGGAAGCAGTTGCGGCGGGCGGCGAGGAAGGCGCGGGCTTCGCCTACCGGGTCGCTCGGCGCATTGACGTCGGGAGAAGCCGCGCCATCGCCGCGTCGTTCGGCCAGCGCCAGCTGCTCCTCCCCGAATGCGGTGTGCAGCCGCAGCAGCGCCTCGGCGAAGCCGGGGTAGCTGGTGGCGATATCTGACACATCGAGCGGCTCGATCGCAATATCGGCAAAGATCGGATCGCGCAGCGCGCCCTGCAAGCGGGCGGTGGTTTCGTCCGCCCCATCATCCGCCAGCGCGCCGACATCGATGCGGTAGGTGCTCGCGAGCTTGATGAGCATTTCGGCGGTAACCGGGCGTTGGTTGCGCTCCATCAGCGCGATGTAGCTGGGCGAAATATCCATATCCGCCGCCATATTCGCCTGCGTCAGGCCAAGATCGCGGCGCAATTTCTTGAGCCGGGGACCGAGATAGAGGGTTTTAGCGGCCATTTTGGAGGTCTCCGTACGAGCATTACAACTATACAAACATATCTTGTAAAGTTTGACAAGTTGACACCGGAACACACGACTTTCGACGTCAGGCGGCGCACCAAGGCTCCAGCAACGCATTGGAGCACCCATGACCTATTTCGCCGAAATCCACCGCCAGACCGGCATCAAGCACCGCGAAGGCGGCACCTGGCAGGGGATCGACCCTGAATTCGCCGCACGCCTGCGGCTGCAGAACCGCTTCCAGACCGGGCTCGACATTGCCCGCTACACCGCCAAGATCATGCGCGAAGACATGGCCGCCTACGATCAGCGATCCCGCGGCCTACACCCAGTCGCTCGGCTGCTGGCACGGCTTCATCGGCCAGCAGAAGATGATCGCGATCAAGAAGCATTTCGGCACCACCAAGGGCAAGTACCTCTACCTGTCGGGCTGGATGATCGCCGCGCTGCGCAGCGAATTCGGCCCGCTGCCCGATCAGTCGATGCACGAAAAGACCAGCGTTCCGGCGCTGATCGAGGAACTCTACACCTTCCTGCGCCAGGCCGACGCCCGCGAACTGGGCGGCCTGTTCCGCGAACTCGACAAGGCGCGCGAAGCCGGAGACGAAGCCGCCGCCGCCCGCGCCCAGCAGGCCATCGACGGGCACGAGACCCACGTGGTCCCGATCATCGCCGACATCGACGCAGGCTTCGGCAATGCCGAGGCGACTTACCTGCTCGCCCGCAAGATGATCGAAGCCGGCGCCTGCGCGATCCAGATCGAGAACCAGGTCTCGGACGAAAAGCAGTGCGGCCATCAGGACGGCAAGGTGACGGTGCCGCATGAGGACTTCCTGCAGAAGATCCGCGCCATTCGCTACGCCTTCCTCGAACTCGGCGTGCCCGATGGGGTGATCGTCGCGCGCACCAATTCGCTCGGCGCGGGGCTGACCAAGCAGATCGCCTACAGCCGCGAAACCGGCGATCTTGGCGACCAGTACAACGCCTTCCTCGATTGCGAGGAAGTGGACATGGCGGCTGTGGGCAGCGGAGAGGTGCTGATCAGCCGCGAGGGCAGGCTGATGCGACCCCGTCGCCTGCCCTCGAACCTGTTTCAGTTCCGTGCTGGCAGCGGTGAGGACCGCTGTGTGCTCGATTGCATCACTTCGCTCCAGAATGGCGCGGACCTGCTGTGGATCGAGACCGAGAAGCCGCATATCGAGCAGATCGCCGGGATGGTGGACCGCATCCGCGAAGTCGTGCCCAATGCCAAGCTGGTCTACAACAATTCGCCGAGCTTCAACTGGACCCTCAACTTCCGCCAGCAAGTCTATGACAAGTGGGTGGAAGCAGGCCGCGATGTCAGCAGTTCGAGCGCGACCGGCTGATGAGCCAGCACTATGATGACAGCGATTTGGCGCAGGAAGCCGACGAACGAATCCGTACCTTCCAGGCCGACAGCGCCAAGCGGGCGGGCATTTTCCACCACCTGATCACCCTGCCCACCTACCACACGGCGGCGTTGAGCACCGACAATCTCGCCAAGCGCTATTTCGGCGAGGAAGGCATGCTCGGCTACGTCAAGCAGGTGCAGCGCGAGGAAATCCGGCAGGGCATCGCCTGCGTCCGGCACCAGAACATGTCCGGTTCGGACATCGGGGACGATCACAAGGAAGCCTTCGCCGGGGAAGCCGCTCTGAAGGCCGGCGGGGCGCATAACACCATGAACCAATTCGCCGCTTAACCCGTTCAATTGACGAAAGGAGTAATCGAAATGACCCAACCCGCACTCGCCCGCCCGGTGTTCTCGACCGAGGACTTCGGCCTGATCCGCAATGCCCTCGCCACGGCCATCAAGGCGGGTGAGGACAATGCCGAGACACGCAAGCTGGTGAACCTGCACCACCGGCTGGGGCGGTTCGCGCGATGACCTTGCAGGCCCTGGCAGAACTGGATCGTCCGGTATCGGGTCGCGAGGCCTTTTGCCTCCGCTCCTACCTTCGCGTTGATCGGGAACTGGCCGCCTTCGTCGAGGACGAAGTGCTGCCGGGTACCGGGATCGCGGCGGACCGCTTCTGGCAGGGCCTTGCCGACATCGCCGCCGAATTTGCACCGCGCAACCGCGCGCTGCTGGCAAAGCGCGAACACTTGCAGGCGCAGATCGATGACTGGCACCGGCGCAATCCTGCAGGCGAAATCGGGCGCTCCGGAGAGTTTTCTGCGGGAAATCGGTTATCTGGTGCCCGAACCTGCGCCGTTCTCGATCGCCACCGATCGGCGTGGATGCCGAAATCGCGCAGACTGCCGGGCCGCAGCTTGTGGTGCCGGTGCTCAACGCGCGCTTCCTGCTGAACGCGATCAATGCGCGTTGGGGCAGTCTCTACGATGCGCTCTACGGCACCGATGCGCTGGATGGCACTCCGCCCCCCGCCGGACCCTACGATGCGGAACGCGGTGCGCGAGTCGTCGCTTGGGCGAAGGCGTTCCTCGATGACGCCGTTCCGCTCGCTGAGGGAAGCTGGTCGGAATTGGACCGGCGGCACCCCCGCACTTGCCGATCCGCAGCAGCTGGTCGGCACAGTGGCCAGAACTATCTGCTGATAAACAACGGCTTGCATATCGAAATTGTGATCGATCCGCAGCATCCCATCGGCCAGACCGACCCCGCCAGCATCGCCGATATCCGCCTCGAAGCCGCGCTTTCCACGATCGTCGATCTGGAGGATTCGGTCGCCGCCGTGGATGCGGCGGACAAGGTGGCGGCCTATCGCAACTGGCTGGGCGCGATGCGCGGGGATCTTGCAGCGGAGTTCAGCAAGGGCGGGAAGACGCTCACCCGCAAGGCCAATCCGGACCGCTCCTATACAGACATGGATGGCGAAACCCGCACACCTTCGCGCGCGCAGCCTGCTGCTGGTGCGCAATGTCGGCCATCTGATGACCACCCCTGCCGTGCTCCTCCCCGATGGCAGCGAAATGCCCGAAGGTATTCTCGACGCCGCGATTACCACCGCAATCGCGCTCCACGACAAGGGTCGACAACAGCCGCACCGGCGCGATCTATATCGTCAAGCCGAAGATGCACGGGCCGGAGGAATGCTGCGTTTTCCAATGACCTGTTCGACGCGGTTGAAGACCTGCTCGAACTTCCCCGCCACACCGTCAAGATCGGCGTGATGGACGAGGAACGCCGCACCAGCGCCAATCTCGCCGCCTGTATCCATGCCGTGCGGGACCGCATTTTCTTCATCAACACCGGCTTTCTCGACCGGACCGGCGATGAAATCCACACTTCCATGCTGGCCGGGCCGATGCTGCGCAAGGCGGAGATCAAGACCGCCGAATGGATCGCTGCCTACGAGGATCGCAATGTCCAGATCGGCCTCGCCTGCGGGTTTGCGGGGCGGGCGCAGATCGGCAAGGGCATGTGGGCCGCGCCGGACCGGATGGCGGCGATGCTGGCGGAGAAGGCGGGCCATCCCGCCAGCGGGGCCAGCACCGCCTGGGTCCCCTCGCCCACCGCCGCCGTGCTCCACGCCACGCATTACCATCGCTGCAACGTCGCCCAGCGCCAGCGCGAAAGGGCGGACGAGAAGCTGATCCCGCTGGGCAAGCTGCTCACCGTGCCGCTGGCCGATGATCCGCGCTGGACCGAGGCCGAAATCACCGAGGAGCTGCACAACAATGTGCAGGGAATTCTGGGATATATGGTGCGCTGGATCGATCAAGGTGTCGGCTGTTCGAAGGTGCCCGATATCCACGATGTCGGGCTGATGGAGGACCGCGCGACGCTGCGGATTTCCAGCCAGCATGTCGCCAACTGGCTCATGCACGGGATTATCGACCGGCTCGATGTCGATGCGGCGCTGCACGCGATGGCGGCGAAGGTCGATGCGCAGAACGCGGACGACCCGGCCTATCGCCCGATGCTGGCCAACCCGCGCACCTCGATTGCGCTGGCTGCGGCGCGAGAGCTGATTATCGCCGGGGCCAGCCAGCCATCGGGCTATACCGAGCCGGTACTCCACCGCGCACGGGCACAGCGCGAAGGCACTGCTGACCCGCTTGACCCGCAGCGCGCCAAGTGATTAGGGTGCGCGGCATGAGCGATATCGTCCCCCACCCCGCACCGCCCGCCGATACCCATTGCACACCGGAACAGTACGAAACGCTGTATCGCCGCTCGGTGGAAGACCCCGATGGCTTCTGGCTGGAGCAGGCAGAACGGCTCGACTGGTACCATAAGCCTACCAAGGGCGGCGAGTGGTCGTTCGATCCGGTCGGAATCACATGGTTCGCCGATGGCACGCTGAATCTGTGCCACAACGCCATCGATCGCCACTTGCCCGAACTCGCCGATCACACCGCCTTCATCTTCGAGCCGGACGATCCCGCCAGCCCTTCGCGAACCATCACCTATGCCGAACTCCACCGGCAGGTCGTGCGCATGGCGAATGCGCTCAAGGCGCTCGGCGCGGGCAAGGGAGACCGCGTCACCATCTACATGCCGATGGTGGTCGAAGGCGCGGTGGCGATGCTCGCCTGCGCGCGGATCGGGGCGATCCATTCGGTGGTGTTCGGCGGCTTCTCGCCCGAAAGCATCGCCGGACGGATCGAGGCCTGCGACAGCCGCTTCGTCATCACTGCCGACGAGGGGCTGCGCGGTACCAAGAGCATCCCGCTCAAGGCCAATGTCGATGCCGCGCTGGCCGAACCCGATCACCATACCCCGGTCGATGGCGTGCTGGTGATCCGCCACACCGGCGCGGACATTCCGATGGTGGCAGGCCGCGATCACTGGCTGGACGATCTCGCCAGCGATGCCGACTGCCCCTGCGAAGTCATGAACGCGGAAGACCCGCTGTTCATCCTCTACACCTCCGGCTCCACCGGCAAGCCCAAGGGCGTGCTCCACACCACCGGCGGTTATGCGCTGTGGGCCGCGGCGAGCTTCCACTACACCTTCGATTACCGGCCCGGCGAAGTGTTCTGGTGCAGCGCCGATATCGGCTGGGTCACCGGGCACACCTATGTCACCTACGGCCCGCTGCTGAACGGCGGGACCAGCCTGATCTTCGAAGGCGTGCCCAACTATCCCGATCACGGGCGGTTCTGGCAGGTGATCGCCAAGCACAAGGTCAACATTTTCTACACCGCCCCCACCGCGATTCGCGCGCTGATGCGCGAGGGCGATAGCTGGGTGACACAGCACGATCGCTCCTCGCTCCGCCTGCTCGGAAGCGTGGGGGAGCCGATCAATCCGGAAGCCTGGCGCTGGTATCACGACGTCGTGGGGGACGGTCGCAATCCGGTGGTCGATACCTGGTGGCAGACCGAAACCGGCGGGCACATGATCACCACCTTTCCCTATGCGCACGACATGAAGCCGGGCAGCGCGGGCAAGCCGTTCTTCGGGGTGCAGCCGCTACTGGTCGATGGCGAGGGGAACGAGCTGCACGGCGCGGCGGAGGGCAACCTCTGCATCGCCGCGAGCTGGCCGGGGCAGGCGCGCACCGTCTACGGCGATCACGCGCGCTTCCACGAGGCCTATTTCAGCACCTTCCCCGGCCGCTATTTCACGGGTGACGGATGCCGCCGCGATGCCGACGGCTATTACTGGATCACCGGGCGGGTGGACGATGTGATCAACGTCTCCGGCCACCGCATGGGCACCGCCGAGGTGGAAAGCGCGCTGGTGCTGCACCCGAAAGTTTCAGAGGCGGCGGTGGTCGGCTATCCGCACGATATCAAGGGACAGGGCATCTACTGCTACGTCACCCTGATGGAGGGTGAGACGGCGTCCGACGAACTGGCGGCTGAACTGCGCCAATGGGTGCGCAAGGAAATCGGGCCGATTGCGACGCCAGACCTGCTGCAATTCACCGATGGCCTGCCCAAGACCCGCAGCGGCAAGATCATGCGGCGGATCTTGCGCAAGATTGCGGAGAACGATTTCGGCGCACTGGGGGATACGTCGACCTTGGCCGATCCTTCGCTGGTGGATGCGCTGGTTGAGGGACGGCAAAATCGGTAGGGAGGTTTTCCTCTCACAAAACCACACCAAACCCGCTCACCTTTGCTCCCCCCAACCGCTCACCCTGAGCCTCGTTAGTTTGCGGTTGTCGGTTGTTTGGGTCAAGTAACTGATGTCAGGGAGGGGCGGCCGAAGGACAGCCACACTACTTGCCCAGCGGGCATTGTGGCTGTGCTTCGACAGCGATTGTGTTGTCGTCAAGTTGCGCTGATTGTTTTCTTGGCGATGGCGTTGAGGATGATGAGCAGTTTTCTGGCGACGGCGATGAGGGCGGATTTTGGGGCTTTTCCGGCGCTGCGCAGCGATTGGTAGAAGGGTTTGAGGGTTGGGTGATGTCGCGCGGCGGAGAGTGCAGCGAGATAGAGCGCGGTTTTGAGGGGCTGCCTGCCGCCCTGGACGAAGCGCCTGCCCCGGTGAGCGCCTGAGTCGCGGTTGATGGGGGCAAGGCCAGCCAGGGCTGCGGCCTCGCGGCGGTTCAGGGTTCCGATCTGCGGGAGGTGGGTGATGAGGGTGTTGGCGGTTTGGGTGCCGACGCCCTTTTCCTCCTGAACGGCTGCGGCGATGCGTGACCACAGCGGGTGGGCGGCGATGATGGCCTCGATCCGGGCATCGAGTTTTGCCCGTTCCTGGTCGAGACTGCGCAGGTGGCGTTTGATGTCGGGCAGGATATCGGGATGGACGTGGCCGGGATCGGCGCGCTGCTTTTCCTTGACGATCATGGCGACGATCTGCCTGCGCCGGGTGGCCAGCGCGGTCAGTCTGGCATGGGCTGGATCGGGGGTGTGGCGGGCTTCTGGCTGGGCAAAAGTGGCGAACCGGGAGATGACTTCGGCATCGATCTTGTCGGTTTTTGCGAGCTTTCCCAGCGATCCGGCAAATCTGCGCACCAGCCGGGGATTGATCACGGACACGGCCAGCCCGGCACCGGCGAGGCAATCAGCGCAGGCCCGTTCATAGCCGCCGCTGGCTTCCATCACCACCAGCTGCGGTTCCAGCGCGGCAAGCCTAGCGGCGAGCTGGGAGAGGCCCGCAGGCGTATAATCCACCCGCCAGTGTCTGCCTTCGGGGTGGAGGTGGATATCAAGATGCTTCTTGCCGACATCGATGCCGACAAAGCGATGGTGTTCTGCTACAGGTGTCATTGGACCCATCCTCGTAATAGCGGGCACGGCCAAAACCGGCCCCAGCGATTGTTCGGGTTCACGCAAACTGTGACCGGGGCCCCGGCTGTCGAACGGTCCCGACGCAAGTCGGACCCCAAGCTCAACGGGCGCACCGATCACGCCGGTATGGGGAGGCCTCCCCATACCGGCACCTTGATTATGCATCCACAATCAGGATAGCGCCAAACTAACGAAGCTCAGCATGAG
>CAVZHE010000014.1:0-61711 GCA_963774985.1 uncultured Alphaproteobacteria bacterium
CCAAGGTTGGGGTCGAGGGTTCGAATCCCTTCGCCCGCTCCAGTTTTCCCAAATGGGATTAGCCTTCTGGCGAAAGGCGCTAAGGGTATCAGCGCGGATTTGCTGGCGCGCGGCGCTAAGCCCGCGCCTCCTCCACCCCCGCGCTGTTGTGCCGCAGCGCCGCAAGCACCGTTTCCACAATATGCGGCGCATTCAGCCGTGCCGCGTCGTATTGCTTCATCGGATCGTCCTGATCGATGAACACGTCGGGCAGCCGCATCGTGCGGATTTTCAGGCCGCCGGTGGCGCTGTCGGGATCGGTCAGGCCGAGGTCGCTGGCGAGCGTCAGCACATGCGCGCCGAGCCCGCCGATGGCGGCTTCCTCCACCGTGACCAGCACTTCGTGGGTGGCGGCGAGTTGGCGGATCAGGCGCTTCGTCCAATGGCTTGGCAAAGCGCATGTCGGCCACGGTGGTGGACAGCCCCTTGGCTTCGAGCTGGTCGGCGGCCTTCTGCGCTTCCTCCAGCCGGGTGCCCAGCGAGAGAATGGCGACCTTGCCGCCGCGCATGGCATCGCCGCGCACCACCCGGCCCTTGCCGATTTCGAGCAATTGCGGCTCATGCCGGCATCTCCACCCCCACGCCATTGCCGCGCGGATAGCGGAAGGCGATCGGGCCGGAATCGTGCTCGGCAGCGGTGTAGGTCATGTGCATCAGTTCCGCCTCGTCGGCGGCGGCCATGACCACGAAATTGGGCAGGCTGGCAAGATAGGTGAGATCGAAACTGCCCGCATGGGTCGCCCCGTCCGCGCCCACCAGTCCGGCCCGGTCTATCGCAAAGCGGACGGGCAGGTTCTGGATTGCCACATCGTGGACCACCTGATCGTAGGCGCGTTGGAGGAAGGTCGAATAGATCGCGCAGAACGGCCGCATACCCTGCGCCGCCAGCCCTGCCGCGAAAGTGACGCCGTGCTGCTCGGCAATCCCGACGTCGAAGGCGCGCGCGGGGTGCGCCTGGGCGAACTTGTCCACCCCGGTGCCGCTCGGCATGGCGGCGGTGATGGCGCAGATGCGCGGATCGGTGTCCGCCAGCCGGGCCAGCGTTTCCCCGAACACGTTCTGGTATGCGGGCGGACCGGCTTTCGCCTTGGCCTTTTCCCCAGTGACGACATCGAACTTGGGCACGCCGTGATACTTGTCGGCGCTGTCCTCGGCGGGGGCATAGCCCTTGCCCTTCTGGGTGACGACGTGGACGAGGATCGGCCCCTGTTCGCTGTCACGCACGTTTTCGAGCACCGGGATCAGATGATCGAGATTGTGCCCGTCAATCGGGCCGACGTAGTAGAAGCCCAGTTCCTCGAATAGCGTCCCGCCGGTCACCATGCCACGCGTGTATTCCTCGGCCTTGTGCAGCGAATTGTGCACCCGTCGGCTGATCTTGGCCACCACCCGGCTGGCGAGCGAACGCAGGCCGAGATACTCGCTGGAGGAGACCATCCGTGCCAAATAGGCGCTGAGGCCGCCGACCGGCGGGGCGATCGACATGTCGTTATCGTTGAGGATGACGATCAGGCGATTGCCCGCCGCTTCGGCATTGTTCATCGCTTCGTAGGCCATCCCGGCGCTCATCGCGCCGTCACCGATCACCGCGATGGCCTTGCCCGGCCGGTCGTTCAGCTTGTTGGCCACCGCAAAGCCGATCCCCGCCGAAATCGAGGTGGAGGAATGCGCCGCGCCGAACGGATCGTATTCGCTCTCGCTGCGCTTGGTGAAGCCGGAAAGCCCGCCTGCCTGCCGTAGGGTACGGATACGGCTGCGCCGCCCGGTGATGATCTTGTGCGGATAGGCCTGGTGGCCGACATCCCAGATCAGCCGGTCGGTCGGCGTGTTGAAAATGTAATGGATCGCCACCGTCAGCTCGACCACGCCGAGGCCCGATCCCAAATGCCCGCCGGTGGAGCCGACCGCGTCGATCATTTCGGCGCGCAATTCGTCGGCCAGCTGGCGCAATTGCTCTGGCTTGAGCTGGCGGAGGTCGGCGGGGGTATCGACAGTGTCGAGCAAGGGGGTCTGGGGACGTGCTGAAGTCATGGTACGGTCTTACACGGCAAAAACTGGCCTGTCGATGAACGCTTTATCGATGAAAATGCACGTTTCGTCGCTGTTGATCTGCCGCGAGCAAGGCGCTGGCGTGACGGCGCATCGCAGTATATGGCCCCCATTTGTCGATACTGGCGTGCGGTCCTTGTAGATCAGCCACAAATGGAACTGGCATGGCAGTCGCCTTCGCAACAGGTCGTTTCTTCTCCGGTTTGCGTCCCTACAATCCGTGGTTGTTGCATGGCGCGATCCTGCTTGTTCAGGCGATCATAGTCGCGCGCGTTCTGCCGCATGGATCGGGCTGGGGGGCGCTGGTTCTCCATGCCTGCGTGGTTGCAGGGCTGGTCGGCGTGGAGATGCTGGTGTGGAACATTCCGGGCCTGCCAGCGCGCGTCATCGCAACAGGTCGGATCCTGCTGGCGACGCTGGTGCAGTTCATCTTGCTGGTCGCCTATATCGGCAACATGCTGAGCGGCGTTTATCTGCGCACACCACTCAATCTGCACATGATGGCGACTTACCTCAACCATCTGGGTCATGTGTCACGCTCCGCCGGTTTCCAGCCGATCTGGCCGATCCTTGCGCTCGTTCTGCTGTTGCTGATCCTGCTCGGCATAAATCTTGCGATTTTCGGGCGACGCGCGGCGCAACGCCCCGGCGTGCTGCTGCCCATGCTTGGGATCGCTGCATCGGCGGCGCTATATTTCGGGCTTCCCAACCCGTATCGCGAACACGAATTTCTTTACCGGACGCTTTACGCGCTTCCCGTCGAGGTAGCGCCTGAAGGCTTGCTGGCCTTTCGGCAACCGGATGTTCGCCCAACCTACGCAACGCCAGAAGCGGCAATAGACCCGCGTCCGTTGATCCTGATCAGTATCAATTCGCTGCGCGCCGATGCGATGCAGGTCTATGGCAATCCGACACAGAATACGCCATTTCTCCAGTCGCTGATGGATGGCGACACGCTCCATCTTTACCGCAACACCAACAGCGTTTGCACTTCGTCCTATTGCGGGATCGTCGGTCTGGTCTCCTCGCGCTACTGGCGCGATCTCAACCATTCGCCGGACACGCTGATGGATGCGCTCGCGTATTACGGTTATCGCAACCACGCGCTGCTGAGCGGCGATCATTCGCGTTATTACGGCTTGTCGCGCCAGTATGGCGAAAATATCCCCTTCTATCGCGATGGCACCTCCTCGCCGCATGATTACCCCAATGACGACCGACTGGTGCACCGCTGGCTCAACGAATTGCCAACGGAGGAAGGCGACTCGCAGTTCTACTGGTTCCACCTGATGGACGTGCACAGCCTGGGCCTGCGCTATGTCGCACGGCACGAAGCAATCCGTGGGCGCGCGCGCGAAATCACCATTCGCGATCCCGCCCTGCTCGCGCGAATGGAGGAGCAAGGCGAACAACTGCGCGATTTCGCCCAACGCTACCACAATGGCATCAGCCAGGCGGATGAGACGATCCGCGCGGTGTTTGCCTGGCTGGAAGCCGAAGGGATGCTGGATACGGCGCTGGTCATCATCACGGCCGATCACGGTGAACTGCTGGGTGAGAGCGGCGCCACTGGTCACGGCAGCTTGCCGTGGAGCCCGCGCACACAGGTGCCGCTGATGATCTACGATCCGCTAGATGGCTCGTGGCCGCAGTTCGATATTACCAGCACAGTGGATGTCGGGCCAACCCTGCTCGCGGCAATTGGTGCGCCCGTTCCTTCTCATTGGTCAGGAGTCCCTTTGCAGCGGCCATCAACACGATGCGCAGTGCGATCAGCTTCGCGGCAAGGCGAAGTGCTGATTGGCGCAGTGGACGGGAGCGAGCGTCGCATCTGGACCGCTACGGATGGCGCAGTGGCCGAGATGCCCTTGATCGAACAGCCGGACTGGCAGGCGGGTGGCGATCAGGAATCGCCTTGCTGCGCTTCGTGATCAGTTGGAAGCCTGCGCCGTTCAGGAATGACAATCGCGGCACAGGCCGCGCAGTTCCACCACCGGGCTGACGTTGCTGTAGCCCGCCTTTTCCCCCGCTTCGCGCAAAGCGCCGGTCAACTTGTCATCGTCAAAATGATCGGCCTGGCCGCAATCGTCGCAGATCAGGAAGATGCAATCGTGATGGCAGCCGGGGTGGGCGTTGGCGAGATAGGCGTTGGCGCTCTCGATCCGGTTGGCGAGATTGGTCCGCACGAACAGGTCGAGAATGCGATAGACAGAGTTCGCCGCCACCCGCTTGCCGCGCGCCTTGCCGACATCCTCGGCAATGTCATAGGCGCTGGCGGGCCGTTCGCGCGCTGCGAACGCCCGGAACACATCCTCGCGCATCGCGGTCCATTGTTCGCCAGCGCCAGTTAATGCCGCTCCGGCCTCAGTGATGAGCTTGTCGCCAGAATGTTCGTGGTGGTGATGATGCGTGGCCATTGTTCTTACATAGGCGCGCCGCTGCCAATCGGCAATCAGCCAGTCCGGAAGCGCGCGCGCCAGAGACTGGGGAAGTTCGCCTGCAAGGCTTCCACCTTGGGCGCGTCCCAGCGGCGGATGTAGCCGCTGGTGGGATTGTTGAGCAGATAGTCCTGATGATAGGCCTCGGCCTCGTAAAACGTCTGATGGTCCTCGATCCGCGCGACGATAGGATCGTCCCAAACCCCCGAAGTGCCCATCTGCCGCAGATAGGCCCGCGCCACCGTGCGCTGTTCGGCGTTCATCGGCACAATGGCGGCGCGATATTGGCTGCCGCGATCCGGACCCTGCCGATTGAGCAAGGTGGGATCGGCACCAACCGAAAACAGGATCTGCAACAACTGGTCATAACGCACCACCGAGGGATCGTAGGTCACCCGCACCGCTTCGGCATGGCGGGTGAAACCGCCCGACACGCGATCGTAGGTGGCATTGGCTTCGCTATCGCCGTGGTATCCCGAGACCGCACTGGTTACCCCGCGCGTATGGCTGAAGATGGCCTCGATCCCCCAGAAGCAGCCGCCGGCAAAAATCGCCGTCTGCAAGCCGCTTTCATCCGCTTGTCGCGTCGCCGCCGGGGCGTCAAAAACCTCGGCAGAGGCGGGCAGGGAGCAGGCGAGAGTGCTGGCCCCAAGTGCCAGGGCCAGGAAAACGGACTTCAATCGCATCAGGTTCCTCCGAGTTGCGGCAGGATATTCGCTACAAGAATAGTAGCAGTTACGCCGAAACCCAGAAAGAAGGAGCGGAAAAGTTCGGAGCTGAAGAGCGTCATGGCGGATCTCCGGTCAGATCGAGTTGTAAAATGATGTGACCGGGGTAGCGCGGGGTTACTGACCTTTTGGTGAACTCGCCCGCATTGTGCCGTTCATGTTCGGGCCATTGGCGCGAACATGGTCAAGATCGGGTTAAAATGGTGCGGAAATCAGTGCTTGAAGTGGCGCATCCCGGTGAACACCATGGCGATCCCGGCGGCATCGGCAGCGGCGATCACTTCTTCGTCACGCATCGAGCCGCCGGGCTGGATCACCATGGTCGCCCCTGCTTCGATGGCGCTCAGCAGCCCGTCGGCGAAGGGGAAGAAGGCGTCGGAGGCGACCGCGCTGCCCGTGGTCATCGGCTCCGACCAGCCAGCCAACTCGGCCGCTTCGCGCGCGCGCTGCACCGCGATGCGCGAGGAATCGCGGCGGTTCATCTGCCCTGCGCCGATCCCCGCCGTCACCCCGTCCTTGGCATAGACGATGGCGTTGGACTTGGTGTGCTTGGCGACTTTCCATGCGAACAGAGCATCAGTCACTTCCTGCGAACTCGGCTGGCGCTTGGTGACGACCGTCAGGTCGCTTTCCCCAATCACCCCGTTGTCGCGCGACTGAAACAGCATTCCGCCCGCAATGCTCTTCATTTCGAGGCCGGGGCGGGCAGGATTGGGCAGGCGTGTCGATCAGCAGCAGCCGCAGATTGGGCTTGGCGGCAAAGGCCGCGCGCGCGGCCTCGTCCGCTCCGGGCGCGATCACCACTTCGGTGAAGATCTGCGTGATCGCTTCGGCGGTCGGCCCGTCCAATGGCACATTGGCCGCCACGATCCCGCCGAATGCCGAAACCGGATCGCAGGCGAGCGCCTTTTGCCATGCCTCAAGCAGGCTCGCGCCTTGCGCGACGCCGCAGGGATTGGCGTGCTTGACGATCACCACGGCGGGCATGTCGGCAGCGAATTCCGCCACCAGCCCCAGCGCCGCATCGGCATCGTTGAGATTGTTGTAGCTCAGTTCCTTGCCCTGTACCTGTGTCGCCTGCGGCACCCCGGCAGAGGCGGGGCCATTGGGCAGGTAGAGCGCCGCCTGCTGGTGCGGGTTCTCGCCGTAGCGCAGGGTGGAATCGAGATTCACCGCCAAGGTCAGCGCCTCGGGGAAGCGCTGTCCCTGATCGGCGAAGGCGAACCAGCTCGAAATCGCCAAATCGTAAGCGGCAGTCGCAGCGAAGGCCTTGGCCGCCATCTCCTTGCGGAACTCCAGCGTGGTCGCGCCATCGTGCGCGGCCAGTTCGTCATACAGCGCGGCATAGTCCGAAGGATCGGTGACAATGGTGACGAAGGCATGGTTCTTGGCCGCAGAGCGGACCATGCTCGGCCCGCCGATGTCGATATTCTCGATCACCGTGTCCCGGTCCGCGCCGCGCATCACCGTGTTCACGAACGGATAGAGATTGACCACCACCAGATCGATCGCGCCGATCTCGTGCACTTCCATCGCTTCGGCATGTTCGGGATCGTCGCGCACCGCCAGCAATCCGCCGTGGATCAGCGGGTGCAGCGTCTTCACCCGTCCATCCATCATTTCGGGAAAGCCGGTCACGTCCGAGACGTCGCGCACTTGCAGACCCGCATCGCGCAGCGCCGCTGCGGTGCCGCCGGTGGAAATCAGTTCCACCCCATTCTTCGCCAGCCGGCTGGCCAGTTCGACAATGCCCGTTTTGTCGGACACCGAAAGCAATGCCCGCTTTATCGCAACGTCTGTCATGTGAACTTTTCTATCCCATGCGTTTGAGCAGCCAGGCGAAGGTGCCACCGCCGCGTGAGGCGAGGCCCTGGATCACCAGCTGCTGTACCGGATGCGGGCGGCCATTGCCATCGACCCACATGCTTTCCTCGATTTCCAGCGCTTCCGCGCCAGTGCCGAATTGCCACAGGCTGCCGTCGGGTAGCAGCAGGCTGGCGCTTTTTCCGCCTTCGGCCAGCGTCGCTTCGACATGGCGGCCAAGGTGGAAGCGGATCGCGAAAGGGACCTTGCCGCGCTTGCCATTGCGGCCCGATGGCAGCAGCACGTCCTCGCCGCGCAATTCGCTGCCGTCATCGCGCAGAATCAGGATACGCTTGTGCAGCAGCCCGAAACGCGCGGCATAGCCGTCATGGCTGGCTTCGAGTCGCCGCGCAGAGCCCTGCCCCAGCGTCACACTACGCAGATCGAGCTCAACTTCGCGCACGCCGCTGCCCAGTTTGCCATCGAGCAGGACAGCGGTGGAATTGGCATCGCCCAGCGTCAGCGTGGAATGCGCCGCCGTGGCGCGCAGCCCCTGTTCGATGCGGATCGGCACCTGCCCGCCCGCCAGCGCCGCGCCGCCGCAATTGACGATCAGGCGATGGTCGCCGTGGCTGAATTCGAACGCCAGCGTGGAGGCACAGCCGCTGCGCGCATGGCGGGCGAGCGGCGGCGGCGAGGCATCGACCTGCAATATCGCCGGTTTCGCCACCAGCCGGTGATAGCCCCAACCGCGCGGTTCGCGTAAGCGGGCGGGCGCGCACGCCGCTCGCTTCGACCAGCGCGGCCAGCCGGTCCGCCGGAACCGCCGCGCCGCCCTGCCAGCTGCCCAGTCCGCCATCGCCATGCGTGAGTGCCAGCAGCGGCGGCACCAGCAGCGCCAGCACCGCCTGGATGGCGTCAGGAATGTCGCGCTTGGCCGCACGGTAACAGGCCGAGAGATCGACCAGCAGTTCAATCGCCTGCATCTGCGCCAGCGGACTGCGTGACAGCACGCCGCCATCCTCGCCCACCAGTTCACCCAGCGCCCGCGCCAGCCCAGCCTCGCCAAACAGGCGGCGCGGCTTGCCGTCGGGCAGCAGCAGCCCGGTGGCGACGATCGCGCACCAGCCGGCGACTTCGCCCATCCGGTCCGGCGCGCGGGACACATTGCGATCAAGCCAGCGCGCGGTTTCCTCGATAGCGGGCATCACCTTGAGCCGCCGCGCCTTGTCCTGACCCGACAGGATCAGCGGCGCGTGGACCAGCCAGCCGAGCAACCGCAGCCCCGCGTGCTCCACCTTCCACGCCGGACCCTTGCCGGGGCGCGGATTGGCAGCGATCCACTTGTCGAGCACCCGTTCGGCCACTTGCGTACATTGTGCGCGCGGCGCGCAGGCATCCAGATCGCGCAGCCAGGTGAAGCCGTGGACCACCCGCTCGAACGGCGGGGTGAGCTTGGCACTCGGCCCGAAATCGACCTGCGCAATCGCCGCCTTGACCCCGTAGACATTGAAATGCCCCGCGCGCAGCGCCATTCCGGCCGCGCGTTCACCCGCCAGCGGGTTCTCCACCGTCGCCAGCAGCCGGGGGCGCGCGGGCTTGCGGAAAGGGGAGGCCAGCGTGCTGCCGCGAATGCCCATGCGATAGGCCAGTCGCAGCAGCCGTTCACCCGCCGAAATCGCCGGAGGATCGAAATCGGTAAGCACCAGCGCCCGGTCTGCGGCAATGGTTTCGCGAGTATCTGGGAGAGGCGCCGATGCCTCGATCAGGCCTGCTTCGGAACCGGTCTCGAGCGGCAAGGCCCGCTCTGGCAGAACTTCGACGGCTAGTGCCCGCGCTTCTTTCGAAAGGCTGGGCGATTGCGCGTTCACTGCCCGCCTCCGTTAGCACTATCGCCCCGCAAAGCGGCGATATTGGCGGCGTAGTGATCCGGCCCGCCCTTGAAGGTCGCCGATCCTGCCACCAGCACATCCGCCCCGGCATCGACGCACAGCCGCGCGATTTCCGCGTTCACCCCGCCGTCGACCTCGATCAGCACATCATGGCCGCCCTTGTCGATCATCGAGCGCACGGCGGCGATCTTGCGCAATTGCGAATGGATGAAGCTCTGCCCGCCAAACCCGGGATTGACGCTCATGATCAGCACCAGATCGATTTCTTCGAGCAGGTAATCGAGCATCTTGGCGGGGGTGGCGGGATTGAGCGAAATCCCGGCCTTCTTCCCCAGCGCGCGGATCGCCTGCACCGAGCGGTGGACGTGCGGCCCGGCTTCGGGATGGACGGTGATCACATCCGCCCCCGCCGCCGCAAACGCCTCGATCCACTGGTCCACCGGCGAGACCATTAGATGGACATCGAAAGTCTTGGCCGAATAGGTCCGCAGCGCTTTCACCACGTCCGGGCCGATGGTGATATTGGGCACAAAATGCCCGTCCATCACGTCGACATGGATCCAGTCGCAGCCCGCGACGTCGATCGCGCGCACTTCCTCCCCCAGCCGGGCGAAATCGGCGGACAGGATCGAGGGAGAGATCAGCGGACGGTTCATGGCTGCGCTGGGACGATAAGCGCCCGCGAATCGCGCCTCAAGCATGGCGGAGCCGATTTTCGACCTTGGCGGGGGAAAACTCAGGGTTTCACACAGGTGAGCAGCGCCTTCAGCGTCCATTCACTAGAATTGTTGCAAATCAGCGCGCAATTGTGGGAAATGTTGAGTGGTGCAATCGCCACCTTTCCCGCCGGATTGAATTATTGCTAGGAACAGGGTCACGATGAACACTCGCCTTACCAGCCTTCTCGGCGCGGCTCTGCTTGCGCCAATTTTCGTGGCCGGTGCCGCCGCGTCCGCGCAGGCGCAGGACTATGGCCAGGAACTGCGCCATTCGCTCGCGCCGTGCCGGGGAAGCGGGCCGGCGGTGATGATTACGCTGACCGAAGTGACAGCGTCCACCGGCACCATTCGCGTGCAGCTGTACCCCGGCACCCGCGCCGACTGGCTGGAAACCGGGCGCTGGCTCAACCGGATCGAACTGCCTGCACGCGCCGGGACGATGCAGGTGTGCATGCCCGTTCCCAGCACTGGCAATTACGCCATTGCTATCCGCCATGACGTCAACGGCAATGGCGAGACCGATATCAGCACCGATGGCGGCGGGATGTCGAACAACCCCAGCATCAACATCTTCAATCTCGGCCGTCCGAGCATTGATCGCACCCGCTTTTCGATTGCGCGCGAGGTGAAGGCGATGTCGATCCGGATGCGCTATATGTGATTTCTCAGGTCTGGCGTCTCGCGCGCCAGACCTGCCATAGCACGCCCGGAGCCGCGAGCACCGGGTGCCGTTCGCGCCACGGCGTCACTTTCACCTTTACCCCGGTGTGCCGCTCGATCTTCCACGCGGCATAGCGCCCCGCGCCTTCAAAGGTGCGGGTGGCGCGCAGCAGGCGGGCCACGTTGAGCGCCTTGCCGAGGCGGCGGCGTCGGTGCCACCAGCGCAGTACCGCCTGCCGCTCTGTTGCGGACATTTGCGGGCGGATGATGTCGCTCTCGCTGGTGAATGGGATTTCCGCCGCCGCCAGCGCCTCCGGCAGTAGCCCAGCGAAATGTTCGGCATTGAGCGCGATGATCGAATCTTCGCGTCCCGGCTTCTCGACGCGCATTTCTGCTTTGTAGGTGGCCCGGAACAGCGCGCGCCAATACTCCACCTCTGCGCCAGAATCCGGCCCCACAGCCACCGCCAGCCGTGCGGCAGTTATGCATGCGGAATGGATCAGCTTCGGCCACGGCTTCCTCCGCTGCCGCATCACGGCTCCAAGCCAACACGCTCGGCTGCACGAAACGCGCCCAGATCGTCGTATCGCGCGACTGACCTGCCGCCGCTGCTGCAAACTTTGCCAGCGTCATCGTCGCGATCTTGGCGCGCAGTGTTTCGCCCTCATGCTCCCATTCGCGATAGGAGACCGTCGGCCACATTCCGCGCTCGGCTTCTCCCGGCAGCAGCACGTAGAAATCGAGCACCCCTTCGCGCGATCCAGTGCGCAGGTTGGAGCCGTAGAACAGCACCGCCTGCGCTCCCGCATGTTCACCCAGCAGCGTGGCAAAAGCGCACACGGCTTCGTCCACCGGGCGGGAGAGTGCGGCGTCGATACGAGTCTGGAGAGTCACAGGCAGCCCCCTTGCGGGAGGTGGTTCAGGGAACGACAAAGCGCAGCTTCGCGCCCGTCGTCATCCGGTAATGGCCCGCCGGAAAGGCCTCGCCATCAAGGATGAAACTGTCCGACAGCTCCATCTCCAGCGCCTCGGTGCCCAGTGCATGCGCGCCGCGCCGCATGGTCGCCGCGCTCGCCGTGCCGCGCGCAAGTGCAAGGATGCGCAGCAGCAGGCTGCGGCGCGGATTGTCCAGCAAGGCCACCCGCAGGCTTTCGCTGATGCCGCGAAACGGATCGATGCCGAACGGGAAATTCTCCAGCGTAGAGGCGAATAGGAAGAAGCGCTCCTCCACCGGCAGGCCGCCGTGATGCGGCAATTCCACGCCGCTCCCATCGCGCAAGCGCATCTTTGTGCCGCGCCGCCACGGGTTGTCGCGCCCGCCGAACATCGCCTGCAACACGCTCCAGACCGCCGTCATCCCGATTGCCGCCGCATTGAACGCGCCCAGATCATGGCTGCGTTGCCCCAGCGCGATGGTGCGGTTGAACACGCCTGCGCCCATAATGAAGCCGCGCACCTGCGCTGTGGGATCGTCACACTGGGTGATGACAATCGGCTTGCGCCGCACTGCATGGCCCAGCCGCAGTGCCTCCAGCGCTTCGTTCAGCGTCCAGCCGACAGGAATGCCCAGATCCAGCGCCAGTGCATTGGTCTTGCCGTTGGGCAGCACGATCAGCACCGGCCAGCTATCACCAAAAATGCCCGCGCCGCAGGTCAGCACATCACGCACTGTGCCGTCACCGCCATCTATGGCCACGCAATCGACCCCGCGCGCGGCGAAATCTTGCAGGATGCCCGGAAGTTCATTGCGGCGGCGCGGGGTGGTGACGATTACGCCTTCGGGATCGCCCCCGCCATTGCCGCCGCCCGCGTTGCGATGGCTGCGAGCATTGCGGATCAAACCCACCAGCGGATTGCTGCGGACGACCGAGAGTGCATGGTCATTCGCCGCAACGGGGCGCGCGTCGATCTGCGGCATACGCTCGAAAAGATGGATGCTACCCTGCATTATCGGCTCGCTTTACACAGTGGGTCGCGGGGAAAGCTATGTTTTTTGCACGATTGACGCAAAACTGTCATCCAGCTGCAACAACTTGCCCGCCCGAAAAGCCCGCTTTCACTTTCGGTTGCGAAGAAGATGGGGGCCATCGACTGCGTTGCAAGCTGACGGCAATCCGGCATAGAATGCGCCCCTGTATACTCGGGAGTGAACCTATGTTGACCGCCAATCTGCTCGATCTTGCCAAGGGTGAAGCGGGTGCGATCATCGCGCTGCGCCGCGCCATCCATGCCGAGCCGGAGCTGGGGCTGGAGACGCCGAAGACGCTCGCCAAGGTGAAGGCCGCTTTGGTCGATCTGCCGCTCGAATGGCACGAAGGCCCAAGCTGCACCGGCGCGGTGGCGGTGCTCAAGGGAGCGCGGCCCGGCCCCGCTGTACTGCTGCGCGGCGATATGGACGCGCTGCCACTGGACGAGCACACCGGGCTCGACTTCGCTTCCACGATCCCCGGCCGGATGCACGCCTGCGGGCATGACGCGCACACCGCGATGCTGGCGGGCGCGGCGCGGATTCTGGCGGCGCGGGCGGGTGATCTGGCGGGCGAAGTCCGCTTCATGTTCCAGCCGGGAGAAGAAGGCTACCACGGCGCGCGCTTCATGCTGGAGGACGGGCTGCTGGGCGGCTCTGCGGACTATCCGCTGCCCGACGCCGCCTTCGCGATGCACGTCTGGCCCAATGCCCCGCACGGTCGGCTGGAATCGCGCCCCGGACCATTGCTGGCCTCGGCGGACATGCTCGAAATCACCGTGAAGGGGCGCGGTGGCCACGCCTCGATGCCGCAGGACGCGATCGATCCGGTGCCGGTGGCCGCCGAGATCGTGCTCGCCCTGCAAGCCATGATAACCCGCCGCTTCGCCGCTACCGAGGCCAGCGTGCTAACCATCGGCAAGATCGTCGCGGGCACGACCAACAATATCATTCCCGACAGCGCCTACCTGCTCGGCACGATGCGCAATCTCTCGCCCGAACGGCGGCGCGGCGATGAAGGAAGCCGTGCGCGAAGTGGCGGAAATATCGCCCGCGCGCACCGCTGCGAGGCCGAGGTGACGATCACCCCCGGCTTCCCGCCCACGATCAACGATCCCCGCGCCGTCGCGCTGGGGCGGCAGGTTGCCGAAGGGCTGGGAGGCGAAGAACCCTGGGCCGACCGCGCCACCCCGACGATGGGCGCAGAGGACTTCTCCTACGTGCTGGAGAAAGTTCCCGGTGCGATGTTCTTCCTCGGCGTGGCGGCGCAGGGCGTGGACTGGCAAGGCTGCTGCGGCCTCCATTCCAGCCGCATGGTGGTGGACGAAAGCGTAATGCCCAAAGGCGCGGCATTCCTTGCCGGTTGCGCGGCGGAATTTCTCGAAAAGGGCTGGGCGTAGCTTTTGGCTTGGCGTTCCGCCCGCGCATTGCTAATCGCCCCCTCCTGTCAGCACCCGTAGCTCAGCTGGATAGAGCGCTGCCCTCCGAAGGCAGAGGTCACAGGTTCGAATCCTGTCGGGTGCACCAGTCTCCATTTTACCCTACATAGCACTCGGCAATTGCGTCAGCGCGGCTTCACCCTCGCGGAACACCCGCACATTAAATCCGCCGCGGCGGCCGTCGCGCAGGGGGTAATAGGTCAGGTCCACTTCCTCGCCGGGGCGGAGCGAGGCGCGGGTCCAGCCGGCGCGGCTGAGGTGGTTGGGGCTCATCCCTTCGAAGGCCCAGCGGTTGCCCGCGCCGTCGCGCGCGTAGATGAAGGTGTGCGGATTGGTCCACACCCAGCGTTCCACCGTCAGCCCTTCCAGCCGCGTTTCATTGCCCCAGTCGAACATCGCGGTCGAATGGTGCGCCGATCCGGGAACGGCGAGCAGGGCGAGGCCCAGCAGCGAGGTGCCGGCGATGGTGGCGAGCTTGCGGATCATGGCGTTTCTCTCTCCTCGTGGGGGCACTGCGGGCCACCCGATATTCTTGGCGGCAGTTTCCTGCAAAAGCCGGACAGAATCAACCTCTAGCTTGACTTGGCCTAGTGCAAGGCAGCAGGTTGCCACGAAAACACAGTCAACGGGGAGTGGTGGCGATGCGGGAAAAGTGGTTCTTGGGCGCGATGGCGGCGCTGGCGCTGGCGGCCGCCGGCAGCTGGCGCAGGAGGCTGACACCTTCACTCCCGCGCGCGCCGATCAGTACAGCGAGGTCACGAACTGGCCCGATTTCACCGGGGTGTGGAATCCCGACTGGTCGTTCCTGTTCGGGCGCAACGGGCGGGTGCCTTCGCGGCCTGTGCTCACCCCGGAGGCGCAGGCGCTATACGATGACTTCCTGGAACGGCAGGCGCGCGAGGGGGTGGACCAGTTCCTGCAAGTGAACTGCATCCCGCCGGGAATGCCCGGCATCATGCGCCAGCCCTATCCGGTCGAATTCCTGTTCTCGCCGGGCCGGGTCACCCTGTTCGCCGAAACCTACAGCCAGGCGCGGAGGATCTATGTCGATCCCGCGCGCGACCTGCCAGCAGAGCCCGATCCGTTGTTCAACGGCACTTCGGTTGGCTACTGGCAAGGCGATATGCTGGTGGTGGATACGGTGGGGTTCAATCCCTACGTCACCTATCTGGCCGGGGTGACGCCTTCTGAAAACATGCGCATTCACGAGCATTTCTGGCTCGAATCCAACGATCTGCTGTGGCTGGAGACGACCATCACCGATCCCGGCGTGCTCGCCCGCCCGTTCGTCCAGCTGCTCGCCTTCCGCCGTCGGCCCGACTGGGAAATCCGCGAATATGTCTGTTCGGAAAATAACCGGCTGGTTGAAGGCGAGAACGGCGCGGATGTCGATCTGGGGCTGGACGAGGAGGATCCGTTCGGACCTGCTGTGGAATAGGGTAACCTGTTGGCAACCAGTGCCGGGGTATTCCGGCTGGCATGAACGCCGTTACGCCCAAATTCGGACCCCGCGCGGTCCGCCCTGCTGCCGCTGCCGGAACCGGTACCAGCTTGCGCTGGGCGGCGCTGGCGGAAGCGGGCAAGGTCGTGGCCATGCTCGCAGGCGTCGATGGCGAAGAGCAGGACAGGGAAGTGCGCAGCTTCCCGGTGCTGATCCGCGATGCCGAACCGTGGCGGCGCACTTTGGCGGAAAATGGCTGCGCCGATCTCACCGCGATCATGGAGCCGGGGATTTCCGCGCTGCTGGCGATCCACGCGCGCGGCGCCGATTGTCGCCCCGCCGCCTACGCTTTGTGGCAGGAATTCACAGCCTCCCGCCGGGCGATGCTGGCGCTGTTGCCGCCGAGCGGCGGAATGGGGCCGAAACGCAGCGCCTGATTTTGACAGGTGTGAGCATCGTGCTTGACGATGTTCCACATTCGTTCCAGTTTCGCTGGCATGAGTGATTCGCTGCCGTTGCCACTTCCTCTCGCAACTCAATGATCCGCTCGCGCTGCGTTCACGCGCGGTGTGTCGGGGGATTTCCCGCCTGTTCGCGCGCAACGATATCTGGTCGCTGGCGGAAATGCCGCTACGCAACGGGCGGCGGGCCGACCTGATGGGGATCGATGCCAAGGGCAAGATCGTCATCGTCGAAGTGAAAACCGCGCGCAGCGATCTGCTCGGCGATGGCAAGTGGCCCGACTATCTGGAATTCTGCGACCGCTTCTACTGGGGCCTGCCGCCCGAGCTGGACCGCAAGATTCTCGAAAGCGCCGATTATCGCCCCGATTGCTGCGGGGTGATCGTGGCGGATGAATACGATGCCGAAATCGTCCGCCCCGCCCCCAGCCACCCGCTCGCCGCTGCGCGCCGCCGGGTGGAAGTCGAGCGGCTGGCACGCACCGCGCTGCGGCGGCAACTGGTGGCACTCGATCCGCATTGCCATAACTGGGGCGGCGAGCTGGCGGGGTAGCGGGCAGGGCAATTGCATATGCCATTTCGTTTCTCGCAGAGAACGCTGAGGTAGGAGAGGGCGCAGAGGAGTCGTGTCGGGCAGCAGGCCCGCTTCAAGGATCGACGGCAAATTTTTTGGCCAGGCAAGTCTCTGCCAAGCGGCTTCGCCGCCCGTTCAACTCCTCTGCGCTTTCTTCTCCCCCTGCGTTCTCTGCGAGAACCACTTCCCTTGCAACGAAATGCGATGGCCCTGGGGTAGCGGGGCTGGGCAGGTGACGGGCGCGGTCCTATAGACGGAGCGCAGATGTACACCGCCATCCTCCTTTCCGCGCTGGCGATGACCGCGATAGTCGGCCTTCGCTATCTCGCCACTAGCGGGCTGTTCGCCTGGGCGACGGCGCGGGTGCATCCGGGGCTTTACGCCGGGCTCGAACCGCAGATTCGCAAGGAAATTGCCTGGTCGCTGGCTTCTGCGGGCATCTACGGCGTGCCCGCAGGGGTGGTCGCCTGGGGCTGGCAGGAACGCGGCTGGACACGGATTTATACCGATGTCGCCGATTTCCCGCTTTGGTACCTGCCGCTCTCGCTGCTGCTTTACCTGTTCGTGCACGATACATGGTTTTACTGGACCCACCGTTGGATGCACCGACCCAAGTGGTTCCGCCTGGCCCATGCCGTCCATCACGCCAGCCGCCCGCCCACCGCCTGGGCGGCGATGAGCTTCCATCCGATCGAGGCGCTGACCGGGGCTTTCGTCATTCCGCTTACTGGTATTCGTGATACCCGTGCATGTCGGCATCTTGGGGCTGGTGCTCGCCATCATGACGCTTATGGGGGTGACCAATCATATGGGCTGGGAGATGTTCCCGCGCTGGCTTGTTCATACAAGGTTGGGAAATTGGCTGATAACCGCCAGCCATCACCAGCGGCATCATGACGAATATCGCTGCAACTATGGTCTTTACTTCAGATTTTGGGATCGCCTGTGCAACACCGACAAGGGTTTGGCCGACAAGTATCTGGCTCCGGAGCCTTCGGAGCGGCAGGCCTGACGGCTCTGGCCTTGGCTCTGGCCGTGCCCTTCATCGCCAGCCCCACAGTGGCCGCGCCTCCGGGCGTGCAGGTGACGGTGGAGATCACCAATCTGCGCAGCCATGATGGCGTGGTGCGCGCCTGCATGACGCGCGACGAGGAACGCTTCCCGCGCTGCCAGGATTCGACGCAGGGCTACCGCGTTGTCGTTCCCGCAGGAGAAGCCACTACACTGCGCTTCCGCGATGTTGCGCCGGGAACCTATGCCATCGCGCTGCTGCACGACGAGAACGACAACGGCCGCGCGGACAGGGCACTGGGCATGATGCCGCGAGAAGGCTTCGGCTTTTCGCGCGATGCTCCGGTCCGGATGGGCCCGCCCGATTTTGACGATGCAGCGATCACCGTTGGCGCGTCGGCGCTCCGGCAAACCATTCGCATGCGCTACATGCTGTAGAGCGATTTACCACAATTTCGCTGAACCAGCCGCGCTTCTGACGCCAGACTTCGGGCGCAACTTCACGGAAAATTTACCACGTCGCGCCAAAAGGGCCCTGCAAACCCAGGGAAAGGCTTTTGGGCATGGACACTTTGCGGGGCAATTTCGGACCGCACGACGCGTTGGATCTTGAAGGATTCACCGTGCCCGATTTCGACGTTTATGACGAGGAGGACGCGGGTTACGACGCACCACCGCCCACCATCGGCACCGACGAACGCCGGATGCAGGTGCGCGCCTACAATTTCTGGGCGAGCCTGCTGGAAGATCGCAATTTCCCCTCTATCGAGGATCTCGATCCTACGCTGCTGCCCGATTTCGGGCCGAATTCTGTGCTGCTGGATTTTTCCACCGGTATCGAGGACCCCGGCATCGAATATATCGGGGCGGCACTGGCGGACGAATGCTGCGCGATTGCCGATAAGACGCCAAACCGCCTGTCCGACGTGCCGCCGCGCTCGCTGCTCAGCCGCATTACCGACCATTACATGCAGATTCTGGCGAACCAGTCGCCGATCGGGTTCGAGGCGGAATTCGTCAACGTTTCCGGCGCGACGATCCTCTATCGCGGGATCTTGCTGCCATTCTCCAGCAATGATGAAAGCATCGATTTCATTTACGGCGTCATCAACTGGAAGGAACTGGCCGATGCCCGTTCCGCAGATGAATTGCTGCTCGAAATCGATCAAGCGCTTGATGCCGGACTGAGCCTTGGCGAACGCCCGGCGCGCAGGCCTGCGCTGACCGACTGGGCCGATGGCCCGGCCAGCGTTCTGGCTGAGAGCGGCAGTGCCTTTGCCGCCACCAGTCCGGTGCCCTCGATCGATCTCGTCGGGCAAGCCGACGCGGTCAGCGACAGCATTGACCCGGCGTCGATGGAACTGGCTGACTGGCTGGCCGCCGCGCGCGAAATGGCACAGCAGGCAAGGGGCAGCGAAGATCGCACCCGCGCCGCGCTGTACGAAGCCGTGGGCCGCGCCTGGGATTTCGCCATTGCTGCCGGTGAAGCGCCGGAAGATTTCGCCGAACTGCTCGAAGACGCTGGCATCGCCATGCAGGAACGTGCGCCGCTGACCCCGGTGGTCAAGCTCGTGTTCGGCGTGGATTACGACAAGACCCGGCTGACCGAATACGCTGCCGTTCTGGCTTTTGCTGATCGCAATGGCATTGCTCAAGGATCGCTCGGCGAATATCTGCGCGGCGCTGAGGGCGGGCTCAAGGGCGTGGTCGCCAGCGAACGAGGCTTCCGTCGCGCGCAGGACGGCAAACCATCGCAGCCCGGCACCCAAAGGTCCGCGTAAGGCCATAGCCAAACGCTTCGCGCGCTGGCCCCGCTGCGGTTCGACAGTCTCGCCGTTGCAGGCGAGGAATTCGCGCTGGTGATGATCCGCCGCGATGCCAATGGCGAGGTCGTGGTGCTGGGCGAAGTGCCCGGCAATACCGCGCTGGTCGAGAAAGCCGCGCGCGAACTGATCGGTTAGGTGGAAATCGCGCGCATGCTCGGCTAGCCCGCCGCGCATGGTGTTCGCCTGCACAATCGCCACGCGTGTACAGCCCTATTTCGGGCATCGTAGCCGCTCGCGGCTGGTGCTCTCTGCTCGCGCGCTGCGCTCCGCGCCGCCTGCTTTCGGCGAGGGATCACGCTGGAAGGCGATGCGCACGATGTTGGCGCAATTCGCCAGTCGCGAGGTCGAAGGCGTGCAGGTGCGGCTGGTGATGGACGGTGCCTACGGCCCGTTACTCGATGCGCTAGCTGTTACCGACGAGGAAGGCTTCGTCCATTTCGACCTGCCGCTCGATCCAGTTTGGGATCTGCCCGATCATCCGGTGTGGGAAGTCGCCAAGCTCCACTGGCACAACCGCAACGGGTCACAGCAATGCGATGCGCACGTACTTGTCCCCGGCCGGAACAGCGATCTCGCGGTGATTTCCGACATCGACGATACCATCATCGAAAGCGGCATCACCGGCGGCCCGCGCAACGTGGCCCGCAACTGGCAGCGCATTTTCGCGCAATTGCCGCACGAACGAATCGCTGTTCCAGGGGCCGACATGTTCTTCGGGCAATTGGGCGGCGAAGTGCTGGAAAGCGGCGAAAAGGGCGGCGAAAAGCGGATGACGGCCACCCGCCGCCCGTTCTTCTATGTCTCCTCCAGCCCGTGGAACCTGTTTTCCTATCTGGTCGCCTTCCAGCACGCCAAGGGCCTGCCGCTCGGCCCGCTGCTGCTGCGCGACTGGGGTTTCAATCGCGATACTTTCGGAACGGGCAGCCATGGCGATCACAAGACCGCTGCCATCGCAGAAATTCTCGGCATGTATCCGGCCATGCGCTTTGCCCTGATCGGCGACGATACGCAGGGCGATCTGCCCGCCTTCGCTCATGCGGCGGAACTTTTCCCGCAGCGCATCGCGGCGGTGTTCCTGCGCAGGGCGACGGTAGAAGCCTTCTCGCCTGCCGAGGAGAATGCGGTCGCGACACTTAACGCCGCAGGAGTTCCGCTCTGGCTGGGGGCAAGCTTTGCCGAAGGGCTCGATTTTCTCACGGAACTGGGCTTCACCCCCGGCGGCGAGACCGAGCAAATCGTCCGCACGGTGGAGAAGATTGAGACCGCCAAGGAAGCGGCTGGGGAGGCAGCCAATCGCTGATCTTCATTTCCCGTTCACCGCAACACGCGCTAGGCAGGGCCACACGATGCGCATGATAGCCAAACCGCCAGCAAGATTCTTTGCCCGCCTGCTCGCGTTTCTCGCGACTCTGGCGATGATCGCCCAGCCCGCTGCGGCGCAAGGCATGAATGTGCTGCGCGATGCCGAGACCGAGCAATTGCTGCAGGATATGGTCGATCCGCTCGCCGAAGCCGCTGGTCTGGGTGAAGGCGCGGTGGACGTGGTGCTGCTGCACGACAATTCGCTCAACGCCTTTGTCGCCGGGGGGCAGCGCATTTTCGTGCATTCGGGCCTGCTGAACGAGGCTGAAGATGTTGGCGAGGTGCAGGGCGTGCTGGCCCACGAACTGGGCCACATCACGGGCGGACATATCAATCGCTTTTCCGAAGGCGCGGGCAATGCCACCCGGATTACCCTGCTCTCGGCCCTGCTGGCGGCGGCAGCAGCCTTTGCCGGGGGCGGCGAAGCGGCGATGGGGGTGCTGGCTGCGGGACAGCAGGCGGCGATGGGCAGCTTCCTCGCTTTTAGCCGTACGCAGGAAGCCAGCGCCGATGCGGCGGGCGCGGAATATCTCAGCGAAGCGGGCATCAGCGGGCGCGGCAGCCTGACCTTTTTCGAACGGCTGCAGAATTACGAATTCCGCCGCGGCATCAGCCAGGATGACGAGCGCGAATACGGCCGCACTCACCCGATGTCGGGCAATCGGCTGGCCCGGCTGCGCGAAGAATATGTTGTTGATCCAGCCTGGGAAGTTCCCACCGATCCGGATCTGCAAATGCGCTTCGAACGGGTGCAGGCCAAGCTCTATGGCTATCTCGCCACGCCCGAGCGGACCTTGCAGGCCTTCCCCACCTACCTCACCACTGTCCCGGCGCGTTATGCTCGCGCCTACGCCTACCATCAGGACGCACGGATCGAGGAAGCGCTGGCGGAGGTGGACGCGCTGATCGATCTGGAGCCTGCCAATCCCTATTTCCACGAACTGCGCGGGCAGGTGCTGATGGAATCGGGACGGGTGGCCGAGGCCCTGCCAAATCTGCGCGAGGCGACGAGGCTGACCGGCTCCAATCCGCTGATCGCCAGCCTGCTTGGCCATGCGCTGATCGCTACCGACAATCCCGCCAATCTTGACGAGGCGGAAGCGGTGCTGCGCTCTGCCGTGGGGCGGGATCGGGAAAATCCCTTCGCCTGGTACCAGCTCGGCGTGGTCTACGGCCAGCGCGGAGACATGCCGCGCGCCCGGCTTGCCAGCGCCGAACAGCAGATAATGTCGGGTAATCCGCAGGCGGCTTTGGCCAGTGCGGGGGCTGCCGAACTGGGCCTGCCTGCCGGTTCACCCGACTGGATTCGCGCGCAGGATGTGCAATTGCAGGCGCGCGCGCAGCTTGAACGGCTGGCCGAAGCCAACTAGGCCTTGCCTCATGCGTTGGATCATCACTGCCGTTATTGCGCTGGTCGCCGGTTTTGCCGGGGCCGCTGCGTGGGATTATGCCGGGCTTGGTCCGGATAACACGCGCGATTATCTGATGGCCAATCCCGAAGTGCTGCCCGAAGCGATGCAGGAATTGCAGCGCCGAGACATGGTGGCCCGCATCGGTCCCTTGCGCGGGGAGCTGGAAGAGCCCTTCCCCGGCGCGGTGCTGGGCAATCCGCAGGGCAGCGTAACGCTGGTGGAGTTCAGCGATTACGCCTGCGGCTTCTGCCGCCAGAGCCTGGCTGATGTGCAGGCGCTGATCGCCGCCAATCCCGATTTGCGGGTGGTGATCCGTGAATATCCGATCCTGTCGGAAGGCAGCGCCGATGCCGCGCGGATGGCGCTGGCAGCGGCAGAACAGGGCAAGTTCGCGGCATTCCACAATGCCATGTTTGCGCAGGATGGCCTTTCGCCCGAAGGGATTCAGGTCGCCGCCACAGCCGCCGGGATCGATCTGGCGCTGGCCTCCACCGCCATTGAATCCGGGCGCTTCGAAGCCCAGTTGCAGAACAACGTCTTCCTTGGCCAGTCGATGCAACTTTCGGGCACACCGGCGTGGATCGTGGGGGACGAAGTTCTCAACGGCGCGGTGGGTGCAGCGCGGATCGGTGAAGCGATTGCCGCAGCACGTGAGTCCTAGAACGCACCACCGGAGCGGGGAGGGCCGCCAATGCAGTTCCGACTGACCCGCAAGCCCGCTTCCGCGCGCAAGAGCGGCATCGCCATGCTGCCGTTCGAGCCGACGCCGTTTTTCAAGGACAAGAACCGCGCCTTCTGGCGCTTGCAGATGCTCGGCTGGGGTGGGGCTTTCGCTCTGCGCGCCGCCAATTCGCTCGCCAATGGACTCGGGTTCGATTTCCTCGTCATCGTGGTGATCGCCGCGATTACCGGCTTCTCGATCAGCACCGTGCTCTCGGTGATCTACAACCAGCTCATCAACCGCAGCCCGCTGGTGACCTGGAGCTCGACCGTGTTCGTACTCGGCTGCGCGGTGGCAGTGTCAGCTTTCATCAACGCCTGGACCATCGATGTCTATCAGGGCGGCAGCGAAACCGGCTTTGCGCAGCTGATGCTGGGCGTGTTCTATCTCGATATGACGCTGCTGGGCGCGTGGTCGGCGCTGTATTACGCGATCAATTTTTTCTTGCAGGTGGAAGAGCAGGCGGACCGGCTGGAACGGTTGGAAGCGCAGGCCACCAGCGCGCAACTGGCGATGCTGCGCTACCAGCTCAACCCGCATTTCCTGTTCAACACGCTCAATTCAATCAGCACCCTCGTGCTTTTGAAGCAGAGCGCGCCCGCCAATGCCATGCTGACCAAGCTGTCGAGCTTTCTGCGCCACACGCTCGTGACTCAACCCGGCGCAAAGGTGACGGTGGCGCAAGAAGTGGAGACCCTGCAGCTCTATCTGGAAATCGAGCGGATGCGGTTCGAAGAACGATTGCGTACCGAATTCCGGGTGGAAGATGCCGCCGCCGGGGCCGCCATCCCCTCGTTCCTGCTCCAGCCGCTGGTGGAAAACGCGATCAAATACGGCGTCTCAGCGCAGGAGGAAGGCGCGCGGATCAGCCTCAATGCCATCGTCATCGGCGCGCGCCTGCGGGTCACTATCAGCGATACCGGGCCGGGTCTGCAAGACAGCCAGGGTGCCGCAGAAGCGTTGAAGCGCGGGCATTCGTCCACCGGGGTCGGCCTCGCCAACATCATGGAGCGGCTTCAACAAGCCTATGGTGTGGATCACCGCTTCGAAATCGAAACTCCGCCCGATGGCGGTTTCACCGTGATTATCGAAATTCCCTACGAAGTGGCAGAGGAAGAGCAATCAATTGCCGCCGCGCCGAAACTTCCCCGCCCCCTGAACGTTGCTGACGTAGACAGGGAACCCCAATTCCGCACCCCCCAGACCGGAGCCCCCGCATGACAATCAAGACAATCCTCGTCGATGACGAGAAGCTGGCCATCCAGGGCCTGCAACTTAGGCTCGAACCCTACGACGATATCGAGATCATCGAGACCTGCGCCAATGGCCGCGAAGCGATCCGCGCGATCAAGACGCTGAAGCCCGATCTGGTGTTCCTCGATATCCAGATGCCGGGGTTTGACGGGTTTTCGGTGGTCAAAGGCGTGATGGAAATCGATCCGCCGCTGTTCGTGTTCGTCACCGCCTATCAGGAACACGCGATCCGCGCGTTTGAGGCCAATGCGGTCAACTATTTGATGAAGCCGGTTGACGAGGACAAGCTGGCCGACACCGTGGAACGCGTGCGCCAGCGGCTGGCGGAAAAACGCAGCGCCGATGAAGCGGGCAAGCTGAAAGACGTGCTCGCCGAAGTCAGCCCCGAAAGCCTCGAATCAATGGGCACCGAGGAGGAGAGCGCGGGCCGTTACGAAAAGATCATCAACATCAAGGATCGCGGGCAGATCTTCCGCGTCGACGTCGATTCGATCGAACATATCGAAGCGGCGGGTGATTACATGTGCATCTACACCGGCGACAATTCGCTGATCCTGCGCGAAACGATGAAGGACCTTGAGCGCAGGCTGGACCCGAAGAACTTCCAGCGCGTCCACCGCTCCACCATCGTCAATCTCGATCAGGTGCGGCAGGTGAAGCCGCACACAAACGGCGAATGCTTTCTGGTGCTTTCCAGCGGGGCGGAGGTGAAGGTTTCGCGCAGTTACCGCGATGTGGTGGCGCGCTTTGTTCATTAACGACTTCACGCTGCCCGGCTTCGACCTTGCCCGCTTCGTCCGCGAAACCCTCGCCGAGGACCTTGGTGAGGGGTTTCCGGGCGGCGGCGGGGTGGATGTTACCGCGCAGAGCGTGATCCCCGCCGATGCGCGTTTCAGCGGCGCGATGGACAGCCGCGATGCCATCACCGTAGCGGGCCTGCCGATTGCTGCCGCGTTCTTCCGCCATCTCGACCCCGATATGCAGATCGAACTGCTGGTGGAGGAGGGCGCGCAGGTGGCTCCGGGCAGTGATCTAATGTGCCTTTCGGGCAATGCTCGCGCCATGCTCACCGCTGAGCGCAGCGCGCTCAACACGGTGCAGCATCTCTCCGGCATTGCCACGCTGACGCGCGCCTATGTCAGCGCGATGGACAATCCGGCGTGCACCCTGCTCGATACCCGCAAGACCATCCCCGGCCTGCGTTGCCTCGAGAAATATGCGGTGCGCATGGGCGGGGGGAGCAATCACCGCATGGGCCTGTGGGACGCGGCGATGATCAAGGACAACCACGTGCTCGTGGCGGGTGACGTCGGCGAAGCCGTGCGCCGCGCGCGCCATGCCGGGGTGCAGGACATCATCTGCGAAGTGGACCGGATCGACCAGATCGAACCTGCGCTCGCAGCGGGTGCCACCCGGCTGCTGCTCGACAATATGTCGCCCGACGTGCTGCGCGAGGCGGTAGCGCTGGTAGCGGGTCGCGTGCCGACCGAAGCCAGCGGCGGGATCAATCTCGATACAATCAGGGCGAAAGCTGCCACGGGTGTTAACTACGTCTCGGTCGGGAGATTGACCCAAAGCGCACCAGCCGCCGATATCGGTCTCGACTTTACCCCGCTGTAGGATCAGGAATCCGAGGTACAATTTCACGCAAGGGAGGGGAGCACCATGCGGCCCGATTCGATTCGCAAATTCGACCTGTTTTTTCTCGGCGCGCTCGCCGTCGGCATCGCTAGTACGCTGCTCAATTACGAAACGCAGATGGGCGCAATCACCGCGCAGCTCGGCGAGGCGGGGATGGGCGAACACGCCGGAACGGTGATGTTCGTCACGCTGGGCATTGGTCTCGCGATCAACTTGCTGCTGTGGTTCCTCGTCTCGCGGCTGCGAATCGGCTGGGTGAAGTGGCTGTTGCTCGCTTTCCTGCTCTATTCGGTGCTCTCGATTGGCGTCGCGCTGACAAGCGAGGGGTTCAACCTGAGCCTTACGGGCCTCGTCAACGTGCTGCTAAAGGGGATTGCCGTGTTTTTCCTGTTTCAGCCTGACGCCAAGGAATGGTTCACCGCAGCCGACAAGTGAGCGCCCGCCGTCTTGCAGCGATGTGGGCGGCAGCAGCGCTGCTCCTCCCCGCCATCGCTTCCGCGCAGGCTTACCAGTGCCGTATCCCACAAGCCCCGATCACGTTACCAGAGATCGAGCGCGACGGTCCGGTGCGGCAGACCCGCGTCACCGGCTACACGCTGGCGCTCAGCTGGAGTCCGGAATTCTGCCGTTTCCGCGAGGATTCCAGCCGCCACGCCCGCCAATGTTCGGGTCGCGCGGGAAGTTTCGCTTTCGTCGTCCACGGGCTGTGGCCCGAAGGTCCGGGCGGGCAATATCCGCAATGGTGCCCCACCCGCCGCGAGCCGAGTTCCACGCGGGTCAGCGCCGCGCTGTGCATGTCGCCTGACGTGGCGCTGATCGCCCGCCAGTGGTTCAAGCACGGCAGCTGCATGACCCGCGATCCCGATGCCTACCTGCGAATCACCCAAGTGCTCTGGCGCTCGCTCCGCTGGCCCGATTACGACCGGCTCTCCCGCCAGCGCGGGCTGACGGCGGGGGAGATTCGCGAAACTTTCGTCACCGCCAATCCCGAATGGGAGGAGGAGAATGTCGGACTGGTGGTCAACGAGCGCGGGTGGCTCACCGAAATGCGGCTCTGCTACGGCGCGGACTTCATGCCGATGGCGTGTGATGCGCTGCGGTTCGGCCCGGATGATGGCGAGGAAGTGCGGATCTGGCGGGGGTTGTGATTACGGCGAAGCCGCTTGAGAATTTTTCACGCGAAGGCGCGAAGGCGCAAAGACAAGGTGCGAAGAGAGAGGGCCCCTCGATCACACCTTCTTCGCGCCTTCGCGCCTTCGCGTGATAAGAATCTTCTGCCTGCGGCGCTGACGCCAGTTTCACCGCCGCTCCGCAAAGAATCCGCGCAGCAGGTCCGCCGCCTCGCCCTCGCCCATCCCCGCATAGACCTCTGGCCGGTGCAGGCACTGCGCCTGCTCGAACACCCGTGCGCCATGCTCGACCGCGCCGCCCTTGGGATCGCTAGCAGCGTAATAGAGCCGCCCGATTCGCGCATGACTGATCGCGCCCGCGCACATGGCGCAGGGCTCCAGCGTTACGTAGAGATCGCAGTCTGTCAGCCGCTCGCTCCCCAGCATGGCAGCCGCGCGGCGAATCGCTACCACTTCGGCATGGGCGGTAGGATCGGCGTCGGTGCGGGTCAAATTGTAGCCCTCGCCGAGCACAACGCCGTCCTTGACCACCACCGCGCCAACGGGCACTTCGCCCGCAGCCGCCGCCTCCCGCGCCAGTTCCAGCGCGCGCAACATCGGTGCAGGGATCGGCCAGCGGGTCATGCAAATGCGCTACCCTCTGGCTTGACGAATCTCCAGCCCCCCTGTAAGCGCGCGCCTTTCCACGGCACAACTTGTACCGAACAACCGTTTCTAACGAGAGATTTCGTCATGTCGCGCATTTGCGAACTTACCGGCAAGGGCCGCCAGGTCGGCCACAACGTCAGCCACGCGAACAACAAGACCAAGAAGGTCTTTTTGCCGAACCTGCAGAACGTCACGCTGCTGAGCGAAAAGCTCGATCGCGCGTTCAAGTTCCGCGTTTCGACCCACGGTCTGCGCTCGGTCGAGCACAACGGCGGGCTGGATAACTGGCTGCTCAAGACGCGCAGCGAAAAGCTTTCCACCCGCGCCCAGAAGGTGAAGCGCGAGCTGAAGAAGGCCGTTGCCGAAACGACCACCGAAGCGGCGTAAGCTCGCTTTCCGAATCGGGTTTAGAATTCAGGAGCGCGCGGGGTCAGTCCTCGCGCGCTTTTGCTTGTGCGGCGGGAACGGGCGGGGTCCATGTCAGCCGTGCCAGCAGTGTGCGCTGGAAGCTGGCGAGATTGTCGTCGGCGATGATCCAGATCGTCAGCGATCCGTCCGCCGCCTGCTCCACTGCCAGCCCTTCGTAATTCTCGCGCGGGAGCAATGTGTCGAGATCGAGCACCTGCTCAACCACCAGTTCACCGCCCTCCTCCAGCTCGGCAGGATCGGCCACGCCGAGTGCCGCGCTGAAGGGCGGATAGGCCCAGCTCACCTGCCGCAGCAGCACCAGAACCCGGCCATCGGGCAGTGGAGCAAGATCGGTGGCTGCGTAGTCTCCCGGCAGCGTGAAGGTGAAACGCAGTGCTGGTTCTTCGCGCACCGGATCGCCCGGGTGCAGCAGGCCCTCTCGGCGACCCTCAGGCAGCACCAGAAACCGCCCGTCAGCCAAACGCGCCATCGCTTCGGGACCGGAATTTTCCGGCCAGCCAGCCCATTCGGGCGGTTCGCGCATGGCCTCGCGCGCACCAGCCGCGGAGTAGCGAATCACCGCATGGCGGCCTTCGAAGCCGATCCAGTAGTCGCCGCCTTCACCAGTGCTGGTGGCGGACTCGATATCGGGATTGAACCGGTTGAGCGGTCCGCGATCCGAGACCCTGGCGAAAGCGACCTCTCCCGCACGGCGCGAATCGGGGGCACCAAAGGTCATCGTCAACCCGCGATCCGAGAAGGCGCGCATCAGGCCAGAATCGCTCATCTGCAGCAGCGCCGAATAGCCGCCAAATTCGATATTCGGACTTTCGAGTTGCCACACACCTTCGCGAACGAAGCCGTTCGCCTCTGTCAGTTCGGGCACATCGTCCACCGGCGTGAAGGAAAGGATTTCGGCCCGCAAATCAGCTAGGTTGGTGCGCAGCCAGATGACGGGGGAAATCGCGATCACCAGCAGGACTGCAAGGATCAGGCGGTGTTTGCGGGACAGTTCACAGTTTGCAACGCAAGCCCACAAGCGGCGAATCATCACGGCATCGGGCCGACGAACAGCAGCGGATCGAGCCGCGTGAGGTGCCACTTGATGCTCCAGTGCAGGTGCGGCCCGGTCACCCGCCCGGTCGCGCCGACCAGCCCGATCCGCTCGCCCTGCCGCACCCGCTGGCCCTCGGTGACGAAAATCTCCGAGGCATGGAGGAAGGCGCTATTCAGCCCCGCGCCGTGATCGATGATGATGAGATGGCCTTCGAGGCTGTAGGGCTCCGCCGCCGCCAATGTCACCACGCCATCGGCGGGCGCAACAAAGGGCGTGCCCGCGCCGGGAGCAATGTCGAGCCCTGAATGATAGGCCCCCGGTTCCCCCTGATAGACCCGCTGTGCACCGAACCGGCCCGAAATCCGCCCGGTTGTCGGCCAGATAAAGTCTTGCCGCCAGCCATCCGAGGCGGAATTGGCGGTGCGGGCGATCCAGATTGCGTCCAGTTCGGGTTGGCGGCGGCGCAGGAAGGCCTCGCTCGACTGCCCGCCGGGGCGCTGCGGGGTGTTGATGTACTCGATCTGCCACGCGCGCGGGGAGACGGTGAGCGGGCTGCGGATCACGCGCCCGTCGGCCAGTGTGGCTTCGAGTTCGGCATCGGGACCGGCATCGCGGTCGAACGCGGCGAAGAAGCGGCCTTCGTTATCCAGTGCCAGCTCCTGCTCGCCTAACCGGGCCGAGACGGTGCCGCCGGGAACCTGTCCGCGCAGCCAGCCGCCCTGGGTCAGCTCACCATCGTAGAGGAACGTGCTGGGGCCGGTCGGCTGAGGGGCGGGGGTAGGTCTTGGCGCAGGTGTGGTCACGGGTTGCACCACTTCGGCAGGCGGACTTTCTTCGGCAGCAGGCGGCACCACCGCACACCCGGCCAGCAAGGCGGCGATCCAGCCGTAGCGCGCGATCACTGTCCGTCGAGCGCCCGCTTGGTGGAAATGTCGGCGCTGGCATAGGCTTCCTGCAGGTCCACGCTCCAGTAGCGCAGTTCTTCCAGCGACACCCGCGCGCCGCTCACCGCGCACAGCACGAAGTGGCCGGGGCGGATCACGCGGAAGCCGTTCGGGCCGTAGAGCAGCGTGGCGGGGTTTTCGGAGGAGTTCATCAGCATGGCCGCCTCTTTAAGGTCTGTGCGGCGCTAAAGCAATTTCGGTTGGCCCGTATCGGGCGTCACTTCGGCCTTCTTGCGTGGTGCGCGTGGAGCGTCGCCGGGGGTGGCGGTGAGCGAACCGTCGGCAAACTTGATCGCCAGCAGTGCCTCGCGCCCCGCCGCCGCCGCGCTGGTGAGCGCTTTGCCCGCGCCATCGAACACCATCGCATAGCCGCGCGAGAGCGGCTTTTCGGGATGCAATTGCTCCGCCAGCCGCGCCAGTGCCGCCAGCCGTTCGCGCTTCTCGGCCAGCGGTCGAGAAACCAGAACAGGCGTAAGCCGCACTGCCGAAAGCCGCGCCGCCGCATCCCTAAGGTTCCGCTCCAGCATCGCCGGAGCAAGCCGCAGCCGCCCCAGTGCCTCGCGCCCCAGCGCCGCGCGGTCGAGCAATCCGCGCCGCAGCCGCTCGCCCGCCTCGTCCAGCCGCTGCGTGGGCAATTGCAGCAGCGCCTCGCGCGAGGGCATCCGCGCCACCCGCGCCGCCAGCCGCTCGCGCCCCAGATCGAGCGGGCGGGCAACGCTCTTGCGCTGGCGCAGCCCCAGTTCGTCGAGCAGTGTCGCCAGCTCGCGCCGCACCGGCACCGCCATTTCGGCCGCAGCGGTGGGCGTGGGTGCGCGAACATCGGCGGCGAAATCGCACAGCGTGGTGTCGGTCTCGTGCCCCACCGCGCTGATCACCGGGATCGGCGATTCGGCCACGGCGCGCACCACCGCTTCCTCGTTGAAGGCCCACAGGTCCTCGATCGCCCCGCCGCCGCGCGCCACGATCAGCAGATCCGGACGCGGCGACCGGCCCGCCCGGAGCAATCGCCCCGAACCCGCGCACCGCCGCCGCCACCTGCGCCGCCGCGCCCTGCCCCTGCACCAGCACCGGCCAGACGATCACATGGGTGGGAAAGCGGTCCTCCAGCCGGTGGAGGATATCGCGAATCACCGCGCCGGTCGGCGAAGTCACCACCCCGATCACCTTCGGCGCGAAGGGCAGAGCGCGCTTGCGGGCCGGATCGAACAGCCCCTCGGCCTCGAACCGCTTGCGGTTCTTCTCCAGCAGCGCCAGCAGCGCGCCTTCGCCCGCGATCTCCATCCGCTCGATCACGATCTGGTACTTGCTGCGCCCCGGAAAGGTGGTCAGCTTGCCGGTGGCGATCACTTCGATCCCGTCTTCCGGCGCAAAGCCCAGCCGCCCCGCCTGCCCCTTCCACATCACCCCGTCGAGCACCGCGCCTTCATCCTTCAGGCTCATATACAAATGCCCCGAAGCCGCGCGCTTCACCCCCGAAAGCTCGCCGCGCAGGCGGACGAAGCCGAACCGGTCCTCCACCGTGCGCTTCAGCGCCTGCGAAATCTCGGTAATCGTCAGCGGCGCGGCATTGTCGCCATCGCGCCCCTTGGCTACGAGAGTCACCTGCGTCATCATCGTCGTCATCGAAGGGGGGAAAGCCTGCCATGAATATCCTTGTACTGGGTTCGGGCGGCCGCGAACATGCCCTGTGCTGGAAGCTGGCGCAATCCAGGGCAATCGATAGCGAGGGCGGAACGCTCTACGTATCCCCCGGCAATCCCGGCATGGAGCAGGTCGCGCGGATCGCGCTGGTCGATGCCACGCGAGCACGACGAGGTGATCGCCTTCGCCCGCAAGCACGACATCGGACTGGTGGTGATCGGCCCCGAAGCGCCGCTGGTGGACGGGCTGGCGGATAGCTTGCGCGAGGCAGGCGTGGCGGTGTTCGGCCCCTCGGCAGCAGCGGCGCAGCTGGAAGGCAGCAAGGCCTTCACCAAGGAACTGTGCGAACGCGCGGGAATTCCCACCGCCGCTTTCGTCCGCTGCACGTCGCTGGAAGAAGCGAAGAAAGCGCTCGGCACCTTTGCTCCGCCCTTCGTGCTCAAGGCCGACGGGCTGGCGGCGGGCAAGGGCGTGGTGATCGCCGAAAGTGCCGCCCATGCCGAGGAAGCGCTCGAAGACATGTTCGGCGGCGCTTTCGGGGAAGCGGGCGCCGAAGTGGTGATCGAGGAATTCATGCACGGCGAGGAAGTGAGCCTGTTCGCGCTCACCGATGGCGAGACCGTGATCCCCTTCGGCTCGGCGCAGGATCACAAGCGCGTGGGCGATGGCGATACCGGCCCCAACACCGGCGGCATGGGCGCCTATTCCCCCGCCCCGGTGCTCACCGAAGACCTGCTGGCCGAAGCGATGGAGCGAATCGTCTTCCCCACCGTGCGGCAGATGCAGGAAGAAGGCACCCCCTATCGCGGGGTGCTCTACGCCGGGCTGATGCTGACCGAGCAGGGCGTGAAACTGGTCGAATACAACTGCCGCTTCGGCGATCCCGAATGCCAGGTGCTGATGCTGCGGCTGGAAAGCGATCTCGCCGAATATATGCTCGCCTGCGCCTATGGCACACTGGGTGCGCTGGATGCGCCGCGCTTCGATCGGGCGACCGCGCTGACGGTGGTAATGGCGGCACAGGGCTATCCGGGCGCGGTGGAGGCGGGCGGGGTGATCGACCTGTCGCGCGGTGGAGCAGGGGGACGATCTCAAGGTCTTCCACGCGGGGACCAAGCTGCTGCACGACGACACGCTGGTGGCGAACGGCGGACGGGTGCTGAACGTGACCGCGCTGGGGCGTGATGTGGCGGCGGCGCGGGACGCAGCCTATGCGGGGGTGGACGCGGTGGTGTTTCCGGGCGGGTTCTGCCGGCGCGATATCGGCTGGCGGGAGATTGAGCGGGGATAATGGTCGTACCCCCGCCGCTTTGGAATCTCGAAATGCGGCGGGGATAAAATTGAGCTTACCGCAAGCGAGCGCACTCGGCGCAAAGCGGCTTGCCGCCCGTGCCTGAACGGCGGTTCTCGCGTTCGATATTGTTGCCCGTGTTGCAGTTGGTATTGTCGTGATGGACACTCGCTTTGATCGAGTGCCACGGACTTGCCTTAGCCATAATTGGCTCTCCTTAGTTGAGAGGCCTTGACCAGACGGCATAACGTCCGCAACTTGCGTACGCTAGTTCGAAGCAGCCGTTTCGCACCGGGCGGCCCCAAAAGGTTGCCCCGGCGAACAAAGGGCCGGGCCTCTTTCGAGGGGTCCGGCTTTTTGTTGTCCGTCCTTATAGTGAATCGGCGTTGGCAACTGCGCAAGAGGCATAACCTGTGGAAAGTGGGGATTTCGCGATTCTCTCTCTGGACATCGGGCTATCTTGAGGGACTCGCGCGACTCTCCATCGTTTCGCGAAGTGCAAGACGAAAATCTAATCTGGGGAAAACACAGACTTCCCACAGGTTCTCCACAGGCCGGCGTTTAGCGCCTCGCCTGATTTCTGCATATGTTCTTTCTTTGTTCCGCATCCTGATTGGGTGTGAGGCGTGCCGAATAGTGGCGATTCTGCACCGGCCAATGACACGTGCCTTCGCCCGCCCAACAGCGAATCACCTCGACTCGGCCACTGGGGGACTGTGCGTAAGGAGCCCCCTCTCCCCTTGCGGGAGAGGGTTCCTGCCGCGTCAGCGGCGGAGGGAGAGGGGACGGCGGCGCGCGCCTCGCCTTGAACTCCCCCTCACCCTCCCACCGCTGCGCGGCGGGCCCCTCCCTCTCCCGAAGTGGGAGAGGGGTTGATGGTTGAGTATCTGCCGGACAATATCCGGACCGGATCGCGTAAGCTCGACATGGCTCTTTCCTACACGGCGAATGCGCGCCTATTCTCACCGCGCTTCGCCTCTCACAGGGGGCGGGCAGGCTCTTTTGCGTTGTCGATCCACCGGCCAGTGTGGCCCTCGCCGACTGCCGATTTTGGTGTCAACTTGGTGTAAACTTTCGCCGCGTTGAAAATCCTCTCCCGGAACGGGGAGGATTTTACAGTGTCAGCCGTCCAGCTTTTCAGCCATCAGCGCCGCCAGATCAGCCTCAGGGCGAGCGCCATAGTGCGAGATGATTTCCGCCGCCGCGATCGCGCCGCGCTTCAGGCAGCGCGCGGGGTCTTCGCCGCGGACGTGGCCGAACAGGAAGCCGGCGGCGAACAGGTCGCCCGCGCCGGTGGTGTCGACCACCTTGTCGATCGGCTCGGCGGCGACATCGGTGCGCGCGCCGCGGGTGACGCAGGTCGCGCCCTTTTCCGAACGGGTGGCGACCACCACCGGCACCTTGGCGCTCAGCGCGTCGAGCCCGGCATCGAAGCTGTCAGCCCCGGTCAGCGCGGCGAGTTCGACCTCGTTGGCGAACAGGATGTCGATCTGGCCCTCTTCGATCAGGTCGCGGAAATCGTCGCCGTGGCGCGAGATCACGAAAGCGTCGGACAGCGTGAAGGCGACTTTGCGCCCCGCTGCCCGCGCCGCCGCAATCGCCGCGCGCATCGCCTTGCGCGGTTCTTCGGGATCCCACAGGTAGCCTTCGAGATAGAGAATGCTCGCGCCCGCGACCGCCTTTTCGTCCAGCGCGGCGGCGGGCAGGAACTGCGTCGCGCCGAGGAAGGTGTTCATCGTCCGCTGGCCATCGGGGGTGACGAAGATCAGGCAGCGCGCGGTCGGCGGTTCGCCTTCGCGCGCGGGCACGTCGAAATCGATGCCCACCGCGCGGATATCGTGCGCGAAGACGCTGCCGAGCTGGTCGTCCGCCACCTGGCCGACGAAGGCGCACTGCGCGCCCATCGCCGAAAGCCCCGCCAGCGTATTCGCCGCCGATCCGCCCGAAATCTCCCGCGCCGGGCCCATCGCGGCGTAGAGCTCGTCCGCCTGCGCGGCGTCAATCAGCTGCATCCCGCCCTTGGTCAGGCCCAGTTCCTCCACCAGTTCGTCCGAAGCCGGGGCCATCACGTCGACAATGGCGTTACCGATGGCAATTACGTCGTATCGGGGGGCAGTCATGCAGTCTCCTGAAGCTTTTACGGCGAGTTTCGCCGCGTCGGCGTTGACTTGGCGGAAGGGCCGCGCAATCGCAAGCGGCGATGGCATCGCGTTCCAACATCGCTGGCGCTTGGCTTCGGACAACTGTTCGACGGGGCGGTGCTGCGCATTCTGCTCAAGAGCATTGCGGTGACGCTGCTGGTGTTCGTGGCTGTCGCCTTTGCGGGCTGGTTCGCGCTCGACTGGGCGCTGGCGGCTGGCGGGCTGGAGGACGGTGCCTTTGCCGGGGCCGACGAGGTGCGCGGGGCGATTTCATTCGTGCTCACCCTGATCGCGCTGTGGTTCACCTGGCGGATCGTGGCGATGGTGGTGGTGCAGTTCTTCGCCGACGAAGTGGTGCAGGCGGTGGAAGCCAAGCACTATCCGGACGAGGCGAGCACGGCGCGCATTCTTCCGTTCCGCGAGGAGGCGGGCAATGCCGCGCGCGCCGCTGGCCGCGCGCTGCTGTTCAACCTTATCGCCGCGCCGATTGCGCTGGTGCTGCTGTTCACCGGAGTGGGAACCTTCGCGGTGTTCTGGCTGGTCAACGCGCTGCTGGTGGGGCGCGAATTGCAGGACATGGTCTGGCTGCGGCACCGCGAGGACAAGGACCATGCCGCGCCGGTCGGGCTGGGGGAGCGGTTCCTGCTCGGCGGCGTGATCGCAGGCCTGCTGGCGGTGCCCTTCGTCAATTTCCTCGCCCCCGTGCTGGGTGCGGCGAGTGCCACCCATCTTGTCCATCGTTCCAACCGCAAGGGCGAGATTGCCTGATATGCGCCTGATCCCGCCCTTCCTTGCCGCCGCATTGCTCTCTGCCTGCGCCACCACCGCGCCGGTGCAGCAGCAGGCCCCGCCGCCGCCGCCGCGCCCGGTCACGCAGACGCAGGTGCCCCCCACGCGCCCGCCGCCGCCTGTACCGGTCGCTGGATTCCGCCTGCCGCAGATTATGGAAGGGCCGGGTCTTGGCGGGATCATCCGCGAAGATGCAGGCGCGCTTACTCGCCGGTTCGGCCAGCCCCGGCTCGACGTGGCCGAGGGCGACATGCGCAAGCTGCAATTCGCGGGGGAAGCCTGCGTGCTCGACATTTTCCTCTATCCGCTCGCTCCCAATGCCCCGCAGCAGGCGACCTGGATCGAAGCGCGGCGCGCTTCGGACGGGGCGGAAGTGGACCGGCTGCTGTGCATTCAGGCGCTCTCGCGGCCCGGTGGCTAGGGCAGGCCGGTAACGCGAATTTAAGCCTGTTCGGGCATATGCCTCCGCCAAACGAGGGGGACAGACCCAAGCCATGAGCATGCATTTCGCCGATATCGCCCGTTCCGACCGCTGTCGATGGCGGCATTTCGACCGAAGAGGTGCTCGCGCTGCGCCGCGCCGGCTGGGCCGACGGCAAGATGACCCGTGAAGAGGCCGAAAGCGTTTTTGCCCTGCAGCAGGCGACTGCCAATCCTTCGGCGGAATGGAGCGACTTCTTCGTCGAGGCGCTGCAAGTCCACGTCCTCGAAGGCAGCGAACCGCGCGGCTATGCCAGCGAAGAAGATGCCCGCTGGCTGATCGAGCAGGTGTCAAGGCGACGGCAAGCGTCTGCTCGATGACCGAGCTGGAACTGCTCACCCGCGTGATCGAAAAGGCGCGCAACGTGCCTGATTCGCTGAAAGACTTCGTGCTCGAAGTGATCGAACTGGCGGCGCTGACCGGCACCGGCCCCACCCGCGATGGCGGCGAATTGTCCGACACGCACATCACCGAGGCCGAGTGCAAGCTGATCCGCCGAGTGATCTTCGGTTCGGGCGGTGATCGCCCTGCCGCGGTCAGCCGCCGCGAGGCCGAAATGCTGTTCCGCATCAAGGATGCCAGCGAGCACGCGGCCAATGCGCCGGAATTCCAGCGCCTGTTCGTGCAGGGCGTCGGCAATTACCTGATGGGTTTCGCCAGCGACACCGCGCAATTGAGCCGCGAGCGGATGCTCGAACTCGAAGCCTTCGTGGCCGACAATTCGGTCAACATTGGCCGTTTCATGGGTGCGATGGCCACCACCGCGCCCAACGCCTTCGGCCAGGTGTTCGGCCAGCGGAAGCCTGCCGAAAGCCGCGAAGCGACAGGTGCAGGCGGATGCCGAAGTGACAGGGAGCGAGAGTGACTGGCTCGACCGGCAGATCGCCCTGAACGGCAAGGTCGATGCCTACGATCAGGCGCTGCTGGACTTCATCGCCGAGGAATGCGCGGCAGGCCTGAGCCCTGCTCCGACTACACCATAAAGCTCTCGCCGCAGCCGCAGGCGCCCTTGGCGTTGGGGTTGGTCGAACACGAACCCGGCGGTGAAATCGTCCTCCACCCAGTCCATCGTGCTGCCGACAAGGTAGAGCACCGAAGCGCCATCGATGTAGAATGCGCCGCCGGGGGTGACGATCTTCTCGTCGAACTTCACCTCTTCGGAGACGTAATCGACCGAATAGGCCAGCCCCGAACAGCCCCGGCGCGGGGTGGAAAGCTTCACGCCGATCGCGTCGGCGGGCGCCTTCGCCATCAGCTCGGCCACCCGCGCTTCGGCGGCGGGGGTGAGGATGACGGCGGCAGGAAGGGTGCGGGCAGGTAGGCCATCACAGCATCCCCAGTTCGAGCCGGGCTTCGTCGCTCATCTTGGCGGGTCCCACGGCCGGATCCCAGGTCACTGCCACTTCGGCATCGCGCACGCCGGGCAGGCCCATGATCCGCATCTCGATTTCGCCGGGCATGGTTTCGGCCACCGGGCAATGCGGGGTGGTGAGCGTCATGGTGACGACGACATCGGAATCGCTGCTCACCTCGACATTGTAGATCAGGCCGAGATCGTAGATGTTCACCGGGATTTCCGGATCGTAGATGTCCTTCAGCGCCTCGATCACGCTTTCGTACAGCGCCCCGCCGGGTTCGCCCGCGCTGACCTCGATCGGCTTCTGCGAGAGAAAGCCTTCGAGATAGTCGCGCTTGCGTTCCAGCTTCGCGCCTGCGGATTCCTCCGGCAACGGCGCGTCGGAGACGCGGGCGCGCGGCGGCTTGGCGGTCATTTCGTCGGTGTGCTGTTCCATCAGCCGAAAATCCTTCTTGTGCGTTCGATCCCGCGCAGCAGCGCGGCAATATCTTCCTCGTCCGAATACAAGCCAAAGCTGGCGCGCGCGGTGGCGGTGATGCCCAGCTTGGCCATCAGCGGCTGCGCGCAGTGGTGCCCGGCGCGGATGGCGACGTTCTCTTCGTCCAATATCGTGCCCAGATCGTGCGGGTGAACCCCGTCGATCAGAAAGCTGACGATTCCGGCGCTGTCCTCGGGGCCGAACAGGGTGACATCGTTCATCGCCCGCAGCGCCGCGCGGGTCTGCGCCACCAGCCGCGCTTCGTGCGCGTGGATCGTGTCCAGGCCCGATGGCGGAGACATAGTCGCAGGCCGCGCCGAAGCCGATCGCCTCGACAATCGCGGGCGTCCCGGCCTCGAACCGCTGCGGCGGCGGGGCATAGGTGGTGCCTTCGAAAGTGACCGTGTCGATCATCGCCCCGCCGCCCTGCCAGGGCGGCATCGTATCGAGCAGTTCGGCCCGCCCCCACAGCGCACCAATGCCCGTGGGGCCGTAGAGCTTGTGCGCGCTGAACGCGTAGAAATCGCAGTCGATCGCTGCGACATCGACGGGCAGACGCGGCACCGCCTGACAGCCGTCGAGCAGCAGCTTCGCCCCGACGGCGTGGGCAAGATCGGCGGCGCGCTTGGCATCGAGCACCGAGCCGAGCACGTTGGAAACATGCGCGAAGGAGACCATCGTGTGCTCGCGCGTCAGCATCGCTTCGGCGGCGTCGAGATCGATTTGGCCGTCGGCAGTGAGGGGGCAGACGTCGACCTGCCACCCGGCCAGCTGCCACGGCACGATATTGGAATGGTGTTCCAGTTCGGACAGCAGCACGCGGCCTTTGTCGGGCCAAGCAGTAGGCGACAAGGTTGATCGCCTCGGTCGCGCCGCGCGTGAACACCAGCTCGCTTTCCGCCCCGCCGATGAACCGCGCGACCTTGCGCCGCGCCTCCTCGTAACCGAGCGTCATTTCCGCCGAACGCGAATAGACCCCGCGGTGGACGGTGGCGTAATCGACGCCGACCGCACGGGTTAGCGCGTCGATCACGACTTGCGGCTTTTGCGCGGTGGCGGCGGAATCGAGATAGTGCCAGCGCTTGCCAGTAGCAGTGACGAGGCCGGGAAAATCGGCTTCCAGTCCCCCTCCCGCTGGCGGGAGGGGTTAGGGGTGGGCAGCCACGCGCGTACAGGCCCACCCCCGGCCCCTCCCGCCAGCGGGAGGGGAGATTTGGGCGACTCTCACTCACGCCACATCCCCCAGCACATCAATCGCCGCCGCCAGCAGCCGTTCGGCTTCGCTCTCATCCTCCAGCGCCGCGAAGGCATCGGCGATGAAGGCGCGGATCAGCAGCGCGCGGGCGGCATCGGGCGCGAGGCCACGGCTGGCCATGTAGAACCGCGCCGCCTCGTCCATCTGGCCGATCGCTGCGCCGTGGGCGCATTTCACGTCGTCGGCGAAGATTTCCAGTTCGGGCTTGGCATTGGCCGAGGCTCCGCGTTCGAGCATCAGCGCCTTGAAATCCTGCGCTGCATCGGTCTGCTGCCCGCCGCGCCCGACATGCGATCTGCGCCGAGGAAATTGCCGCTCGCCTGCCCCCAGTGGACCGCGCGGACCACCTGGTTGCTGGTCGCGGCCAGGGCATCGCATGGCGGGTGCGGGTGACGATCTCGCGCACCGCATCGCCGCCGCCGATGGTGACGCCGCCGAATTCGAAATGCGCGCCCGCGCCGAGGTCCACTTCGATCTCGACGCGGTTGTAATCGTCGCCAGCGATCACCACGAACAGCTCCGCCCGCGCGCCGTCGCCGACGCTCAGGCGAATGCGGTGCAGTTCGGGAGTGCTCGCTCCCCACCACCATGCAGTGGCGGCGGGTCTCGCCGGCGAGCGAGCGCTCATCTCTTTCCACGCATCGAGCGCCGCCAGCGCCCAGCCGCTCGACCGCGCCAATGTCGGCGTAGCGCCAGCTTTCCTTCGCGGGTGGTCGGAAGCGCTGAGTCATGCCGCCATCACCTCGTCATAGCCCTCGGCCTCGAGCTGCAGCGCGAGGTCCGCGCCGCCGGTCTTCACGATCCGGCCCTTGGCGAGGATGTGGACGAAGTCCGGCTTCACGTAATCGAGCAGGCGCTGGTAGTGCGTGATCAGCAGCACGCCCTTCTCAGGCTTGCGCATGATCGCATTGATGCCTTCGCCCACCACCTTGAGCGCGTCGATGTCCAGCCCGGAATCGGTTTCGTCGAGCACGGCAAACATGGGATCGAGGATGCCCATCTGCACCATCTCGTTGCGCTTCTTCTCGCCGCCCGAGAAGCCGACGTTCACGTTGCGCTTGATCATGTCCATGTCGAGCTTGAGCAGCGCCGCCTTCTCCTTCGCCAGCTTGAGGAAATCGCCGCCCGAAAGCGGCGCTTCCCCGCGCGCCTTGCGCTGCGAATTGAGGGCTTCGCGCAGGAACTGGACGTTGGACACGCCGGGAATCTCGACCGGATACTGGAAGCCGAGGAAGAACCCCGCCGCCGCGCGTTCATGCGGTGCGAGCGCGAGCAGGTCCTGCCCCATCGAACGTCGACCGAGCCGCCGGTCACTTCGTAACCCGGCCGTCCGCCGAGGACATAGGCCAGCGTGGACTTGCCCGCGCCGTTCGGCCCCATAATCGCGTGGATTTCGCCCGCGTTCACGGTCGAGCGTCAGGCCGTTGAGGATTTGCGTTTCGCCGATGGTGGCGTGGAGGTCGGTGATTTTCAGCATCAGTCTTTCCTGTCGCGGCCCGTGGGCCGGCGCGGTGGGCCATTGCCGTCGCGATCGTTGCGCGGCGTGGTCTGGCGCGGATGGTTGGCATTGTGTTCGCGGCGCGCACACCCTTGTCGGCGATGCGCAGGCGCATTCCGGCGGTGATGCGGGCGAGCACTTCGTCCATGTTCTCAAGGATATCTGCGGCCTTCAGCCGCATCACCCGGATGCCGACCGATTCGAGGCTCTTGTCGCGGCGTTTCGCCAGTTTCTCGTCCTGCTCGGGCTCGTCGATCACGATCGCCATGCCGAGATTGTGGCAGTTGAAATCGACAATCGCGCTGCCGACCACCGCGTGGCGGGTGAAGGCGTAACGCCCGAAATCCGCCTTGGCGAAGCGTTCGTGGAGCGCCTTGTGCGCCTCGGACGAATAGCGCCGCATCTCCCGCGCCCGCTCATGCAGCGCATCGAGCCGCGAATCGGAAATCTCCCAGCCGCGGCCCTTCTTCTTGAGCGCGGGGGCTTCGGTGGGTTGGTCCGAGGGATCGGGGAGGGCGAGGGTTTTACGGGTGGTCATTGCCTATTGTTCTTTAAATCGTCCAAAAAATGCCGCGCGCGTGACATCGCGCTTGCGAGTTGCTCAACGTCTGAACAAAGACCATTCGCTGCTTTGCGACACGTTCCCGTCTTCGCTGAATCTCTCGCAAGGGCCTCTAGATGGTTGCAGTCAAAATCTAAGTTGCGCGCTCACGCTCCTTCTTGATTAGGCCAAGAAGCCATCTGCGCTCATGACCAATTCCCGTTGAACCAAAGGGTCCTGATAGTTTGAAAATTTGCTCACCCCACGCTCCCCTCAAGCGAGATCGCTCCTGAAAGCCCCTCCCCTTAGGGGAGGGGTTGGGGTGGGGAATGTCGCGAGATGCGCCCAGCAGCAGCCATGCGGATCACCTCCAGCACCCCTTCCGCATTACTCATCACCTCAAAATTGGTCACCCGCACCACCAGAAACCCAAACTGCGCCAGCTCATCGTCCGACCGGTCCTTGCCATCGTCGTGCGTGTCGCCATCCACTTCGACGATCAGCACCCGCGCCGGGCACATGAAATCGGCGATGAACGGACCGATCACTTCCTGACGGCGGAATTTGAGACCATCGAGCTGGCGGTTCGACAGATTGCGCCACAGCCGCATCTCCGGTTCGGTCGGGTTGCGGCGCATTTCGCTTGGCGCGTTGGTTCAGCCATTCGATCTGTTCGTTCGACATCCCCCACCCCAAACCCCTCCCCTGAAGGGGAGGGGCTTTTTTGGTCCAGCCTTTGTCCTGGGCGAGTGTCATCCCACCGACCCTTCCAACGAAATCGCCAGCAGCTTCTGCGCTTCCACCGCGAATTCCATCGGCAGTTCTTTCAGCACTTCCTTGGCAAAACCGTTGACGATCAGCGCCACGGCTTCCTCCTGCGCCAGCCCGCGCTGCATCGCGTAGAACAGCTGGTCGTCGGAAATCTTCGAGGTCGTCGCCTCGTGCTCGATCTGCGCGGTGGGGTTCTTCACTTCGATATAGGGCACGGTGTGCGCGCCGCATTCGGCGCCGAGCAGCAGCGAATCGCACTGGGTGAAGTTGCGCACATTGTCCGCGTTCGCGCCCACGCGTACGAGGCCGCGATAGGTGTTGTTCGACTTGCCCGCGCTGAAATGCCCTTGGAAATGATCGTCGAGCGGCTGCCGCGCCCGTTGTGGATCATCTTGGTGCCGGTATCGGCCTGCTGGTAATTGTTGGTGACGGCGACCGAGTAGAACTCGCCCACCGAATCCTCGCCGTTCAGCACGCAGCTCGGATATTTCCACGTCACCGCAGAGCCGGTTTCCACCTGCGTCCACGAAATCTTGCTGCGCGCGCCCTGGCACAGCCCGCGCTTGGTGACGAAATTGTAGATCCCGCCCTTGCCCTCGGCATTGCCGGGATACCAGTTCTGCACGGTGGAATACTTGATCTCGGCATCTTCGAGCGCCACCAGTTCCACCACTGCGGCGTGGAGCTGGTTCTCGTCGCGCATCGGCGCGGTGCAGCCTTCGAGGTAGCTGACGTAGCTGCCCTTTTCGGCGATGATCAGCGTGCGTTCGAACTGGCCGGTGTTCTCGGCATTGATGCGGAAATAGGTGGAGAGCTCCATCGGGCAGCGCACGCCCTCCGGAATGTAGACGAAGGTGCCGTCCGAAAAGACCGCGCAGTTGAGGGTGGCGAAGAAATTGTCGTGCTGCGGCACGATCTTGCCGAGCCACTTCTTCACCAGCTCCGGGATATTCGCGGATCGCTTCCGAAATGCTGCGGAAGATCACCCCCGCCTTTTCCAGCTCGGCGCGGAAGGTGGTGGCGACGCTGACCGAATCAAACACCGCATCGACCGCCACCTTTCGCGCGCCTTCAACGCCTGCGAGCACTTCCTGCTCCGCAATCGGGATGCCCAGCTTGTCGTAGATCGCCTTGATCTCGGGATCGAGCTCGTCGAGCGAACCCAGCGTCGGGCTTCTTCTTCGGCTCGGCGTAGTAGAAAGCGTCCTGGTAATCGATCTTGGGATAGCCGACCTTGGCCCAATCCGGCTCTTCCATCGTCTGCCACAAGCGGAAAGCCTTTAGCCGCCAGTCGAGCATCCATTCGGGCTCGTTCTTCTTGGCCGAAATGAAGCGGACGGTGTCTTCGGTCAGGCCCTTTTCGGCATAGAGGGTCTCGATATCCGAGGACCAGCCGTGCTCGTAATCAGCGACCTTTGCGGCAGCTTCACGTGCGTCACGGTCGGCAAGTTCAATCTGATCGGTCATGCCACTTCCGGCTCTTTGATGGGGGCGCGCGAGAGCTGGACCAGCGAAATATTCGCCAGCGCCCCGCGCAGGGCCGCATTGACCAGCGGCCAGTGCGGTTTGACGCTGCAATTGTGATCGACCACGCAACCGTGCCCGTCGACGCAGGCAGTAAGCGCGATCGGCCCTTCGACGGCCTCGACAATATCCGCCACGCTGATCGCCGCCGCCGGGCGCGCGAGCTGCAACCCGCCACCAGCGCCGCGCGTGGAGCGCAGCAGCCCGGCAGCAGTCAGCTTGCTGACGACCTTCTGCACCGTCGGCACCGGCAGCCCGGTTTCCGCCGCCAGCTCAGCCGCAGAGCTGCGCCCGCCGCCGCAATGGCGGGCAGCCGCACACATGGTGACGACGGCATAATCGGCGAGGTTTGACAGTCTCATTTCGGGCGCATAGCTTAATCGGACCAAATCGTTCTGATTAGGCAATTATGCAGGAATGCTGCGTGAATCAAGCCGAAATGGCTTGTTGCGAGTCGTTAGCGATTGCTCTCCGCAATCCACGCATCGACCTGCTCCTCAAGCACATCGAGCGGAACCGGGCCGTTTACCAGCACCACCTCGTGGAACTCACGGATATCAAAGTCCTCGCCCAGCACGGTCCGCGCCCGTTCGCGCAGTTCCATGATCCTGATCTTGCCGATGGTGTAGGCGGTCGCCTGTCCCGGATAGACGATGTAGCGTTCGATGGCCTTCTCGATATCGCCCGGCGGATTGGGGGTGTTCTCGGCCAGATAGGCAATCGCTTCCTCGCGGCTCCAGCGTTTGGAATGGATGCCGGTATCCACCACCAGCCGGCACGCGCGCCACAGTTCCATCTGCAGCCGCCCGAAATCGGAATAGGGATCGGTGTAGAAGCCCATGTCCTTGCCCAGTTCCTCCGAATAGAGGCCCCAGCCCTCGGTATAGGCGGTGAAGCCGCCGAAGCGGCGGAACGGCGGCAGATCGCCCAGCCCGGTCTGGATCGCGCGCTGCAAATGGTGGCCGGGCAGGCCTTCGTGATAGGCGAGCGCCTCCAGCTCGTTGCGGCTCATGTCATTGAGATTGTACAGATTGACGTAGTAGGTGCCGGGGCGCGAGCCATCGGGGGCGGGGCTCTGGTAGAAGGCTTTCCCCGCGCTCTGTTCGCGGAAGGCTTCGACCGCTTTCACCTGCAAGGGGTATTGCGGCAGGGTGATGAAATAGTCCGGCAGCCGCGCGGTCATGGCGGCGAGCACTTGCTCGACTTCGGCCAGATAGTCCTCGCGGCTGGTGTGGTAGAATTGCGGATCGCTGCGGGTGAATTCGAAGAAGGCCTGCAGGTCGCCTTCGAACCCGACCTGCGCCATGATCGTGCGCATTTCCCCGTGGATGCGCTCGACTTCGTTGAGCCCGATGGTGTGGATTTCGTCCGCCGTCAGATCGGTGGTGGTGTAATAGGCGAGCAGCGCATCGTAATACTGCGCGCCCTGCGGGAAGCGCCAGATGCCGTCCTCGGTGGGCGCGATGGCCTGCTGGCGGAGCATTTCGGTGCGCAGGCGCTGGTAGGCGGGGACGGCGGAACTTGTCCAAGCGGCATCGGCGGCGGTCGATCAGGCTGCCGCTTTCATCCTGTGACAATTCGAGCGCGGCAACTTCGCTGCGGAAATCCTCCAGCACGGCGTTGTTCAACCCGGCATCGAGCAGGTTCTGGATGTCGGACAGGACGAAGGGATAGACCCAGTCGGGCGGCATGACGCCGTTAGCGGCGCGCTCTGCCGAACGCGCGATCAGCGTGTCCATCAGCGGGCCAATACCCTGGATGCGCGACACATAGGCGCGCGCATCGGCGGCATTGGTGACGGTATGCGTGTTAATGAGGAAGGCGGGAATTTCGCTCTGCTGGCCGTTCATCTGGTCGAAGATGAAGCCGTATTCGCGATAGGGCCGCAGCAGATTCGGTGCGCGCGAAATCGGCTTCGAACAGGCGGTAGGACAAGGCGTCCTGCCCGCTCAGTGCCGAAAGATCGTATCCGCTGCGCATCTGCGCTAAGAATTCAAGTTCCTGTGCCCACGCGGCGTCGTCGGCAGCGGCGCTGGGATCATCCCACAGGCCGTAATCCGCGTCACGAATCCCGCGATAGGCCTTGCTTTCCGGCGAGAGGGCGAGGCTGGCTGCGTCGTATTGCTCGAAGAAAGTGCTGATATCCGCCGGAGCCCGCTCCAGGGCGCTGGCCGATGCGGTGGGAGTGCCCGATTTGCCCGATGCTGCCGTGCAGGCCCCCAGCGCGAACAGAGCGGAGGCAAGGGCGGCGGAGCATAACGGGAGGGATTTCATCGAATATCCTTTCACATGATACCTTTAGCTTAGAAGAAAGCTGGCACTGGCGAAAGGGCGGGCGAAAAAAGGGGGCGGCAACCGTTGCCGGTTACCGCCCCTCTAAGTGGAGAACTCGTCACGCCTGGCGCTTCGAGCCCTTCGGGTCGCAGGGGTCATCTATGCGAGTTGTATGACAATTGCTTGTAGAAAGGCGACAGGAATTGCGGGAAAAGCAAATCTAGCGGAATTTGTGTGCTTTTCGTTGTGTGAGGGCCTGCCGCTGGTGCCAAGGACAGGCATGATTTACCGGTTTTTGCGCCCTGCCCTGTTCACGCTCGATCCCGAACGCGCGCATCGGCTTGCGATCATGGGATTGAAGGCCTCGCCGTGCGGGCAAACCCGTGCCGCTGGGGGGGAAATTGGCTGTCGAGGTGGCGGGGCTGCACTTCCCCAATCCGCTCGGCATGGCCGCCGGGTTCGACAAGGATGCCGAGGTGCCCGATGCGCTGCTCGGCCTCGGCTTCGGCCATGTCGAAGTCGGCTCGATCACGCCCTTGCCGCAGGCGGGCAATCCCAAGCCCCGGCTGTTCCGGCTGACCGAAGATGCGGCCGTTATCAACCGGATGGGGTTCAACAATGGCGGGGCCGAACTGGCCCATGCGCGGATCAGGGCACGCGCGGGGAGGCCGGGAGTGCTCGGCATCAACATCGGCGCGAACAAGGACAGCGACGATCGCGATGGCCGATTACGCGCTGATGGCCGAAGTGATGGCGCCGCTGGCGAGTTATCTTGCGGTCAATATTTCCAGCCCCAACACGCCGGGATTGCGGGCCTTGCAGGATGAGGGGGCCTGGCGGGATTGCTCGATGCGGTGCTGGCGGCGCGGGGGGCGGAGGGGCCGCCGGTGTTCCTCAAGGTCGCGCCCGATCTGGAACCTGCCGACGTCGATGCGATTGCGCGGATCGCTATCGAGAAGGGGCTGGGGGCGCTGATCGTGTCCAACACCACGATCGATCGGCCGCCGCTGAAATCCGCCCAGCGGGCCGAAACGGGCGGGCTTTCGGGCGCGCCGCTGAAGGCCAAGGCACTGGAAAGACTGCGCGATTTCCGCAAGGCCACTGGCGGCGCCATCCCTCTGGTGGGCGTCGGCGGGATCGCCACGGCCGAGGACGCGTGGGAGCGGATCCGGGCGGGGGCCAGCCTCGTCCAGCTCTACAGCGCGATGACCTATCGTGGCCCCGGCATCGCCCGCGAAGTGACCAAGGGGCTGGAGGCGCTGATGGCGCGCGACGGGTTCGCTACGATTGCGGATGCGGTGGGAAGCGAATAGCACCGCCTGCATGACCTTTTTGCGTGCCCTTTTCGCCCCGTTTGCGCTCGTTTTGCTGGCCGGATGCCAGACAATTGCCCCCGAACCGGTCGCACAATCGGTTCAATCGCCCGTTTCCGGGGTGGTCAGCGCGGCAGACCCGCGCGCCGCCGCAGCCGGAGCCGAAATTTTGCGGCAGGGTGGCAGCGCGACCGATGCGGCGATTGCGGTGATGCTGGCGCTGACAGTGGTCGAACCGCAAAGTTCGGGCATCGGCGGCGGCGGGTTTTTCCTGCACGCAGCGATCCGATGGAACGCTCGAAACGCTGGACGGGCGCGAGACGGCTCCAGCCGAAGCGGGGGCGGACTGGTTTCTCGATGAGAATGGTGAGCCACTGGGCTATGGCGAGGCGGTGCTGAGCGGGCGTTCGGTCGGTGTTCCGGGCAATATTGCTCTCGCTGCGGAAGCGCACCGGCGGCACGGCACATTGCCTTGGGAAGCGCTGTTCCAGCCTGCCGTGAGCGCTGGCGCGGGACGGCTGGCAGCTTTCCGAACGCGGCGCTGAATTTGCCGAGCGGTTTCGCGAGCGGGCGGGGGGCCACGCCGATGGTCATGCGCTGTTCTATGACCAGACGGGCAATGTCCTGCCGGTCGGAACCCGCATTGCCAACCCGCAGCTCGCCGAGACTCTGCAAGCAATCGCCACGCGCGGGCCGGACTGGCTTTACCGTGACAGCGCCGAAGTGCTCGCCCGCACAGTGGCCTGGGCCACCCCCGGCGAGGCCGGAATGCGCCCCGCTGACCTCCACAATTACGCCGCCATTGAGCGCCCCGGCATTTGCGGCCCTTACCGCGAATACCGCATTTGCAGCATGGGCCCGCCATCCTCCGGCGCGACGACAGTGCTGGCGATCCTCGGCCAGCTCGAACGGTTCGACATTGCCGCGCTCGGCGCGCAGTCGCCCGTCACCTGGCACCTGTTCGCCGAAAGCCAGCGGCTCGCCTATGCCGACCGCGAGGCCTATCTCGCCGATCCCGGCTTCGTCCAAGTTCCCGCCGGATTGACCGACCCTAGCTATCTCGCCCAGCGCAGCCGCCTCATCAGCGCCGACACGCGGATGGCCAGCGTCGCCGCCGGGACTCCTTCGGGTATCGCGCTCGCCCCGCCCGACGGGGACGAGCCGGTGGACAATGGCACCAGCCATTTCTCGGTGGCGGACGGCGCGGGCAACCTCGTCTCGTGGACCTCCACCATTGAGGGCCCGTTCGGCTCCGGCCTGATGTTCGGCGGCTTCTATCTCAACAACGAGTTGACCGATTTCAGCTTCGTGCCCGAACGTGGCGGCGTGGCCGTGGCGAACCGGGTCGAAGGCGGCAAACGCCCGCGCAGTTCGATGGCCCCCACCATCGTTTACGATGCCGAGGGCAGGGCGGTGCTCTCCATCGGCGCGGCGGGCGGATCGACCATCCCAGTGCAGGTGGCCAAGGCGCTGCTGGGCTACATCGATTTCGACCTGACCGCGCAGGAAGCCATTGCCATGCCCATCGTGTTTTCTCCCGGTGATGCGGTGACGCTGGAAGCGGATAATGCGCTGCCCGGCCTGGCCGAAGTGCTTACAGCCCTAGGTCACACCGTTTCCGCCCGCGAACTTCCGCTGAAGGCCAATGCCGTCGAATGGCGCGACGGCCGCTGGATCGGTGCGGCTGACCCGCGCAGCGAAGGCGCGGTGATCGCGCCTTAAAGCGGAAAGGCATTTGGTTGAACCTTTCTGCTCCTCCCCCTTGAGGGCACGGCTATTGCGCATCCGGTTTTGTTTCTCGCAGAGACCGCAGAGGTAGGGGAGGGCGCGGAGAAATTGCGCGCGGCGCAGGCATTCAAGTTTTCACACGAAGGCACGAAGTCACGAAGATGGCGGCACGCCGAGAATCTTCGTGACTTCGTGTCTTCGTGTGAATTAAAAATGCGGCTTCGCCGCCCCCTCAAACTCTCCGCGACCTCACCTACCTCTGCGGTCTCTGCGAGAACCACTTTCTTTGCAGCTATATGCAATAGCCCTCCCCTTGAGGGGGAGGTAGGGTGGGGGTGTACTGTCCTCTCGATGATGGGACCCCCACCCCCAGCCCCTCCCCCTTGGGGAGGGGAGCAAGGATGGCTTATCCCGATTTCATCGTGCTCTAGCACAACCCTTGCCGGGGAACCCCGCGCAGCCTAATTCCTTGTCAGACTTCGGCAGCCTGACAAATCCGGTGCCTATCGGGAGACTTTTCGCGTGCAATTGGACGATATCGACACCACGCCAAACCTCGTTTCGCTGTTCCTCAACCGGGCGGACATGCTTGGCGACGCGCCCTTCCTGAGCAGCAAAATCGACGGCAAATGGACTTCCACCAGCTGGGACGAGGTGGCGCAAAAGGTCTGCCTGCTGGCGGAGAACCTGCGCGCGCTGGGCCTGCGCGATGGGGACCGGGTGGTAATCGTCTCCGAAAACCGCCCCGAATGGTGCATTGCCGATCTGGCGATCATGGCCGCAGGCTGCATTACCACGCCCGCCTACACCACCAATACCGAGCGCGACCATTGCCATATCCTCGACGATTCGGGCGCGGCGGCGGTGGTGGTTTCCAATGCCAAGCTGGCCAAGGCGCTGTTCCCCGCGATCCTGACCACGGGCAAGGTGCGCCACGCGATCACCATCGAACCCGCCGCCTCGGCGCAATCGGGATTGTTCGACGTTCACCAATGGGCGGCGATGCTGGCGGGCGACCCTGTAGCGGCGCGCGCGGCGGTGGACGCGCGGATCGCTACAATCGGGCGGGCGGACACCGCCTGCATCATCTATACCAGCGGCACCAGCGGAGCCCCGCGCGGGGTGATGCAGCCGCACGGCGCGATCCTGTGCAATGCCAGCGGCGCGGCGGATATTCTTGCGACCGATTTCGGCGTGAAGGACGAGCGCTTCCTTTCCTTCCTGCCCTTGAGCCACGCCTACGAACACACCGGCGGGCAATTCCTGCCCATCGGCGTGGGCGCGGAAATCTGGTATTCCGAGGGCCTCGAAAAGCTCGCCAGCAATATCGAGGAAGCGCGGCCCACGCTGATGGTGGTGGTCCCGCGGCTGTTCGAAGTGCTGCGCACGCGGATCATGAAGCAGGTCGAAAAGCAGGGCAAGGTGGCCAACTATCTGATGGGGCGGGCACTGCAGATCGCGCAATACGAAGCCGCGCACGGGCGAATGCGCTTGCGCGACCGGCCAATGGATCGGTTGCTCGAACGCACGCTGCGCCCCAAGATCAGAAAGAAATTCGGCGGCCGGTTGAAAGCGATGGTCTCCGGCGGTGCGCCGCTCAATCCCGAAGTCGGCACCTTCTTCGAAGCGATGGGGCTGACGATGCTGCAAGGCTACGGCCAGACCGAAAGCGGCCCGGTGGTCAGTTGCAACCGCCCGCAGGCGGGGCTGAAGATGGACACCGTCGGCCCACCGATGCGCGGAGTGGAAGTGAAGATCGCCGAGGACGGCGAGATTCTGGTGCGAGGCGAACTGGTGATGACCGGCTATTGGCAGCGGCCTGAGGATACCGAGCGCACGCTGATAGACGGCTGGCTGCACACCGGCGATGTCGGCCACCTCGACGAAAAGGGCCGGATCAAGATCACCGACCGCAAGAAGGACATCATCGTCAACGACAAGGGCGACAATGTCGCGCCGCAGAAGCTGGAAGGGATGCTGACGCTGCAACCCGAAATCAGCCAGGCGATGGTGGCGGGGGACCAGCAGCCCTATATGGTGGCGCTGATCGTGCCCGACGCCGAATGGGCGCTGCAATGGGCGCGGGCGAACGATATTCCGTTCGATCTGAGAGAGTTGCAAGGTCTGCCCGCGTTCCGCAGCGCGGTGAAGGCCGCGATTGATCGGACCAATGGTGATCTGTCGGTGATCGAAAAGGTGCGCAAATTCGCCTTCGCCGACGAGCCGTTCAGCACCGACAACAACCAGATGACTCCGACGCTGAAGATCAGGCGTCACCAGATCCGCGAGGTTTACGGGGAGCGGCTGGCGGAGTTGTATTGAGGGGAACATTCGGCCCTGGGGCCGGTATTTTGCGCCGCAGGCGGCAGGGTAAGGTTCTCGCAGAGGGCGCAGAGGATGAGGAGATCGCAGGGGGTGCCCTCTGCGCCGATCCCTTCGCGCCCTCTCCTTTCCTCTGCGTCCTCTGCGAGAAACTGAATCGCAGTTCCCGCGGCGCTCCATGCGGAAGCGAAATGGCCCTAAGCCGCCTCGGCCTCGATCTTTTCCGGATAGAACGCCGGTTCGCGTGGGGACCAGCCGGGGGCCGTCGCCGCCGCTTCGCTCAGCGATTGCAGCAGCATCTTGCGGCGGCAGGGGCGGATTTGCGGGAGTCCTGACCAATAACTTCATTCTCACTTCAAGCTGAGTGTTGGAGCGTTTTCAGCGGTATTGCCATTGGGCTTTGTTTTTTGATTTTTCCCTTGCGCAGGCAGAAAGCAAGGCCTGAATCTCAGTGATCTGCGTTTGAGTGTCGGGAATTTTTACGGCTTCGTTGGGTAACTTTTCCGGTGAATCGCGTATCGGCCGTTAAAATATTTAACTTGATTAGCACCCAAACTCAGTCAGTTGATGGTGAAATCGTGTTCGCGGTCAGGGCCACTGAACAATTTGGCCATTTAATGGCGGATTCGTGGAAACTGGCGCCCAGAGAAAGGGGCTACGAGATATTGGTTGAGGCAGGGGGGCTGGGTCGAACCGCACAAGCACCAAAAAACAAACCCCGCTAAAGCGGGGTCTGTCGTGGACGTTGCCGAGCTTACGCCTGCTTGCGGCGGCTTAAACTTTGAGTCCCCGGCCAAGCCTAAGCCGAGAGGGCCAGAGTGGCGGGTTCGGGAACGCTACCATTTGCGGCATTAATGAACGCATATGCCTGCCCACCATCAGGTACATAGATGGGTGTGTCTGCAGAGGTCATAATTTGGGAACCCGTGTCGATAGTAAAACTCGTCAGGTATGAAACGTTCCCCCCCCAATTGTCATCAGCGAACACCCACCAAGTCGGGCTTCCGGCTGTGTTGAACTGCGAAGTGATGTCATAGGATGCACTGCCAGTTGCATCAAAAGGATCGCTGTAAGTGTAAGACGTTGCTACCCGTACCTGCCAATCGGGTGCAGATGTAGTCCCACGTCCAAAAAAAACATCGTAATCAGCCCAATATGGATTTCCCCCTCCCATCTGCATGGAAGCAATAACGGCAGCATTTGCGCTTGCCGCCAAACCAAGAGAAATAACCCTGCTACTAAATTTTTCAGAAGAGTTTTCATTTTCCTCACCTTTTTTGGTTGTTAATAGATCGTAATTTAAGTTACGCAAATACCATGCCAAATAGAATTATTCGCATAACTATCAATAGTATTGAGTTCTTGGTCACATCTAAAGGTGATGGATACGTTAGGACGTGTAAGAAAATCCGACGCAAACACATTCAAGCCCGCAACCCAAAAAGTTGCAAAAAGCAAACAGGGTCGAGAAATCATCGAGGTGCGCTACGTGACGTTGAATACGAATTTAGCGCCAGGAACCTCGGCGCAACAGGCTGTCGAGGTCTGCCGCGGCCTGAGGACGGCAGATGAGATAGCCTTGGCCAAGGCTGGAGCCGATATCTTGCAAGGCGGAGAGCTGCTCCGGGGTTTCAATACCTTCCGCGATGGTTTCGACATTGAGGTTGACGGCAAGCGCTTCTATCGTCCTGACGATGGCCAGGGCCTTTTCATCCTGGCCGATCAGCCTGACGAAAGAAGCGTCGATCTTCAACCGGTCTATGGGCAGATCCTTCAGGTATTCGAGCGAGGAATAACCGGTGCCGAAATCATCTACTGCCACCGTCACCCCCATTTCCTTGATGGTCTGAAGTTTCTTCATTGCCGCCTCGGTGTTGCCCATCAGCACGCCTTCGGTGATTTCAATCTCCAGAGACTGGGCCGGCATGCCGGCTTCTCGCAAAATACTTTCCACCATGGAGCAGAACGACGGTTCGCGGAACTGGACTGGCGAAACATTTACCGCCATGCGCAAGGCGATGCCCTGTTCATGCCAGGCGCTCCATTGCCGGCAGGCCATTCTCAATATTTGTTCGCCAATCGGTATGATCAGCCGGGTTTCCTCCGCCACCGGGATGAATTCCATCGGCGATACCAGCCCCCGTTCCTTGCTGTTCCAGCGCACCAGCGCTTCCACTGCGATGATCGCGCCGCTACGCAAGTCAGTTTGCGGCTGGTAGTGGAGCACGAATTCATCCCGTTCCAGCGCGATTTTCAGCATTTTCTCCAGCGCGAAGAATTCGGAAACCTGCAGCGCCTGATCCGCGGAATAGAGCTGAATATTGTTTTTCCCCTCACCCTTGGCCTTGTACATCGCTGTGTCGGCGTGCTTGATCAGATCTTCCGGGGTTTCGCCATCGTAAGGGAAAATGGCGATGCCGATACTGCCGCTGACGTAGAAGGTTTGATCGTCGACCTCGAACTGCTTGTCCACCAGCGACAGGATGCAGGCTGCGGTTTGCATGGGCTGTTCTTCTTCGCCCAATTCTTTCACAACCACGAATTCATCGCCCCCGAAGCGGGAAATGAACAGCGCTTCCTGACTCTTGCGGGCATTCGATGCTTAATCGCTTGGCAATTTCCTGGAGCAATTTGTCGCCGAGGGTGTGGCCGAAAGTGTCATTGATATATTTGAAACGGTCGAGGTCGAGGAACATCACGGCGAATTTGCTGTTGTCCGAGCGGGCCTTTTGCACCGACTGCTCCAGCGTCTCCATCAGCAGGCGCCGGTTGGGCAGACTGGTCAGCGGATCGTAATTCGCCATGTGCTCGATCCGGTTCTCGTATTCCTTGCGCCGGGTAACGTCGACGTTGGTGGCGCGCACGCCGATCTGATTGCCCTGGTCGTCGCGCACCGGGCTACACAGGTGCTCTATCCAGCGCTCCTCGCCGTTTTTGGTGAGGATGCGGACTTCCAGTGTTTCCGGCTTGCCGCCATCGTTGATGTTGTGCACATGGTTCTTCCAGATGTGCATGTCAGCCGGGGTGGATCAGTCGATCCATGAAGCTCGGGGTGGCGTAGAAATCCTCCGGGCTGTAGCCGGTGAGTTGCTGGCAGGCAGGCGAGGCATATTCGTATTCGCCGTTCACCTTGCGAAAAAAAGTGAACTCCAGGGAGAAATCCGCCATGGCGCGGAACAGCTTGCTCTTGGCGGCGAGTTGATCGCTCAGCGAGCGGATTTTCCCCAGCATCAACCCAGTGACAATACCTACGGAGAGAGGGCCAAAGATCATCTTGGGATGGAAACTGAAATCAACGACAAAGTTGAGTTGAACAGCGAAAAACTGAAAACGATCGCCGTGGTGAGGAGAGTTGAGCGCAAATAAACATTTGCCGGGCTGTTCTTCATCCGCTGAGAGGTCTCCGTTTGGTGTTGTTATTGGTTTTTTTCAAATCTACCAGAAAATTTTTATGGAGTGTGAGAGATTCAAATAAAACTGATCTTTGTCATCAATTAGTGCTGTAGTCGCCCATTATGGTCGGCCTGACATATTTATATATAGACTGGCCACTGTTTGTTTCACACATGCGATTCATCTTGACTGTGACTACTGGTCCTTAAGCTTTAAACCGGCTGACAGCACTTTCCAGCGCACCCGCCAAGCTTTCCAGTTGTTGCGCCTCTCCGGCAATTTCATTCGCCGCCACGCTGTTTTCCTCGGTCATCCGCGCAATTCTTTCCACATTCTGTGCCACCTGGTTGCTGGCGGTGCTCTGCTCGCGCAAGGCGGAAGAAATGTCACTGACGGCGGAAATCACCTGGTTGGCGCCGTCCCTGATCTGAGTCATCGATTCGCCGGCGCGGTTCGCCATCGCCACCCCCTCTGTAACACGAGCGCTGCCTTCCTGCATGCTCGCCACGGCGTGGTGCGTGCCGCTCTGGATGCTGCCGATCATCGCGGTAATTTCCTCGGTGGAGCGGGCAGTACGTTCGGCAAGTTTTCTCACTTCGTCCGCCACCACGGCGAAACCACGCCCCTGTTCGCCGGCCCGCGCCGCCTCGATGGCGGCATTGAGCGCCAGCAGGTTGGTCTGGTCGGCGATCTCCTTGATGACGTTGACGATTGCTGAAATCTGGTTGGAGTGCTCGCCCAGTTCCTGAATGAATTGCGAGGATTGATTCACCGAATCGGCGATCTTGCTCATTTCTGCTGCCGCACCCAGCACGACCTCGCTGCCCTCGGCGGATAGTTCGCCCGCCTTGCGAGCAATGTTGTTGGTTTCCTGCGAACTTTCTGCGACATGATCGATACTGGTCGTCACTTCCTCTACCGCCGCCGCCATTGAAGCCGTTGCCTCGCTCTGATTCTGCGAACTGACCGCGACGTGATGCGAGGACTCAGAAAGCTTGCCGGCAGCCTGCATGACGCCGCGCGAGTTGGTAATCACTTGCTGAATGATTTCCTGGAAACTCTGGATCATCTGGTTAAATGAATGGCCGATCTGACCGATTTCATCGTTGGCGGTGACGGCTACCCGCCGCGACAGATCGTTGCTGCTCTGGATCTGGTCCATGGCACTTCCCAGCTCATTCAGTGATCGGCTTATGCGGCGGATAACCATTATCATGACCCCGCCGATCAGTGCAGTTATCGCCATGATGATGCCGATCAACCAGGTGGCGTGGTTCCAGAAGATCTTGTCCACATCGTCGAGGTAGATGCCGGAACCGATCAGCCAGTTCCAGCCATCGAATTTTTTGACGAAGGACAGCTTGGTGTAAAGCTCTGCGGTGGTGCCGCCGCCCGCCTTGGGTTTGGGCCAGTTGTAGGTGACGTAACCCTGGCCTGACTTGCTGGCGACTTCATTGAAGGCGACGAACAGATTTTTTTTGCCGTTGGTATTCTCGATTGGGCCGTCAAGCCCACCTTGCATACTCGTGGCGCAGTTGAATTTTTCGGCGTCGAGCACCTTGCCGTCCAGCGCAGGCACTGTCGGATGCATCAGCATTTTCGGTATCGGCGCGGTGAAATCGTTGAGCCAGAAGTATTCCTTCTGCTCGTAGCGTAACGCCTTGATCGCCTTCAGCGCAGCATCTTTCGCCGCATCCTCGGAGAGTACGCCCTTCTGCTGCAGGTCGTAAAAATGGCCGAGGAGGCTGTGGGCGCCCTCGACCAGATGGCGGGTCTTGACCTTCCGATCCTCGAGCAGGGTGGTTTTTTCGGACTGCAAAGCAAAAACCGCGATCAGTATCATGCCCGTCAAGGCGGCGACCATGATCAATAACAAACGGGTTTTGATGCTGATGCTTTTTTCGGCGGTATTGCTCATCTGCGGTTGCCCCAAGGATTCTTTCAATTATTTGTTGTGCAAAAAAGCTTATTCCTTTTTGCCTGCTTTGGGAATGGCAAGCTTCAGGTGTCCCGCAGAGTTATTCACCCGGACGCTTTCAATTTCAGGCGGCGTCATGCTGCGTATTTTGTACTTGGTCATTGAAAGCCACCGTCGGAAATTATTACATTCTGAATGTCGATTACATTATTTACATTGTTCAGCCGCTAATGTGAGGGTATGGGTATGTGCTCAGCAACCTATTGCCTAACCCGTCTCTGAAGCCGAAGTTGGATCGCTTCTTCATTAAATTCAGTGGGTGTCGAAAAAGATTACACCCATTGAAAGATGGTGAAAAATCTGGAATGGGTTATATGCCTAATTGGCTGATTATCTGGGTGATATGAGGTTGTGTGGTGAAATGGTACGAATTTTGCTAAAACATGATATATAGTTTAGAGCTATATATTTCATATCATGACTCAATGAGCATAGCTAAAGTATGCGGGGGTTAGGAAGTGACATTATCTTAAGGAGAGTACGTCATGACCACACAAGAACATCCAAATGGCAAGATGGCGGAACAAAGCCTGCCTCAGGATGCCACCTCTCCAGTGCGATCTGTAGATGAATCGCGCAGGCGCTTTGGCAAATCGGGGCTGGCAGCATCGGGGGTGATTCTTACCCTCGCCAGTCGGCCGGTGCTGGGATGTTGGGATTGCCTGTCGCCATCCGGCTTCCAGTCGGGCAATGTCAGCTCGCATGGACAGCCCCCGCAGTGTGAAGGCCGCACGCCAGGATATTGGCAAGCCAAAAAAGATTGGCCGAGCCCGTATACGAAGGGAACGTGCACCAACAAAAAGCAGCCCTCGTCGAATGATCCAGTGGACTGGAAGAATGGTACTTCTTTCAGCGGCACCTTTAATTGTAGTGGAAATGGCGCTATCTATCAGAGCTGTTGCCTGCCCGTCAAGAATGCCCCCTGCAAACTGACTAGCCCGCTTTCGCTTATGCAGGTACTTCTGTTGAGTGGCAACGACGATCGTTACCAACTGGGCGCGCACATCGTCGCCGCGCTTCTGAACGCAAGAATGGGCTGGACGGACGTGTTGACAGTACAGGCTGTAAAAGGCATGTTCAACGAATGGGCTGCGAAAGGTTATTTCGAGCCGAGTGCCGGCATAAAGTGGTACGCTGATGACATCGTAACTTACTTGAAAACCACGATGACGCTTTAACAAACCCTTGTCCAGTTTCTATTTGCAAAGAGACAATAGCGGCGTCAGCCAGGATTTAAGATTCAAGATGCCTTTAAACCCGAAGTGGCAAGTTGCATCTGTGAATGAACTTCTCTTCCGCTCCTGGGATGATGAGTTCGTTGTCTACAATGGCGCTACGGGGGATACCCATCTGCTCGGCCAAGTTGCGGCGCAGATGATGCTGAAATTGCAGAAAACGCCAGCTGATGCGGTAAGCCTGGCCGAATGGGTCGGTTCATTGCAGCAAATCGAGCCGGATGATGAGTTCGTGCTTTTCATAGAACAAATTCTTACGGATTTCGATAGCCTTGGCATTATCGAAACTAACCGACTTTGAATGTATCCGCGTTAACGTCATCAGAGCTTAGGGCACGGCTCAAGGCGGCGGGATTATTCCTCCAGATCGGCGCCTTCATTGTCCACGTGAAAACCTCGATCCGCAGCGTGGCGGAGGGCATCGGTCTTCTCTATGCCAACTACCCGTTGGCCGAAGATGCCGGCTTTGCAGATTTCCACGTTCGCCTCACCACTCCGGGAAACTTGCGGCGCTGGTTTCGTCCGCAGGTTCTGTTTTCTTTCGACGGCCGAATTCCCTTCAAGCCCTTACCGCTGGACCAAGCCTTCCCGATGCTCGAGTGGGGAATGAACTGGTGCGTATCGGGGCATGCCCATCAATATCTCATCCTGCATGCAGCAGTCATGGAAAAGCAGGGCGGTGCCGTGATCATGCCAGCTCCGCCCGGCGCAGGGAAAAGCACTTTGTGCGCTGCTTTGGTAAACCGCGAGTGGCGGCTGCTCTCCGATGAACTCGCCCTGATCGACAAAGTGGACGGCGCGCTCGTCCCGTTGTGCCGGCCCGTGAGTCTCAAGAACGAATCCATACATGTGATCCGGAAATTTGAGCCGGACGCGGTCCTTAGCCGCTCGGTATACGACACGACAAAAGGCACGGTCGCCCACATGAAACCGCCCGCCGAGAGCGTCTCGCAAAGCCGCATAACCGCTCGGCCAGCCTGGATTGTCTTCCCCAAGTACCAACCCGGAGCGGCGACGTGCCTGGAACCACAACCCAAGGCTCGCGCTTTCATGCGCATGGTGGAAAGCGCGTTCAACTATAGTATGCTTGGCCCACAGGGTTTTCACATGATGGGAAACCTGGTCGACGCCTGCGATTGCTACGAATTCACGTACAGCAATCTCGATGAGGCTGTCGCTGTTTTTGCCGACCTGAAGCTCCCCGCCCCATGAAGGCCGCACACAACCTGGTGGCACAAGTGCTGCGGCAACCCCAAATTGTGTTATCGCTGGATTTCGCCGAGTGGGATCTGCTGATACGCCAGGCAAGACATGCTGATTTGCTGGCGCGCATCTATGCCATGCTCGACGAGCAAGACCTGATCGACCACATTCCGGCCAAGCCTCGCGCGCACCTGGAATCGGCGGATACTGTGGTCAAGCGACACGCGCAAGCGATACGGCAGGAAGTCCACTGCCTTCGTAAGGCGCTGGCAACCATCGACCTTCCGGTCATTCTCCTCAAAGGCGCCGCCTACCTCATGGCTGATTTTCCGCCGGCAAGAGGGCGTATTTTTTCAGATGTGGACATCCTCGTCCCCAAAGACCAGCTCAATCAGGCGGAGGCCGCACTACGCCTCCACGGCTGGGGCAGCAGCCATCATGACGCCTACAATCAACGCTATTACCGTATCTGGATGCACGAACTGCCGCCCATGACGCACCTCAAGCGCCAAAGCGTACTGGACGTACACCACAATATCCTGCCGGAAAGCGCACGCGTTCATCCGGATCCCGGCAAATTAATTGAAGCAGCAGTGCCGGTTGGGGAAGATCAGTCCGTTAAGGTGCTCGCGCCGGTAGACATGGTGCTGCATAGTGCCACCCATTTGTTTCATGAAGGCGAGCTGGAGCATGGGCTGCGCGACCTCTCCGATCTGGACTGCCTGCTGCGCCACTTCGGTGATTCGTCGCCATTCTGGACGGCGCTAGCGAGTCGAGCGCAGGAACTGGAACTCACTCGCCCACTTTTCTATGCGCTACGTTATACCAACCTGGTACTTGGCACGCCCTTGCCCGAATCTGCCACTACCAACCAGACAGTTTCCAGACCTCATTGGCCATTGGCAGCAGTCATGGACACACTTTATGGTCGAGCGCTCGCACCTGTTCACCCGAGCTGTTCCGACTGGCTGACAGGCACTGCCCGCTGGTTGCTCTATGTGCGCGCTCACTGGCTGCGCATGCCGCCTTGGTTGCTCGTTCAGCACCTGTTCCACAAAGCATTTTTGTCGCCCAAACGCTAGTAAGGCCCAATTTGGGCAGAGCACCCATAAGCGAAGCATATTGAGTGCGGAACAACTGTCTGGAGCAAGTCTGCGTAACCTGCGGATGTCTCTTTAGTCTTTCTGCGCAAGGCCGTGTTCAACGGCGTACACAGCAGCTTGCACCCGGCTGGTCAGGTGGAGTTTCTTGAGGATGTTCTGGACGTGGATCTTGACCGTGCTTTCCGCCACGTTGAGGGTGCGCGCCATTTCCTTGTTGCTGGCGCCTCGTGCCAGGTGGGTGATGATTTCCTTTTCGCGCGGGCTGAGCTTTTCCTTGTCGGTTTCGGCAGGAGCGCCTTCCTTGCCCATGCGTACGCCTGCCAACAGTTTTCCGGTCATCTGCGGCGATACCACCGACTCGCCGCGCGCGGCGGAGCGTATGGCGTTGAGCAGGAATTCGGTTTCGATGTTTTTCAGCAAATAGCCACGGGCGCCGGCACGGATGGTCTCGATCAGGTCTTCCGCATCTTCCGAAACGGTCAGCAGCAGCACGTTGCACTCCGGCACTTCCTCAGCCATGAGCTTGACCGCTTCGCGCCCGCTGATGCCGGGCATGTGCAGGTCGAGCAGCACCACGTCGGGCTGGAGGGATTTGGCACGCTTCAAGCCTTCCAGGCCATCGCCGGCCTCACCTACGATCTCGAAGCCTTCCTGGCGTTGCAGCAGCGCCTTGATCCCGCTCCGGAAAAGGGTGTGGTCGTCGACGATCAAAACTCGAATCGGTTGAGTCATGCAGTTCCTTTAACGTAAAAGTCGCGAAGCGACACTTCGTCCCCCAGATCAAAATAAGTGCCTTCCACGTTTGCCCCCTCTCCCGCAAGGCGGGAGAGGGCAGGGGAGAGGGAAACGCTCATGGCGAATCGGTGCTTTCATCATTCCTGGCGGCGATTCGCCATGAGCGTTGGCTGTTTGGTCAGCGTCAATGATACGCGAGTCCCTTCTCCGGGAGCAGAGTCTATTGTCAGTTGCGCGCCGATGCGATGCGCTCTTTCTTTCATAATTTTGATCCCGACATGATTTCCCTCGTCGCTGCCGGTTTTCGGGCTGGGATCGAAGCCCTTGCCGTTGTCGGTCACGAAGACACGACAATCTCCATCCTGCGCCATGACGACATCGACCTGTGTTGCCTGGGCATGCTTGCGTACATTGGACAAGGCCTCCTGAATGATGTGCAGCAACTGGATGACGTATTCAGGTGCCAGCGGCGCGCCGCTGCTGCTTTGTGCGAAGCTGGTCTTGATTCCGGTCTGGCCTTCGAATTTTTCCAGCGCGCTGGTGATCGCGCTGGCCAGATCGGCGTGATCCACCCGGGTGCGGAAGTGCACCAGCAACTCGCGCACGTCGTCATAGCTTTCCTGGACCCCTTCGCGGATCTGGGCCAGGCCATCCATCGCCTCTGCGGTGTTGTTGCGGCGCAGCGCATCCGCCAGCATCTGCACCTGGATGTTGAGGAAAGCGAGGGACTGGGCAATGCTGTCATGCAGTTCCTGGGCGATCAGGTTGCGCTCCTCGGATACTGCCATTTCCTTTTCGCGCGAAACCAGGCGCTGGTTTTCGATGGCGACGCCGAGGTGCAGGCCGATGGTTTCGAGCAGCCGGATTTCCATGCTGTCGAATACGCGCGGTTCGTGGAAGAAGAGATTGAAAATTCCCAATATGTGTGTCTTGGAGCGGATAGGAATGGCGGAAACTGACTGGAAGCCGTCACGCTTGCAGTGGAGCAATAAGGGTCGTGATGCCACGAGATTGAGGTTCCATGATACCGGCGTGCC
>CAVZHE010000015.1:0-22018 GCA_963774985.1 uncultured Alphaproteobacteria bacterium
CGCGAGCATCGAAGCCCACCTTCCCGCCATGCCCGCAGCGAGCGCGAAATGCTGCAAGGCAGCTATTCGGACGATGCCTATTACGCAGCGCTTTCCAGCTACTCGGCGATCAACACCTGCAACACATGGACCGGCGCGCGCTGGCCGAAGCAGGTATACCGATGGGTGGCCTGGACACCGCTCGGAGCCGGGGTGATGAAGTGGGTGCCGGAGCCAGTTCCAGCAAATTGACTGGTGGCGAAAATTGGTCTTGCACGATAAATTCTACATATGTAGATAATTGCAATGCCTCGTCGCCCACACACATCCCGCCAAGCCCGAACCTTGCTTTCGGCAATGGTTGCAGCGCCTGCCCGCTGGCAGCACGGCTACGAACTAATGCAGGCGACTGGCATCAAATCGGGAACGCTTTACCCGCTGCTGATCCGGCTTGCGGATGACGATTTGCTCGAAACCAAATGGCAGGAACCAGTGCCACCCGCGCGCATTCCCCGCCACGCCTATCGGCTGACGGCGAAAGGCCGTGCCTTTGCGCTGGAACTGCTCAAAGCAGGCCCAGAACCGCAATTGCCGGAAGGAAGCCTGGCATGATGCAATCGCTCATCTGGAAAGCCGCCCGCGCCACCATGGCGCTCGCCACCACGATCATGCCCAAACGTCGCTGCCCCGAATGGCAGGACGCGATGCTGGCCGAATTCCTCCACCTCTCCGATCCTGCCGAAGCGCTGGCCTTTGCTGCGGGATGCCTGCGCGCCAGCATTGTTGAAAGGAATGCCGCCATGTCGCTGCTCCATCGTGCCGTCCATCTCGCTGCAATCGCTATTCCGGCCTCCCTGGCAATCACAGCCTTCTGGGTGGCAAGCGGAAACGCAATGCCGCGGGCTGCTCTGTTCGTGTTGCTGGGCACAATTTATGCGGGCGTAGCGGTCTGGACAGTGCTGCGAGCGGACCGCGCATTGATTGCCGCTGCCACTGTCGCGCTTGTGGCGAGCGTCGCGCTGTTCGCTGTCACAAGCCTGCCGCTCGGGGAGCCGAATGACAGCCTGTATCGCGCGCTGGTGATCGAAAGCCTGGTGATCTGGCTGGTGCTGCTGGGATTTGGCGTGACGCTGCGGCGGCTGGCTGCCCAGCCCATTTATCCGCGGGATTGCGGTAACAGAACCACTTTCCTCCCCTCCCCGAGGGGGATGGGCTGGGGGTGGGGGCTCCGCTGTTCGAAATCGAAGCGCCGTACACCCCCCTCCCAGCCTCCCCCCTCAAGGGTGGAGGAGTTAAAGCGAGGAAACCCGCTACCCCGCCGCCGCGACAATCGCCGCCCAGCCCGCTTCGTCGATCACTTCGATCCCCAGTTCCGCCGCCTTCTTCAGCTTCGATCCCGCGCCCGGCCCGGCCACCAGCAGGTCGGTCTTGGCGCTGACCGATCCCGCCGCCTTCGCGCCCAGCCGTTCGGCCTGCGCCTTGGCTTCGTCGCGGCTCATGGTTTCGAGCTTGCCGGTGAACACCACCGTCTTGCCGGCGACGGGGGAATCGACCGGTTTGCACTTCGTAGCGCGGGGGCGAGACTTCGCTCAGGAGATCGTCCCACACCTGGCGGTTGTGCTCCTCGTGGAAGAACGCTGCAGCGCCTCGACCACGGCGGGGCCGATGCCGTCGATGGCGAGTAGGTCAGAAGAAAGCCCCTCCCCTTCAGGGGAGGGGGTTGGGGTGGGGGTCTGTCCTCCAGTTCAGAAATCGATGCGGGAAGGACAGACCCCACCCCCGGCCCCTCCCCTGAAGGGGAGGGGAGAGAGTGCGACTCAACCGCCGCCCCTCAGCGCCTCCAGCGTATGAAAATTCTTCAACAAATCCCGCGCCGTCACCGCGCCGACATGGCGGATGCCCAGCCCGAACAGCAGCCGCGCCGCATCGGGTGCGCGCTTGTTTTCCACAGAAGCCAACAGATTATCCACAGACTTGTCCTTCCACCCCTCCAGCGCGAGGATCGCCTCGCGGCGCTGGTGGAGGCGGAAAATGTCGGCGGGGCTTTCCAGCCAGCCGAGCGCGAAGAACTGGTCGATGGTCTTCTCGCCCAGCCCCTCGATATCGAGCGCGGCGCGGCTGACGAAATGCTTGAGCCGCTCGGTGCGCTGCGCCGGGCAGACCAGCCCGCCGGTGCAGCGGACATCGACTTCGCCCTCCTCGGCCACCGCCTCGCTGCCGCATTCGGGGCAGTGATCGGGGAACGCGAAAGCGGGCCGCTCCTCGTCGCGGGTCAGGTTCTCGACCACCTGCGGGATCACGTCGCCCGCGCGCTGCACCACCACCCGGTCCCCCGGTCGCACGCCCAGCCGGGCGATCTCGTCGCGGTTGTGCAGGGTGACATTGGTGACCGTGACGCCGCCCACGGTGACCGGGGTGAGCCGCCCCACCGGGGTCAGCTTGCCGGTGCGGCCGATCTGGATGTCGATCGCTTCCAGCGTGGTCTGCGCGCGTTCGGCGGGGAACTTGTGCGCCAGCGCCCAGCGCGGGGCCTTGGCGACGAAGCCCAGCCGCGCTTGCCAGTCGAGCCGGTCCACCTTGTAGACCACGCCGTCGATATCATAGGGCAGGTCCGCCCGCGCCTGCTCGATGGCGCGATAGTGGGCGAGCATTTCCTCGACCGAAGCCGCGCAGGTGAACAGCGGGCGAGATGGGCAGGCCCCATGCGGCAATGGCGCTGCATCACCTCGTGCTGCGTTGCGCCGGGAAGGCGCCCTCGACCGCGCCCCAGCCGTGCGCCCAGAACCGCAGCGGGCGCTGCGCGGTGACGCTGGCATCCTTCTGCCGCAGCGATCCCGCCGCCGCATTGCGCGGATTGGCGAACAGCTTGCCGCCCGCCGCCGCCTGCGCGGCATTGAGCGCGGCAAAGTCCGCCTTCGCCATGTACACTTCGCCGCGCACTTCGAACACGCGCTCCGGGCCGGAGCGGGGACTGTTCGGACGCCCGATCCAGCCGCTCCCCTGAAGGGAGGAATATCGGCGATATGCGCGACATTGGCGGTCACATCTTCGCCAACCTGCCCGTCCCCGCGCGTGGCTGCGCGAGCACCAGCTCGCCGTTCTCGTAACGCAGCGAGCAGGAGAGGCCGTCGATCTTGTCCTCGGCGGTGAAGGCGACCGGCTCGTCCTCCGCCAGATTGAGATAGCGCCGCACCCGCGCGACGAATTCGGCCACCTCCTCGTCGGCAAAGGCATTGTCGAGGCTCATCATCCGCACCGCGTGGGTGACCTTGGAGAGCGGCGAAGCGGCGATCTCGTGCCCCACTGCGCGCGAGGGCGAGTCCTCGCGGATCAGATGCGGGAACGCGGCCTCCAGCTCGGCATTGCGGCGGACCAGCGCGTCATATTCGGCGTCGGAAATCTCCGGCGAAGTCCTCGGCGTGGTAGAGCCGGTTGTGATGGGCGATGGCGCGGGCGAGCCGCATCAGCTCGTTGGCGGCTTCGGCTTCGGTCATCTCCCTCCTTTTCAAAGGAGGTGGCCGGTGGTTGCGACCGCGCCAGCGGTTGCCCGTACTCTCCAGCACTTCGACGAGCCGAATATAACGCCCTCCATGTTGCGCATCACGCCTCGTTGGTGAATCGGACTGTTGCGAACCGTATCGGCCTTCATCCTCTGGATCCGCAACTGATCCGTCTCGAAGTCGTGAGTATCGCCGTCAATCTCGATCACCAGACCTTTGGCTGGACAGAAGTATCGACGATCCTCCGTCCGATCACGGCTCTGACGGCGGAATTTGTATCCCTTAACAACGCGGTCATGCGGACTGCAGCCATAACGCATCATTGCGATTTCTACATCTGGCTCGGTCTGGAGTCATTTCGATCGCATTTCGGCGGCACGCTTCGAGTCGCTCGCTTATGCTCCGACCACCTCCAACCCCCTCCATCTAAGAGCGAGGGGGCTTCAGATTGCGCTATCTTCTCTCACCCAATCCTCTTCAGAGGAGGAGGCCGAGGGTGGTGCTGTCCATCAGTCCGCCATGCTCAAACCCCCTCCAGCAACCGGTCCGCCTGCGCCCTCGCCTCCGGCGTCACTTCCGCGCCCGAGAGCATCCGCGCAATCTCCTCCTGCCGCCCGCCTTCGTCCAGCAGCGCCACCGAGGTGCGCGTTACCGTGCCGCTCGATGCCTTGGCGATCAGGTAATGCGTGCCGCCGCGCGCGGCGACTTGCGGGGAGTGGGTGACGGCGAGCAATTGCCCACCGCTCGCCAGCCGCGCCAGCCGTTCGCCGATGGCCGAGGCCACCGCCCCGCCCACGCCGCGATCGATCTCGTCGAAGATCACCGTCGCCGCCCCGCCCTGCTCGGCCAGCGCCACTTTCAGCGCGAGGATGAAGCGCGACAGTTCGCCGCCCGAGGCAATCTTGGTCAAGGGCGCGAAATCGGCGCCGGGATTGGTCGAGATGAGGAATTCCACCGCGTCCTTGCCCGATGGCCCCCAGCGTTCCTCCGGCAGTTCGACCACCGCCGTGCGGAACCGCGCGGCATCCAGCTTCAGCGGCGCCAATTCGCCCGCCACCGCCGTATCGAGCTTGGCCCCCGCCGCCACCCGCGCATCGTGCAGCGCCGAAGCCGCCGCGCGATAGGCCTCCCCCGCCCCGCGCTCCGCCGCCTCCAGCGCAACCAGATCAGCATCGCCCTGCTCGATAGCATCGAGCGAGGCGCGCAGCCCCAGCATCACGCCCGGCAGAGCGTCCACCTGCACCCCGTGCTTGCTAGCCAGAGCCCGCAGTTCGAACAGCCGCATCTCGATCCGGTCCAGTTCGAGCGGATCGTGCGTCAGCGCCTCGGCGGCGGCTTGCAACTTCTCCTCCGCCTCGCCCGCTTCGATCACCGCGCGGTCAAGGCTCGCCAAAGCCTCTGCCAGCAGCGCGTGTTCGGGCGCGATCCGGTCCAGCTTGCGCGCGGCGCTGCGCAGGCGGGCGAGCGGCGAGTCGCTGCCGTCCCACACCAGCCGCAGCTCCTCCAGATCGCCCGCCAGCTTCTCGCCCTTCTGCATGTCGGAGCGCGATCCGGCGAGCGTGGCTTCCTCGCCTTCTTCCGGCGCAATCGCGGTCAATTCGGCCAGATGCGCCAGCAGCAGGTCCTGATCGGCCTTCGCCTGATCGATAGCCCCGCGCGCTGCCGCCAAAGCCTCGCGCGCACCGCGCCACTGCTCCCACGCCGCCGCAACCCGCGCCACATCGGCCCCGGCAAAGCGATCGAGCAGCACGCGGTGCCCGCGCGGGTTGACCAGCCCGCGATCATCGTGCTGGCCGTGCAGTTCCACCAGCGCGCCCGACAGTTGCGCGCAGCAGCGCCGCGCCCACCGGTTGATCGTTGACGAAGGCCTTGGACCCGCCATCGGCCTTCACCCGGCGGCGAATGATGAGCGGCTCGCCCGGTTCCAGCTCCACCTCGGCTTCGCCCAAGGCCTCGGCAATCGCGGCAGGCAGCGCGGCAAATTCGAAAGTCGCGGCAACGCTCGCCTGCTCCTCGCCCGCGCGCACCAGCGCAGTCTCCGCCCGCGCGCCCAGCACCAGCCCCAGCGCATCGAGCAGGATCGACTTGCCCGCCCCGGTCTCCCCCGTCAGCACGCCGAGTCCCGGCCCGAAGCTCAGGTCCAGTGCTTCGATCAGCACCACATTGCGGATGGAGAGAGAGGTGAGCATGGCGTTGCCGCAAGCATTACGGCGCGCAGGGCGAGGGCGCAACGCGCGTAGCCGCAGAATAGGGATTTGACTCGAATCGCACTTCGCGTTAAGCTGTGGATAACTACACCAGAAAACTGGTGAGGGTTACGGGATCGGGTCGCAATGACAACAATGCTTGCAGGGGCGCATCGCCGCTATGCGCTGAGTGTGCCGGTAGAACTCCAGCATCAAGGATGCCGCGGATGCCGCCGGGCTGCTGATCGAACTGACGCAGGAAACCGCGCGGATCAGCCAGCTAGATCGGGGGGCCTATGCACCGGGCGATCCAGTCACGCTGAAAACATCATGCGGTAAGGTCGCTAGACGCGCAAGTTCGCTGGGCGCATAGTGGTCGCGCTGGGCTGCGGTTCCACACCGCATTGCATCTGCCTGAATTGACGGAACTGATCGCCACCCACCGGAACCCGGCGGCGGCATAGAGCAACTTACCCGCCCAGCCGCGCCGGCTGGTGTTCGCGCATCAGTTCAAATGCGCGCTCATACCACTCATTGCCCGGATAGTTCGCGCCAAGCACCGCGGCATAACGCTGCGCCTCTTCGGGAACGCCGATGGCGAGATTCGATTCGACCAGCCGGAACAGTGCCTCGGGCGCGTGGCTGGTGGTCTGGTAATCTTCGACCACGTTTTGAAAGCGCAGCGCGGCCGCCAGCCACTGGCCGGTGTTCTGATAGAACCGGCCGATTTCCATTTCCTTGCCCGCAAGGTGATCGTTGATCAGATCGATCTTCAGTCGCGCATCGGCAGCATAGGGGCTGCGCGGGTAGCGGCGCACGATCTCGTTCATCGCTGACAGCGCCTGCAAGGTGATCGCCTGATCGCGTTCCACATCGCTGATCTGCTCGTAATAGCTGAGCGCGATCAGATAATAGGCATAGGGCGCATCGGCGTTGCCGGGGTGGATCGACAGGAACCGCGTGGCCGACTGGATCGATTCGTTGTAATCGCGCGCCGCGTAATAGGAAAAGGCGCTCATCAACTGCGCCCGGCGAGCCCAGGGCGAATAGGGGTGCTGGCGCTCCACTTCGTCGAACAGCGCAGCTGCCACTTGCAGGTCGCCCCGGTCAAGCCGGTCCTTCGCCGCGTTGTAGAGCGATTCCACGTCGCGCGCGACATAGGCAATGTCCGTGCCCTCATCAGCACGACCGCCGCTGCATGCGGTGAGAACAAGGGCGCTGGTGGCCGCTACCAGCGCGGCGCGGATCGGTTTCGTCATATTCATGGCCTGCCCTATAGCCAGCGCCGTGCTGAACGCCAAGTGAAGTGCGCACGACGGGGCGGAATTAGCCACATATCGCCGCAAGCCCGTCTCGCATGGTCGCAGATAGACGCTCGTCGGACGTGATTTACCGGTCATCGGAGCATGTCGGGCTTTGTCGATGTTACAAGATTGCCGGTCGAGGCGCACGATCATTTCTCCACCATGCTGGCTAAACCAGCCTCATTGCTCCCGGTCACCCCCCAAAGCCCCCCAATCGGGCCGGGAGCGAAAAGAGGAGGAAAAGAGATGACCCGTTTCCTGAAAACCGGAATTGCTGCCGCGCTGCTGGCCAGTGCGATGACCGCCACCCCGGTGTTGGCCAATGATGCAGGTGAGCAGACCGAAGCGCACGTCCGCTACGACGATCTCGATCTGTCGACCGAGCGCGGCTTGCGCCGCCTCCAGTCGCGCTATCGCCACGCCGCGCAATATGTCTGCGGGATGGATATCCGCGAAACCGGCTCGCGCCTGCCCAGCCGCGAAGCGCGCGCCTGCTACGCGGAAATGCTGCGCAATTTCGAAAGCGAAGTCGCCGCCGTGGTCTCCGCCGAACGCCGCAACGTCTGACGCACGCCTGAAACACAAACCGGACAACTGCCTAAGGGACCTGTCCCGTCCACCCGGCCCGCATGGGTAAGATGCGCGCCGAGAAGATCCCACGGAACAGGTTCCCCTGAGCCCGTCGCAGCGTATTCCCGAGGGGTGCGCTGCGGCGGGCTGCTTTTTGAACAGGGTCGGGACGGCGGCGGGGCTGGCGGATAGGCTGTCGCTTTCCTATAGCCCTTCCTATGGCCAAGGCACTGTTCGAGCTAAACCCCGATCTGGACCGTGCGGCGCTCGCACGTCAGTTTGCGCAGGCAAAGCGATTGCAGATTCGCGATGTGCTGACTGAGGAAACCGCACGCGAATTGCGCGATATTCTCCACTCTGCCACCCCGTGGGGCGTGGCCATGCAGGCTGGCGCGACGGGCCAGGCGCGCGGCTTTAGCGCAACTGAATTGCGCGATCAGGCCGGGGCGCAGGCGGCAATGGAACTGGCCAAGGCGACCGATGCGGCGGCAGCGAGCGGCGATTACGCCTTTCGTTCGCTGCGCTATTCGCTGGTGGAAGCCGTGCAGCAGGGTTGGGACAAGGGCGGCCCGTTCGAGATCCTGCTCGGACATTTGAATGCGGAACCCTTCCTCGAACTGGTGCGCGAAGTGACCGGCGTGCCCGAACTGTGCCGCGCCGATGGGCACGCCAGCTGCTATGCCGCGCAGCACTTCCTCGGGCGGCATAACGATAGCCACGTCGCGGAGGGGTGGCGGATCGCCTATGTGCTCAATCTCACCGTGGATGACTGGCATCCCGACTGGGGCGGCCACCTGCTGTTTTACGACGCCGAGGGCAATATCGAACTGGGGCTGAAGCCGCGGTTCAACACGCTGAACCTGTTCCTGGTGCCACAGGATCACGCGGTCAGCTACGTTCCGCCTTTCGCACCCAAGGGCCGCTATTCGATCAACGGCTGGTTGCGCGACCGGTGAGTTCTGGGTCGGCAGCCAGTTCCGGCGAAGGAGCGCAGGCCAACAGCGCGGGCAACAGAGCGATGCGCAGCGGCGATGTGGCGGAGGCCGAAGCCTTGTTCGCACTCGCTTGTAGAAATGCTCCACAAGTTACCGAATTTGCGATCAATCATGCCATCGCGCTCGCTGCTCTTGAGAGCCACGTGTCTGCGCTTTCGGTCCTCGATCCGCACGCCTCTGCTTGTGCTGAGGATGCGCGTTATTTCTCTGTTCGCGCCAATTCCTTGCGGGCATTGCGGCGGCTGGAAGAGGCGGCCGAGAACTATGATCGCAGTCTGGCATTTGCGCCACAGGGAGCCAAGGCGCTGCACGGCCGCGCGCGGGTGGCGATGGAGCGGGGCGAGGCCGATGCGGTAGCGCGGTTCGAGGCGGCGCTTTCGATCAATGCGCAGGACCCGGAGGCGTGGCTGGGGCTGGCCGAGGCGCTCGATGTGGCGGGTGAAGCTGGTCGCGCGCGTGAGATCGCTGAGCAACTGGTGAAACAAGGCCCGCATTGGATTGAGGCGCACCGCTTCCTCGCGCAGTTGCGGTTGGCGGCGGGTGAGCGCGATTTCGCCACGCATTTCGCTGAGGCAGAGCGATTGCGACCAAACGATCCTGTCTTGGCTCATGCGCATGTGGCCGTTCTCGATGCGCATGATTTGCACGCTGAGGCGCTGGCGGTGGCGGCTGCGGCTCATGCGCGGATGGCTGACGATCCGGCCATGGCGCTGCTCAAAGCAGTGCAGGCGAGCAGCGCGGGCGAGGATGCGCTGGCGGCGACATCGTTTGCTGCACTGAAACTCGACACGCCCGAACGCTGGTTCCATGAGGCGCGGCATTGCCTTCGCATCGGCGAACTGGCGCGGTGCGATGGCTTGCTGGAGCGCGTGATCGCCGCCGCACCCGATAACGTCTCTGCCTGGGCCATGCGCGATCTGGTGTGGCGGCAGGCGGGTGATCTCGCGCGCCGACTGGCTGCACGGGCAGGCGGGGCTGGTGCGGATGATCGCCCTGCCCGATGCCGAAGCGGTGCTGGCCGAAGCAGTGCCCCTGCTGCATTCGCTGCATGACAAATCCGCCTTTCCGCTCGGGCCAGAGCCTGCGCGGAGGCACGCAGACGCGCGGCAATCTGTTTGAGCGGGCCGAGCCGGAACTGGCGCGGCTGAACGCAGCGCTGATGGCGGCGCTGGAGGACTATCGCGCCGGCCTTCCTCCCGCCGATGCCGCTCACCCGCTGCTGCGCCATCGCGACGATGGCTGGGCGATTACCGGATCGTGGTCGGTCCGGCTGGCGGGCGGCGGGGATCATCATGCGCCGCATCTGCATCCGCAGGGGCTGCTGTCCTCCGCCTGCTATCTGGTGCTGCCCGATGCTGCGGACGAGGAAGCGCAGGCAGGCTGGATCGAACTCGGCCGCCCTGCCCCGGACCTGCGGCTGGATCTGCCGCCGCTCTACACGCTGGAACCGAAGGTCGGCCATCTCGCGCTGTTCCCCAGCACGCTCTATCACGGCACGCGCCCGTTCCGGCAGGGGCAGCGGATGACGGTGGCCTTCGATGTGACGCTGGCGGAGGCTTCGCGATGAGCGGCGCGGCTTGGGACGCGTTCTGGGCGGAGAACCGGGGTTGCTTGCCCGATAACGCCTCCGGCAGCGGCAAGGTGCTGGCGCAGGTCTGGCATCAATTTGCAAAACAACTTCCGCGCAATGCCCGTGTGCTCGATCTGGCGACGGGCGACGGGGTGGTGATGGCGCGGCTGCTCGAAGCGCGGCGCGATTTGAGACCAGTGGGAATCGATCAGGCCAAAGTGCTACCCCCACCCCCGCGCGGAGCAAAAATGCGGGCCGGGGTGGCGATGCACACTCTGCCCTTTGCCGATGCCTCCTTCGCCGCCGTGACCAGCCAGTTCGGGTTTGAATATGGGGCGATGGAGGCGGGCGCGGCGGAAGTGGCGCGGGTGCTGCGACCGGGAGGACTGGTGGGCATGATTACCCACCGCACCGACAGCCCGATCGTGGCGCACAACCGGGCGCGGCGGGCGGCGATCGAATGGGCAATCGGCACGCAGGACCTTCCGACAAAGGCCAAGCGCAGTCTGGCGCTGCGGCAATTCGGCATGGCGCCCATTCCCCCTGATGTGGCCAATGCACCGGCGGCGGGTGCGGCGCAGTTCGGGCAAGGTTCTGCAGCTTGGGAAATTGCCGAGGCGATCCGGCGGACGCTGGCTTCATCGGTGGGCGAACCACCTGCGCAGACGGCAGCGATGATTGACCGGATTGCCGGGCAGGCGCGCAATGAGGCGAGCCGGATTGCTGCTCTCGAAGCGGCGGCGGAGGCGGCGGGCACAGGCGAAAACGTCGAGGCCGCACTGGTTGCGGCGGGGCTGCAAAGCATCGAACGGGGCGATCTGCACGATGGTCTCGCGCCTACACCCTTCGCCACACTGCTGGTGCTGACCAAGCCAGCCTGATCGCTCCCCAAACGGCGGCTCAGTCAAACGAAACAAAGAAAAAGGGCGGAGGAACCGAAGTTCCCCCGCCCCTTTCACTCACGCTTTCGCGCGGCAAGTGTCGCTTAGAAGCGGACGACCGCCGAGACGAAGAACTCGCGGCCCAGCACTTCGTAGGTGCTCGGATAGGTGTTGGACTGCTCCTGGTTGTCGCCAAGCAGGGTGCCGTTGTTGGTCGAGGTGACATAACCGTCCTCGTCGAAGGTCGGCGTCTGCGGCAAGGTGTCGAACAGGTTGTCAACACCGACTGTCAGAGTAATCCGCTCGTCGTAGTCATAGGCCAGTGTCAGATCGATCAGGTCGTATGCGGGGATACGTTCCGAACCATTCCACAGCGAGTAGTCAACTGCATCGTCGGCATCGTCAACCGCGCTCAGGTGACGCCAGCGGGTCGACACGGTCATTGGGCCATCGACCCAGCTGAAACGCGAGGTCCACTTGAATGCAGCTGTAGGCTGACCACACTCACCACCAAACAGCCCGGCGCACTCAACGATATCGTCAGAGTCCGACAACCGGGATGAAATACGAGCTTTCAGTCCAGGTTCCCAAGAAGTTGATGTTGAAGTCCGAAGAGCCGCCATCACCGAAAACCGAGAAGGGCAGTTCAAGGCCGTAATCGATCTGAAGGTCGATACCCGACACACCGAGTTCGGCAATGTTGACACCAGCCACCAACGGCGGAGCGTCGGTAGTGATCGCGCCGTCGCTGTTACGGATATTGTCAAACGGAGTACAGACGGGGCTAGTGACATCCTGCACCGAACCATAACACAGGTTCATCAGACCCTGCAGGCTCCCGCCGGCGATCGAAATCGTATCATTGATGACGATATCGAAATAGTCGGCGGTGATCGTGAGGCCGGGAACCATGCTCGGCTGGATGACCACACCGAAGCTGAGGCTGTCCGAAGTCTCTTCCTGCAAGTTCGGATTACCGCCGAAGAGTGCCGGAATCTGCGTGTTTCCTTGCTGAATAATGTCAGCATTGCCGAGATTGCCTACGGGCACTTCGTGCGCGATGCAGATTTCCCGAGCACCGGGATTGGCGGCGAGGAACGCCGCATTGCCGCAGGGATCGACTGCCCCAGGGAAACCAATTGCCTGACCGCCGAACAGTTCGACCACGTTCGGTGCACGTACCGCGCGCTGATACTGGCCACGGAACTTGAGGCCATCGAACGGAGCGAACTCGACACCACCGGCATAGGTCCAAACACCGCCCACCGCTTCAAGCGTGTAGTCCGAATAACGACCAGCAGCCGAGAGGTCGAGGCGCATACCAGCATCGGTCTCGAACACCGGAATGTTCAACTCGCCGAAGATTTCCTTGGCACTGTACGAACCTTCGGTCGGACTACCGGCGTTGAAGCCGATCACGTCACCCGAGGCCAGAGCCGTGTCAGGGATGAACTGCGAGGCCACGCGGCGGTATTCGCCACCCAGCGCGAAGCCGATCGGAGCGGCATTGCCGATAGCGAAGTCACCGAATGTGCCGGACAGATAAGCAGTCGCCACTTCGAGAGTGGAAACGTCGCTGTTCTGCGCCAGAATGCTGATCTGATCGACCATATCCGGCGTCAGGGTATCAGGGCCGAAGATGTTGATGGCCGATCCAGAACCATCAAGACCAGCCTGGAACGCTGAGCGGGAAATATTGCCTGCCTGCACGTTCGAGTTACGGGTCCGGGCGTACGAGTAGTACGCATCGTAGTTGAGATAGTCGGTGATATCGCCACGCAGACCAGCCAACACGCGGAAAGCATTGCGCTCATCGAGCGTATTGCGCGAACCTGTCTCGGTGACACGACGCTGGACGAATGCACTTACCACGCCGGGGGCGGCACCAGGAAGGGCACCGAAGCACGTCGGCGAATCTTCCGTCGGCGGTGTCTGGCCCGGACCACAATAGCCGAGCGAGGTGTTGAAGGCCTGTTGCGCAGCGGCAGCAGCAGTTTCACGCGCATCGAGCGTCTGCAACTGGGCGCGCGTATCGGCATTGAGGAACGGAGCGACTGCTGCAAGATTGATGTTAAACGTACCAGTCACCGGTGTAGCTGCCAGTTCCTGTGCAACCCGGTTGTTGACGAAAGAAACTTCGGTGTAGGCAGTAGCGCCTTCGAACAGTTCGTATTCGGCAAAGCCGCCAAGCAGGTAACGTTCTTGCGGAATTTGCAGATAGTTGGACGGGCCGAAGTTATACAAATCGCCAGCGCGAGCGCGTGCCACACCTGGAACATCAAAGACCGCATCGTCGATGACGAGACCCTGCGCCAGAAGAGCGCAGCCCTCACCTGGATCGCAGCGACCATCCTCATCAAGATCTTCCGCATCGCGATTGATGGCGACAAAACGCGAAGGGTTGAAACGACCCTGGGGAAGCGTGGACGAGCCACCGGCGCCCTGGAAGTCATCGAAGCTCTCGTTACCAACAACAAAGCTCGAGAAATCCCGATCACCCTGAAAAACCGCTTCGCGATTGAAATATTCGGCATAGACAGTCGCGCGGCCACGACCGTCGGCAAAATCAGTGCCGATCGCGCCGTGAAGTTCGTACGTTTGGCCATCGCCACGATCAGAAATCGTGTACTGCCCACCCACTTCCACACCATCGACGTGGCCAAGGTTGAAGTTCACAACACCCGCCATAGCGTCGGAGCCGTAAACAGCCGAAGCGCCGCCGGTAACAACTTCAACCGAATCCAGCAGGAATGCCGGGATCGTGTTGAGGTCGACCGTCTGATTGGTATCGTAGAACATCCAGCGGCGGCCGTTGACCAGCACCATGGTGCGGTTCGAGCCGAGGCCGCGAAGGTTCAGGGTGGCGGTGCCGGTGCCGGGGTTGTTCGAGTTCGAGGTGAAGCCCGGAATGACCTGCGGCAGCGAGTTGACAACGTTTTCGACGTTGACCGTGCCCGAAAGTTCGAATTCCTCACTGTCGACAACGGCGACGGGGGCAGCCGTATCGACATTCTGGCGCGCGATGCGCGAACCGGTGACGAGGATCGTCTCACCTTCGGTGGCGGCGGGGGTATCCTGGGCCATCGCGGGCGCAGCGGTCAGCGATGCGAAAATCACTGAGCTGGCGAGCAGCGATGCCTTGGTCTTGCGAGTAATCATTCTTGTGCTCCTGGTAAGGGGGAGAAACTGCGGGAAAGAGGTACCTGACCATGAGGGATTGACCCATCATCGAAGCCTGGCGACCAACTCCTCCTTCCTCAGATTTCCCAAAGCACTTCGCCCCTTGCCAGACAATCGCTGTCTTGACCGGTTTCAAACGAGACGAAATCGTGTGACATTTATGAAACAGCCGTGACAGCGGCGTTACATGCCTGTCACAATCCCGTTCGCGAGGGGCAATATGCTGGCCGGTGCAGCTATTCCCAGAAGGCAACAGAACGGCATTCGATGCTGCTGCGCGGGTTGGCCCCTGCATCTCACCGTCGATGAAGGCCGAATGCGGGCAGCGCCAGGTGCGCGAATGATCGCTGTCGTGGAACTTGAACAGCAGCACGTCGTCGCGCTGCCATTCCGGCGAAATACCACCAGCGGTGCTCCGCGCTGTAGGAGAGGATGCTGGCGGCGAGCAGCTCCTCCTCGCCCGCGATCGGCGCGATCAGCGCCTCGCCTTGCGGAAATTCGTCCACGATCACCAGCGTGTTCGCCTTCTCCTCGCCGCCAAAGCTGCTGCGCCCGTCGCATAGTGCCAGAGGTACGTCCTGCGGCGGCGGGGAGAAGGTGCGCCAGTGGCTGGTGATGAGGAAGCGCTTGTATCCCGGACCATCGGGAAACTGCTGGCGATAGGTCATGTCCGCCATCCGCTGCGCGGTGGGGGTGTTGAGATCGATATGCACTTCGCCCGCGGTGGGCTGGATGCCCCCGGTGTGCTTGTAGCCTGCGGTTTTCTCGGCCTTGTAGGCGGACAGGTCTTCGCTGGTGCGGAGCATCCATCCCCGTGCCACACATTGTCCGCACCGGTGAGGCGGATGACATCGCGCTCCACCTCGCGTTCGTAAAATTGATCGACCTGCGCCTTGTCGCGGAAATCGCTGACCTGCGTCTCGCTCTTGGCAATCGTAAAGCCGTGGGTATCGAGCGCAAAGTGATCGCGCATCGGCATCCCGTCGCGGATCGTCACCGCGTGATCGGAATAGGTGCCGGTGTTGATCTCCTCCCCCTTGCTGACATAGCGGCGGGTGACAAAATCGCCCGGATCGACATAGCGCATCATCGCCCGCACCTGCCGCGCGGCGTCTTCGACAGGGTCGTAATGCGTCTCGGCCCGTTCCATCTGGCTCGCCATAATTCTCTCTCCCGCCATGTTCTTTGTGCGCCTGATGCCACGACGGACTTTGTCAACGCAAGCCCGTGTGTATAGGTGAAGCAAAGCTCCCGGGGAGAGAGACTATGGGACCATTGCCGCCGAATTTGGATGACCGCCCGCTGTGGGACGTGTGGCAATCGCAATACACTCTCCCCGCGGTGACTGTGGCGGACGAGCTGGGAGTGTTTCGCCTGCTGGGCGATGCTCCTTATGATACCGTCATGCTGGCGGCGGCCTTGTCGGTCGATGCGCGTGCACTCGGCCTTTTGCTGGGGGCGCTGGCGGCACAAGACCTGATCGAAAAGCGTGATGGACGCTGGAGTGCAACAGCCACGGCGCGGACCTGGCTGCACCCGAAGGCGGAAGGCTATTCGGGCGGCTTCCTGCTCCGCTTCCGCGAGACCATTCCGCTACACGCATCCTTGCTTGCCACGGTCCGCGGCGGCGAGCGACCCGGGGCTGCAGCGGGCGTTTCCGAGTGGGAGCGCGGGACGATGAGCGCGAAATGGCGGCGCAGATTGCCAACTTCATGCACGCCCACTCGTCGCCCCCGCGCACGGTCTCGCTGCGCAACCGATGTTCGCTGGAATGGAGAGCGTGCTCGACGTTGGCTGCGGATCGGGTGTGTACGGGATCGAATTGGCGCGGGCGCATCCGGACCTGCGGGTGACCCTGCTCGATCTGAAGGAAATGGTGTTCGAGGCGGGCAAGCGGGTGAACTTGCCGCGCTGGCGGATCGGGTAGAGACCTGCGGGCTCAACATGTTCGAAGCCGAATGGCCCACCGGCTACGATGCGCACCTGTTCGCCAATATCTTCCACGACTGGTCGGAGGAGACCAACGCCATGCTCGCCGCCAAGTCCTACGCCGCCCTCCCCTCCGGCGGGCGCATCCTGCTGAGCGAGATCCTCACCGACGACAATGGCGACGGCCCGTGGAGCGCCACCTCGTTCAGCCTGATGATGCTGATGGGCACACTCGGCCGCCAGTACTCATTGGCCGAATACCGGACGATCCTCGAAAGCGCAGGCTTCACCTATGTCCGTGCTGCCGCAGGGGCGGCGGAAGGTCGCCGGCCTCGGCGATGAAGCCATAGAACTGGGTCAACCGCATATTTACCAAAAACTCCCACACCCTGCCGATGCAAAAACGGTCTTGGGGACGAGGATGTCGAAGAATTGCACACGCTGCCTCTCCGCCGATGATACCGGAGCGACCGCGACTGAATACGGGCCGGTGGCGATGCTGATCGGCGTCGACTAACGGGAACGATGTTCTCGCTTGGCCAGGAAGTCGAAACGCAATCGAGACGTAAAGACGGAGCACGCTGAGGCGGCGAACGGGCATACGCCGGATCTAGGGCTGCGAGAAGTTGAACGGTTTATCGCGAAGCCTCAGCGGTCAGATCAAAGCCGCCGCAGCACCTCTACCCGGTCAGTTAGCGCACGGCCTTCGACCAGTTCGGTACCCATTAACGCATAGACTCCGCGATCGATGAAGATCGGGCGGGCATTGCCGTACCAATCGATGCAGGAGACTTCGCAGGAGTAGCCGTCGGCGGCTTCTTCGGACCCTTCGCCCGGCGCAACATCGGCCAGGTCGGTCAGCTGGCCGTTCTCGGAGAAGCGCAGGAACGAGATCGCCGAATTGTCTGAGCGCCACCACCGGCGCCCCGAATCAGCTTCGGACCGCACGGTAGGAAGACCGAGCAGCCCGTCCGCCTCGGGATAGATCGTGGCGTTGAAGGCGTGGCTGCGGCTTTCGCTCTCGTAGCGATTGGCGAGATGCGCCTGATCGGCAAGCCGTGCGGTATCGGCCAGATCGAGATAGCTGACGTGCAGCCCGGACTGGTCGCGATAGCCGGTGGCAATGGCATCGGTGCCGAGCGCCTCGATTCGGGTGATTTCGTGCCCCAATGGCAATGCGCGAGCCGCTTCGGGGAGCCGAGCGGGACAGTCATCAAGACATGGCTACCAGCCTCGTCATCTTCTTCAGGCGGGCGACCGTAGCGGCTGCGCACGCCGTAGAGCAGCCATTCGCCGACGAAACGGTTCTCGAAATGGCCCTCGCCCACAGCGGGCAGCGTGGTGAACTGCCGCGCGGGCGCGGTGCGATAGGAGGTGGTGAAGCTGCCGATCGATGCGTCGATCAGTTCGATGTCGCCGCGCGACATCAAATCGGCAGTCCAATCCTCGCCGCAGGTAATCTGGCCCCAGCTCTCCAGCATCCGGAAACGGCTGCCTCGTTGGTCCATAGAGAACTGATCGAACACCACGCCGCGCACCGGGAGCAGATCGACTTCGGCATTGCGGTGCAACGGAATACGGAACACCGCGCCGGGAGGCAGCCGATTGTCGGCTTCTCTTCCTGCCGCGCGCGAACGACAGACACGATATTCATTGGTATCATTTTCATGCGCGGCAGTAGTGGCGAGGTAGATATTGTCCAGACGCAACGAACATCTCTGCAGATTCCCCGGCGATGAAGGCCGAGGATTCGCAATCGAGCGAATCGCCGTCAAGCTCGCCGAGATCGCAGATCGAGATCGTGTGGACGGTTGGTTCATAGGTGCCGAACACCGGGCGGTAGATATTCTCCGCCTCCAGCATCGGCTCACCGCGCGCTTCGTCGTCGTAATCCTCGGAAGGCACCCAGCGCCGCACCACCGGGCGGTTGCGGCGATTGACGAGGTCTTCGGGATCGTATGGCGTGTAGATCACCAGCCGATCGCCCACTACGCGGGTGGCGTAATTGTCGACGTCGTAATAATCCTCGGAGCTTATCAGGAATACGCCGCGCCGCTCGATCCGCCCGGTTTCCCGATCCAGCCGGAACACCGAAAGCTCGCTCGCTTCGTCATAATAGGAATAGGCGGTGATCAGAATGTGATCGCCCTGTACCACCATTTCGTCATACCAGTCGGCTCCGATGGGATCGCCGTCCTCGTCGCGGCGATAGACATCCATCCGGTCGGTCAACTGCATGGTGCGGAAATTGGCGGCGAAAATGCGCCCGTCCTGCAACACCAGCAGATAGTCGCCGATCCGCTTGACGATATCACCTTCGTCCACCGCGCCGACCTGATTGTTGGTGATTGAAGTGATGGCGAGCGGCGTCGATTGCGGTGAAGAAGTAACCCGAGACCCGGTGACGAGGATCATTCCTTCCTCGTCCTCTTCGCCGGTATAGCAATCGGCGAACAGTGGATCGCAATCCTGTTCTTGAATGTTCGCCATGGCAACGACGATCTCGGGATCGAGCGCCGCGCGCTGGTCTTCCTGCAATTGCCGCTGCATCCGCCGCAGATCGCGCACCCAGTTGCGGTATTCGCGTTCGCTGGCGAAGGTATCGAGCTCGGGCCAAGCAAGCCGTTCGACTTGGGGATTGTCCCAGGTGCGGGCGCCATTGCCGGACTGGCCGACAGCGCAACACATGTGAGCAGCAACCCGATCATCCGCATGACAGCTCTCCCCGTTTTTTGAGGAGGTTATGTCAGCATTAAAATTTCAGCAAGCCTAATCCACATCCTCCACCGCCACCTTCACCCGTCACCCGTTGCGCCAGCGCGGCGGCGATGAACGGTCGAGGTCGCCGTCGAGCACGTCATCAGGCGTGGGGCTGAGTCACGCCGGTGCGCAGATCCTTCACCATCTGATAGGGCTGCAGCACTAGCAGCGGATCTGGTGGCCCCAGCCGATCTCCGTCTTGGCCTCATATTCGCCTGAAGCCGCTGCCTCGCGCTTTGCCATTTCGCCTTCATAGAGCCGGGCCTTCAGCATGTTCATCGCGGTGGCGCGGTTCTTGTGCTGGCTGCGATCGTGCTGGCACGCGACCACCATGCCGGTGGGCATGTGCGTGATGCGCACCGCGCTGTCAGTCGTGTTGATGTGCTGCCCGCCCGCGCCCGAGGCGCGATAGGTATCGATCTCAGATCGCCCTCATTGATCTCGATATCGATATTGTCGTCGATCTCCGGATAGACCCAGACGCTGGCAAAAGCTGGTGTGGCGGCGGGCCGAACTGTCGTAAGGGCTGATCCGACCAGCCGGTGGACGCCGCTTTCGGTCTTGGCATAGCCATAGGCGTTCTCGCCCTTGATCAGCAGGGTGGCTGTCTTGATGCCGGCTTGCTCGCCGGCCTGATAATCCACCGTATCGACCTTGAAGCCGCGCTTTTCGGCCCAGCGGGTGTACATCCGGTAGAGCATCTCGGCCCAGTCGTTGCTTTCCGTGCCCCCGCGCCCGAATTGACCTCGACATAGCTGTTGTTTGGGTCGGCTTCGCCCGCCAGCAGAGCGGCGACCTTGTCCCGTTCCGCGCTGTTCGGCGAGCTTCTCGAGGCTTCCACACCTTCGTCGACCAGGCTCTGTCGCCCTCCGTTTCCGCCATTCGATCGGTCCGACCGTATCCTTAAGTTCGTTCTCGAGGCTTGCGCGTGGCCGATCGCCTCCTCGAGCCGGCGCCGCTCGCGCATCACTTCCTGCGCCGCCTTGGGATCGTCCCACAGCGTCGGATCCTCGACCTTGGCATTCAGTTCGTCGAGCCGCTTTCGCCCTATCCCAGTCGAGCGACGGCGCACCAGTGCCAGCGCGGCCTCGATCCGGTCGATATAGGCCTGCCCTTCGGCACGCATGGGGTTTTCTCCAATTGATATGAGCCGCGCGCCTAGCGCAGCACGGGCGGGAACGAAAGGGGTGGGGTTAGTAAATTCCGCCTTGGTCCTCGGCGAAATCAACCGGCTCGTCCCGCCCGTGCCACCGCCACCGCTATCTGCGCCCGATTGCACCGGCCCGCGTTCGCGGCGGCGCAACTGAGCAAGGATCAGCTCGCGCATTGCGTCGATCTCGTCCTGCCGCTGGGTGCGGCGCGGTTCGGTATCGGGCTTGAAGGCTTCCCAGATGATCGGGCGTGGGGTCGTCGCTCGGCCAGCCGTCGAACACCCGGCTTGCCAGTGCGCCGGTCGATGCGGACCATGCGTACGCCTGCCGGAGCGATAAAGGGTCGCCCGCCAGTGCCCTTCGCTCGCTACCACGAACTGGCTGAAGATCGGTACGGCGGTGTTGCCGCCCTGCACATATCCGCCCATGTCACGCGGCTGATCGAAGCCGAGATACATGCCCGCGACGATTCGGGCGATCCACCGACGAACCAGGCGTTGGTCGGCCCGGTGTGGTGCCGGTCTTGCCGAACAGCGGCGATATCGAGATCGCGCAGACGGGTGGCGGTGCCGCGCTGGACCACGCCGGTCTAGCATGTGGACGATCTGAAAGGCGGTCCGCGCATCCATCGCCTGCCGCCCGGTGCGGCCGAGGCGCGGCATCGGTCTGCCGTCATATTCGGCCATGTTGCAGCCGGTCGCATTCGCGTTTGTCGGTGCGGTAGATGACCTTGCCGTTACGATCCTGCACAAAGTCGATCAGCGTCGGCTGTCGACCGCCCGTCATTGGCGAGAATCGCATAGGCGTTGACCATCCGCAGCACGGTCGTTTCGCCTGCGCCCAGCGCGAAGGCCGGATAGGGCTCGTATAGGTATTCCGGCGCCGAGCTCGGCTCGCCGAATCCCGACGACCTTGTCCATGCCCGTCTGCGAGGCGAGCGCACGGTCATCAGGTTGCTGGACTGCTCAAGCCCAGCGCATCGTATTCGCCCCCCCCCGCTGCCACCGAAGTTGCGGAAGCATTTCTCGCCAGTCCCGCGCCCTGACAAGACGCAAACGGGCCATCGAGAATGATCGAGCCGGGGTCATCCCCTTATCGAGCCCGGCGCATAGACGAAGGGCTTGATGGTCGATCCCGGCTGGCGTTGGGCTTGCGTGGCGCGGTTGAAAGCGCCAAGCGAAATCGAACCCGCCCTGCATCGCCAGAACGCGACCGGTATGGGCTTCCTCGGCCACGAACCCGCCCGATATTTCGGGCACGTCGCGCAGGCGCCGCATTGCCGGCCGGGACAACCGCGATCACATCGCCCGACTTCCAGAGGCTTCAGGGAACCGGTCAGCGGCGCGCTTCGCCGGTGGCAAAGCCGATGCGTGGCCGAATTACCATCGCGCGTCGGTCACCACGCGACGCGCCAGTCTCGTAGTTGAAATCGCCAGATTGGAGCTGGCGAGCTGTCTGTCAGATCACCGTTGCCGAGATTGAGCGACGGCATCGGCCCGGTCCAGCCGCGGTTGCCGTGATAGCGCACCAAGCGCGTCGCGCAGCGCATTGCGCGCTGCCCTGCAATTCCAGGTCGAGCGAGGTCCGCACCCACAGGCCGCCAGCGTAGACGCTATTACGGCTGTCCCCCGCCTCTTCGCCGAAACGTTCGATCAGCTCGCGCCGGACCTCCTCGATAAAATAGCCCGCATCGGCCGAGCGTTCCTCGCGCCGCCCGCTGACAATGCCCAGCGGCGCGGCCTGCGCGGCGCATTCCGCTTCGGTGATAAAATCGTTGCGCTCCATTTCCTTCAGCGCCCAATTCCGCCGGGCAATTGCTGGGGATCTTCGTAAAAACGCTTCGGGGCCGATAGGGTTGGACGGGCCCTTGGGGCAGGATGGCGAGATAGGCCATTTCGGGCAGCGCCAGTTCGCCCACATCCTTGCCGAAATAGGCGCGCGACGCGGCCTGCACGCCGAAGCTGTTCCGCCCTAGCGCGATCTGGTTGAGATAGAGGGTGATGATGTCCTCTT
>CAVZHE010000016.1:0-325000 GCA_963774985.1 uncultured Alphaproteobacteria bacterium
CGCCGTAGTTCGCCAGTTGCACCACCAGCATCCGCATGTCTGGCCCGAACTGCGCCCGCCATCCGGCGAACAGTTCGCGCAAGCGATCCCCGTATCCGGGAATGCCGACATCGCTTTCGCCCTGATACCAGGCCGCGCCTGCAAGGCTGAGCTGACCAATGGGCGCGATCATCCGGTTGTGCATCACCCCGATGCCCGCATTGGCATCCCACGGCGCGCGCGGAGGCATCTGCCTGACCGGGCTGGCGGCATAGCGCCAGCGTCGCCCAGAGCGATGGATTCGCCGCCCGCTGGAGTGAAGGACAAGCGCTCCGCCGGGCTCTGCATCCCGCCCGCGCCCCAAGAGTTGTTGGCGGCGAAGACAATCTCGTTTGCTCCAGCGCGCAGGTATTGCGGGGGCACCGCATAGAGGCGCTCGGTGCTCCAGCCGTGACTGATGCCGACCGGATGGCCGTTGACGAAAGTCGCGTCGAGATCGTCGATAATGCCGATATTGAGCAGAGCGCCCGCTGCCGCCTGCGCAGGCGTGAGTTCGATGGTGCGGCGGAACCAGACATTGCCGTTGGCGCGGGTGCGCCTTCACCCCAGGCGGTCCACGGGCCAATCTGCGGAACCGGCTGCCAGTCGAGGCTATCCGGATCGCTCCACGGCGTGCTGCCGCCGCTGGCTTCGCGATACCAGTCCTGCCATTCCGGCGCGAAAGCGGCGACCGCCGACAGCGGATCGTCGGCATAGCTCGACAGCAGCCCCATCGCCTCCTCGCCATAGAGCGCCGCGCCGCCCGCAGGGGTCAGCCACGCGCGGATCTGCGAGCCGCCCCAGCTCGAATGGATGGCGCCTACCGGAATGCCGAGTTCGGCGCGCAGATCACGCAGCATGTAATAGCAAGCGGCGGAGAAACCGCCGGTGGTTGCGGGCGAAGCCGATTGCCACGCCACTTCGCCGCCGAAGTCGCGCGTGGGTACGGCGGAGGTGGTGAGCGGCACGGTCAGCATCCGCAGCAAGGGATCGGTACTCGACTGGATATTGTTATAGCCGTTGAGCCCGGCGGCCACGGTGAAGGCCATGTTCGACTGGCCGGAGCAGAGATAGACATCGCCGACGAGAAGATCGGCCACCTCCACGGTGCCGCTGGCATCGGTGACGCTGAGCGCCACAGGTTCGGCACTGGCGGGGCGCGCCGGGAAGCGCAGAACGAACTCGCCCTCGGCATCGGCACGGGCTTCGGCCTGATCTTCGCCCAGTATGCCCGAGACCTGCGCACCCGGCGCAGCGTAGCCCTGCACGGTCACGTCCCGGTCGCGCTGGATTACCGCGCCATCGCTCCACACCGGGGCAAGTTCAGGCTCGGCAGCGGCAGGAACGCTGGCCAGCAGCGCGAGGGCGACAGCCGAAAGCGCCAGCCGCAAGCTCATCCCAGTTTCACCCGCGCCTGCGGCACTCCGGCCACCGGCGCATCGAAAGCCAGCAGATCGCCCGATGCCGGGAAATCGGCGTAATCGCCCGGTTCCATGTTCTTGGTCGCGGTGGTGACGAAGGCCGTGCGCAGGTCCGCGCCGCCTAGCGCCATCTTGGTAATGTCGCGCGCGGGCATCACCCAGCTGCCTACCAGCGCACCATCGGGGCTGAACCGCGCCACCCGAGCGCCGAGATAGAGCCCGGTCCACACATGGTCTTCGGCATCGACAATCGGCCCGTCGGGATAGGCCGTCGGGAAATGCGCCGCCGTATCCACGAACGGCCGCGCTTCGCCCACGCCGTCGCGAGTCGAGGTCCGCCACCATGATCTTCTGCGAAGAGGTGTCGGTGAAATAGATCCGGTCCCCCTGCGGGCTGACCGCAGGGCCATTGGTGATGGTGATGCCGGACGGCCCGGCAGCGCGAATTTCGCCGCGATCAAAGAGGTAGAACCGGCCCGAAGCCTCGTTCTCGCTGTCGTCCATCGATCCGAACCACACCCGGCCCCACGGATCGGTGCAGGCATCGTTCAAGCGGTTGTGCGCGGGTTCGCCTGGCACCGCCATCAGCCGCTCGAAAAGCTGCGTCGCGGGATCGAAGGTGTAGAGCCCGTCCTGCAAGCCGCACAGCAGCAGGCCACCCTCGGCAGGCAGGCCCCAGCCGATCTGGCCGGGTGCCTCGGCGCGGGCATTGCTGCCCGTCACCGGATCGTAGTGCCACAGGTAGTGGCCCTTGATATCGACAAACCAGACCACGCCGCGTGCTCCCATCCCAGAACACGCCTTCGCCAAGGCGGCTCTGCGCCTGCAGCAGCGAACGGACGTTCGGCGTTATCTCCATCCGGCATCCACCCAGTAATTGTGCGCGGTGCAGTACTGCGCATCGTCCGACGCCAGAAACAGCGTCATCGCGGCAATATCGACCGGCAGAATGCGCCCGTCGAGGCACTGTGCGGCGACAATCTCTGCCTCGCCTTCCGGAGTGTACCATTTCATCTGCCGGGGCGTCTGCACATTGCCGGGAATGATGGTGTTGACGCGGATATTGTCCCGCCCCAGCTCGCGCGCCAGACTGCGGGTGAGGCCTTCGATGGCGGCCTTGGCGGTCTGGTAGATCGTCAGGTCTTCCAGCCCCAGGTGCCAGCTGATCGAACCCATGTTGATGATCGAACCGCCGCCCGCCGCGCGCATCGCGGGCACGGCGGCCTTGGCGGCGAAGAACTGGTGCTTCAGGTTGACCGCCATCCGTTCATCCCAATAGGCGGAGGTCACATCCTCCACCTTGTGCCGATCATCGTTGGCGGCATTGTTGATCAGCACGTCGCAGCCGCCCAGCCGGTCGATCATCTTGCCGATCTTGTGGCCGTAATCCTCGCAATCGGTGATGTCGCAATGGACGAAATGCGGCGGGATCGCCGCGTCCTGCAAGCGCGCGATCAGCGCCTCGCTCATGTCTTCCTGCACATCGACAAAGGCCACCGCGCTGCCCTGCCGCGCGAATGCCTCGACAATCCCTTCGCCGATACCCGATCCGCCGCCGCTGACGATGACCTTGCGGCCGGCCAGCGACGGGTAGATTGCGCGCGACCCCTCCGGTCGCAGCTCCCCTCCGCTCATGTGACACTCAGTCTCCCGTATAAACCGTTTTTATCTGTGTGTAGAAATCGACTGCGGCAAACCCCTGCTCGCGTCCGCCATAGCTGGAACCGCGCGTACCGCCGAAGGGCACGTGGTAATCGACCCCGGCAGTGGGCAGATTGACCATCACCATGCCCGCCTTGATGTTCTTGCGGAAGTCACGGGCCTTCGAAAGACTGGTAGTGACGATCCCTGCCGACAGCCCGAAGGTGCCGCGATTGGCGACTTCCAGCGCTGCGTCATAATCCTTGACCCGCACGGTCGAGACGACCGGGCCGAACACTTCTTCGTTGTTGATCCGCATGTCGGGCGCGGTGTCGGCGATCACGGTGGGCTGCATGAAATGGCCCTGGGTCTCGGCGAGCGCCCGCTCACCGCCCGCTGCCAGTCGCCCGCCTTCGTCGCAGGCGATGCCGACATAGCGGAAGTTCTGTTCGAGCTGCCGCGCCGAATTGGCGGGGCCGACTTGCGTGCCTTCGGCCAGTGCGCCACCCACCTTGAGCGATTGCGCCTTGGCCGCCAGCTTTTCGACGAAGGCATCGTGCACCGCATCCTCGACGATCACCCGGCTCGACGCGGTGCAGCGCTGGCCGGTCTGGAAGAACCCGCCGTCGGCGGCGATCATCACCGCCTTGTCGAGATCGGCATCGGCGCAGACCACCAGCGGGTTCTTGCCGCCCATTTCCAGCTGGACGCGCTTCTGCTTGGCGGCGGCACCGGCGAGCACCTTGGCGCCGGTGGCCTGGCTGCCGGTAAAGCTGATCGCGGCAATCGCCGATCATGCTCCACCAGCGCGGCACCCGCTTCGCCGCCGCCCAGCACCATATTGAACACGCCTGCGGGCATTCCGGAGCTCGTGGATGATCTCGGCGAGCATGTGCGCCACTGCGGGCGTCTCGTTCGACGGCGCGATCACCACGGTGTTGCCGAAGGCGAGCGCGGGGGCGGCCTTCCACGCGGGGATGGCGATGGGGAAGTTCCACGGCGTAATCAGGCCGACCGGGCCGACCGCTTCGCGATAGGTGGCGACATCGAGGCCGGGGCGGGTCGATTCGAGCGTCAGCCCGTGGCGGCGCAGCGCCTCGCCCGCGAAATAGCGGAAGATGCGCGCAGCGCGCAGAGTCTCGCCCACGCCTTCGCCTCGCAGCTTGCCTTCCTCGCGCGCCAGCAGTTCGCCGATCTCGGCGGAGCGGGCGAACAAGGCCTGCGCGATCTTCTCCAGCAGGTCGGCGCGGACTTCGGGGCTGGCGTCGGCCCAGCCCTTTTGCGCGTCCTGCGCGGCGGCAACGGCGGCATCGACATGGCCCGCATCGCCCTGCGGGAAGCGCGCGACGATCTCGGCGGTGTCCGAAGGGTTGATGCTTTCGAGCGCATCGCCCGCGCCGGTAAAAGCGCCGCCGATGTAGTGGGAAAGAGTGGAAGTCACGGTAATCAGATCCTGTCGATAAGCCCGCGCGAAGCGAGGTTGCGAATGAAAGCGCCGATGCCCATCGTCCAGGCCGGCGCATCGCGGCTGGTGGTGACGGTGTTGGTGAGCTTGCCCAGCCGCCGCGAGGAAATCGTCACCACATCGCCCACCTTGTGGGTAAAGCCCGCTCCCGGCGCGTCGCGATCCTGCACCGGGGCGAACAGCGTGCCGCAGAACAGCACGAACCCATCGGGGTAATGATGTTCGGACAGGCATTGCTGCCACCAGATCGAGCGGATCGCGGCTGATCTGGCGCATGTCGTTGCTGCCTTCGAGCACGTAGCCCTCCGGCCCGAGGATATGCAGATCGACATTGGCCTGCCGCACATCATCGATGGTAAAGCCTTCATCGAACAGGCGGACGAACGGGCCGATGGCGCAGCTGGCGTTGTTGTCCTTCGCCTTGGAGAGCAGCAGCGCGCTGCGGCCTTCGAAATCGCGCAGGTTCACATCGTTGCCCAGCGTCGCGCCGACGACCTCGCCATGCGCATCGCAGACCAGCACCACTTCGGGTTCAGGGTTGTTCCAGCTTGAATCCGAACGCACGCCCACCATTGCCCCGGCACCCACGGTGGACAGCACCGGCGCCTTGGAGAAAATCTCCGCATCGGGGCCAATCGCGACTTCAAGATACTGCGACCACATGCCCTGCTCGATCAGCAGGTCCTTCAGCTGCATGGCCTCGGCGCTGCCGGGGACGACTTCGCGGATCGTGCCGACCTTCTCTTCGAGCGAGGCTGCGGATTTCCGCCGCCCGCGCCGAATCGCCGCGCGCACGCTCCTCGATCACCCGCTCGATGTGCGGAAATGGCAAAGGTGACGCCGCTGGCCTTCACCGCTTGCAGATCTATGGGAGTGAGCAGGCTCCAGCCTTCCGGCAAGCCATTCTCGACCGGGCCGAGCGACCGCCCGCCCGCGAAGCTGCGCCGCGCGATTGCGCCCGAAACGGTCGCCACGTCCTGCGTCAGGTCGAACAGTTCGCCGCTGCGCACAGCAATCACGCACGGCCCTTCGGGCGCCAGAGCACGCCCGATAAAGCTGCCATCCCGGTAATCGGCGGGCAGCAGGCCCTGCAATTCTACGGACATTGTCTTCCTCTTGCCCCGCCTCTTGTCAAAAGGCCTGATAGCGCTACCATATTAGCCAGAGCGCCACAGGGCAAGTGGCCGAATCCTTGGAGAGGAAATTTCGTATGCGTGAAGGAAGTATCGGTGCAGCGATAGCGACACTGGCGCTGGCCCTGCCTGCTGCGGCCACGCCGACAGCTCGGTTCGAATTCGTCAGTTACGAGGGGGAAGCTGAGCCCGTTCCTGACGGCAGCTACGCCAATCCGATCCTGCCCGGCTTCCACCCCGATCCCTCGATCGTGAAAGTGGAGGACGATTTCTACCTCGTCACTTCCACTTTCGCCTGGTTCCCCGGTCTGCCGATCATGCACAGCCGCGATCTGGTCAACTGGCGGCAGATCGGCAATGCGATTGACCGGCCGGGGATGGTCGATTTCACCGGCATGTCGCTGACGGGGGACGCGCTCTATGCCCCGGCGATCACCCATCACGATGGCATGTTCTACCTGCTCAACACCTGCGTGCGGTGTGAGGGCAATTTCATGGTCATCGCCAGCGATCCCGCCGGGCCGTGGTCCGATCCGGTCTGGCTGGACTTCGACGGGATCGATCCTTCGCTCTATGTCGATGCCGAGGGGCGCGGGTGGATTACCTACAACGATGCGCCGGTGGGGGAGCCGCGCTACGAGGGCCACCGCGCCATCTGGCTGCGCGAATTCGATCTCGCGAGCCAGCAACTGGTCGGCGAGGCAACGCTGCTGGTGGACGGCGGGGTGAACCCGGCGGACAATCCGATCTGGGCCGAGGGGCCGCACATCTACAAGGTGGGGGACTGGCATTACCTGCTGGCGGCGGAAGGCGGGACGGCGGACCAGCATTCGCAGACGATCTACCGCAGCCGCGCGATCACCGGGCCTTACGAGCCCGGCCCGGTCAATCCGATCCTGACCCAGCGGGACATGCCTGCCGGCCGCGCCAACCGCGTGGAGGCCACCGGCCATGCCGATTTCGTGCAGCTGGACGATGGCAGCTGGTGGAGCGTGTTCCTCGCCACCCGTCCGTTCGCCGGGCAGGATACGCTGCTGGGGCGCGAGACTTTCCTGCTGCCGGTGGAATGGCGCGATGGCTGGCCGGTGATCCTCGGCCGGGGCGAGCCGGTGCCATTGACCCTGCCGCGCCCGCCGCTAGCGCCCTCGCAGGGGACCGATTTCGATAGCTGGCGCGAGGAGTTTACCGCCGCGCGGCTGGGCCCGGAATGGCTGCGCATACGCAACGTGCCCCACGTGCAGAACATGGCACTGGAAAGCGGCGCGCTGCTGCTGGCCCCTTCCGGCACCGATCTGGGCGAAGGTGCCATGCCGAGCTTTGCCGGGCAACGGCTGCGCCATCACGCGGCGAGCTTCACCACTCGCGTTTCCTTCGCACCGCAAGCAGAGGGCGATTTCGCCGGGCTGGCGGCGGTGGCGAGCGAAGTGGCCTTCGTCAGCTTCGGCCTGATGGGCACAGCGCAAGGCCCGGTGCTGGCAGTGCTGCGACGCGATGGCGCGGGGATGGCTACGGGCGGCGAAATGTTGCAGTCCGTGCCCTACGCTTCGGGAGAGGTCGAACTGCGGATCGCGTTTCGACGATGGCACCGCCGACTTCAGCTACCGCGCGCCCGGCTCGAGCGCATGGCGCGTGCTGGTGGAGGACGTGGACGTTTCCCACATGGCCTCGGTGCGCAGCAACCTGTTCACCGGAGTGGTCGCCGGACCCTACGCAGTGAGCGGCGATTAGATCCTCCGGCAGGCCGAAAGCCGCGCGCAGGCCGGGCAGCCATTGCCCGGTCTCCGCATGCCAGAACGGGAAGGTGTTGGCGTAGGCCCAGGCACACATGCCGATGCCAGCCGAGGCGAAGGCTTCGCGCACGGCGGTGTGATAGGCGATCCGCTGGTCGAGCGAGGAGCCGCCGTCGAATGCGCCGGTCTCGCCCATGAACGGGGTCAGCCCGGTGCGGGCCATATAGGCTTCCAGCTTGGCGACATCGCTTGCCAGCCGCTCGCGCATCTGCGGGGGTGCCGTAATCGCGGGTGCCCGCTGCGGGCTGATCCCCGGCCCAGGTCGCGCCCTGGTGGGTGTAGTCGAACGGTTCGTAGTAATGGAACGTCGGGTGGACATTGGGATCGTCGGGCAGTTCGAGCGTCGCCAGCGAATCGATGCCGCTCCAGTTGCCGCCGCCGATAATTACCGCGCGAGTGGGATTGGTGGCGCGGATTTCCGCCAGCGCGGGGGCCAGCGTGGCGACGAGGTTTTCGTTGGTGAAGGCACCGTGCGGCTCGTTCTCCGGTTCGAACCACAGCCGGTCCGAACGGTCGGCGAAATGCGCACCCACCTGCCGCCAGATCGCCGCCAGTTTCGCCGCATTGCCTGCCGGATCGGCGTGCAGTTCCTCGAAATTGTGGCTGTTGAGAATGACATTGAGATCGGCGGCGAGAGCGGCGTCGACCAGCTCGGTGACCCGCGCCAGCCATGCCGGATCGATGGTGTAGTCCGGCCCGTCCCCGGTCTTGTTCGCCCAGCGCACCGGCAGGCGCACAGTGGTGAATCCGGCAGCGCGGATGCGGGCGAAATCTGCCGCGCCCAAGACGGTGCGCGCCCCAGTCGTTTTCCTGCGGCGATTCGAGATGATTGCCCAGATTGATGCAGGTACCGACTGGCAGCGGAGCAGCCTGCGCGACGGCGGGCAGCGGGAGCGAGCAGCAGGCTAGCGGTGCAGCATGTGGCAAGCAGGGTTCTGAGCGACATCAGTAAGCCTCCAGTCGGGCGCAGATGGGGCCGCGCGGGCGTGCGCTTTCCATTGCGGTTGTGGTTTGCGTGATGACGAGCTGGCGCGAGTTCTCCAGCTGCCACCGCTCCCAATCGGGGCGCGTTTCGGCAACACCGGCCACGCCGTTCGGATCGCGCGAGACCGCCAGCGCCGCCCAGTAGTCCTGCATGAACGCCTGCGACCCGATCGGTCGGCGTTCAAACACCCAGCCGATTTCATAGGCATGGCGGGTCAGCCCACCATCTTCCCCAATATCGAATTCGTAGCGCCAGACGGGCCAGCCGTTCCGCGTGAGCAGGTCCGCCAGCCGGTCTGCGGGGCAATGGAAGAGCACGTCCGAAATGATCCGCGTGCCCAAGCCGCCGCGACGCGGATCGACCTGCTCAGCGCGGTAGAGCGCGAGCATTTGCTCGGCTTCATCGCCGAAATACTGCCGCGCCATGCCGTTCACGGACGCCTCATCGTCGGGGGCAGAAAATTCTACCCGATCAGTGCCGATAATCACCGGCAATGGTTCGCGTCCCGCCAGCAATACGTCGGGCGCGGTGGGGAACACGCGCCCGTCGATCACCGTGCGCAGGAACGGCGTGATCGCACCGCCGCTGGCCTCTTCATAGGCGGGCGTGGCGTCGAGAATTTCCTGCGCCGACATGCCGCGCAAGGCCGCCACGCTGCCGAATTGCGCGCCAACGGCCTCCGCCTCCGCCAGAGTGCGGAAAGACTGGCCGAACCCCGGAGTCCCGCTTTGCAGGATCGCCGCGCCGAACAGCCCTTGCGCGGCGGGTGCCGCCAGCATCAGCGATACATCCTGCGAACCCGCGCTCTCACCGAACAAGGTCACTTGCGCAGGATCACCGCCGAACAAATGGATGTTGTCCCGCACCCAGCGCAAGCGCGGCGATCTGGTCCATCAGCCCGTAGTTGCCGCTGGAGCCGCCCTGCTCCGCGCTCAGTTCGCGGATGCGCGAGGTAGCCCAGCACGCCGAGCCGGTACTGAATGCCGACCACCACCACGCCCTGCCGCGTCAGGTCCGAATCCGCCGGGCCGCCCGAAGCGCCGGAGCGGTTCGATCCGCCGTGGATCCACACCATCACCGGGCGCGCGCCTTCGAGCGAGGGGGTGCGGACATCGAGCGTCAGACAATCCTCGTCCCAGTCCGCCGCCTGCGCCGCGTTCCAGCCTTCGGAGTATTGCGGGCAGGCGGGCGCGTTCTCGCGTGGCATCGCGGACGACCCTGCCAGTCGGCGACCGGTTGCGGCGGTTGCCAGCGCAGTTCGCCCGTGGGTGCGGCGGCGAAGGGGATGCCGCGAAACACCAGGCTGTCGGGCTCGACAGTGCCGCGCACTGTGCCTCCGGGCACTTCGACCTGCACCGTCTCCTGCGCACAGGCCGCCAGCGAGCCCAGCCCGAACGCACCCGCCACCAGCGCGGCAACCAGCCGCATCAGTCGCAAGCCAGCACCTGCTCGGCATCCATGCCCAGCCGCACTTCGGCCAAGCTGACATCGCCCGCCCCGGTGCCCGAAAGCACGAACGGCGTCTGCATCTGCGCCACGTCCACGCCCTGATCGCGGAAGCACTTGAGCGGAATGCCGTAGCGCACGAAACCCTGCCCTTCGGCAATGCTCAGCGCTGCGCGTGCCCAGATTGCCCGCCGCGTCCTGCATGCCGATCAGGGCGTTATCCGGCAGAGTCGGCGGCGTTCATGGTGAACAGCAGCAGGATATCGGCATTGGTTTCGCGGCTGAGATCGACCGGCTCAAAATTGCCCAGCGTGATCGTGGTCGAACCCGGCCCGCTCAGTTCGAACCGCCGCGCGCCTTCCTGCACCACGTGGTTGACCGCCGAGATATCCACCCGCCCGCCGAGCACTTCGACCGGCACGGTGGTGATCCGCGTCTGGCTGCTCGGCAGCGCCGGATCGGTGACGTGCAGCGACCAGCTTGCCGCCGGAACGCCTGCAGCAAACCATGTCCGCTCGTCACCCCCGGCGGCGACATTGGTGTTCTCGGGCAGCGGCGTCCACGCGGCCTCCGGCGAGGCATAGGTCAGGCCCTCGCCGAAACGGAACAGCGCGCCGTCTTCCATCCGCGCGGTCAGCGGCCAGTCGGTGGGCAGACGACCGGTAAACTGGTGCCGCGGATTGCCCGCTGCATCGCCCACCAGCACGTCGGCAATCCCGCCGCCTTCGCTGCCCGGAAGCCAAGCCACCACAAAGGCATCGGCATCGTTCAATGCCGGGTTCACGTAGAGTGGCCGCCCGGTAATCATCACCGCCACCACCGGAATGCCCTGATCGCGCAGCCGCTGCATCGTCGCCCACGGGCCGGTGAGTGCCTCGTCGAGTTGCAGCGTCGCCCGGTCTCCCTGGAATTCGGCGTAGGGCGTTTCGCCGAACACCACCACCGCCACATCGGGGCGCTGGGTGAAGCTGCCATCGGGCGACAGTTCCGCCGAGCCGCCGCCTTGCGTCATCGCCGCAGAAAGCCCGTCCCAGATCGAGGTCGCGCCGGGAAATTGTTCGTCGGTCAGCCCGGTGCCCTGCCAGGTGATCGTCCAGCCGCCCGACTGGCGGCCAATATCGTCCATGCCCTCGCCCGCCACCAGCAGGCGGCTGCCCGCCGCGATCGGCAGGGTGGACTGGTTCTTCAGCAGCACCAGCGACTGGCGCACCGCATCGCGCGCCACTGCGCGATGTTCGGGAGCGCCGAGCAGTTCGTATTGCCCCGCCAGCGGGCGGGTGCTCGGTGCGCCGTGATCGAACAGGCCGAGCCGCAGCTTGACCCGCAGGATCCGCGCCACGGCATCGTCCACCCGCGCCATCGGCACTTCGCCCGCGCGCGTGCGGGTCGAGCAGATCGGCATAGACATCGCGCCAGGTATCGGGGGCCATATACATGTCGATCCCCGCCAGCAGCGCCTGCGGGCAGCTTTCGTTGGTGCAGCCCGCCACCTGCCCGTGGGCGTTCCAGTCGGAAACCACGAAGCCGCCGAAATCCATCCGGTCTTTCAGAACGCCGGTGAGCAGCGACTCGTTGCCGGTCATCTTGATCGCCCTGCCAGCTGGAGAAGCTGGCCATCACCGTCGCCACCCCGCCTTCGATGGCCGGACCATAGGGAGCGCCGTGGATGTCGCGCAGGTCTTCCTCGCTGATCGACGAATCGCCCTGATCGACGCCGTTGTCGGTGCCGCCATCGGCAAGGAAATGCTTGGTGGAAGCGAGCACATAGGGGCCGGAAAGCAGATCGGTATTGTCGGGATCGCCCTGCAATCCCTGCAACAGCGCGCCGACATAGCTGGCGACCAGTTCGGGGTTCGACGAATAGCCTTCATAGGCGCGGCCCCAGCGGAAATCCTGCGGCACGGCCACGGTGGGCGCAAAGGTCCATTCCTGCCCAGTGACGCGGATTTCGGTAGCGGTAACGCGGCCGATCTGTTCGATCAGCGCCGGATTGTGCGCGGCCCCCAGCCCGATGTTGTGCGGGAAAATGGTTGCGCCGATAATGTTCGAATGGCCGTGCACCGCATCGGTGCCCCAGATCATCGGAATGCCGACGCCGCCATCGCTCGTATCGACCGAGGCGTTGTAGAATGCATCCGCCGCCGCCAGCCAGTCGGGCGCGGGGGACAGATCATTGCCGTTGGGGCCGGAATTGCCGCCAACGAGGATCGAGCCGAGATGGTACTCGCGCATGTCCGCAGGGGTGACGCAGCACAGGTCCGCCTGCACCAGCTGGCCGATCTTTTCCTCCAGTGTCATGCTGGCGAGCAATTGCGCGATCCGCGCCTCGTGCTCCGGATTGACCGCGACGGGATAGTCGTAGGCGGGCCACAATTCGGGATGAGCGACTCCCATTCCAGTAGCGTTCGCCGCAACAAACTCATTGGCCGCCACATTTCCCGGCTGCGCCGTTGTGCACGCGGCCAATCCGGTAAGAACCCCGGCCACAAGCACGCATTTGGCAAGTCTCATCCCACAGCTCCACACCACGGCCGGTCTCATCGCCGCCATTGATTGTTACCGCTATCATTGACATAATCAGACTGTCAATCCGCATGGAAGCCATGCGATTGTGAACGATAACAGGTCTGCGGGACAGGAGGTTGGGGCGATGGTGCTGAATCGTCGGGAATTCGTTGCCAATGGGATCGGATGGGTCGGTGCAACAGCGCTGGGGGGTTGCGCCAGCCTCAATCATTTGAGCACGCAAGACGCCTTCATCCGCACCGACGGCCGTACGCTATTGCGCAACGGCCAGCCCTATCGCTTTGTCGGCGCGAATGCCTGGTATCTCGCGTGGCTGGGGGCAGACGCGACCTATGGCGACCGTGGGCGGCTCATGCGCGAACTGGACCGGATGCGCGCCCACGGGATCACCAATCTGCGGATCATGGCGAGCGGCGAGGAAGGGCCGGTGCGCAATTCGATCCAGCCGGGTTTCGTGCGCGCCGATGGCAGTATCAACCGCGAACTGCTCGAAGGGCTCGATTTCGCGATGGCCGAGATCGGCAAGCGCGGGATGGTGGCGGTGCTGTGCCTGAGCAATTTCTGGGAATGGTCGGGCGGGATGATGAACCGGCTGGCCTGGGCCACCGGGCAATGGACGGATATGAACGATCCCGCGCATCCCTGGCCCGCCTTCCCCGATGCGGTCAGCGCCTTCTATTCGAACGCGCAGGCGAAGGATGGGTATTACGATTACGTGCGGATGATGGTCGGGCGGGTGAATTCGGTCACCGGGATTCCCTATGCCGAAGACCCGGCGGTAATGGCCTGGCAACACGCCAACGAACCGCGCCCCGGCGGGACCGAGGAAGGGATCGCAGGCCGCGCTGCCGCATTACTACGACTGGATCGATACCACCGCCGCGATCATCCGCGAAGTCGATCCCAACCACCTCGTCTCGCTCGGCCACGAAGGGACGCAAGGGGCGAATGGCCGTGCCGATGTGGTGGAGCGGGCGCACCGCGATATCGACTATCTCACCGCGCATATCTGGCCGCTCAACTGGGGTTGGGTCGATGGCAAGGATCTCGAAGGCACCTGGCCAGCGGGGCGCGTGCTGGTGGAGAATTACCTCACCACCCACATCGGCCTTGCCAATGCGGCGGGCAAGCCGCTCGCCATCGAGGAATTCGGCTTCCCGCGCGATGGCGAACTCTACGCGCCCGACGTGCCGACGCTGTTCCGCGAACGCTATTACCGCACGATCTATGCTGCCGCCGAAGCGCACTCGGCGGGCAATGGCGGACCGGTGGCGGGCACCAATTTCTGGGCTTGGAACGGCGAGGCGCGGGCGCGGCACCCGGACTTCCGCTACCAGAACGGCGACAACGCCTATATGGGCGATCCGATGCACGAGCCGCAGGGCTGGTATGGCAATTTCGACAGCGACGCGAACATGCTGGCGCTGGTGGAAGCCCACGCGGAGGCGTTTGCTACTGGTTAGCGATAGCCCTCCGCCGCTGCCGCCGCGCGCAGCCGTTCGCGCAGCAGGCGACCGCTTTCGGTCAGGTCATCGTCTTGCCAGCCCGATGGCCCGGTGCCCGGCACCAGCGCGGCGCTGGTCTCGTCCTTGTCGGCGACCGACCAGTTGAGCCAGCTGATGCCATTCGCCTCGGCCCAGTCCCACCAGGCCTCGCTCTCGGCATGATCGATCGGCCCGTTGCCGGTCGCTTCCACCGTGCCGAATTCGGTGATGAACAATGCCACACCCGAAGCCAGCGCCGCATCGCCGCGCGCGCGCAATTCCGCGCCGTGGGTGGCGGCGTAGTAGTGGAGCGTATAGGCGACATTGGCGAAGGGCAGCGGATCGCGTGCGGCCTCGTCGACGTTCTGGCTCCAGCTCGGCGTTCCGGCGATCACCAGATTGTCCGGATCGACCGCGCGGATCGCGCCGACCACCTGCATGTGATAGGGCCGCACGTCGCGCGACCATTCGACATTTTCCGCCAATGGTTCGTTGAACGGTTCGTAGATCACATTGGGCAGGTGCCCGTAATCGCGGGCGATTTCGGTGAGGAAGCGCGCCGCTTCGTCGGGATGCGGATCGTGCGCGTGCCAGTCGACGATCACATAGATGCCGTTCGCCACCGCCGCATCGATCACCGTGCGCGCCTTGGCCATTTCCCGGTCGTAATGGGTTAGCGCGCTGTCTTCCCCGCGCGCGGCAATGGCAGCGCGGATCACGGTGACGCCCCAGTCCTGCACCAGCCAGTCGACCGTCTCGCGCGAATAGTAATCCGGCTCCCATTGCGACCAGAACAGGCTCATCCCGCGCAGCGTCACCGGCTCTCCATGCGCGTCAACGATCCGGTTGCCCGCGACCGATAGCGCGCCGTGGCGGGCGATGGGTGAATTGGTCGGGGCTTCGATCTGGCGCGACGGAACCGTGGCACAGGCTGCGAGCAGGCAGGCGGCGAAAAGGGCAAACAGGCGGCGCATGGGCAGTACTCCTGTGGTCAGGTGGGAAGCTGGCTGAAATCGATACGAATTACGGGGACAGTATATCTATTAATGTCGGCGGGGAGGGTGATGGCGAGGCTATCAGTGGCCTGATCGAAGCCGCAATCGCCGCCGCCGACAAGTTGCGCCCGCTCCACCCGCGCGCCCGTCGCAGTGCCGAGATCGCGCAGCACCAGCGGCCCCGGCGCGGGATCGAGCAGCAGCGCATGCAGCGCCCCGTCCTTCACGGTAAACCGGACCCCGCCGCCTTCGTCCTGCCCGAAGCTCCGCCAAGGCCGCGAACCGTAGATCGCCGCCTCGCCCTCGCGCGCCATCCAGCGTCCCAAGTCGGCGAGGATTGACCTGTTCGACACTGTCCAAGGTGCCATCCCCGCGCACCGGGACCGAGAGCAGCAGCGTGCCGTTCTTCGCCACCACATCGGCCAGTTGCCGGATCACCCCGCGCGCATCGACATAGGACCGATCACGGTAACGGCCGCGATTGTAATGCCAGTCGCCGATACAGGTGGCGGTCTGCCAGGGTTCGGGCAGGATTTGCGTCGCAGCCGAGCGTTCATGATTGTGCAGCGTGCCTTCGCCGGGGCGGAAGCCCGCGCTCATCACCCCGCTGAAATGGCCGGTGCGGGCAATAGCCTGATTGTAGAAGTGCGCCGCTGCCATGTGCCCGATCGCGCCGAAGGGCAGGTAATGGCTGTCCTGATAGAGGAAATCGGGCTGGTAGCGTTCGACCAGTTGCATCTGCCGCGCCAGCCAGTGCAGCGCATAGCCGGGATCGCCGGGCGGCTCGGTCTCCAGCCACTGGCCGCTGTTCGCGTCATGCCAGCTCCGCATTGCAGCGGGACTGTCGAGACCCGGAGGCGGCACCATCCGTGGCCCGGTGTACAGCGCCTGCGGATCAAGCCCCTCCCACAAAGTACCGCGCCCGTCGGCAGTAGTCAGGCGGAAGGCATCGTAGCGCTCTCCCGCACGCGGGCCCACGGTGTCGTAGCCATAGGCGGTCTGCCACCAGTGCCACGCATGGCTGGCGTGGTTGCTGACGCCGAACGGCAGCCCAAGCCGCCGCGCTGCCGAGGCCCAGCCGCCGACCAGATCGCACATCGGACCGACCCGCGTGGCGTTCCATTGGTGTGTGCTCGGGAACAGATCGAAGTTGTCGTGGTGGCAGGCCATCGCCACCAGAAACCGCGCGCCTGCACCCTTGTAGGCACCGAACACCGCATCGGGATCCCAGTTCTCCGCCCGCCAGTTGGCGATTACATCGATGAAGCCGCGATCCGCCGGATGGCCGACCAGCTGGCGGTGGTGTGCGGCCTGTTCGTTATCGTCCAGATAGAGATGCCTGCCGTACCAGTCGCCCGCTTCGGGCGCGCATTGCGGGCCCCAGTGCGCCCAGAGGCCGAGCTTCGCATCGCGATACCAGTCGGGAACCGAGAAAGCCTCACGCAGGCCCTCGGCGGTCGGCTGCACCGGGCCGGTGGTCAGCGCCATCTGCGCGCGCAGGGCCGCAGGCGCACCGGCAAGCAGTGCCGCAGCCCCAGCCATCATCTCCCTGCGCCGCATGTTCTCTCCCGATTCCAAAAGCGACTTGCAATGCATCGCAGCTTTGTCATGGTAGCGCAAACATAGGAGAGGAATTTGCGGCTTTTCATCGCTTTTGCTGCCGCTGTATGGGCGCTGCTCGCCCCCGCGCAGGCGGTGGCGCAGGCTCCGCATTTTGAGCAGGGCCGCGCGCATCCGGCGTTGATCGTCGATGGCGAACCCTTCCTCGCGCTGGGGGTGCAGGCGAACAACAGTTCGAACTATCCGGCCATGCTCGAAACCGTCTGGCCCGTGGCAGAACGGCTCCACGCCAACACGCTGCTGATCCCGGTGGCGTGGGAGCAGGTCGAGCCGGTGGAAGGCCAGTTCGACCTGAGCTTCCTCGATTCACTGCTCGAACAGGCCCGCGCGCACGACACGCGGCTGGTGCTGCTGTGGTATGGGGCGTTCAAGAACACCTCTGCCGGCTATGTGCCCGGCTGGGTAAAGCGCGACGGCGCGCGGTTCCCCCGGATGCGCCACCCCGATGGCGCTGCGCATTATGCACTGTCTCCGCATTCGACCGAAACGCGCGAGGCCGATGCCCGCGCCTTCGCGCAGGTGATGCGGTATCTCGCCCGCAACGATCCGCAGCACACGGTCATCATGATGCAGGTGGAGAACGAAAGCGGCAGCTACCGGCTGGCGCGCGACCATGCGCCCGACGCCGCCGCGCTGTTCGAAGCGCCGATTCCGGCGGAACTGGCCTCGGCGCTGCAAATCCCCCGCCAGCCGTGGAGCCAAGCCTTCGGCCCGCGCGCCGAGCAGTTCTTCATGAGCTGGCATATGGCCAGTTACATCGAGGCCGTCGCGCAGGCGGGGCTAGCTGAGTGGGAGCTACCGATCCTGGTCAACGCGGCGCTGGGCAATGCTTTCACTGATGAGCACGGCGATGTCGGCCCGTCGGGCGGGCCGAACTGGAACGCGCTGCCGATCTGGCGTGTCGCCGCGCCGAGCGTGGATGCCTATGGCCCCGATATCTACAACCGCGATCCCGCTGCCGTCGCCGCTTTCCTCGATCACTACGCCGCCGATGGCTGGCCGCTGCTGGTGCCCGAAATCGGCAATGCGGCGGAGTATGCGCGCTTCGTCTGGCCGACGCTGGGGCGCGGCGGGGTGCTGTTCAGCCCGTTCGGCATGGATGCTTCGGGCTATTCCAATTACCCGCTTGGCGCGAAAGTGCTCGACGAACCGACGTTGGAAGCCTTCGCCGCGCCTTACCAGCTGCTATCCGGCTCGGCCCGCGATTGGGCAAGAATCGCGATGGATCGCCCGACCTGGGGCACAGCGCGAGGGTCTGATGGCGCGGACCAGCAGCAGGTCATGGGCCGCTGGCAGGTCAGCGCGCAATATGCCCGCTGGCAATTCGGCGAGGATGACTGGACCTTCATCGACTCCGATCCGCACCCCTTGGCGGATGTGCCGACCGGCGGCGCGCTGGTGGCGCAGCTTGATGAAAACACCTTCCTCGTCTCCGGAAACAATGTCCGCGTGCGGTTCGGGCTTGCCGCTCCCGAACAGGGCCAATCAACGCAGGTGATCGAAGCGCAGGAAGGCTCGTTCGTCGATGGCGAATGGGTGATGCGCCGCCGCTGGAACGGCGATCAGGTCGATTACGGATTCAATTTCGGGGCCGAGCCGGTGTGGCTGCGGGTGGAAATGGGGACTTACCAATGAAACTGCGTCTTATCCTCGGCACCAGCCTGCTGGCGCTGGCCGCTCCCGCCCTTGCCGGGGAAGTCGAGCAGGTCCCGCACGGAATGGTGGTCACCACCGATGCGGGCGAGGAAGTGCGCGTGCTCGCCTATGCCGACGGCACCTTCCGGGTAACGGTGGCGGGCGAAGTGGATGATGCGGCAGCAAAGCCTGATGGTGATCGCCGCGCCGGATGGTGCACCCACTTTCGCCGCCGATGCGGAATGGGCCAGCCTCACGTCCAGCGGCGGCATGGCGAGGGTCCAGCTCTCCGACGGGCGGCTGATGGTCTATGACACCAGCGGCACCCTGCTGCTCGACGAACACGCAGCGGCCCGCCAGATCGAGCCGGTGGAAATCGAAGGCCAGCAATGGTTCGCCACCCGCGCCCAGTTCAATCGCGGAACCGACGAAGGGCTCTACGGCCTCGGCCAGCACCAGAACGGCCAGATGAATTACAACGGCGAGGATGTCGAACTCGCGCAGCACAATATGGCGATTGCCGTGCCCTATCTGGTTTCGACGCGCGGCTACGGGCTGTTGTGGGACAACAATTCGATCACCCGCGTCGGCGATCCGGAGCCTTATGAGAAGTTGATTGCCGATCGGGGCTTCGGGATACTGAACGGGGGTTCGCACGACCACGTGATTGGCGATGTCATTCCCGGCTGGCGGGCCGACTATTATCTTGGAGAGGAACTGGTCGTCACGCAATACGAAGAAACCATCGACTACCAGTACATCCGCGATCAGGCGCGCTGGCCTGCCGCAGCAACCGCAGCAGTAGAAGCCGCCACCACCGGGCAGAACACGCAGGGCAATGCCGTCCAATCGCAGCGTGTCGTCTGGACCGGCAGCTTCACCCCCGAGGTCAGCGGCACGCACAAGTTCCGGCTCTATTCCTCCAGCTATGTCACCGTCAGTGCCGATGGCGAGGAAGTCCTCAGCCGCTGGCGGCAGAACTGGAACCCCTGGTATCACAACTTCGAACTGGAGCTGACCGCGGGCGAGCCGGTCGAGCTACAAATCGATTGGGAGCCGAACCAGGGCTATATTGCGCTCGAACACGCCGACCCGCTGCCGGAGGAAGACCGCCACTCGGTCAGCTTCGCCAGCGAGGCAGGGCGGGCGATCGATTACTATGTCGTCCCCGCGCCGACGATGGACGAAGCCATCGCCGGATACCGCCGCCTGACCGGGGCGGCGCCGATGATGCCGCGCTGGGCCTTCGGCTTCTGGCAATCGCGCCAGCGCTACGAAACGCAGGACCAGTTGCTCGGCGTGCTGCGCCAGTATCGCGAAGCGCAGATCCCCATCGACAACATCGTGCAGGACTGGTTCTACTGGCCCGAAAACCAGTGGGGCTGCCACTGCTTCGATCCGGTGCGCTTCCCCGATCCTGCCGCGATGGTGGAGGCGGTCCACGATATGGACGCGCGGTTCATGATTTCGGTCTGGCCCAAGTTCTATCCCGATACCGCGCACGGGCAGGAACTGGCGGCGGAGGGCTATCTCTACCAGCGCCCGCTAGGCGCGCAGCAGCGCGACTGGGTGGGGCCGGGCTATGCCAACACCTTCTACGATCCCTACATGCAGGAGGCGCGGGACATCTACTGGCGGCAGATGCGCGAGACGCTGCTGCCGCTGGGGGTGGATGCCTGGTGGATGGATGCGACCGAGCCGGACTGGCATTCCAACCTCTCGGTGGAGGAACGGCAATATCCAGATGACCAGCCCCGCCACGGGGGTTCCGGGCGTGGCGATCTTCAATTCGTACCCGCTGCCCCATGCCGAGGGCGTGGCCGAGGGCCTGCGCGCGGCGCAGCCCGACACCCGGCCCTTCATCCTCACCCGCAGCGGGTTCGGCGGAGTGCAGCGCGCGAGTGCCGCGCTCTGGTCCGGCGATGTCGCCGCGCGGTGGGACGACCTGCGCGACCAGATCAGCGCCGGGCTAAACCTCTCGGTCGCGGGCGTGCCGCACTGGACGCACGATATCGGCGGCTTCGCGCTCGAAAGCCGCTACAGCCAGCAGGATCCCGGCGCATGTGCCCGAATGGCGCGAGCTTTACACCCGCTGGTTCCAGTTCGGCACTTTCAGCCCGCTGTTCCGCAGCCACGGCGAATTCCCGCAGCGCGAAACCCCGATCATCGCGGCGGACGATCCGGCGATGCTGGAAAGCCTCACCTATTATCACCGCCTGCGGTATCAATTGATGCCATATATCTACACCGTGGCGGCGGGCACACATTTCGACAACGGCACCGTGATGCGCCCGCTGGTGATGGATTTCGAAGCCGACCGGCGGGTGTGGGAGATCGATGACCAGTACCTGTTCGGACCCTCCCTGCTGGTCGCGCCGGTCACCCTCTTCGAGGCGCGCGAACGGCAGGTTTACCTCCCCGCCGGAGCCGACTGGTTCGATGCCGCCACCGGCGCGCGGACGCAGGGTGGCCAGGAGATCGCCGTCACCGCCCCGCGCGAGCGGATGCCGCTGTTCGTCCGCGCCGGAGCCATCGTGCCCACCGGCCCGGACGTGCAATGGACCGGCGAGAACCCGCAAGGCCCGCTGACCATCCACGTCTTCGCAGGGGCCGACGGCAGCTTCTCGCTCTACGAGGATCAGGGCACCGACATGGGCTACACGCGCGGCGAGTTCGCGCGGATACCGCTGAGCTGGAGCGAGGCCACCCGCACGCTGACCATCGGCGCACGCGAGGGCAGCTTCCCCGGCGTGGCGGCAGAGCGCGCAGTGTCCGTCGTGATCCACGATGGCGAAAGCGGCGGCCCGGTGTTCGAGCGCCTCACCACCCGCGCGATGACCTATTCGGGCGAAGCCGTCGAACTATCGTTCTGAACCGGGTTCGGCTTCGAACCCGAGAGCGCGTACCAGATGATATAGACCTCGCAGGCGACCGTCAGCCAGAAGCTGTTCTGCAGGCCATAGGCGTCGGCCAGCCAGCCCTGCGCCACTACCAGCGCGCCGCCGGCAATCGCGATGATGAGCAGGCCGGAGGCTTCCTCTGTCAGCGGTCCCAGTCCCTTGATGCCCATGGCGAAGATCGCCGGGAACATGATCGAGTGGCCGAGCCCGACGAGGATCAGGCACCACATCGCAAGCGGGCCGTGCAAGGTCGCTGCGCCAACCATCACGATCAGCGCGAACAGGGCGAAGGCCGCAAGCGTCTTGTCCGCCGGGAAGCGGCCGCAGAATGTAGCTGCCTGCAAACCGTCCGACCATCATCCCGCCCCACATCAGCGCGAGGTATTGTGCCGCCTCAGCGGGTGTGATGCCGGCGATTTCGGGCAGCATGGCGAAATTGATGAACAGGTTCGCCACCCCGATTTCGGCAATCAGGTAGATGAAGATCGCCGGAACCCCGAACACCAGATTGCGGTGGTTCCACAGCGACAGCTTCTTGCGCTCCTCGCGCGCCACGCGGTGAGTGGCGTAACCCAGTGCAGGCAGTTTCGAGCGCCAGATGACCACTGCTATAATCACCAGCACCACCGCCACCATGATATAGGGCAGTTGCGGTCGCCTGCGCGTCCGCCAGCCGCTGCGCCTGGGTCAGCTGCGGTGCCTTCCAGCGAAGTCCCGCCAATCGTGCGGCTGAGGATCAGGTAGCCGCCGAAATAGGGCGCCAAGAATGTGCCGATGCGAATTGAACGCCTGCACCAGCGTCAGGCGGACTCTCGCTGCTTTCGGCCGGCCCGATCACCGCCACATAGGGATTGGCTGCGACTTGCAGCAGCGTGATCCCGCTAGCGATCACGAACAGTGCGAAAAGGGTGACGCCATAGGAGGGAAGCTGCGCCGCGGGCACCATGCACAGCGCGCCCAGCGCCATGACCACAAGGCCGATGATGATCGCCTTCTTGTATCCGATCCGCTCGATCAGAAAGGCGCTCGGCATCCCCATCACCCCATAGGCGATGAACCACACGCTTTCGATCAGCGTGGTCTGGGTGTAGCTCAGCTCGAACACGCTGCGCAGGTGCGGCAGCAGCGTGCCGTTGATGACGGTGATGAACCCCCACATGAAGAACAGCGAGGCCAGCAGCGCCAGCGCGGGCTTGTAGTTGAAACCCGCTGCGCTTCCCGCAGCAGTTGCACCCGATTGCGGCATCACGGCCATCCTGAATTCCCTCCCGACGCGGCTTGCGTTCTCGCTATTTGTCGGAGTATTGGAGCCGGAGGCGAGCGTCAAGCCAAGCCGTGGAGGATAAGCGTTTCATGACCGGCAAATTGCGCAGCCGCGCCTGGTTCGACAATCCCGAGAACGTGGATATGACCGCGCTCTATCTGGAGCGGTATCTCAATTTCGGCCTTAGCCTCGGCGAACTGCGCGGTACCAAGCCGATCATCGGCATTGCCCAAACCGGCAGCGATCTTTCGCCCTGCAATCGCCACCATCTGGTGCTGGCCGAGCGGGTCCGCGAGGGGATTCGCGAGGCAGGCGGGATCGCGCTGGAATTCCCCGTCCACCCGATCCAGGAAACCGGCAAGCGGCCCACGGCGGGGCTGGATCGCAATCTGGCCTATCTGGCGCTGGTCGAACTGCTCTACGGCTATCCGCTCGACGGGGTAGTGCTGACCACCGGTTGCGACAAGACCACCCCTGCCTGCCTGATGGCGGCGGCGACAGTGAACATTCCCGCCATCGCGCTCTCGGTCGGGCCGATGCTCAACGGCTGGCATAAGGGCGAGCGGACCGGATCGGGCACCATCGTCTGGAAAGCGCGCGAACTGCTCGCGGCGGGCGAAATCGACGACGAGGGGTTCATCAAGCTGGTCGCCAGCAGCGCGCCCTCCACCGGCTATTGCAACACGATGGGCACGGCCACCACGATGAATTCGCTGGCCGAAGCGCTGGGCATGATGCTGCCCGGAAGCGCCGCGATCCCCGCGCCATATCGGGACCGGCAGGAAGCAGCCTACCTTACCGGCAAGCGGATCGTGGAAATGGTGGCGGAGGACCTGAAGCCCATCGACGTGATGACCCGCGAGAGCTTCCTCAACGCCATCGTCGTCAATTCGGCCATCGGTGGATCGACCAATGCGCCGATCCATCTCGCGGCTTTGGCGCGGCACCTGGGCGTGGAGCTGGACCTGACCGACTGGCAGGAACACGGCCACCGCGTGCCGCTGCTGGTCAATCTCCAGCCTGCGGGCGAATATCTGGGCGAGGATTATTACCGCGCGGGCGGGGTTCCGGCGGTCGTCGCCGAACTGATGCGCGCCGGACTGATCCACGAAGATGCGAGCACGGTGAACGGGCGCACCATCGGCGAGAACTGCCGCAGCGCCCAGATCGAAGACCCGCGCGTGATCCGCACGATGGCCGAACCGCTGGTGCACGATGCGGGCTTCATCGTCCTCTCCGGCAACCTGTTCGACGCCGCGATCATGAAAACCAGCGTGATCGGCGACGAATTCCGCAACCGCTATCTCTCCGATCCCGACGATCCCGAAGCCTTCGAAGGGCCGGTGGTGGTGTTCGACGGGCCGGAGGATTACCACCGCCGGATCGACGATCCCGCGATAGGCATTACCGACCGGCACATGCTCATCATGCGCGGCGCGGGGCCGGTCGGCTATCCCGGCGCGGCGGAAGTGGTGAACATGCGCGCGCCTGCCTACCTGCTGAGCGAGGGCGTCCACGCGCTGCCCTGCATCGGTGACGGGCGGCAATCGGGCACCTCGGCCAGCCCGTCGATCCTCAACGCTTCTCCCGAAGCGGCGGTAGGCGGCCCGCTGGCGCTGGTGCAGACAGGCGACCGGCTGCGGATCGATCTGGCGCGCGGCGAGGTGAACCTGCTGGTAGATGCGGATGAGTTGGAACGGCGGCGGCGCGAACTCGATGCAGCGGGCGGCTTTGCCTATCCGCCTTCGCAAACCCCGTGGCAGGAAATCCAGCGGCGGCTGGTGGGCCAGCTCGATACCGGCGCGATACTCGAAGGCAGCGAGGCCTATCAGCGGATTGCCCAGACCAAGGGCTTGCCGCGTGATAATCACTAGGGGAGTGGAGTCGGTGATAAGACATTCCTGCCTGATCGCCGCGCTCGCGCTGGCCTTGTCCGCAACGCCCGCGCTCGCGCAGACCGACAGCGCACCGCCTCGTGAACTGGCGCTCGAACCGACCGGCGAGTGGACTGCCTACGAAGGCGGCAATGCGCCCACGCCGCCGATGGGCTGGAACAGCTGGAACGCCTTTTATCACGACGTGGACGAGGAAAAGGTGCTCGCTTCGGCGCAGATCATCCTCGACCGTGGACTGGCGGCGGCGGGCTATCGTTCGATCAATATCGATGACGGCTGGTGGCTGCGGCGCGATGCGGCGACGGGCCGGATGATCATCCGCACCGCCACATTCCCCTCTGCCGCGATGAGCGACGGCAGCACCAGCTTCCGCCCGCTGACCGACCGGCTGCACGCGATGGGCCTGCGCGCTGGGATATACTCGGATATCGGGCGCAATTCCTGCGGCCAGACCTTCGGCCACGGCGCGGCGAACAATCCGCAAGGCTCGCTGGAGGAGCGCGAGGTCGGTCTCTACGATCACATCGATCAGGACATCGCGCTCTATTTCGGCGAATGGGGCTTCGATTACATCAAGGTGGACGGCTGCGGCATTCGCGGCATGGGCGCGGGCAATCCCAACGTGCAGGCGGGCACCTATCGGGCCTTCGATCCGCTGATCGATTTCGAATCCCATAGCGGCACCGATATTGCCGCCGTGCAAGCGCTGTTTGGCGAAGTGGGCGCGGCGCTGGAACGGCACAATCCGGACGGCGATTTCACCTATTCGCTGTGCATCTGGGGCTCGGCAGACGTGCGCAGCTGGTTCGGCCGCTACGGCAACCTGTCGCGCACGAGCGAGGATATCGGGCCAACCTGGGGCCGCATGCTGCACAATCTGGACAGTGCGGCGCGGCGCGAACTCTACGCGCAGCCGGGCAACTGGAACGATCCGGACATGCTGTTCGTCGGCTCCGGCGATTTCGACGCGGCGCACATGGTCGAGGCGCGCTCGCACTTCGCGCTTTGGGCCATGCTCTCCGCCCCGCTGATCATCGGCTACGACCTGCGCCGCGCGACTGACGAGCAAATCGCCCTGCTCGGCCATCCCCGGCTGGTGACGATCAACCAGGACCCGGCGGGCAACCAGGCGGTGCTGGCCTTCGATAGTCAGGACGTGCAGATTTTCGTCAAGACGTTGAGTGATGGGAGCAAGGCGGTGGCGCTGTTCAACCGCACGGCCATGCCGCTGGACGTGACGCTGACCGCGCAGCACCTGAAGCTGGCGGGGGACAGCGAAATCACGCTCGGCGATCTGTGGAGCGGTGAGACGCTCGACCTTCACCGGCCAGCACCGCCTCACCCTCGCCCCGCACGAAACGCGGGTGTTCGATGTGAGTGGGGAGCGGCAACTGGCGGAGCGGCTTCTACCTCTCCGAAATTCCCGGCCGGATTCACGTGGCCGAGGACGGAGTGATCCATCCGCAGCCCGATCCGCTGATCCACCGCGCGATCGTGCCGTGGCAGAACACCAGTGGTTCGGGCGAGCGCCCGCGCTATACTGGCTGGGGCGGCGCGCGCGCGGACAGCACTCCCTTTGGCGAGGCTTTGCGGATTGCCGGGCGTGAATTTGCCAGCGGCCTGGGCGTGCTGGCAGGATCGCGGCTGGAACTGCGCGGCTCCGGCTTTGCGCGGCTGACGGCCGAAGTGGGGATCGACGAATCCGCACCGGTGGATGGCCAGCGGGCGCGGTTCGAGATCTATGGCGATGGGGCACTGCTGGCGCAGTCCGAATGGCTGGCGCAGGGAATGGCGGCGCAGCCACTGGCGGCTGAGCTTGGCGGTGCGGAAATCGTCGAACTGGTGGTGCGCCCCGAAAGCGAAGGCGGGCTACCGCTGCCGGTAACATGGGGCAATGCGGCGCTGCTGCACGAGGCTGCCGATGCTACCCCTTAGCCTGATCTTCCATCGCCGTGCGGGTGTCGCGGTGGGCCAGATCGATCAGCTCCGTCATCGCCCGCGAAGCGCCGTCGGCATCCCCCGCTTCGACCGCATCGAGAACGCAGCGGTGATCGGGCACCGGATCGCGCGAAATCCCCGCTGTCCGGCTCTTGTAGATGGTGGTGAAAGCCACCGCCGCGCCGATCGAAGCGGCAAGCGACATCATCGCTTCATTGCCCGTGGCAGCGATCAGCGTGGCGTGGAAGGCCTTGTCCGCCGCCTGCCCGCGCTCATTGGCCAGCGTTTCGCGTTGCATGGTGTCGAGGCACGCGCGCATGGTGGCGACATGCTCCGCCGTGCGCCGCTCCGCCGCCATCCGCGCTACTGCCGGTTCCACCACGGCGCGCAGTTCGAACAGATCGCGCACGAAGGAGACGTCGGGTTCTTCGGCGAAGGCCCAGGCGAGCACCATCGGATCGAGCAGGTTCCACTGGTGGCGCGGCAGCACTCTTGTGCCGTCCTTCGGTCTGCTCGCGACCAGTCCCTTCGCGGCCAGCACTTGCACCGCCTCACGATAGGCGCTGCGCGAAACGTCGAGCGCTTCGGCATTGGCGACTTCGCCGGTCAGCTTTTCACCCACCGCGATGCGCCCGGAAACGATGGCCGTGCCGAGCAGGTTCGCCACCGCGCCGTGCAAGCGCCTGCCCGAATCGCGCTTCTGGCGCACGACTTCGCGCGGCAGTTTTGCGGGACTGGGCGTGGCGTTGCTCATCGGGCTCCCCTGATTGCCAGTGCTGGCTTTCCCCCCGGCTTATTCGCAAAGCCTTGGGCAGAGTCAAATTGTGGGGATGGCGAAAATGGCTGATCTGGATTCGCTGCTGGCGGCAGGCGCGCCGCCAATCGTGGCAATCCTGCGCGGACTGGTTCCTGCCGAGACTTTGGACGTGGGCCGTGTTCTGATCGAGAGCGGTGTGCGAATGCTGGAAGTGCCAAGCAATTCGCCGGGATGGCAAGAGAGCGTTGCGCTGCTCGCCCGTGAGTTCGGCGCGGAATGCGCAATCGGCGGTGGCACGATCACCTCGCCCGAACTGGCCGATAGGTTGCACGCGGCGGGAGGCACCCTGCTGGTTTCGCCCAATTGCGACCCCGCTGTGATTGCGCGCGGGCTGGCGTATGGGATGGACGTGCTGCCGGGTGTGTTCTCGCCGAGCGAGGCCTTTGCGGCGGTGAACGCAGGCGCACGGCGGCTGAAGCTGTTTCCGGCGAGCAGTGTTGCGCCGTCGCATATCGGCGCGCTGGCCAGTGTGCTGCCGCAGGGGACGGGTGTCTGGGCAGTCGGCGGAGTCGATGCTGGCAATGCCGCGCAATGGCTTGCCGCTGGAGCAGAAGGCCTTGGTGTAGGGGGAAGCCTGTTCGCGCCGGGGCGGCCTGTCGAAGAATTGTCTCGTCGCGCCCGCGATCTGGTCGCTGCTGTTGTACAAGGAAATTCGCGATGATATTCATCCAGATCCGTTCGCTCGCGGGTGAGCGGCAGGTCTTGACCGCAACGGCAGACGGCCACCGCTTCGTGCAAGGCGTCGAGTCCACTCGCGAACTCGCGCTCAAGGCCATCGCCGCAGGGCACTCGCTGGAAGCGCAGGCCCATTCGGCAGGGCTGGGGGATGTGGTGGACGTGGCGCAGGCGCTGGCCGAGGGCCGCGTCCTGCCGCCGGTCGATCATCCCGATCCGGCGCACCTGTTCCTCTGCGGCACCGGCCTGACCCATCTCGGCAGTGCCGAGGGGCGCGACCAGATGCACCAGTTGGCGGCGAGCGGGCAGGCGACCGATTCGATGCGGATGTTCCTCGAAGGGCTCGAAGGCGGCAAGCCTGCTGCCGGCGCCATCGGCCAGCAGCCCGAATGGTTCTACAAGGGTGATGGGCAGCATCTCGTCGGCACCGGCACGCCGCTCGATCAGCCAGGCTATGCCGTCGATGGTGGGGAGGAGCCGGAGATCGCCGGGCTCTACATCATCGGCGCGGACGGCACCCCGCACCGGCTCGGCTTCTGCCTTGCCAACGAATTCTCCGATCATGTGACCGAGCGGCACAACTACCTCTGGCTCGCCCATTCCAAGCTGCGGCAGGCGGCGCTCGGCCCGGAATTGCTGACCGGCGACCTGCCGCGCGATGTGCGCGGGGCTGTGCGGATCGAGCGGGGCGGGGGCGACGGTGTGGGAAAAGCCGTTCCTGACCGGCGAGGACAATATGGCGCATTCGATCGCCAATCTGGAGCACCATCATTTCAAATATGCGCAGTTCCGGCGGCCGGGCGATGTGCACGTGCATTTCTTCGGCACCTCCACCGCCAGCTTTGCCGATGGCTTCGTGACGCAGGATGGTGACGTGTTCGAAATTGCCGCGCCGCCGTTTACGCTGCCGCTGCGCAATGCGCTGAAGGTGATCGCACCTTCTCCCGCGCCGACGCAGGTGGCCGTGCTGTGAGCGCAGATGCCGATTGCGGTTGCCGTTATCGGGCTGGGCAAGATTGCGCATGACCAGCACTTGCCCGCTATCGCTGCCAGCGAGCGGTTCGTGCTGGCCGCCACGGTCGATCCGCTTTCGCAGGGCGCTGGAACCGCGCCACACTTTGCCAGCCTTGCAGAACTGCTCGCCACGCGGCTGCAAGGTCGATGCGGTTGCCGTCTGCACTCCGCCACGCGTGCGCCAGAAACTGGCGCGCGAGGCGCTGGAGGCAGGGCTGCACGTCATGCTCGAAAAGCCGCCTTGTGCGACAGTCGCTGAAGCGGAAGAGCCTGCGCGATCTGGCCGAGCGTGAGGGCCTCACACTCTACACCGCCTGGCATTCGCAGCACGCCGCCGGAGTTGCACCCGCGCGCAAATGGCTGGAGGGGCGCACCATCCGCTCGGTCGCCATCGATTGGCGCGAGGATGTGCGGGTGTGGCATCCGGGCCAGAAGTGGATTTTCGAGGAAGGCGGCTTCGGCGTGTTCGATCCGGCGATCAATGCGCTGTCGATCCTGACCGCTCTCATGCCTGCGCCGCTAACAGTCCAATCAGCGGTGCTGAAAGTGCCCGCCAATTGCGCGGCTCCGATCGCGGGCACTTTGGCAATGACCAACACCGCCTCTACCCCCATCTCGCTGGAAATGGACTTCCTGCAAACCGGCCCGCAAACCTGGGACATCCGCATCGAAACCGACTCTGGAACGTTGCTGCTGCAACAGGGAGGTAGCGTGCTGGTCACGCCGGATGGCATCCAGACCGCCCTTGATGGCGAATACCCCTCGCTCTACGCGCGCTTCGCCGAACTGATCGCCAGCAACGAAAGCGAAGTCGACCTCGCGCCACTGGCACTGGTCGAAAGCGCGCTGCAAATGGGAGAGCGCCGCGAAGTGGTGGCGTTCAACGAATATCGGTCCGGCCTATTCCGAACCTTCCGCCGCCGGGGCCACGCTCACCCGGTAGATCATTGCGTGCCGATAGGTCTGGCCCGGATCGAGCCGGGCCGAGACAAATTGCGGCTGGTTGGGCGCATCGGGGAACCGCTGCGGTTCGAGCGCGATTCCGTCGCCCATCCGGTAAATCCGCCCGCCCCGGCCCTGCACGGTGCCGACGAGGAAATTGCCGGTGTAGAACTGAATGCCGGGTTCGGTGCTGAGCACTTCGAGCATGCGCCCGCTGACCGTATCGACCAGCCGGGCCGCCAGTTCCGGCACTTCAGTCACGCCCTTGTCGAGCGCGAAATTATGATCGTAGCCGCGTCCACGCACGATCTGCTCGTCGCTGCCGTCGCGCAGTCCTTCTTCGATCAGCCGCCAGCCGGTGAAATCGAACTGCGTGCCTGCCACCGCGCGCAGTTCACCGGTGGGGATCAGGGCTTCGTCCACTGGGGTGTAGCGGCGCGCGGGGATCATCAGGTAATGCCCCATCGCCCCGCGCTCGGCCTCGTCCCCGGCGAGATTGAACAGCGCGTGGTTGGTCATATTGACCACCGTGGGCGCATCGCTGGTGGCTTCGAACACGATCCCCAGATCGCCCGCATCGTCGAGCGTGTAGGTGACGCGCACCTCCATGTTGCCGGGATAGCCCTGATCGCCGTCCGCGCTGGTCAGCGCCATCGTGACCGAAGCGACCGGGCCGCTTTCGACCGAAACGATCCGCCACACCCGCTTGTCGAACCCCTGCTCGCCGCCGTGGAGCGAATTGGGATCGTCGTTGGCGGGGAGGCTATAGGTCTCGCCGTCCAGCGAGAAGGTCGCTCCCGGCAATGCGGTTGGCATAGCGGCCCACGGTGACGCCGAAGTAATTGGGGAAGCGCTCGTAATCGGCGGTGTCGTCGTAGCCCAAGGTGATGTCGGCAACGGTGCCCTCGCGGTCCGGCGCTTCGAAGGCCTGCAAGGTTGCGCCATAGGTGATGATCCGGGCGCTGACCCCGGCGTCATTCGAGAGGGTGACAGCCTCGATCCGGGTGCCATCCGCCAGCTGGCCCGCGTCGCCGCGCTCGGCCTCCGCTGCGGCCACCGGCACTGCCCCCAGTGCAAGTGCGACTCGCCCCCGTAATCCCTATCGCGCGCATCGCTATTCCTCTCCAAGATCCGACACCTATTTGTCAGAGTAATAGAGAATTGCAATGCGCTTTATCGGGTGAGCGCCGCATAGGGCGCGGCTTCATCGACGGGCGGGATCGCCCCGCGCCGCATCACCATCCAACCGCCCAGCGCGTGGCCCGCCAGCGCCGCCGTGGCCGGATCGTCCCCCGCAAGCCGCGCCGCCAGATAGCCGCCATCGAAGGCATCGCCCGCGCCGCTGGTATCGACCGGATCGAGCCGCGCCGGGGGCGGGACCACGGTGCCATCGGGCAGGCGGCATCCGTCCGCGCCGAGCTTGACGACAACCTCCGCCCTGCCGCCGCTCGCTTCCTTCCAGCTATCGTAAACCGCTTCGGCATCGCCCAGTCCGGCGAGCATGGTCTCGTCCTCCAGCGTCGGCAGGCCCATCGTCGCACTCGCGGCTCCAGCCTTGCGCCAGTGCAGCGCTTCCTCGCGCGAGGTCCACAGGCGCGGGCGATAATTGCCGTCGAACACCACCTGCCCGCCCTTGCCGCGCACGTGTTCGGCCAGCGCCAACAATTCGCCGCGCCCGGCTTCATCGAGGATAGCCAAGGTAATCAGCGAATACACAAGCACGTCCGCCCGCTCCGCCCGCGCCCGGATCGGCGCGTAGAGTTCGGGCGCGAACATCGCGCGCGCGGCTGCGGTCTCGCGCCAGTAAGTGAAGCTGCGCTCGCCAGCGGCATCGGTATGGATCGCGTAGAGGCCGATATTGCGAGTGGGGTGCTGCGACACCAGGCTGCAATCCAACCCCTCGCTTTCCCACGCTACCCGCGCCGCCAGGCTGAATCGATCCGCGCCAAGGCTGCTCAGGAATGCCGCATCGCAGCCCAGCCGCGCCAGATGCACGGCGACATCGAGCATATCCCCACCGTGCGCCATCTGCCAGTCGTCCGCCCCGCCGTGGGCTGCGCGAAACAGTTCGGCCATGCCTTCGCCGACGCAGACAATGCGTGCCCTGCCGCTCACCGTGATTTCTCCATTCCCGCTTGCGCAATCTCTTGCGCAAACCCTTGTCGGGAAGCAACGTTCGACGCAAAGGGCAAGGCTGTGGAGAAGCCTAAGTTCTCTTCGTGGCGAGCCACCTTGCGACGTTCAGGCCAAGCCGCTCGCTCCATCGTGAACACATAACACCGAATCGCTGCGCGCGAGACAATGCAGGGTGAGATCCGCCGCTCTCGCGCGCTCCACAGCCATGCTGGTGGGAAGTGAGATCGTGACCAGCCGCGTTGCCCCGGCGCGCACTGCCTTTTCGACGATTTCATAGGAGCAGCGGGCGGAGGAGAGCACGAACCCTTCGCTGGCATTCTGACCGGCAGCGGCGAGCGCGCCGACCAGCTTGTCCATCGCATTGTGCCGCCCGACATCCTCGCGGGCGTGGAGGATTGTGCCGTCATGAGAGCAGAAGGCCGCGACATGTGCCGCGCCGGTTGCGCGGGTGAGGGGTTGGTGATCGCGCAAGGCTCCGAGGGCGGCAAAGATTGCCTGCGGATCGAGCGCGGTGTGCGCGGCGACCGGGGGCAGGGGGCGGGAGACGGCTTCGAGGTTTTCGATCCCGCAGAGGCCACACGAGCTTTCCGCCACCCGCGTGCGCACCCGGTCGGTGAGTTTGTCGATGCCGAGGCCGGTGAGCGTAGCGCGGGCGATCCAGCCGTGTTCCACCTCGGCTATGGCGATGTCGGTCACGTCGGCTGGGGTCTGGGCCAGTCCTTCGGTGAGCGCGAAGCCGCGGGTGAAATCTTCCAGATCGGCGGGGGTGGCCATCATTACTGCGTAGCTGAGGCCGTTGTATTCGAGCGCTACCGGGACTTCGGGAACGAATTTGCGCGCGCTGGGGCTGGTGTTGCCGTCGGGGTGGTGTTCGATCATCTTAAAGCCCCCTCCTCTTTAGAGGAGGGGGTTGGGGGTGGTGGCGAGCGAAGCGAGCAAAACGGGTGCGACCTACCGGTCGCAATACCACCCCCGGCCCCTCCCCTTGAAAGGGAGGGGGGATTGTTGACTAACCAGCATCCGAATTGTGCAGATCGCCGTGCTTGGAAAAGTCCGTCGCGCGGGTTTGCGAGCCGGGGTGGCCCTTCTCGTCGAGGTAGGCAATTGCCGCTGCTGCGATCGGAGCGAGCCCGGAGCGGTCGCTGGCGAACACCGCCGCTTTCATGCGCGGGTCCCAGAAGCTTTCGATATGGTCCGCCGTTGCCAGCACCGCCTTGTCGTGGCCGATGGCGACGAAATTTCGCGCGATCTCGTTGGCGAAGCGGTTAAGCGTTTCGAGCTGGTTCTTGCTCATTCCGCCGGTTCCATTTCCTCGCCAACGATGCGCCGCGAACGTTCGCTGAGTTCCTGATAGTCTTCCTGCCAGTCGGTCGGGCCGTTGCTCGGCATCACCTGCACCGCAGTCACCTTGTATTCGGGGCAATTGGTGGCCCAGTCCGAATAGTCGGTGGTGACGACATTGGCCTGCGTCGCCGGGTGGTGGAAAGTGGTATAGACCACGCCCGGAGCCACCCGGTCGGTGACCTTGAGTCGCAGAGTCGTTTCCCCGGTACGGCTGGCGAGCTTGGTCCAGTCGCCATCGTTCAGGCCGCGATTTTCGGCATCGGTGGGGTGCATTTCCAGCAGGTCTTCCTGGTGCCAGATCGTGTTCGCCGTGCGCCGGGTCTGCGCGCCGACGTTGTACTGGCTGAGGATGCGCCCGGTTGTCAGCAGCAGCGGGAAGCGCGGGCCAGTCTTTTCGTCGGTGGGAACGTAATCGGTGACCACGAACAGCCCCTTGCCGCGCACGAAGCCTTCGATGTGCATGACGGGTGAACCGTCAGGGTGGGTCTCGTTGACCGGCCACTGCACCGAACCGCGCTCGTTGAGCATTTCCCAGCTCACCCCGGCGAAACTGCCGGTGAGGCGAGCGATCTCGTCGAGAATTTCGCTCGGATGGCCGTAGGTCCAGCCTGCCCCCAGCGCATTGGCGAGCAATTGCGTGACCTGCCAGTCCTCGTAACCGTTGGCAGGTTCCATCACCTTGCGCACCGGCTGGATGCGGCGTTCGGCATTGGTGAAGGTGCCGTTCTTTTCGAGGAAGGTGGAGCCCGGCAGGAAGACGTGCGCGTAATTGGCGGTTTCGTTCAGGAACAGGTCGTGGACGATCACGCAGTCCATCGCTGACAGGCCATCGGCCACGTGCTGGGTGTTGGGATCGGACTGGAGGATATCCTCGCCCTGGATGTAGATCGCCTTGAAGCTGCCATCGACAGCGGCATCGAGCATGTTGTTGATCCGCAGGCCGGGATTGGGATCGAGCGAAACGCCCCAGTCCTTTTCGAACAGTTCGCGGGTCGCGCTGTCGGACAGGTGGCGATAGCCGGGCAATTCGTGCGGGAAGCTGCCCATGTCGCAGGCGCCCTGGACATTGTTCTGTCCGCGCAGGGGATTCACGCCCACGCCCTTGCGGCCGATATTGCCGGTGACCATCGCCAGATTGGCAATCGCCATCACGGTGGAGGAACCCTGCGAGTGTTCGGTCACCCCCAGCCCGTAGTAGATCGCCCCGTTGCCGCCGGTGGCATAGAGCCGTGCGGCCTCGCGCAGGTCGCCGGCGGGAACGCGGGTGACGGGTTCGAGCGTTTCGGGCGAATGGCGCTCGTCGGAAACGAAGCGCGCCCAGTCCTCATAGGCCTCGACATCGCAGCGGGCCTGGATGAACTTTTCGTTCGCCAGCCCTTCGGTGACGATCACGTGCGCCATCGCGGTGAGCACGGCGACATTGGTGCCGGGCTGCAAGGGCAGGTGATAGCTCGCCTCGACATGCGGAGTGCGGACCAGATCGATGCGGCGCGGATCGATGACGATCAGCTTCGCCCCTTCGCGCAGGCGCTTCTTCAGGCGGCTGGCGAAGACCGGGTGGCCGTCGGTCGGGTTCGCACCGATCACCAGCGCGACATCGGTGTGTTCGACAGAGTCGAAATCCTGCGTCCCCGCGCTGGTGCCGAAGGTCGTCTTGAGCCCGTAGCCGGTGGGCGAATGGCACACCCGCGCGCAGGTATCGACGTTGTTCGCGCCGAACACCGAGCGGATCATCTTCTGCACCACATAGACTTCTTCGTTGGTGCAGCGGCTGGAGGTGATCCCGCCCAGCGCCATTGCCCCGTGCTCGGCCTTGATCGCGCTGATCTTGCCAGCGGTGAAGGCCATCGCCTCTTCCCAGCTGACTTCCTGCCACGGCTGGTCGATGGACTCGCGGATCATCGGGCTGGTGATGCGATCCTTGTGGTTGGCATAGCCATAGGCGAAGCGGCCCTTGACGCAGCTATGCCCGCGATTGGCCTTGCCGTCCTTGTAGGGCACCATCCGCACCAGCTGTTCGCCGCGCATCTCGGCGCGGAAAGTGCAGCCGACACCGCAATAGGCGCAGGTGGTGACGACCGCGCGTTCGGGCAGGCCGATCGCCTTGACGCTCTTTTCCTGCAAGGTCGCGGTGGGGCAGGCCTGCACGCAGGCGCCGCAGCTGACGCATTCGCTGGAGAGGAAATTGTCCCCGTCCTGCCCGGCGGAAACCATGCTGGCGAACCCGCGCCCGTCGATAGTGAGCGCGAAAGTCCCCTGCACTTCGGAACAGGCGCGCACGCAGCGCGAGCAGACGATGCACTTGCTGGCATCGAAGGAGAAATAGGGATTCGAATTGTCGGTCGGCTGCGAAAGGTGGTTCTCGCCCGAATAGCCATAGCGCACATCGCGCAGGCCCACGGCCGCGGCCTGATCCTGCAATTCGCAATCGCCGTTCGCCGAACAGGTCAGGCAATCGAGCGGGTGATCGGAAATGTAGAGTTCCATCACCCCCTTGCGCAGCTTTTCGAGCCGCGGGGTCTGGGTCTTGACCGCCATCCCTTCGGCCACCGGGGTGGTGCAACTGGCAGGCGTGCCGCGCGCGCCTTCGATCTCGACCAGGCACAGGCGGCACGAGCCGAAGGCCTTGACGTTATCGGTGGCGCAGAGCTTGGGGATGTTGCCGCCGATCTCCGCCGCCGCGCGCATCACGCTGGTGCCCACGGGCACAGTGACAGCGCGCCCGTCGATGGTCAGCGTCACCGTTGCTTTCGCGGCGGAGGCGGGGGTGCCGAAATCCTTGGCGGGCTCAAATCCCATAGCTATTGCTCCAGGCCTGCAAGATCGGCAGGCGTATTGATATTGGCTGGCGCATCCGTGCTCGATACCGGGCGGGCGTTCACGGCCCCGGCAAATGCGAGCATCGAGTGGCGTCCTTCACTCTGGAGGATGGCCGAAACGATGGCTGCGTTGTCACTGTTCCAATGCCCGATAACGGGCTGGGTTTCAAGATAGGCGGGGGGCGGCGAAAGATCCGCCAAGAGCGAGGCGGGCAGCGCGACAGAATCGACCCCGCAGGTGAGCACGCTAGTGTAATCGCTGTCCTGCGCAAACCGCAGCGCGGCGGCGATCCCGCCCAGCGGCCCCATCCCGGCGCGCGGCCAATCGGGGATGGTCGGCGCGGGGGCTTCGGGTCGGCCGACGACGATCACGTATTCGCAGAAGCCCGAGAGGGCATCGACCGCGCGGGCAATCAGGGTGCGCCCATCGAGTTCGGCGAGCGCCTTGTCGCTGCCGAAGCGGGTGGACTGGCCGCCTGCAAGGACCGCGCCGAGGATCACTATTTTAGCCCCTCCCCTTCAGGGGAGGGGTTGGGGTGGGGGATGTCAAAATTGAGCAAGCATGGAGATGGAGGACAGACCCCACCCCCGGCCCCTCCCCTGAAGGGGAGGGGAGAAGAGACGCCCACCCGACTCACCGGGTAAAATCCTCCGGCCAGTTCTTCAGCGCGCTCATCACCGGGTACGGCGTGAATCCGCCCAGCGCGCAGAGCGAGCCGAACTTCATCGTTTCGCACAGGTCGGTCAGCAGGACGATTTCCTCCGCCGCCTGCGCGCCCATTATCCTTGGGCGCATTGTGCATTTGCGGCAGCGCCTCGACCCCGTCACGCGAACGGCCACCAGCGCGGATGCGGTCGATGATTTCCACCCCGCGCACCGCGCCGATCCGGCAGGGGGTGCATTTGCCGCAGCTTTCCGCCGCGCAGAATTCCATCGCGAAGCGCGCCATCGCGCCCATGTCCGCGGTATCGTCGAACACGGTGATCCCGCCGTGGCCGATCAGCGCATCGGCGGCGGTGTAGGTTTCGTAATCGAAGACAATGTCGAACTGGTCGGGGTGGAGATAGGCTCCCAGCGGCCCGCCGACCTGTACAGCCTTGACCGGGCGACCCGATGCGGTGCCGCCGCCGATCTCGTTGACCAGTTGGCCCAGCGTGACGCCGAAGCCGATTTCGTACAGTCCGCCGTACCTGATATTGCCCGCGAGCTGGATCGGCATGGTCCCGCGCGAACGGCCGAAGCCGATGTTCTGGTAGGCGCTCGCCCCGCCTTCGGTGAGCACGTGCGGCACGGCGGCGAGGCTGAGGACGTTGTTGACCACCGTCGGCTTGCCGAGGAAGCCTTCGAGCGCGGGCAGCGGCGGCTTGGCGCGCACTTCGCCGCGCTTGCCTTCGAGGCTGTTGAGCAAGGACGTTTCCTCGCCGCAGACATAAGCACCCGCACCGACGCGCACTTCGCATCGAAACGGCGCGATAATATCCGCGCACAGCTCCAGCGCCGCGTTCAGCTTGCGGATCGCATCGGGATATTCGCTGCGCAGGTAGATGTAGCCCTGCTGCGCGCCGACCGCCTCGGCAGCAATCGCCATGCCTTCGATCAGCGCGAACGGATCGCCTTCCATCAGCATGCGGTCGGCAAAGGTGCCGCGAATCGCCCTCGTCGGCGTTGCAGACGATGTACTTGCGGTCGCTCTGCGCCTTGCGCACCGTGTCCCACTTGATCCCGGTGGGAAAACCCGCCCCGCCGCGCCCGCGCAGGCCGGATGCCAGTGACTTCGCCACGATGGCTTCGGAGCCGATCTGCCGCGCGCGGGTGAGGCCCGCCCAGCCGCCGGTGGCTGCGTAGTCCTCCAGCGAGAGCGGGCGGGTTTTGCCAGCGCGGGCAAAGGTATAGCGCACCTGCGCGGCGATGAAGGGGTGTTCGGCGATCGGTGCCAATGGCCTTGTCGCTCGTCCCGCCAAGGATGGCTTCGACATCGGCCAGCGTGGCTGGGCCGAAGCCTTGTCCGTCGATCTCGACCAGCGGTTCGAGCCAGTGCATCCCCCAGCTCGACACGCGGTGGACTTCGCAGCCCTTGGCTTCGAAGGCGGCGGCGAGCCGGTCGGCCCCGCCTGCGCGGGCCAGCGCGTCGTCGGAAATTTTCACCAGAGTCATGCGTTTTCCACCAGTTCGGCGATGCTCTGCGCATCAAGCCGGATATGCAGATCGTCCCCCGTGCGCGCGGCAGGGCCGGCGCTGCACAGGCCGAGGCAATAGACCGTTTCGATCTTCACCCGCGCGCCCGCAGCCGCTTCTGCTGCGGCCACAATTGCTTCAACCCCGCGCGCCTTGCAGGCTTCGGCGCGGCAGACCTGCACCACCGGGCGCACATCGGCCTGCGGCTTGTAATCGTGATAGAAGCTGACCACCCCGTGGACATCGGCGCGGCTGAGGTTGAGCCCCTTGGCGATCAGCGCCTCGGCCTCGGCATCGACGCAGCCGAACGCGTGCCTGCACATCGTGGAGCACCGGCAGCAGCGGCCCTTCGCGGTCGCGATGCAGGGCGACGATCTCGCCGATGCGGGTGCTTTTGTCGCTCATGCTTTCAGCTTTCCGGCGTGCCAGGCCACGTGATCGGCGATGAAGGTGGAGACGAAGAAGTAGGAATGGTCGTATCCCGGCTGCATCCGCACCGTCGCGGCCATCCCGGCATTGTCGATTGCCGCTTCGAGCAGGTGGGTCTTGAGCTGCGGTTCGAGCCACTCGTCGGCGCTGCCCTGATCGATCAGCAGATCGTCGATCCGCGCGCCGTCCTCGATCAGCGCGACGCTGTCGTAGGCGCGCCAAGCGTGCGGTCGTCACCCAGATAGCCGGTCAGCGCCTTGTCGCCCCAGGGGCAATTGAGCGGGCTGACGATCGGGGCAAAGGCGCTGGTCGAGCGGAAACGGCCCGGATTGCGCAGCGACACCGTCAGCGCGCCGTGGCCGCCCATCGAATGGCCGGAAATGCCCTGCCGCGCAATGTCGACCGGGAAATTTGCCGCCACCAGCGCAGGCAGTTCGTCCTCGATATAGCTGCGCATCTGGAAGTGCTGCGCCCACGGCTCCTGCGTCGCATCGACGTAGAACCCCGCGCCCTGCCCGAAATCGAAGGCCTCGTCGTTCGGCACGCCTTCCCCGCGCGGGGAAGTATCCGGGCAGACGAAAATAATTCCGTGCTCGGCACATGCCGCCTTGTACTCGCATTTCACCATCGCGTTTTCGTGCGTGCAGGTGAGGCCCGACAGCCACCAGATCACCGGCAGCTTCGCCCCGGCTTCATGCTCGGGAACATAGACCGCAAAGGTCATCGGCGTGCCGGTGGAGGTGCTCGCATGGCGATAGACGCCCTGCATGCCGCCGTGGCATTTCGCGGTGCTGACGGTTTCGAGCGTCATCAGCCCATCCGGTGCAAGGCGCAGAGTTTGTGCCCGTCGGGATCGCGCAGATAGGCGAGATACAGTTTGTATGCCCCCATATCGCGCACACCCGGCGGGTCTTCGCAGGTTGTCCCGCCAGCGGCCACGCCTGCGGCATGCCATGCGTCGGCCTGCTGCGGGTTGTCCATCGCGAAACCAATGGTGTTTCCGTTGGCGATGGTCGCCGGCTCGCCATTGATCGGCTTGGTCAGCAGCAGCATGCCGTCATTGTGCATATAGATCACGCGGCCTTTGGGGTCGGTGAAACCATGCTTGCCGCCGATGGCAGTAAAGGTGGCGTCGTAGAACGCCTTCGATTTTTCGAGATCGTTCGAGCCGATGGTGTGATGCGAGTACATGGTTTTATCCTTCCACATTCATGGTGAACATGCACAGCTTGTTGCCCACCGGATCGCGCATATAGGCGCCGTACATCGGGGCAGGGCCATAGGGGCGCGGGCCGGGAGGGCCTTCGCAGGTGCCGCCGTTGGCAAGACCGGCCTTGTGCCAGGCATCGACTGTGGCGGTGTCGGGCGCAGTCAGGCCCACGGTGCCGCCATTGGCATGGGTCGCTTCGCCCTCGGCAGGCGGGCCGACCATGAACATGCCGGTTTCTGGCGAGCCATACATGCCGTGAACGCCGTCACGATGTTGCCCGGTGATGCCCAGTGCCGCGAACGTCGCGTCATAGAAAGCGAGCGATGCTGCGGGGTCAGCGCTGCCGACCCGCACGTGGCTGTAGAGTGCCATTATGCCTTGTCCCCCACGTTCGGAGTGAAGGCGCAGATCTTGTTGCCATCGGGATCGCGCAGGTAAGCGCCATACATGTTGCCGGGCGAATTGGGGCGGAAGCCGGGAGCGCCATCACAGGTTCCGCCATTGTCCACGCCCGCCGCGTGCCAGGCATCGACTTCGGCGTAGCTGGCGGCCTTCAGACCCAGCGTCGCGCCGTTGGAGGGATTGGCCGCTTCGCCGTTGGCGGGCTTGCCGACCGCCACCGTGCCGCCTGCATTGGCGTAAATGGTGAGGTGCGGATATTCGCCCACCGGAGCAACGCCGATTGCCGCCATCGTGGCGTTGTAGAAGGCGCGCGATTGATCGACATCGTTGGTGCCGAGGAAAACGTGATTGAGCATTTCGGGGCCTCTCCTTGCTGGGCAAGCGGCTGGGTTTCGTCGCCTGCGATTCTCTAGTTTCATCACATAGCCGAAATTTTCGGACTTGTGAAACGCATAACCGTAGCGTCAGGCAATGACGCTCGCTAGAAGACGAGTCACCACGACCGAACGAATGCTCTCACCCGCGTGCATCAGGTCGAAGGCGGTGTTGATCTCCTCCAGCCCCATCACGTGGGTGATCATCGGGTCGATCTGGATCTTGCCGGTCATGTACATGTCGACGATCTTGGGCACGTCGGTGCGGCCCTTGGCTCCGCCGAATGCGGTGCCGCGCCAGTTGCGCCCGGTGACGAGCTGGAACGGGCGGGTGGCGATTTCCTTGCCCGCTTCGGCCACGCCGATGATGATCGAGGTGCCCCAGCCGCGATGGCAGGCTTCGAGCGCGGTGCGCATCACTTCGGTGTTGCCGGTGGCATCGAAGGTGTAGTCGGCCCCGCCGTCGGTCATCGCCACGATGGCGGCGACGGTTTCCTCACGGCTTTGCCCACGACTGTTGAGGAAGTCGGTCATGCCGAACTTGCGGCCCCATTCCTCGCGGTCCGGGTTGATATCCACCCCGATGATCTGTGCCCGCGCCCGCCAGCCGCGCGCCCTGGATCACGTTGAGCCCGATCCCGCCGAGGCCGAACACCACCACATTATCGCCCACCTGCACCTTGGCGGTGTTGGTGACCGCGCCCACGCCGGTGGTCACCCCGCAGCCGATGTAGCAGGCCGACTGGAACGGCGCGTCCTCGCGGATTTTGGCGACGGCGATTTCGGGCAGCACGGTGAAGTTCGAAAAGGTCGAACAGCCCATGTAGTGGAAAATCGTCTCGCCCTTGTAGCTGAAGCGGCTGGTGCCATCGGGCATCAGCCCCTTGCCCTGCGTGGCGCGGATCGCGGTGCAGAGGTTGGTCTTGCCGCTGAGGCACGATTTACACTGGCGGCATTCGGGGGTGTAGAGCGGGATCACGTGATCGCCCGGCTTCACACTGGTGACGCCCGCGCCAACTTCGCGCACAATGCCTGCGCCTTCATGGCCGAGCACCGAGGGAAAATGCCCTCCGAATCGAACCCGTCGAGCGTATAGGCATCGGTGTGGCAAATCCCGGTGGCCATGATCTTCCACCAGCACCTCGCCCGCCTTCGGCCCCTCCAGATCGAGTTCGACGATCTCCAGCTTCTGTTTCGGGGCAAAGGCTACGGCGGCGCGGGTCTTCATGGGTAGTGTCTCCTGAGAGGCTTAGGAAAAGGTCTTTTCGGCATCGGTTTCCGCCGCGCCCATCACTTCGTCGCCATCGCGCTCGGGCAGCATCAGGAACAGCAGCAGCGACATCAACCGATCCCATCGCCATGATGATCGACACGGTCAGCAACTGGTCGTTCCCCAGCCAGCCGAACAGCGCGCCCGCGATCAGCGGACTGCCCGCAGCGCCGAACCGCCCAATCCCCAGCACGAAGCCGGTGCCGGTGGCGCGGGCATAGGCGGGGAAGCCGCGCGCGAAGGCGGCATAGTATCCGCTGATCGCGGCATTGGTGAAGAAGCCGGTGATGATCGTCGCCCATTGCCAGGCGTCCAGCGTGTCCCGGCCCAGGCCGAAGCTCGCCACCGCGGCAGAGCCGATCAGCAGCATCAGCGCGGTCGGCCATTTGATCCCCAGCTTCGCCATCACGAAGCCGAACAGCGCAGAGCCGAAGAACCCGCCGACATTGGCATAGGTCAGCACCGTCGCTGCCTCCGCTGGCGGATAGCCGGGGGGATAGTCGGAGACGATCTGCACCGCGAACTTGAGGATGTAGTAGAAGGTAATGGTGTGGAACATATAGCCGAAGGCGAGCAGCAGCGTGACCGGGCGCAGCTGGCGGTTCGAAAGGATGTCGGTCACCTTGGGCTTGGTCGTGCCCGCCACGATCGTGGGCAGATCGCCGATGGCGGGCTTGCCGAAGGTGGTGAGGGTGCGGTTGACCCCAGCCAAGTTCCCCTTGGTCGCCTGATAGGCCGCCGTTTCGGGCACCAGTAGCAGGATCACCGGGATCAGCGCCGCTGTCACCGCTGCGCCGAACAGGAAGATCGCAGGCCATTCATAGGTCGGCAACAGCCATTCCGAAGCGGCAATCCCGCCGATGATCGCACCCAGCGGATAGCCCGCGACGTAGACCGCGATGCAGGCTGCGCGCCAGCGGCTGTTGGTGCTTTCCGCCACCACCGCATTGGTAGTGGTCAACATCCCGCCGATGCCGATACCCGTGAGGAAGCGGAACGCCACCATCGGAGTTACCGCCGTGGCGGTGCTGGCCAGATACATGCCCAGCGCCATTACCAGGAGACAGGCGATCATGGTATATTTGCGGCCATATTTGTCCGCCGCACCGCCCAGCAGTACCGAACCAAAGCCCATGCCGACCAGTTCTGCGGAGAGGACTATGCCCAGTTCCGGCCGGGAAATGCCCCAGTCTGCGGTAATGCCCGGTGCGGCAAAGGCGCTCGAAAGCACGTCGAACCCGTCAAGCGCATTGAGCAGTACCATCAGCACCACGACAATCCATTGCCGTGCCCCCATTGCGGTATCGTTGATGACGGTAATGGGGTTGGAACCCCCGCTCGGTGCGGCCATGTTGACTTTGTCCCTCTCCGTGGATCGAACCCTATTCGTGGATTCGCGCCAGCATTTCCACCAGTTTTTCGCTCTCTTCAGCGGTGAACCGGCTCTTGAGCCAGTTTTCATGCGCGGCGATGCAGGCCTTGGCCTCATCCAGCGCGCGGTGCCCGCAGTCAGTCAGGTGCAGCGCCTGCTTGCGTCCGTCGTCTTCCGCCCGCTCGCGGCGCAGGTAATCACGTTGCTGCAAGCGGTTGACGATGGTCATGGTGGTCGCCCGGTCCATCCGCAGCCGCGCGCCGAGATCGACCTGCGAAATGCCCGCACGCTCGCCCACCAGCCACAGCACGCTGACCTGCTTCTGGGTCAGGCCGAGATCGGTGAAACTTTCGGTAAAATGGCGATAGACCGCGCCGTGGGCCAGCCGGATGTGGAAGCCGACAATCCCGTCCAGCGCGCCGACATCGCCTTGCGCCATTTCCAGCTTGTCCTGCGTCAATGCCGCTCCCGCCAAAATCCTGTCCCCGGACATACCGCCCGAAAGGCGGCTTGATGAGATTGTTAGTAGAGCATACAATCTTGCGCAAGGAGAGGCAGCGATGGCACAATTCCCGGATACCCCGAGCTTTACCGGATTCAACACCCCCAGCCGGATCGAGGCGGATATCGCCGATCTCCAGCATCAGGGCACGATCCCGCCGGAACTCGATGGGGCGTTCTTCCGCGTGCAGCCCGATCCGCAGTTCGCGCCGCGGCTGCACGACGATATCTCCTTCAACGGCGACGGGATGATTACCCGCTTCCATTTCCACAACGGGCAATGCGATTTCCGCCAACGGTGGGCGCGTACCGACAAGTGGAAGCTGGAGAACGATGCAGGCGAGCGCGCTGTTCGGCGCCTATCGCAATCCGCTCACCGATGACGACAGCGTGAAGGGGCAAATCCGCAGCACCGCCAACACCAATGCCTGGCTGTTCGGCGGCAAGCTCTGGGCGCTCAAGGAAGACAGCCCTGCGCTGGTGATGGACCCGGCCACGATGGAGACGCAGGGCTTCGAGAAATTCGGCGGCAAGATGACCGGCGAGACCTTCACCGCCCATCCCAAGCGCGATCCCGACACCGGCAACATGGTCGCCATCGGTTACGCCGCCAGCGGGATGCACACCGACGATGTCACCTATTACGAAATCAGCCCCGAAGGCGAGCTGGTGCGCGAGGAATGGTTCAAGGTTCCCTACTACTGCATGATGCACGATTTCGCGATCACGCCCGATTATCTGGTGCTGCATATCGTGCCCAGCGTGGGCAGCTGGGAACAGCTGGAGGCGGGCAAGCCGGCCTTCATGTTTGACACCACCATGCCGGTCTATCTCGGCATTATCCCGCGCCGTGCGGGGCTTCAGCAGGATGACATCCGCTGGTTCAAGCGCGGCACCTGCTTTGCCAGCCACACCATGAACGCCTGGCAGGACGGCACCAAGGTGCACATGGTGACGCCCAAATCGGCGAACAATTTCTTCCCCTTCTTCCCCGATATCCACGGTGCGCCGTTCAATCCGCAGGAGAGCGTCACCCACCTCACCGAATGGGTGGTCGACATGGCGAGCAACGGGGAGGAATTTGCGGCGATCAACCGGCTGACCGAGACCTTCAGCGAATTCCCGCGCATCGATGAACGGTTTATCGGGCGCAAGAACCGTTACACCTGGGGGCTGGAAGTCGATTTCCGCCGCCCGATGGAGGAGGTCGGCGGGAGCGCGGGCGGGGCACCGATGAACTGCCTGTTCCTCAAGGACTTTGAAACCGGCGCGGAAAGCCACTGGTGGGCCGGGCCGACCAGCACCTTGCAGGAACCCTGCTTCATCCCGCGCAGCAAAGACGCGCCCGAAGGCGACGGCTGGGTGGTGCAGGTGTGCAACCGGCTGGCCGAACATCGCAGCGATCTGCTGGTGTTCGACGCGCTCGATATCGAAAAAGGCCCGGTCGCTACAATCAATGTCCCGATCCGCCTGCGCTTTGGCCTGCACGGCAATTTTGCCCGCAGCGAAGAGATCGGGCTGGGACGAGTTCAAGAGATGGAGATAGCTTGATGCGCAATTTGATTGGTTTCGCGGCGATCCTCGCCCTCGCAGTCCCCGCACAGGCACAGGAGGAAGACTGGCGGCAATGGGATGTAGCCGAGGGCTGCCGTGGCCTCGCCCCGCTCGACCAAGCGCCTTCAGGGCCGGAGCTGGCCTATCGCGATCCTTCCCCCGCCACCATCGCGATGCGGCGGCAATTGCTCAATCCGGAAGTGAATTCCTTCACCTTCCGCGAGGCGAGCGAAGTCTTCGCCAATCGCCGGGTTTCGGGTGCGGAAACCCCGCGCGTGTGGGAGGAAGCCCAAGGCTTCACCATGCCGGGTGATTATCGCGCCTTCGCCCACGCCACCTATACCGATGCGCTGCTGGTATTGCGTGACGGGAAGGATCGTGTTCGAGGACTATCGCAATCGCTTCTCCGACGATGAACGGCATATCGCCTTCTCGGTCTCGAAAACCATCGTGGCCATGCTGGTGGGGCAGGCATTGGAGCGTGGCGAAATCGCCTCGCTCGACGATCCGGCGACCCGTTACTGGCCCGATCTGGCGGGCGGCGGGTATGACGGGGTGACGATCCGCCAGCTGTTGCAAATGCGCTCCGGCGCAGCGATCGAGGAACGGTACGATTTCGGGGCCAATCCCAGCCTCGCCGCCTGTATCCACGAAACCGCGATTGTGCTGAACCGCGCGCGGTTTGCCGACTTTGCGCTCGCGGTCGGCCGGCGAGACGCGCCCGGCAGCAGTTTCAACTATGCCACGCTCGATACCGCCGTGTTGGGGCAAGTCCTGGAAAACGCCACGGGTGAACGGCTGGCGGCACTGACCGAAGAACGGTTGTGGCAACCGCTAGGAGCGGAACGCAACGCCTTCTGGCTGGCTGACAGTTCGAGCAATACGGGCCGGGCGCTGGCAGGCATGGGCTTTAACGCCACCTTGCGCGATTTCGCGCTTTTGGGGCAATTGCTGCTGGACAATGGCATGGTCGGCGAAACTCGCGTGCTGCCACAGGGGTGGGTGGGTGAAATGACGGCAATGCGCCCGCTCGATCCTGCCAACCCAAGCGCCGACAACCCGCTCCCCGCCTATGGCTTCCAGGTCTGGCAACTGGGCAACGAACCGGGGGCTTTCTCCGCCGTGGGGCTGGGTGGGCAATATATCTACGTCCACCCCGCCAGCCGCACCGTGATCGTCAAGCTGAGCCATAACCCGCCGGGTGCGGAGCTGGACGGCGTGGTGGCGGACTACTTCGAAGCGGTGGCGAACACGCCTTTGCCCGCGCAATAGGCGCAGATCAGAACTGCGTCAGGCTGAGGTTGTTGCCATCGGGATCGAGGAACCACGCAATCTGCGCGCCGCCGCCGGGCGCGCGCCACACGCGGTCCTCGCCCATGCCGAAGCCTTCGTAGAATTCGAAGGTCACTCCGCGCGCGGCCAGCTCGGCCACCTTGGCGGCAATATCGTCCACCACCCAGCCGAGCACAGTGTGCGGGCTGGGCACGTGGTTGGCGACATCGCTCAGTCGCAGCATCGTCCCGGCAAGGTCGTAAACCACGGCAAACCCGTCCTCGGAAACCTGCGTCAGGCCGAGTACCTCGCCGTAGAACGCCTTGGCCTTGGCGCGATCCCTCGTGGCAATGAAGGTGACGGGTGCGGCAGTGGCAAGGCTCATGGCGATTCCCCCTTTTGTCGTGCGGGTCGGATGCTATGCCCACCGCAGAACAATCACAAACGCAAAAAGGGAGTGGACGCGATGCAGCCACCGGGACTCGAATTCGTCTATGAAGCAGGCGGCGAACTCGAAGCGCCGCGCCAGATCGGGCAGACTTACGACGGGACGCGGAGGATCATTCCGATCATGTCCGGCGGCTATGTGAAGGGGCCGCAAATCAACGGCCAGCTGATGGGCAATTCCGCAGACTGGCAGCTCACCCGCGCGGACGGAGTCACCGTGGCCGATGCGCTCTATGCCATCGAAACCGACGACGGCACCCTGATCCAGATCCGCAATCGCGGCTTGCGCCACGGCCCGCCCGAAGTGATGGCGCGGCTGGTGGCGGGGGAGACGGTCGATCCCTCCGAATACTATTTCCGCACCGTGCCCGAATTCATTGCGCCGGTGGGCAAATACGACTGGATGAACCGTTCGATCTTCATCTGCACGGGCGCGCGCTATGCCAGTTCGATCAAGATGTGGGTTTGGAGAGTGATGTGATGCAGCGGACATTTCTGCTGCCGTTCGTACTGCTGCTGGCGACCCCCGCTCAGGCTCAGAGCTCAAGATCAAGCTGGGGCGCAGGAACTGGCACCCGAAACTCTGCGCGCGCTGATTGATGGCGTGCTGGCCGGACGGCAGGCAGAGCTTGAGGCGGCCTATCGCGATCTTCACGCGCATCCGGAGGTCGGCTTTGCCGAAACCCGCACCGCAGGCGTGCTGGCGGCGCGGATGCGGGAACTGGGATTTGCCGTGACTGAGGGAGTCGGCGGAACGGGTGTCGTCGCGGTGCTGGAAAACGGGCCGGGGCCGGTGGTGCTGGTCCGGACGGACATGGATGCGCTGCCCCTGCAGGAACGCACCGGGCTTGCCTATGCCAGCACCACGCCCGGGGTGATGCACGGTTGCGGGCACGATCTGCACATGGCCTGGTGGCTTGGCGCGGCGGAAGCCCTCGCCAGCCAGCGACAGCTTTGGAGCGGCACGCTGGTGTTCATCGGCCAGCCTGCCGAGGAAGGCTTGCGCGGAGCACTGGCGATGCTGGACGACGGTCTGTACACTCGCTTTCCGCAGCCCGATTACGCCATTGCCGCGCATTCGAGCAATTCGGCCGCTGGAGCGGTGACGGTGAAGGACGGCACGGTAGCTTCGGCATCCGACGGCTGGGAAGTGACGTTCCACGGTCGCGGCGGGCACGGATCCATGCCCAGCCAGACGATCGATCCAGTGGTGATCGCCGCGCGCTTCGTTACCGATGTGCAGGCCGTGGTGGCGCGCGAGCGGCCCGAACAGGCCTTCGGCGTCATCAGCGTCGGCAGTTTCCAAGCGGGCACCGTGGCCAATATTATTCCCGACCGCGCCACCGTGCGGCTCACCATCCGCGCGTTCGATCCTGACGTGCGCCGGGTGCTCAATGAAGGCATGCAGCGCGTGGCACGCGGCAGCGCGGCCATGGCGGGCGCGCCCGAGCCGGAGTTTATCCACCTGTCCTCAGGCGCGCCGCTGGTGAACGACAGCGCGCTGGTGGCACGCGCGATGCAGGTGCTCGGCCCGGCGCTGGGCGAAGCGGTAAGTCTGGTGCCTGCGCATATGCCGGGGGTGCCGCCGAGCGAGGATTTTGCCTTTCTTGTGGCACCGCAGCAGCCGGTGCCGGGGCTGTTCCTCAATATCGGCAGCTATGCGCCGCAGGTGCTGGCCCGCCATGCGGAGGAAGGGACGCCCGTTCCCGCCAACCATTCGCCCGAGTTCGCGCCCGATGCCGTGCTGGCGATACAACCGGGCGCGAGGGCACTTGCGCTGGCGGTGTTGGCTGTCGCGGGGGACTGACCGCGCGCTCAGGCGATCCTGATATCCAGCAGCGTCGGCAGGTCCGCCGCAAAGCTCCACGCCAGTGCCGCGTCGAGTTCCTCTACGGTCTCGACTTTCTGCGCCTGAATGCCCTGCCCGCGCGCAAGCTGCACGAATTCCAGCCCGGCAAGGTCGCAGCCGGGAACGTGGTTCATCCCGAACTCGCCGGAGAAACCCGTCAGTGCGGCATAGGCGGCGTTGTTCATGATGAGGAAGCTGACCGGCAGACTTTCCTGATGCGCGGTGAACAGGCCTTGGATCGCATACATCGCCGCGCCGTCGCCCAGCACGGCGATCACTTTGTCGTCCTGAGCCAGACACACGCCCAGCGAACCGGGCAACGAATAGCCGAGGCCACCGCTGGCGCAGGAATAGAAGCCGCCCTCGCGGGTGATCGGCAAAACCTCGTGCTCAGGCCCGCGCGCGGTGGGGGCTTCCTCGACGATAATGGCATTGTCCGGGCGCAGCGCGGCGACGCGCTTGAGGACATAGGCGGCGGTCATCGCAGGTTCGGGGTTTGCCAGCTGGCGCGGCTGGCCGCTGAAGGCGCGCGCGTTCACCCGCGAGGTGAGTTGCGCCAGCCCATCCTCGACATCGCCCAACACCCCGCCACCACCGGGGAGGTTGGCGAGATGCTGCGGATCGTCAGAGAGCGCCATCAGCTTCGCGTGCGGCGGCCAGTGCGGGCCTTCGCCCTCGACATGCCAGGTGAACACTGGTGCGCCCGCGACAAGGATTGCATCGTGATCTTGCAGCATCGCGCGCAATTTGTCGCGCCAGGCGGGCAGGAACCCGGCGAATTGCGGGTGATCCTCCGGGAAAGTCTCGCGCGCGGCATAGGGCGCGGCGTAGACGCTGGCGCCGCATTTCTCCGCCAGCCGGATCGCCGCCTGCCAGCCGCCGCTGTTGGCCACCCCGGTGCCCAGCACCAGTGCGGGGTTCTCGCAAGGGTCGATGATCGCTGCCAAGGCCTCGATCCCGATGGCAGAGGGCACGGCCTTCAGCACCAGTTCGGGCAGATCGGGCATCGCGCATTCGCGTTCCCAATCGTCGACCGGGATGGAGACGAACACCGGCCCCATCGGCGGGGTGATCGCAATGGCAAAGGCGCGCGCGAGCGCAAGGGGCACATCCTCTGCGCGCGCAGGTTCGATGGAATATTTGACGTAGGGGCGCGGGAATTCGCTCGGCCGTTCTGCCCCCAGAAACGGATCGTAGGGCAGGATCGAGCGCGCCTGCTGCCCTGCCGTCACCACCACCGGCGCGTTGTTTTTCCACGCGGTGAACAGGTTGCCCAGCGAATGCCCGGTGCCCGCCGCCGAGTGCAGGTTGACCAGCGCGGGCCTGCCGCTGGCGCGGGCGTAGCCATCGGCCATGCCCACCACCACCGCCTCGTTCAGTCCCATGACATAGGGGAAGGGCAGGCCCTTGAGCATCGGCAGTTCGGTGCTGCCGGGATTGCCGAACAGTCGGTCCACCCCGTAGTGGGCGAAAACGGCAAAGCTGGCTTCTCTTACACTGGTCATGCGCTTACCCGTTTGTCTTGGTCCTGCGCCGCAGGCCTTTGTTGGTTTCACGCGAAGTGTGCGAAGGAGCGAAGGGCGCGAAGGGACATTCGCAAATCGCGCTCTCCCTTCGCGCCTTCACTTTGTCTTCGCGCCCTTCGCGTGAAAAAATCCGGCTGCGCCGGAGGTCGTCATAATTCTTCCCCGCCACGCCGCGCGCGTTCGATCACGCTCGCCTCGTCCTTGTGGTAGCGCTTCATCACGATCAGCAGCAGCAGCACGATCACCGGGGCGACCCAGTTGATCGCCACGATGGCGCGCGCCAGATCGCCGCCGTTCCGGTCTGACACAATGCCAACGATATACGGCCCGATTCCCTGCCCCAGCAGGGTCATGATGATAAGATAGGTCGAAAAGATGATCCCGCGCATCCGGGGCAGCACCAGCCCGAGGATCAGCGTGTAGGCGGGCGGCAGCCACAGCGTCAGGATCAGGCTGTAGACCACGTAGCGCACGTAGAAATCGCCGGTGGTCTCGGCGCTGAAGGTCCACAGGTCCGACGAATGGCGAAATCCCCAGCGCCAGCAGCACCAGCCAGATCATCCCGCGCCCGCCCAGCTTCTTGCCAAGCAGGTCGGTCAGCGGCCCCGCCACCAACGCGCCGATGGTGGCAAGCAGCGCCGAAAGCAGCCCGAACTGCACCCCCGCCTCCGCCGTGGTCAGTTCGAACTTGCGGATCAGCAGCGAGGGGGTGAAGCCCATGATCCCGTAATTGATCGCGGTTTGCAGCCCGCCGACTATCATCAGCAGGATCAGCGAGGGGTTGAGCGCGACGTGATAGGTCGGCTTGTCGGTCAGCTTGAAGCTCTGGAACAGGTTCAGCACCACGAAGGCGCCGAAGGCCATCACGCTCCATTGCAGCACGTGCGGATTGAGCGTGAAGCTGCCGAAATCGAGCGGCGGGCGCGGGGAGAAGGCTTCGGTCACCTCGCACCATTGTCCCGCACACGCAGCAGGATCAGCGCCAGTCCGCCAAGGTTGATCGCCCACTGCCGCGCGCCCGCATCGAGCCGCCAGAGGAAGTACCAGTTGGCCCCCGGCGTCACCGCCGCCAGCACTCCGGCGCTGGCCTTGAACGGTGCGGGATCGGGCTTGGTGACGATCCCGTCCATCGCCCCGCGCGTGGGTTCGCGCATCCGGTAGATCAGCCAGGCGAGCGGGAAGCCGGGGAGCGAAGCGACGAGGAAGGCGAATTGCCAGCCCTTGAAATCGAGCGGTGCGCCGCCTTCCAGCGTAGCGCAGGTCCCACCATTCGGCGGCGATCCCGCCCAGCGCCATCGACAGGCCGAGCCCCAGCGCTAGGCCCACGCCCAGCCCGCCCATCGCCAGCCCGCGGCGGCTCTTGGGCAGGCTGTCGAACAGGATCGAATTGGCCGCAGGCTGCGTCGCCCCTTCGCCGATGCCCACGCCCAGCCGCGAAATCGCCAGCAGGGTGAAGCCCGACGCAAAGGCGGCAAGGCCGGCGAAAAAGCTCCAGCCCGCAAGGCAGATCGCCAGCAGCTTGGTCCGCACCCAGCCATCCACCAGCCGCCCCAGCGGCAGCGAGAACAGCGCGTAGAACAGCGCGAAGACAGTGCCGTAAAGCAGCCCCATCTCGGCATCGCCGATGTTGCAGATCGGTGCGGATATCCTGCGACAGGATGGCGAGGATCTGCCGGTCGAGCAGGCTCATCATCTGCGCCGCGCTCATCAGCACGATGGCGTGCCAGCCGTAGCGGGAAATGCGGTCGTTATCCCGCCGCCTCACCGCTGGTCCGCGCGGTGGTGGATTCAGCCATTCGCGAGCGCCTGGTTGATCGTGATCGAGATCGGCGTGGTGTTATCGCCGATGATGTCGTTCAGCGTCTTGGAGTAATCCTCCAGCGCCCCAAGACTGGTGCAATGCGCAGAGTCCGCCATCATCGCTGCGATCGGGGCGGGCAGGCCATTTGCTTCGAGCAGCGCGGCATATTCGGCAGGCGGCAGGTCCTGATAGACCACATCCTTGCCGCTCTGCTTGCTCAGTTCGGCGGCGAAATCGTCCATCGTCCAGCTGGCATCGCCCGCCAGTTCTAGCACTTCGCCGCCATCGCCGTTCACCAGCACTTGCGCGGCGGCAATGGCATAGTCAGCGCGGCTGGCGGAGGAAATCCGCCCGTCGCCCTGCGATCCGACGATCACCCCGGCTTCGATCTGCGCGGCGAGCGCGCCGGTGAAATTCTCGTTATACCAGCCGTTGCGTAGCACAGCGTGCGGCAGCTCGCTGGCGGCCAGCGCGGCCTCGGTCGCGCGGTGCCCTTTGGCAAGACCGATGGGCGAATTGGGCGCGCCGAGGATCGAGGTATAGGCAATGAAGCCCACGCCAGCACGGCCCGCCGCGTCGATCACCGCTTGGTGCTGGGCTACGCGCTTGTCTGGCTCATTGCCCGAAATCAGCAGCAGCCGGTCAACACCCGCCAGCGCCGCATCGAGCGAGGCGACATCGCTGTAATCCGCGCGCCGCACGTCCACGCCCTTGGCCGCCACATCCGCCAGCTTGGAAGGATCGCGCGCCAGTGCCACGATCTCGTCCGGCTCGACCATTTCCAGCAGTTCGGCCAGCACCAGCTTGCCCAATTTGCCCGAAGCTCCGGTTACCGCATATGTCGTCATGTTGTGTCTCCCCCTCTAGATTCCGAACAGTGCTTCCGCGTTGGCTTGGAAAAACTTCACCTTCCGCTCCTGCGGCATGTCCATCGCGTCGAGCAGGCGTACCTCATCGGGCACGAATTGATAGGGGTAGTCCATCGCATAGAGCACGCGGTCCTCGCCCATCACGTCCATCATCAGCCGGATCGAGGCGGGGGAGGGGAGGCCCGAATTGGTGCCCCACAGATTGGTGCGCAGGTAATGGTGCAGGCTGTGCTGGAGCGGCTTGAGCCGTTCATAGCGCCCCGAACGCACCCCGGCGTTGAACATGTAGTTGAACCGATCGATCCAGAACGGCAGCCCTTCGCAGCCGTGGCCGAGCACCAGCTTAGTGAAGGATAGCGGTCGAACACCCCCGTCGTCAGCAGCCGCAGCGCGTGGTAGCTGGTCTCCATCGCAAAGCCGAAGATCGCGCCTTCCAGCCCGGCTTCCACCATGCCGCCGATCATCGCGTCGGGCGGGCCTTGCGGGTGGATGTAGAGCGGAATGTCGAGCTCCGCGCAGGTGCGCAGGATCGGATCGAACTGCGGCTCGTCCAGATAATGGCCCTGCGTGTGGCTGTTCACCTGCACGCCGACAAAGCCCAGCTCCTCCTTCCCGCGCCGCAATTCCGCCGCCGACCATTCCGGGTCCTGCGGGCAAATCGCGGTCATGCCGTGGAAGCGGGTGGGATAGCGTTCGCAGGCCGTCTTTGAGCTGATCGTTGGCGCGGGTGACGATGCCCTTCGCCTCGTCCAGGTCGAACAGCGACTGCACGCCGGGGCTGGTGAGCGCGAGCACCGCCTTGTCGATCCCGCTTTCGTCCATCGCGGCGATGCGCAGTTCGCCGATGTCGAGCAGCCGCTCGCGGATGAAGGTGGTGCGTTCGCTGGGGCTGGTGCCGTAGAAACCCCACAGGCTGACACGTGCCCTTGTCCGCGCGGCCTTCCCGGATCAGCCGCAAGATCGCATCGATCTGCTCCGCGGTGGCGAAGGCTTCCTCGGTGGCGATGCGCAGATAGCCGTGCTGGCCGCCGGTTTTGAGGTCTTGGGTCAAATTGTTTTCCTGTTTTGGTTTCTCGCAGAGAGCGCAGAGGAAGCGGGGGACGCAGAGGAGTTAACTTCGGGACGGTAGTCGTTGACCATCCGTTTGATCCCGTCGGTCAGTTTCGCTCCCGAAGAAATTGAGCAGCAGCCCTACGGGCTGCTGAAAAAGCCTTAGATAGGTCAGCAACTGTCGCTCGTGTGCCTTCGTCAATTGTTCGACCGCCTTGATTTCAAGGATAAGACGGTTCTCGACAAGGATGTCGATCCTGAATGCCACGTCGAAATCCTTTCCATCGACCGCAGAGGAACAGGAACCTGCCGGTCCACCTTCAACCCCGTTTCGGCAAGCCGACCGGCTAAGACAACTTCATAGACAGACTCGAGCAATCCCGGCCCGAGATCGCGATGCACACCAATCGCGGTGTCCACCGCCACGCCGCTCAACTCGTCAATCGGCTTCATCTCAGCGGCCTCTGCTTCCCCTGCGATCTCTGCGAGAACCCCATGTAGCCTAGCCCCGCATACCCGCAGGCCAGATGCCTTGCTTCCCCGGCGACAGGATGCCGTTCGGGTCCACGCAGTCCTTGATCTTCTCGGCGAAGCGGCGCTGCACGTTGTCGTTGAAATCGTAGAGCGAGGCGACTTCGTCCATGAAGTCGAGGTGGCTGCGGTATTCGCCGTAGCCCAGTTCCGCCGCCGGGCCGAGCATCGCCTTGGTGGCGGCGTAGGCCTCGCGGGTCTGTGCTTCGTTCTTGGTGTCGAACACGATCAGCGCGACATGGATCATGCTGCGCTTGCCGACGATGATCGCCGCGCCGTAATCGAGATTGCGTTCGTTGAGCACCCGGCGGGCGAGATCGCGCATCGCCGTGCCGTCCTTGGCCGGCAATCGGCATGGCGCAGGAAAAGCCGATATGCCCGCCTTCCTCGCCGCCGTACCACTTGGTCATCTGGTCGAGTGCCATCGACGGGATGCCCGCCTGCACCACGTGGTGCGGATTGTGCATTTCGGGCAGGTTGTGCCCGTCATATTCCTCGAACATCACCGAGCCGCCGGGGATCGACGTCAGCGCGCGTTCGATCTTCGCGCGGTTGTGCGCCACCACTGGGGCATCGCCCTGCACCGCAAAGCGCATCACCCAGCGCCCGAAACCGGGCTGCGCGGCGATCCGGTCGATCACTTCTTCGGGGATCGAATCGCTGCCGGTGTACCATTCCTTGCGCTCGTCAAACGCGCTGGCGGCGCAGACCGCGTTGATGATCATCGGCTGGTTGGAGATCGTGCCGTCGATCATCAGCGGGCGCAGCACTTCGAGGAAAGCGCCATAATGCTCCTCGTTGTCGAGCATGAACCAGCCGGGGCAATAGACTTCGGGCGCGTGCATCAGCGCCACGCCCATCTTGGTGACAATGCCGAAATTGGACTGGGTGAAAATCCCGTCCCAGCTCGGCCCGGCCGAATGCGGATAGACCAGCCAGTTGGTCGGATTGCGCATCCCGCCCATGCCGGTGCGCAGGATCTCGCCATCGGGCAGCACCACTTCCATGCCGCAGTGCTGGCCCCAGTGATCGCCCAGCGGGGTATAACCCACGCCGTGTTCGAGCGCGTTGCCGATGATCGAGCCGCCCGCCAAGATCGGGCACGCTCATCCACAGTTTGGAGCCGGTCGCCTTGAGATGATCGTAGAGATCGAAGAACCGCACGCCGGGTTCGACCAGCGCCATGCAATTCTCTTCGTCCACTTCGAGCACCCGGTTCATCCGCCGCAAGCTCATGGTGAAGCTTTCGGACACGCGCGGTGCGCCGCCGCCGTAGCCCTTGTTGCGCCCCTGGCTGCTGGTCCAGATCGGGGTGCCGTGTTCGTTGGCGATGCGCAGCACGGCCTGCACTTCCTCGACGCTGCCGGGCATCAGCACTGCGCCGGGGCGGTACCAGTCGGTTTGCGGGCCCATGGGATCGCCGTGATCGGCCATCGCTTCGCGCGTGGTCAGCACATGTTCGCTGCCCAGCGCAGCTTCCATCGCTGCCAGCGCGGCGCTGGTGATCGTGGTTTTCGAAGTGATCGCGTCCATTGCATTATTCCTCCCCACTTGTGGGGAGGGGGACCAGCCGCAGGCTGGTGGAGGGGTTGTTCCGCCAGCCGGGGTCGATACCCCTCCACCATGCTGCGCATGGTCCCCCTCCCCGGCGGAGCCGGGGAGGATCGTTCAACTCTCGTGCACGGCCTTTACCACCATGCAGGCGCGCACGCCTTCCGGCCCGTCCTCGCTGCCGTGGCCAGACCATTGCACCCCGCCGAAGGGCGAGTCCGAACCGCCGATCATGTGGCTGTTGATGCCGATCATCCCCGCTTCAAGCTCGGCGGCGAGGCGGCGCTGGCGCTGGGCATTGTCGGTCCAGGCATAGGCGGCCAGACCATAGGGCAGGCGATTGGCTTCGGCGATCATCTCGGCCTCGGTGGCATAGGGATTGACCAGTGCCACGGGGCCGAACGGCTCCTCGTTCATCACAGCGGCGTCAAGCGGCACTTCGCTCAGCACGGTGGGCTGGAAGTAATAGCCCTGATTGCCGATCCGCTCGCCCCCGGTGTTCACCTTCGCACCCTTGTCGCGCGCATCGGCGACGAATTTCTCGATCGCATCGGGGCGGCGCGGATTGGCCATCGGGCCCATCTGCGTGCCGTCGGCCAGCCCGTCGCCGATCTTCGTCGCCGCGAGCCGTTCCGCCATCCCGTCCCGGAAGCGTTCGAACACGTCTTCCTGCACGATGAAGCGGGTGGGGGAAACGCAGACCTGCCCGGCGTTGCGGGTCTTGCCCGGCGCCGCGGTGGCGAGCACGCGGTCGACATCGACATCGTCGAACACCAGCACCGGGCCGTGGCCGCCCAGTTCCATCGTGGTGCGGATCATATTGTCCGCCGCCAGCTTGGCGAGGTGCTTGCCGACCACGGTGGAGCCGGTGAAGGAGAGCTTGCGGATCACGGGAGAGCCGAGCAGGTGGCGGCTCACTTCGTCGGGCACGCCGAACACCGCCTGCGCCACGCCTTGTGGCAGGCCCGCATCGAGCAGGCATTGCAACACCCCCAGTGCGGAGGCCGGGGCTTCCTCGGCGCTCTTGAGGATCACCGAGCAGCCCGCCGCAATCGGTGCGCCCAGTTTGCGACCGGGATTGCCGAGCGGGAAGTTCCATGGGGCGAAGGCGGCAACCGGGCCGACCGGTTCCCACCGCACGGTGGAACGCTGGCCCACCGGGCGCACCAGTTCGCGACCATAGAGGCGGAAACATTCGCCAGCGTAGAAGTTGAACAGGCCGACATTCATCATCACTTCGATGCGGCTTTCGGCCAGCGGCTTGCCCTGCTCCATCGTCGCGATCCGGGCGAGCTGTTCCTGCCGCTCGACCATCAGCCTTGCCGCGCCCTGCAACACGCTGGCGCGTTCCTGCGGGGTGGAGAGGCGCCAGGTGGCGAAGGCCCGCTGCGCCACGTCCAGCGCCCGGTCGAGATCGGCGGCATCGGCCAGCGGCAGTTCGCCGAGCACGGCCCCGGTGGCGGGATTGACCACCGCATGGGTGCGCCGCCCGCCGCCGGTGATCCGCTCACCATCGATAATCATGTGAAGCGAGGGGTATTGGGTCATCGCCTCAGCCCTTCGCCGCTTCGCGCGCTACATCGCCTTCCCAGCGATCCGCCAGCATTTCCTCACCGGTGATCGGGTGCTTCATGTGGAACGGCAGCAGCTTGTGCGTCGGCCACAGCCAGTGATCGTCGATCAGCGCGTCCGGCCCGCTTGGGTCTTCGGGGTAGAGCACCTTGGGGAAGGGCACATATTCCGATTCGGTATAGGCCCAGCCCTTTTCGAAATCAGCGTGCCAGTGGGGGAAGTAATTGAGCACGTGGATGCGCCACTTGCCGTCCGTGCCCTTCTTGTAGGTGTTCTCGTAGAGGCCGCCTTCCCACCACTGGCGCACGCCCAGCACCGGATTGCTGGGATCGGTGTAATCGACATGGCGGCCCGCTTGCATGGTGGAACGCCCGCGCAGGCGCGCGGTGACGCCGTCAGCATCGATATCGATGATCGTCTGGATTTGCGGGTGATCGAGCAGGAAGCCATCCACCGGGCCATTGTTGTTGTGGGTGAAGCGCTTGCGGAACCGGTCGATATAGAGCCGCGCCACCCCCGCCTTGCCGCGCCACACCCCGCCGAAGAAGCGCACTTCGCCATCGTCGGTGAACAGGTCCACCACCTGATCGTACATGCATTTGTCGATCAGGTAGCCGTAGAGATATTGCAGCTTCTTCACGTCCAGCTCATCCTCGCGGACGGTGAGGCGCGATTCCATCGCGGCAAGCTTTGCTTCGAGCGCGGCGATACGGTCTTCAGACATCACAATTCTCCCAATTCGTATGTTTCACTTACAATTGTGGGAGCGGGTGGATAGAGTCAATCTCATTGGGATGAGGAGAGTGTGGCGATGGCGAAATATGCCGAGGGCTATGCGCAGGACCGGGCCGAGATCGAGGATCTGATGGCGCGATATCTGTTCGCGATGGATTACAACGATTTCAATTCTTACGCCGCGTGTTTTACCGAGGATGGCACGCTGGAATTCGCGCAAGGTAGCGTGACGGGCCGCGAGAATATCCGCGCGGCGGCGCAGGGGTTCAAGGTGGCGATTGCCGGGCATTTACCGCGACGTGGACGGCAATCCGGCGCTGCTCCGCCACGTGCTGTGCCAGAGCGTGATCCGGGTGGAGGGTGAGCGCGCCTGGCACACCGGGTTCTGGTTCGAAACCGCCAATGACGGCCCGCGTACGCCGGATGGCAAGCGGTTTACGCCGACGCTGGGGACATTCGGGATTTATGAGGACGAGCTGGTGCGGGTGGCGGGGGAGTGGAAGTTTTCCTATCGCAATATCCGCAATGAGTTTCTGCCGGGGCGGGAGTCCGGGCACGGAAAATCCGGTTCTGAGTATGGATGCGAAGGGCTGAGGCGATTCCATTCATTTGGAGTTCGTCATTGCGAGCGTAGCGGACTCGAAGAGGGCCAAAGGCCAACCAATCCATCTCCCGCAGTTGCGATCTGGGCAACGGCGGGAGATGGATTGCCGCGTCGCCCTACGGGCTCCTCGCAATGACGAAAGATAACAAATGATACTGACCACCCTCGCCCTCCTCACTGCCACTCCCCAAGCAGAACCCCTCAGCCTCGAACACCGGATGCTGCTGCGCTGTTCGGCGGCCTTCGCCACGGTGGCGCAGGGGCAGGCGCAAGGCAGCGCCGAAGCGCAGCAATTCCCGGACCTGCGTGATCGGGGGCAGGAATTCTTCGTCCGTGCCAGTGCGCAAGTGATGGACGAGGCCGGGTTGGACCGGGAGCAGCTCACAGCGGCGCTGACGACCGAGGCACAGGACCTGCGCGATGGCGAAACGCTCGATCAAATCATGCCCGTCTGCCTCGCGCTGCTGCCCGCCGCATAGCGCGTTTCATTCAGCTTTGCGCAAGCGAACCTGAACTAAATCGCTCGCAACGAGTCGCTTCCCGGAGAAATTCCATGCGTTTTGCTGCCACCGCTGCTGCATTGCTTGCCGTCACTCTGCCTGGTTACGCCCTGGCGCAGGACGCCGGGGAGGGCGAGCTGTCCACTGCCATCGAGACCATGTCCGATCCGGCCATGCAGGAACAGGTCGGGCTGATGGCGGCCATGCTGGTGGGTGCGCTGATGGAAATGCCCGTTGGCCCCCTGGCGCAGGCGGCATCAGACATGGCGGGTGAAGATGCGCCTGCCATCGACCCAGACGCGCGGGTGCGCGATCTGGTTGGTCCCGAAGCAGGGCGCGCGCCTGAAGTGATCGCCGAGCGCCTTCCCGAAATGATGGAGGCAATGGCCGGTATGGCAGGCGCTTTGGAGCAAATGCTGCCGCAGTTGCGCGAACTGGCCGAACGTCTGCCGCAACGAATTGCCGCAATCCCGTTGATATCGGGGGAAAGCGCGCTGGACCGTCCCTCGCGCATGGGGCAATAGCCTGGGCCACCTATGTGGCACCTCTATCACTTCCCGCTCTGCCCGTTCAGCCGCAAGGTCCAGCTCACGCTGGGCGAAAAGGCGGTGCCTTATGAACTGGTTACTCTGTTCCCGTGGTCGGCGGGTGAGGAATTCCGCCAGGTGAACCCGGCGGGCACGGTTCCGGTGCTGGACGATCCGGTCAAGAAAATCACCCTGTGCGACAGCCAGGTGATCTGCGAATATCTCGAAGAGACGATCGACGAGCGCCCGCTGATGCTCGGCACGGCGAAAGCGCGCGCGGAGATCCGGCGGCTGGTGGCGCTGTTCGATCAGAGCTTCTACGCCGACATCACCGGGCCGCTGCTGCACGAGAAGATGAAGAAGCGGCTGGTGCTGCGGCAATCGCCCGACAGCCGGGTGCTGCGCGAGACGATGCGGCTGCTGCACGAACATCTCGAATATATCGACTGGCAGGTGGACAACAACCGCTGGATCGCGGGCGGGCAGTTGAGTCTGGCCGATTTCGCGGCCGCGGCGCAGCTTTCAGTAGTCGACTACCTCGACGGGATCGACTGGTCCGGCCACGAAAGCGCGCGCGAATGGTATCGGGTGATGAAAAGCCGCCCGAGCTTTGCGCCGCTGCTGCGGCAGAAAATGGACGGCCTTCCCGGCGCCGAAGCACTATGCGGACGTGAACGCGTAAGCTTGTTCTCACGCGGAGAGCGGTGAGCGCCGCAGGCAAAATGCGCCGTAGGAGCTTGATTTTCAGTCGCCACAAAGACACAAAGACACAGAAGGGTGTGGGACTCCAATTCTCTGGTCTCTTAGCGTACTTATGTGTCTTCGTGCGCGGCAATATCTCATGTCTGCGGCGCTGGGCGTCCAAGCCCTTTGCAGCACCGCCGCGACCACCATATTGCCGGACAAAGGAGCGCTTAATCCGATGACCGACAGGATCACCCTCACCGAAGCCGAATGGCGCGAGAAGCTGACGCCGGAGCAGTATCACGTTCTGCGCGAAGCCGGGACCGAGCGCGCCTTCACCGGCAAGTACGAAAAGAACAAGGCGGCGGGCGAGTATCTGTGCGCCGGATGCGGCCAGCCGCTGTTCGCCAGTCAGGCCAAGTATGACAGCGGTTCGGGCTGGCCCAGTTTCACCACTCCGGCAGACGAAACGGCGGTCGCGATAAACCGCGACATGCCGCACGGCATGGTCCGCACCGAAGTGGTCTGCGCGCGCTGCCAGGGGCACTTCGGGCCACGTGTTTCCCTGACGGGCCGGGGCCAGAAGGGCTGCGCTACTGCATCAATTCTGCCTCGCTCCACTTCGAACCGGAGGATAAAGCGGGCGATTGAGCGCCACCACCGTTCACGCCCGATTACAATTGCCTTATGCACGGGGCATCCCTCACGGGATTGGCATGGGCGCAAGTGCCCGCTGGCGGGAATTTGAAGGCTGATGGCCACACCACGAGGGACGCGTTCAAGCAGGGCGAAGGCAAGGAAGCCGCAGGGAACCGGCTGGAAGGCGGGCCTGTGGCGCTGGACCAAGCGGTTGATGATTGCTGGCGTTACGGTCGGCGTGCTTGGCATGATCGCCCTGTTCACCTCGGTCTATTTCGCTGCGCAATCGATGCCGACATTTGCCGAACTGAAGCAAAGCCAGAACGGCCAGACCATTCTGGTGCGCGCACGCGATGGTTCGGAGATCGTCGAACTGGGGCCGAGCTACGGCCAATGGCTGGAAGCGGACGAAATCCCGCAGGTGATGAAAGATGCGATGGTTTCGGTGGAGGACCACCGCTTCTATTCGCATCTCGGGGTCGATCCGGCGGGGCTGGCGCGCGCAGTCTATAATGCCATCGATGAAGACCGCCAGGTCAGCGCCACGTCCACGATCAGCCAGCAGCTGGCGCGCAACGTGTTTCTCAATTCCAACCGCTCGATGGGTCGCAAGCTGCGCGAAATGGTGCTGGCGATGGCGCTTGAATGGAATTTCACCAAGGACGAAATTCTCGAACTCTATCTCAACAAGGTCTATTTTGGCGGCGGGGCCTATGGCATCAATTCCGCCAGCCGCCGGTTCTTCAGCCATTCGGCACGCGAACTGAGTCTGGAGGAAGCGGCGATCATTGCCGGGATGGTGAAGGCCCCCAGCCGCTATTCGCCTACCGCCGATGTCGAGGCCGCAGTGGACCGCGCCAATGTGGTGATCGGGCAGATGGTCCGCTATGGCGGGCTCGATCCGGCAGTGGCGCGCGAAGTGAATGTCGAAGCGGTGAACCTGCGCGAGACCGAAGGGCAGAATTCGATCCGCTATTTTACCGACTGGGCGCTGCCGCAGCTGGAACTGCTGCTGCCCGATGGCGGGTTCGAACCCATCGAGGTCTGGACCACGCTCGATGTCGGGATGCAGCGCGCGGCCACTGCATCGATCCAGGCCAATGCTCCCGATGGGGCGCAGGGGGCGCTGGTCAGCCTGGACCGGGATGGCGCGGTGCTGGCGCTGGTGGGCGGCACCGATTACGTCAGCAGCAATTACAACCGCGCCACCGATGCGCTGCGGCAGCCGGGTTCGTCGTGGAAGCTGTTCGTCTATCTCGCCGCGCTGGAAGCGGGCTTCACCCCCGATGACCGGGTGAACGACGTGCCGGTGACCATCGACGGTTGGAGCCCGCGCAATTCGGGCGGCAGCTATGCGGGCGAGATCGACGTGCGCACCGCCTTTGCCTATTCGAAGAATTCGGTGGCGGCGCAGCTGGGCAACGATGTCGGGTTTTCCAACGTGGCCAGCATGGCGCGGCGGTTCGGCATCACCACGCCGATTTCCACCGTGCCATCGATGGTGCTGGGTTCGAACGAAGTGCGGCTGATCGATATGACCCGCGCCTTCGCGGCGGTTTCGGCAGGCGGCAATTCGATTGAACCCTATGGCATCGTGCGGGTGACGACGGCGGACGGGGACGAGATCTACCGCCACGAGCAGGCGCGCACATACCGGCTGGTGCCCGATTATGTCGCGGCGGGAATCACCGATCTGTTGCAGACTGCGGTGGCCACCGGCACCGGGCGCGCGGCGCAGATCGGCCGCCCGGTGGCGGGCAAGACTGGGACCACGAATACCAATCGCGACGGCTACTTCGTCGGCTTTTCCAGCGGCATCACTACGGGCGTGTGGATGGGGCGCGATGACAATGCGGCGGTTTCCGGCCTGCAGGGCGGCACAGCCCCCGCGCGCGCCTTTGCCGCCTTCATGCGCCATGCGGTGGCGGATCGCCCGGTGGAGCAGTTCGAAACCGATCTCAGACTGCCCGATTGGCAGCTCGAACCCGAGGGCGAATATGCCATCGAGGGCGAGGAGGATTATTACTATTACATCGACGAGCAGGGGAACCTTGTGGAACCCGGTCGCACCCGCAGCCCGCGCGAGGATGATTTTGATGTCGAGGGTGAACGGCCCGATCCGCGTGGCGGCGGCGGCTCATCGCCCAAGCCCCCGCCCGCCGCCAACGACGATTTCCTCGAACGCGCCACCGGGCAGGACGTGCCCGAGACCGCGCGCGATCGACCCCAGCAGAGGGTGCCGCCGGATGAACTATATAACGAGCGGCGGTTCTAGAAAGATTTTAGCGGCGTTCCGGCGTCACCTTGCGCGCCTCACAGCTTCCAGAACCACACTTGTTCGGCATTGTTGGACGGATCGTCGAAACCGTTGACGGTGACGCTGCCATTCTTCCACAGATCGATGTGATCGCCGATGCGTCGCGTTTCTCCGCCGCGGGTGAAGCAGTTCTTGAAGAAGATGATCCCCGACTGGTCGCCCAGCTTGCCCTTCGCCACCCGCCATCGTTGTAGATCTTGGGCCGCCCGATTTTCTTGTAGAGCCAGTTGGCGAGCAATTCCGCCCCGCGCGCATGGCCGTGCGAACAGCGCGGTTCAGTGTAGGTGGTCTTGTCGACCGTCAGCGTCTTTTCGCCATTGAGCGCCAGACTCATGCGGATGGCGCACTGGTTGGTCCATGGACCGTCGCAGGGCTTGCTGATTGTGGGATAATGCAACCAGAGTGCCGTGAAATCAGGATTCGCCATCGTCTTCCCCCTCGAATGAAAGGGGAGAGTAATGCCTTCGCCGGAGTCGGGCCAAGCACTTTCATTGTAAAGGCAATGCACCCGGCAGCAGTTTGATGAGGCCGGGTGTTTGCATTGGCGAAACGTGAATGCGCTTTCCTACTCCGCGTTCAACCGCACCGGGATCGATTGCGGCTGGCCGCGTCGCGCTTGCACCCGCAGCATCACCGCATTGCGATTTTCCGCGCGGGCGCTGGCAATCGCCTGCTCCAGCGCTGCGAGCGTGGGCACCGCGCGGCCATTAGCGGCGAGGATCATCACCCCGCGTGTCAGCCCGCGCCGTGCGGCGTCGGACGAAGGATCGACCCCGGTGATCGCCAGACCGACAGTATCGGCGGGCACGCCCAATTGGCGCGCAATCGTGGGATCGATTGGCACCGCCTGAATGCCCAGCGCCTGTTCGACCAGATTGCTCGAATCTCCCGGAGTCATGCCCGGATCGACCTCGTCTTCGTTCTGGAACATCTGCTGCTGCGCCAGTTCCTCGGCACTCGGGCGGCGGCCAACGGTAATGTTGATCCTTCGGCGTTCACCATCGCGCAGATAAGTCAGCGGAACGGAGGTGCCGGGGCGGATATTGGCGACGATGAAGGACAGGGTGTTGTCTGGTGTGATTTCCTGATTGTTCACCGTCAGTACCACGTCGCCCGCGCGCAGGCCCGCACCTTCGGCGGCCTCGCCCGGCTGCACGCCCTGCACCAGTTCGCCGCGATTGGCGGCGATGCCCATGGCCTCGGCGATATCCTCATCCACCGGCTGAATCTGTATGCCAAGATAACCGCGCTGGATCGTCTCGCCCGCGATCAGCTGCTGCACAATCGGCGCTGCCACTTCGGCGGGGATGGCGAGGCCAATACCGACACTGCCGCCCGAAGGCGAGAGGATCGCATTGTTGATGCCGATCACATTGCCCTGCATGTCGAACAGCGGGCCGCCCGAATTGCCGCGATTGATCGCTGCGTCGGTCTGGATGAAGCGGTCGTAGGCGCCTGAGCCGACATTGCGCAGCACCGAGGAAACGATGCCGCTGGTCACCGTACCGCCCAGGCCGAAGGGATTGCCGATGGCGATCACCCAGTCACCCACCCGCGCTTCGCTCGAATCGCCGAAGCGGACGAAGGGGAAGGGTTCGGGTCGCGTGATCTTGAGCACCGCCAGATCGCTGTCGGGATCGGTGCCGACCAGTTCGGCGGGATATTCGGTGCCGTCGGGCAGGGTAACGGTTACTTCCTCCAGCCGCGCGCGCGGGTCGGGGGAAACGACGTGGTTGTTGGTGACGACATAGCCGTCTGCCGAGACCAGAAAGCCTGAGCCGAGCGAGGTCGCTTCTTGGGTCTGCGGCTGCGCTTGCGGTGCGCCGGGGGCCTGCTGGCGGCGCTGGAAGAACTGCCCGAACGGCGTGCCTTCGAACGGGTTGGCCTGCTGTTCCACCGTAATCGACTGGCGGGTGGAGATATTGACCACGGCGGGCTGCAACTGTTCGGTCAGATCGGCGAAGCTGGCGGGGGCCCCGGCGACGGGCACGACATTGTCCATCTCGATCCGGTCATTCTGCGCCACCTGCGCGCCTGCCGGATAGCCGGTGATGAGGGTGATGGCGGCACCGCCTGCAAGCAGGGCCGAAGTGATGCCGTAGGAATAGCGCACTGGCTTCACGTCCTTGTGTTCCTCTTGTTCAATTCGTTTGCGATGGCAGGCTTGCGCAACGCTTCGTGTCCCGCCCGTTATCCACCCCACCAAGGCTGAACGCCGGTTTAACGACACGTGTAATCGTAACTACCTCCCGCCCTGGAACTGGCGCAGGTAATCGTTGTCCGGGGTCAGGATGACCGAGCTTTCGCCGACATTTTCCTCACCCGGCTGGGCCGGGCCGAAGGTGGCGCGATAGCTTTCCATCGCCCGGTAGAAATCGTAGAACGCCGGGTCCTGATTATACGCCTCGGCATAGATCTGTGCGGCATTGGCAGAGGCCTGCGCGCGCAGGATCTGCGCATCGCGCCCGCCGCCTGCACCGGATCGTGGCGGCTTCTTCCTGCCGTTCGGACTCCATCCGGCGGAACGCTGCATCGAGCGGGGCCCCGGTGGGCAAATCGGCGCGCTTGATCCGCACGTCGAGAACTTGTGCGCCATATTGCCGCGCCTCTTCGTCGAGCTGGTCGCGGATATTGGTCATTGCATTGCCGCGTTCGGGCGTCAGCAGGCTGGCGAAGGTCCGCCGCCCAAGCTCCTGCCGCAGCACCGAAGTAAGAATGCGCGCAAGATCGGTCTGCAACCGTTCCTCGCTGCTGACGCGTTCGACGAACAGCACCGGATCATAGATGCGATAGCGGGCATAGGCATTGACTTCGAGCCGCTGCTGATCGCGCGACAGCACCGTTTCGTTCTCCATATCGAGATCGAGAATGCGCCGGTCCACCATCTGAATGCGCTCGATAATCGGGATGCGCCACCACACGCCTGCCGTAGTGCCATAGGGCTGGTCCGGATCGAAGCGATTGATAACCGCCACCGGATTACCGGTGCGGATCTTCACCGCCTGATGCGTTTCGGGAATGATTACCGTGGTGCTCAACACTGCCACGATCAGCACGATGACGGCGATGAGCGAGGCTTTGTGGTTCTGCCAGATCGCTTCCATGTTACTGGCCTTCCTGCGGGGTGACGGTCAGCGTGGGCGGATTCTGTGCACGGCGGCGCACTTCGGGCAGCGGCAGATACGGCGTCACGCCGTTGCCCTCGACGATGGTCTTGTCGGTGCCGCGCAGCACGCTTTCCATGGTTTCGTAATAGAGCCTGCGCCGGGTGACTTCGGGCGCGAGCCGGTATTGCGCGTAAATCTCGTTGAATTCCGCAGCACTGCCCTGCGCCGTGGCCAGCAATTGCTGTTCGTAACGGCGGGCGTTGTTCATCAGCGCCTCGGCATCCTGCCGCGCGGCGAGCACGTCGTTGAAGGCTGCGATCACTTGCTCGGGCGCTTCAGTGCGGGCGATTTCGACACCCTGTACGGCAATCCCCGCGCCATAGGCATCGAGGATCGTCTGAATCCGTTCGCGCACGCGCGCCTCAACCAGCGCCCGGCCTTCACCCGAAAGGACATCGTCGAGATTGGTTTCCGCAATGGATTCACGCATCGCCGATTCCGCCACTTCGCGCACGGTTTCTTCCGGGTCCGCCAGTTCAAACTGGTATTGCACCAGATCGGAAATGTTCCAGCGGATGATGTAGCTCAGATCGACGAGGTTTTGGTCCCCGGTGAGAATCAGGTTCTCCTCGCCCGAACCGATTTCTTCCAGCTGGATGGCGCTCACATCCATCACTGTAACGGTCTGGATCGGCCATGGTGCAGTAAATTCGGTACCGGGATTAAGCGTGCGCGCATATTGACCACCCATCCATGTTACCACGCCTTGTTCGCGCGGCTGGATAAAGTGGAACGAAGTGGCGAACACCCACACGGCTGCAATGCCGGCCAGGATAACCGGAAACCAGCTCTTGCCACCGGGGCGTTGGGGCATCCGGAAATTGGGGCCGCGCGGGCCACCGCCGCCGGTGCGGCGCGGGCCTTCGGGGCCACGGCTGCGGAAGATATCCTCGATATTGGCCGAACGGCGCGGGCGTTCACCCGAACTGCCGCCGGGCAACCACGGGTTGCGCGGGCCCTCGCCGGGAGGTGGAGGGGTGCCTTCGCCGGGGGTATCCCCGCCGTCACCACCATCGCCGCCACCGTCACCGCCAGAGCCTTCGCCACCACCGTCGCCGGAGGACTTGCCCCAGGGATTGCGCTTGCCAGCCATAGCCAGCGTGATTCTCTCGATAAAACCGCCCAAACGTTCCATGTGACCTTCTATAGGTGGCGGTTTCGCAAAAAACAGGGGCTTGCGGGTGCAAAATTGCTGACCGCGCGGGGGAGAGCCGCTAGCAGAGCCAGCCATGAGTAACTGAAGACACCATCCGCCGCGCCATTCCTGCCGAGCTGGCGGGCCTCGTCCGCTCGGTTTCGCTACGGGGCGGCGTGGCGACGCTGGTGGCCGATGCTGGCACGCTGGGCCGCTCTGCCTCCGCACAATTGCAGCGCGAACTGGAAGCGGCGGTGTCCGCTGTCGAAGGCGTGGCCGAGGTGCGCGTGGCGCTGATGGCGGAACGGCCCAAGCGCCGGATCATTGCCGTGGGATCGGGGAAGGGCGGGGTGGGCAAGTCGACCCTCACCGCCAATCTCGCGGTGGCGCTGGCGCGGATGGGGATGAAAGTCGGCGTGGTCGATGCCGATATCTACGGTCCCTCGCAGGGAATGCTGCTCGATGCCGTGGGCAGCAAGCTGCGCGCCGAGGGCAAGATGCTGGTCCCGCACGAAAGCGCATTCGGTCTGCGGTTCGTCTCGATGGGCCAGCTGATCGAACCGGGCAAGGCGATTGCATGGCGCGGGCCGATGGTGGGGCAGGCGCTGGGGCAATTGATGGACGCCGACTGGGGCGATGTCGAACTGCTGCTGGTCGATCTGCCACCCGGCACAGGCGATGTGCAACTGACCATGTTGCAGAAGTTCAAGCCAGCAGGCGCAGTGATCGTTTCCACCCCGCAGGACCTCGCGCTGATCGACGCCACCCGCGCGATGGACCTGTTCGCCCAGGCCGGGGTGCCGGTGGTGGGCATGGTCGAGAACATGGCGGGCTACACTTGCCCGCATTGCGGCGAGGCGAGCGATCCGTTCGGCCACGGCGGGGTGGAAGCTGCCGCGCGGGCGATAGACGTGCCGTTCCTCGGGCGCGATTCCGTTGGCGCTGGAAATCCGCGTTGCCAGCGATACCGGCCAGCCTCCCGCCGCCAATGACGGCGCGCTCGGCCAGCCATTCGCGGACATCGCCGCACGGCTGAAGGACTGGCTGGAGACCGCCGGGTGAAAGTCTCGCGGCGCGGCGTACTGGCAGGGGCGGCGCTCGGCGGCGGCCTGCTCGTCGCGTGGAACCTGATGCCGCGCAGTTTCGATAATCCGCTCGAACCCGGCCCCGGCGAGATCGCCTTCGACGCGTGGCTGAAAATCGCCAGCGACGGGGTGGTGACGGTGGCGGTGCCGCAGCTGGAAATGGGGCAGGGGATTACCACCCTGCTGCCGCAGATCGTGGCGATGGAACTGGGGGCGGACTGGCGGCAGGTGGCGGTGGAGCCTGCGCCGGTGAGCGGGGCCTATGCCAATCTTCCGCTCGCCGCGCACTGGTCCGCGCTGCGCCAGCCGCTGGTGGCCTCGCTGAACGACGAGGCGGACGACATGCTGCTGGCACGCTGGGCGCAGGACAACCGCTTCACCGTGACCGGGCTGGGCACCTCGCTCGCTGCCTACGAAGCGGCATGCCGCCACGCCGGAGCTTCGGCGCGGGCGATGCTGGCGATGGCGGCGGCGGAACGCTGGGGCGTGGCCTGGGAACAGTGCCGGGCCGAAAACGGGTTCATCTATCACGATGAAAACCGCGCCAGCTTTGCCGAACTCGCGCTGGAGGCGGCGCGCTTTTCCCCGCCCGATCCGCCGCCGCTGCGGCCCGAAGCCCCGGCGGACCGGGTGCCGCTGGCGGGCGCGGCTGAGGAGGGCGAGCGGGTGCTCGACTGGCCCCGGCTCGATCTGCCGTCCAAGGTGGATGGCAGCCATGTCTTTGCCGGGCGACGTGCGCCTGCCGGACATGGTCTTCGCCGCGATCCGCCACGGCCCGCTGGATCGCTCCGAACTGGGCGACTTCGACGAGAGCCTCGCCAGCGGGCAGCAGGGCCTCATCAAACTGGTGCGCGGCAAACGCTGGCTGGCGGCGATTGCCGACAACTGGTGGGCGGCGGAACAGGCTTTGCAGCGGATTGCTCCGCTCTTCACCAGCGCTGCGCCGGTCGACAGCGCCGACATGGTTGCCGCGCTCGATGATGCGGTGCGGCGCGGGGAAGCCCACACCATCGAGGCACGCGGCACTGGCGATGCCGATTACGTGCCCACTTTCGCGCTGCGATACGATGTCGCCCCCGCGCTCCACGCCCCGCTCGAAACGACCTGTGCCACTGCGCGGCTGGTGGATGGCGTGCTCGAACTATGGCTGCCGACGCAGGCGCCTGAGGCCGCGCGCGAAGCGGCGGCGGATGCGCTGGGCATGTCGGCGGCGGACGTCGTGCTCTATCCCGTCGCGGCGGGCGGCAGTTTTGACCGGCGGCTGGACAATCAGGCAGCGATAGAAGTGGCACTGCTGGCGCGCGAGGCGGGCAGGCCGGTGCAGCTCACCTGGTCGCGCTGGCAGGAACACGCCGCCAGCTATCCGCGCGCGCCCGTCGCGGCGCTGGTGGGGGCGGAACTGATGCAGGAAGGCTCGATCGCCGCCATGCGCGCGCGGATTGCCTGCCCGCCGACCATGCCCGAATTCGGCCGCCGCCTGTTCGCCAATCAGGTGAGCTGGGCGGCTATCGAGCAAGTCGAGGGGCAGGCCGATCCGGCAGCGGTGGAAGGCTTTGCGCTGGGTTACAATATCCCGGACATGGTGGTGCAGCACGTCCCCGTCAGCCTGCGCCTGCCCACGGCGCGGATGCGCGGCGGGGCGCATGGCTACACCTGCTTTTTCCGCGAGAGCTTTATCGATGAAGTGGCACTGCGCCACACGCGTGAGCCGCTGTCGTACCGGATCGCCATGCTGGGGCAGGACCCGCAGATGGTCGATCTGCTGCAACGCGCGGCGCGGGCTGCGGCATGGGACGGCGGCATTCGCGGCAGCGGGCAGGGGCTTGCCTGCCACCGGATGGATTTCGGCACTGCCACCGGGCGGATCGCCCTGATCGCGCAGGCGGCGGCGGGCGAGGGCGGGGTGCGGGTGCGGCGGCTGTTCGCAGCGGTCGACATCGGGCGGGTGGTCAACCGCGACATCGCGCTGCAACAGATCGAAGGCGGGCTGGTCTACGGGCTCGGCTTCGCGCTTGGCAGCGCCACCGAATATGCCGACGGACTGCCAACTCACCAGCGGCTTTCCGCGCTGGGCCTTCCGACGCTGGCGGACTGCCCGGAAATTGTCGTCGAACTGGTCGAAAGCGCGGCGGAACCCTTCGATCCCGGCGAAATCGGGGTGCCGCCGGTGGCCCCGGCCGTGGCCAATGCGTTTTTCAGTGCAACAGGCCTTCGCCTTCGCCGCCTGCCGCTGCTATCGGGCGGCGCATGAGCCAAGCCTTCTCCGGGACCGAGCAACGCCTCCCCGCCGATCATCCGCCTGTAAAGGGCGGGCGAATCGGCGTGCTGCTGGTCAATCTCGGCACCCCCGATGCACCGGAAACCGGCGCGGTGCGGCGGTATCTGGCGGAATTTCTGTCCGACAAGCGGGTGATCGAAATCCCGTCCGTGATCTGGCAGCCGATCCTGCGCGGCATCATTCTCACCACCCGTCCGAAGAAGAGCGCGCACGCCTACGCGAAGGTGTGGACCGACAAGGGTTCCCCGCTCGCCGCGATTACGGCGGAGCAGGCGGAGAAGTTGCAACCAAGGTTTGGCGATAGCGTGCTGGTCGACTGGGCAATGCGCTACGGCAAGCCTTCGATCCCCGACCGGATGGATGCGATGAAAGCAGCGGGGTGTGATCGCATTCTTATAGCGCCGATGTATCCGCAATATTGCGCCGCCACCTCGGCGACGGTGGTGGACAAACTGGGCGACTGGTTGCGGGAGCAACGCTGGCAGCCGGCCACGCGCACCTTGCCGCCCTACCACGACGATCCGCTCTATATCGCTGCGCTGGCGCGGGACATTGGCGGGCAACTCGATGCGCTCGACTTCGTGCCCGAAGTGCTTTTGCTGAGCTTCCACGGGATGCCGCTGCGGACGCTGGGGCTGGGCGATCCGTATCACTGCCACTGCCAGAAGACTGCGCGGTTGCTGGCCGAGGCGATGAATCGCCCTGAGATGCGGTTCATCACCACCTTCCAGAGCCGGTTCGGTCGCGCCAAATGGCTCGAACCCGCCACCGATGCGACGCTGGCGGCGGAAGCCGCGCGGGGCACCAAACGCCTCGCTGTGGCGGCACCGGGATTTTCCGCCGATTGCCTCGAAACGCTCGAGGAACTGGCGATGCAGGGCCGCGACTCCTTTGTGGAAGCGGGCGGCGAGCAGTTCGCAGTGATCGAATGCCTCAACGCGCGCGAACCGGGGATGGACATGCTCGAAGCGATTGTCCGCCGCGAACTGGGCGGATGGATCTAATTCCCGATCCGCTGACCACTTACCTCACCCTGTTCGCGGTGGTGTTCGCGATCAACCTGCTGCCTGCCTTCGGCCCGCCGACATGGTCGATCATCGTGCTGTTCGGGATCAATTCGGACCTGCCGCTGGTGGGGATCGTGCTGACCGGGGCACTGGCGGCAGCGCTGGGGCGGTTTGCGCTGGCGCACGGTTTCCGCCTGCTGGCGAACTACGTTTCCGACAAGACGAAGCGCAATCTCGCCGCCGTGCGCGCGGCCTTCCTACGCCGCAAGCGCCACGGCATTGCCGGGCTGGCGCTGTTCGCGCTGTCGCCGCTGCCCTCGGCGCAACTGTTTGCGGCGGTGGGGCTGGCGGGCGTGCCGCTGACCGGGTTCACGCTGGCCTTCTTCAGCGGGCGGCTGGTGTCCTATTCGATTTACGCCTATTCGGCGCAGGCGATTGCGCATTCCTCGGTGGGCGATGCTTTCCGCGACAGCCTGACCAGCTTTTGGGGGATCGCATTTCAGATTGTGATGCTGGCGGCGCTGGTGGCGCTGGCGCGGGTGGACTGGGAACGCATTCTCGGCCCCGCGCCGGATGCGGACCAGTCGCCGCGCTAAAAGTCGATGGCAATGCCCTTGTGCACCCAGTCGCCGTAGCGGGTGGGGCTGAGCTCCTCGTCCACCTTCCCCGACGCGGGTGCTGGCGGAGGATCGGTGGTCCAGTGGGCGGGCTTGGTGAAGCCTTCGGGGCGTTTGGTGGCGCGTTTCATTTCTGGAGAATAACACAAGATTTCGTCATTGCGAGCGTAGCGAAGCAATCCATCTCCTGATGTCGCGACAACTGCAACGGCGGGAGATGGATTGCCGCGTCGCTTCGCTCCTCGCAATGACGAAGCTTCCTTGTGCTGGAATCTGTGTCTAGGGCCGCCCCATGTCAGAAATTCCCGGAAGTGGTGCGCGCAAGGCGGCGCTCAAGATGCTCGATGCGGTGCTGCGCCGGGGCGAGACGCTGGAACAGGCGGGCGGCGCGGCCAATGGCCTGCCCAGCCATGCCGACCGGGCGCTGGCCCGCGCGGTGGCCAGCGAAGTGCTGCGCTGGCTCCCCGATCTCGACGCGCTGATCGACTCCGCCACCGCCAAGCCGCTGCCCCCCGATGCCAAGCCGCGCATGGTGCTGCGGATGATGCTGGCGCAATGGCTGCGGCTGGAAACCCCGCCGCACGCGGTGGTGGCAACCGCACTGCCCTTGCTCGACGGCGGTCCCAGGCGGCTGGCGCACGGGGTGTTCGCTACGCTGACCCGCGCCGAGGCAAAGCTGCCGCCAGTGCCGAGCCTGCCTGCCGAAGCGTCGCCGCGCGCTGGGGTGAGCGGGCGGAAGCCATCGCGGCTGGGCTTGGAGAACCGCCGCCGCTCGATTTGACCTTGAAGGCGGATGATGAGGTGGACGGGCTCGAAGGCGAGAGCCTCGCCCCGCGCCATCGCCGCCTGCCGCGCGGCACGTCGGTTGAGAAGCTGGCCGGGTTCGACGAGGGCGCTTGGTGGGTGCAGGATCTCGCCGCCTCGCTGCCTGCGCGATTGCTTGGCGAAGGAGAAGGCAAGCGCGTCCTCGATCTCTGCGCCGCGCCGGGCGGCAAGACGCTGCAACTGGCGAGCATGGGCTGGCAGGTCACCGCGCTCGACAATTCCTCCCGTCGCCTCGAACGGTTGCGGCAGAACCTCGCCCGCACCGGGCTGGCCGCCGAGATTATCGAAGCCGACGCGATGGGCTGGCACCCGCAAGCGGAGTTCGACGCGGTGCTGCTCGATGCCCCCTGCACCGCCACCGGCACCTGCCGCCGCAATCCGGACGTGCTCCACCGTATCGGCGAACGGCAGATCGCCGCCATGGCGGAATTGCAGCGGCAATTGCTGGAGCGGGCCGTCAACTGGCTGCGTCCCGGCGGACGGCTCGTCTATGCTACCTGCTCGCTCGAACGCGCGGAAGGCGAGGACGTGGCCGCGCTGTGCGACCTCACCCCCGACCCGATCCGCGCCGACGAACTTCCCGCCGGATTGCAGCCCACGCCCGAAGGCTGGCTGCGTACCGATCCGGGGATGCTCAGCGAAGCAGGCGGGCTGGACGGCTTCTTTGTCGCGCGGTGGCGAATGGAGGGGTGAGCAGAAAGCTCCTCCCCCCGTGAGGGGGGAGGTTGGGAGGGGGGAGAGCGATGCCCGATAATCGAGCTTCGGAGCCCCCACCCCCAACCCCTCCCCCTCGGGGAGGGGAGAAAGTGTCGATCAGCCCTTCACTTTCCCCGCAAAGCTCTTGCTGCAGTTTCATCAGCTTGGGCGGGATGACCGCGAGGCAATAGGGATTGCGCTGGCCTTCGCCCTCCCAGTACTCCTGGTGATAGTCCTCCGCCGGATACCATTCGCCGGTCTCGATGGTGGTGACTGCCACCGCGCCGGGATGTCCTTCATTCCACCGCGCAATCGCGGCTTCCGCCTCGGCGCGCTGCGCGTCGGAAAGCGGGAAGATCGCGCTGCGGTACTGCGTGCCCACGTCATTGCCCTGCCGGTTCAACTGGCTGGGATCGTGGGTGCCCATGAACATGTCGAACACTTCGGGCAGGCTCACCTGTGCCGGGTCGAAGGTCACCTTCACCCCCTCGGCATGGCCGGTGGTGCCGCTGCACACCTGCTTGTAGGTCGGCGAAGCAACGCTGCCGCCGATATAGCCACTTTCGACGCTCTCGACCCCGATCACGTCCTTGAACACCGCCTCGGTGCACCAGAAGCAGCCGCCCGCCACAATCACCGTCTCGCTCATCGCCAAAATCTCCTTTGCGAGCACGAGATGGGGGCGAAAGGCCCGCTTGTCATCCCGCCCTTTCGCTCTAGGTAAAGCGACAGCAGAGCAGACTCAGGGAGAATTCCATGCGCATCGCCACCCTTTTCGCCGCCACACTGATGGCCGCCAGTGCCCTCGCTGCCGTTCCGGCCATTGCCCAACATGCCGGGCATAGCAGCGCCACGGCGGACATGGACACGCTCGAAACCGTGCTCGCGCACCCGCGCCGTGAGGCGGATCGCGCGCGCGACCAATATCGCCATCCGGCTGAAACACTGGCCTTCTTCGATGTCCGCCCCGGCATGAATGTGGTCGATTTCATGCCCGCAGGCGGCTGGTTCAGCCGGGTGCTGATCCCCTATCTGGGTGAGAGCGGCCACTATATCGGCCTCAATCCGAACATTCCCGAAAGTGCCACCGGCTTCATGGCCGGTATGCGCAATTATAGTGAGAGCCTGCCCGCGCAGGCTGCTGGCTGGGTCGATTCCGGCGGCGCGCAGGTGACCGGGGCCAATGTCGGCGCGCTGCCCGAAAGCCTGCACGGCACGGTGGACCGGGTGCTGATCTTCCGCGAGATTCACAATATCCGCCGGTTCGGCTGGCTGCACGATACGCTGGTCGCCGCGCGGACCTTGCTCAAGGACGATGGGCTGCTGGGCGTCGAACAGCATCGCGCCCACGCCAATGCGCCCGCCAGCCTATGTGCTGGGGGACAATGGCTACCAGCGCGAGCAGGACGTGATCGCGCTGTTCGAGGCCTACGGCTTCGAACTCGTCGCCCGCAGCGATATCAACGCCAATCCCGCCGATCCCGCCGATTGGGAAACCGGGGTGTGGAGCCTGCCGCCCAGCTATCGCGGCGCCGCCGAAGGCAGCGAGGAACGCGCCCGCCGCGCCGCCATCGGCGAGAGCGACCGGATGACACTGCTGTTCCGCAAACGTCCGTAGGACTTCAGGAATGACGAAGCTAACTGTCGCCGCACTCCAGCTTGCCCTCGGGTCCGAGGACGAGGCCGAGAATATCGCCGCCGTTTCCGCACTGGTGGAAGAGGCGGCGGGCAAGGGCGCGCAGGTGATCCTGCCGCCCGAGCTGTTCTCCGGCCCCTACTTCTGCCGCGAGGAGAAGGACGAATTCTTCGCCCTCGCGCGGCCCACGGCGGAGCATCCCTCGGTCATCGCCATGCAGGCGCTGGCGAAGGGGCTGGGCGTGGCGATCCCGACCAGCTTCTTCGAGCGCGACGGGCATCACTACTACAACACGATGGCGATGATCGGCCCCGATGGCGAGGTGATGGGCACCTATCGCAAGAGCCACATTCCCGATGGCCCGGGCTACGAGGAGAAGTTCTACTTCCGCCCCGGCAATGACGGGTTCAAGGTGTGGGATGTGTTCGGATCCCGGATCGGCGTCGGCATCTGCTGGGACCAGTGGTATCCGGAAACCGCGCGCTGCCTGGCATTGATGGGCGCGCAGGTGCTGCTCTACCCCACCGCCATCGGCTCCGAACCCAAGGATGCGGAAATGGACACCAGCCGCATGTGGCGCCGCGCGATGGTGGGCCACGCGGTGAGCAATTGCATGCCGGTGGTCGCCGCCAATCGGATCGGCCACGAAGGTTCGCAGGAGGCGGGCACGCGCTTCTACGGCCACAGTTTCATCGCCGACGAATGGGGCGATCTGATCGCGGAGTACGGCGCTGAAGAGACTGGAGTGCTGGTGGCCACGCTCGACCTCGAAGCGGGGCGCAAGCACCGGGCCAGCTGGGGCTTCTTCCGCGATCGCCGCCCGCAGCTGTATGGACGGATCGCGGAGGATATCTGATTGAAGGGAACGCTTTGTGGCCGTGACGCGCGAAAAGCTGGACGAACTCTACGGTATCATTCTCAACATGGCTTGTTTCCTGCTCGAAAAGTCTGGTGAGTTCTTCCCGATTTGTAGTGTGGTCAAGCCTGATGGAGTGGTGACGCACCTCGCGGTATATGATGGAGACGAGCATCCGGAATCGGCAAAGGTGATTGGCGAACTGGAGAATGTCTTGCGCAATCAGGCTGCCGCTGATGAAATCCTTGCAAGCGCAATAGCTATCGATAGCCGGGTGACGCAGAAACTGCCGAAGACGTGCCAGTCGATGCGGTCTGCGTCCGCCTCCGTGCAGCAGACTTCTGCCGCGACGTCATCGTCCCCTACGGTATTACTACTTCGGGTATTTTTCGAAAGCAGCGTAAGGTGACCTTCGGCGATCCTTGGGCAAATGCCGGCGAACAGGATATCTTTGTCTGAACCGCACACCTACCTGATCGCGCTCGGCAGCAACCAGCGCCATCCGCTGTTCGGCGCACCGCGCGCGGTGGTTGCCGTGGCTGCGGAGCTGCTCGACGAGACGCTGGGTGCGGTGCTGGCCGTCTCGCCGGTGATCGAGACCGCACCGGTAGGCCCGTCGCAACGCCGCTATGCCAATGCCGCGCTGGTGCTGGAAAGCGAGCTCGATCCGCCGGGGCTGCTGCGCTGTTTGCAGGAAGTGGAAGCGGCGCTCGGCCGGGTGCGGCGCGGGGAGCGCTGGCGCGCGCGGGTGCTCGATCTGGATATCGTGCTGTGGAGCGGCGGAATTTTCGCCGCGCCCGATCTGGCAATCCCGCACCCGCTGTTCCGCCAGCGCGACTTCGTGCTGCGCCCCGCCGCCGCCATTGCCGCAGCCTGGCGCGATCCGGTGAGCAATCTATCGCTGCGCCAGTTGCTCGCGCGCCTGCCGAAGGCGGCGGTCAGTCGGTGATCGAGCTGGTCCCGCTCACCACGATGGCCTGACCGATCTCCACGGTTTGCTCGGCCAGGCCGAATTGGATTGCGACAATGGCATCGCTGGCGAAGCTCTGGTTGGCCACCGCCGTCACTTCATAAAAACTCCACTCGCGCCCGACCAGCACGGTAGAATCGCCGAAGCCGGGATAGGGATCGCGGTTCTGCTGGAAACGCACACCGACGCGGCCCCGGCCATCGGCAGCATCGCTGGCCACGGCGCGGGCAAAAAAGCCCACCGTCACCCGTTCGCCGCTTTGCAATGGCACCAGCAGCGGAATGTTGAGCCCGCCCTCGTAAACCTGCCCCGCCCGCCGCATCGTGATCCGCATTGCCGCGCCGCCACCGGGGTAGCTCTCGTCGCTCACAAGTTCGCTGGCCAGATTCGCGCCGTAGCTGTCCCAAGCAATAAAGGTGGGATCGTTGAGCAGGCCACCGGTCAGCACGTCGTCGATCGGCACCAGTTCGGCGGGCAGACCAGGCGTATTGCGTGGCGCGACCGGCTCTGCCTCCTGCGCGGCGGCCGGAAAGGCGAGCGCCAGAAAGGCCGGCACCAAAGCCGTGAAACGATTGCACCGCATTCCCTGTTGCTCCCCTGCTGTGCGCCCTATGATAGCGCTATCGGAAGCAACATATCTGCTAGCCTGTTTCGCCGTCAAGCCAGCTTTGTATCGCTGCGCATTTGGTGGTTCCGGCAATCCGGCTTGACCGGTAAACCCGGCAACCGTAGGTGGACGCGCGGACAATCAGGTCCGCCCCGTGGGGGCCCGTAGCTCAGTAGGTAGAGCAGCTGACTTTTAATCAGCGGGTCACAGGTTCGAATCCTGTCGGGCTCACCACGTTTTCGCCTCAGCGAAAAGCCGGTTTGCACTTCTATCCAGCGGCGGCTTGGTCGCGGGAGCAGGCTCCCGAAGAGGAAGTATCCTCCGAGGGCAAGATCGTCGTCACTGATAAGCTGATCGGTGGGGTTGAGGCCCGGGATCGCACCCGCTTGCATCGCCGGGGTGAATATCCGCGCATCGGAACAACAGGCTTGGCCATGCGGGAGACCGCTTGCTAACACCCTGCTTTGCGGATCGAGAGAGGATCGCCATGAAAATCGTGCCTACTATCGCAGGGACGCTGCTTGCCACCTGTCTCGCGCTCCCGGCCGCCGCGCAATCTGCAGCCGTCACCGATTGCCCGCTGCGCGATGCGCCGTTCTCGGCCAGCACTCCTGTGATCGACATCATGCTCAACGAACAAGCGCGCGGCGTGCTGCGGGCCGAGTTTGGCGCAGGTTTTGACCAGATGCCCGAGATCGTCCGCCGCACTGATCCACCGAGCTTTGGTGCGATCCTGACGGTGCGCGAATTCGCGGGTTGGGGCGGGCTGGGGCAGGATGTTGTCGATCGCATAGCCGCCGCTATCTCCGCCGTTCCCGTCACCGATGCCGACCGCGTGGCGCGCTGCGCCCGGTATGACAACGATGTGCCCGAGTTCACCTTCACCGGAGACGGCCCGCGCGTGCTGATGTTCGAAAAGATCAACGGCTTCCGCGATGGCCCCTCGGTCGATGCCGCTCACGCGGCGCTGCTGGCGATGGCCGAGCGGGAAGGCTGGCAAATGGTCGTGACCGAGAGCGGCGGGGCCTTCAACGCCGAAACGCTGGCGCAGTTCGATGCGGTGATCTGGAACAATATCAGCGGCGACGTGCTCACCCTGTCGCAGCGGCAGGCGTTCCGCGACTATATCGAGGGCGGCGGCGCGTTCGTCGGCGTTCACGGCACGGCGGGCGATCCGGTCTATTTCTGGGACTGGTATGCGGACACGCTGATCGGCGCGCGCTTTGCCGGGCACCCGCGCGATCCGCAATTTCAGGATGCCCGTGTGGTTGTGGACGATGCCAGCCATCCGGCGGCAGCGGACTTGCCCGCCGAATGGGTGATGCGCGACGAGTGGTATTCGTTCCGCAGCAATCCGCGCGACAGCGGCTCGCGGATCATCGCCACCTTGGACGAGAGCACCTACCAGCCTGCCGCCGGGTTCGGGGCTGATATCAGCATGGGCGACGATCACCCCATCGCCTGGTCGCGGATCATTGGGCAGGGGCGGATGTTCTATTCCGCCATCGGCCACATGCCCGAAACCTATTCGCATCCGACTTATGTGGCGATGCTGGAGGACGGGATCGGCTGGGCAGTAGGCGAAAGTGATTGCACCTGCGAGGATTGATCGCGAGGTTGACCTGCTAATCCTCGTCGGTGCCGCCCAGCACCCCGTGCGTGCCCGCCCCAGCCCCGATGCCGCGCCGGTGACCAGCGCAACCTTGCCCATCATGTCGATTGTAATGCTCATCGCCGCCCCTCGCCGGGCAGGGACAAAGTTTCACGCCGCGCGTGCTCCCATGGTCCGACAGCATTGATCGCAGTGGCGTTGGAGAGCCGGGCCACCGCCACCACGATGCTTGGCTCCGCAGACCGAATGGCGGTTGCGCCTGCGCCTGCGGGCCATAGTCTTTCGCAAGCGTCCAGCCCGTTTTCACCGCAGGAGCCCATCCCATGTCGCAGTTCCCCGCCCGAACCCGCAGCCGCGTATTCGCTGCATTGGTGGCGAGCCTGCTGGGCGGTTGCGCCACGCTGCCCGTCGCCGCGCCCGCGCCATCGCCATTCGCAATCTTGGAGCGCACCGGAACCGTCGACGAGCGGTTCCTCTCCTACAATGTCGAAATGGTCGAGGTGACCGGCGGTCGTTTCTGGGCACCCTACGGCGGGCCGGAGGGCGAGGTGTACCGGATGCGTCCGCCGGAAAACCTCGCCAGCCCGCGCCTGCGCGCGCTCGCGCGGCATCTCGGCCCGGCCTATATGCGGGTCAGTGGCACCTGGGCCAATTCGACCTACCTCGAAGCCGAAGGCGAACATCTGGCTGAGCCGCCTGCGGGTTACAACCAGGTGCTGACGCGCGATCAATGGCGCGGCGTGATCGACTTTGCCCGCGCGGTCGATGCGCGGGTGGGCGCCAGCTTTGCCGTCAGCGAGGGGCCGCGCGATGCGGAGGGTGTGTGGCAGACCGAACAGGCCCAGCGCCTGATCGACCTGACGCGCGAGTCGGGCGGCGAATTGGCCTATGCCGAATATATCAACGAGCCCAATGCTGCCTCGATGGGGCGGCTGCCCGCCGACTATTCGGTGGAGGACTACACCCGCGATTTCGCGATTTTCCGGCAATGGGCGGCGCGCGAAGTGCCGGACATGCTAATCGCGGTCCGGGCGGAGTGGGCGAAAGCCGCCTGAACGATATCCCATCGCCAATCTCGAGCGCCTGCTGCTGACCGAGTGGCTGATGGAGCAAAGCCCGGGCAGGGTCGATGCGGTATCGTTCCACCATTACGGCGGCGTCTCGCAGCGCTGCGCGCAGGTCGCTTCGGTTAGCCAGGCGGACCGGGAGCAGCACTCGCCCAGCAATGGCTGGACAAGGCCGGAGGCCGATCTCGCCTATTACGGCGGCCTGCGGGACCGGTTCGAGCCGGGCGATCCGCTGTTGATCACCGAAACCGCGCAGGCAGCCTGCGGTGGCAGCCCGTGGGCCGCACTTTCCTCGACAGTTCCGTTTCTGGCCCAGCTCGGGCTGTTCGCCCAGCGCAACGTGCAGGTGGTGATGCACAACACCCTCGCGGCGTCGGACTATGCGCTGATCGACGGGGACAGCCATGATCCGCGCCCGAACCACTGGGCGGCGCTGCTGTGGAGCGGATCATGGGTACTGGCGTGCTCGCCCCGCCGCCGTCGCCTGGGGAGGCGGTGCGGCTCTTTGCCCATTGCCTCAACGGCACACCCGGCGGGGTCGGGCTGGCGGCGATCAACCTTGGCAGTGCCGGGACCGAGTTGCCGCTGGGCGCAGAAGCGCGCCTGTTCGTGCTGCAAGCCAGCCCGCTGGACAGCGGAACACTGACAATCAACGGCACCACGCCCCGACTGGAAGCCGACGGTGCGCTGTCGGGCGTCGAGGGAGTGGCCGCCAGCGGAAGCATGACGCTGCCCGGTCAGTCGATCACCTTCGTGGAACTGCGGCAAGCGGGAAATCCCGCCTGCCGCTGATCGCGCGCAAAAGAACCTAAAGCGCACCCTCCGCCAGCATGCTCGCCGCCGCATCGGCCGCGCGCGCGCTCAGCGCCATATAGGTGAGCGAGGGGTTCTGGCAGCCGCTGCTGGCCATAGCCGCGCCATCGGTGATGAACAGGTTGGGCACATCGTGCGCCTGGTTCCACTTGCCGAGCACCGAGTTTGACGGATCGGTGCCCATCCGCGCGGTGCCCATTTCGTGGATGCCCAAGCCGAACTTGCCCGGATTGCGGTTCTGGATGATGACATGGCCGCCCGCGGCTTCCACCATCGCCTTGCCGTCGTCCATGATCCGGTCGATCATCTTGTATTCGTTCTCGCCGAATTCGGCATCGATATGCGGCACCGGAATGCCCCATTGGTCGGTGTTGCTGTCAGACAGCGTCACGCGGTTGCTCTCGTAGGGAAGCACTTCGCCGAAGCCGGAGATGTAGACCATCCACGGCCCGAGCGTGCGCGGCTTTTCCTTGAGTTCCTGGCCGATGCCGATCTGGCCGTTGGCGGAACTCGCCCCGCCAGTGCGGCGGCAGGCGCCCTGATAGCCATATCCGCGCACGAATTCCTCGCGCTCCTGCCCCGGCAGGTTGCGGAACCGCGGAATGTAGATGCCGCCGGGCCGCCGACCGCGATAATAGGTATCCGGGCCATTGGGCAGGATGCCCACGGTGGTCAGCGCATAGAGGTGGTCCATCAGATTGCGGCCCACCTGATCCGAGCTGTTGGCCAGCCCGCGCGGGAAGGCATCGCTCTTCGAATTGAGCAGGATCGCGGCGGTGCCGATGGTGGAGGCGCAGCTGAAAATGATCTTCGCTTCGTAAGTCGTGCCGACCTTGGTGTTGCGATCGATCACCTTCACCCCGGTGGCGCGGTTGGTGACCGGATCATAATCGATCGAATCGACGATGGCATCGTGGACGATGGTGAGATTGCCGGTCGCCTGCGCGGCGGGCAGCGAGGTCGAGAGGCTGGAGTGATGCGCGCCAAAGCTGCACCCGCGCTCGCAGATGGAGCGGTTCTGGCACGGCGCGCGGCCCTGCGCCCGGTGATGATCGCGCGCCTCGCTGAGATTGGCGACCCGCGACGGAATGATCTTGCGGCCATCGCCGAACGAACCTTCCACCGCAGACTTGAACTGCACCTCGGCATCGTTCAGATCGAACGGCGGCAGGAAATCGCCATCGGGCAAGCTGGTCGAGCCCTTCCATCGAGCCCGAAACGCCGATGAAATTCTCGATATGGCTGTACCACGGGGCAAGGTCTTCGTAGCGGATCGGCCAGTCGGACCCGTGCCCGTCGCGCGCATTGGCTTCGAAATCCATCGCCGACAGGCGATAGGTCTGGCGGCCCCACATGATCGAGCGGCCACCGGTGTGATAGCCGCGGATCCACGCGAACGGCTTGCCATCGGGGGTGGTGTAGGGGTGATCGCGAATCCTTGACGAAGAACTGCTTGGTGAGATTGTTTACCGCGTAGCATTCCTTCTGCACCGCATAATCGCGCTCCAGTTCTTCCTGCGGAATCATCCCGCCGTTGGGCGAATCCCACGGCATCACCCCGTCCATGTAATCGCGGCGGTGGACCACTTCGTTGCCGCGTTCGAGCACCAGCACCTTCAGCCCGCGCTCGCACAATTCCTTGGCGGCGATCCCGCCGCTCATTCCTGATCCGATGACGATTGCGTCAAACATTGTGGTGATATCCTCTCGGTTCAGAAATTGCTGGTTCAGAAATTGCTGACGTCGGCCCAGGGGCGCGTCGTGGCGGTAACGGGGGTCGAGGGTTCCCAGCGACCGGGAACGTGCTGATAGACCAGCTCGTGCGTCAGCGCCGCCTGCGACATGAAATAGAGCGAGACGATCAGGTCCTTGAACCGGCCGTAGGCGGGATCCATCGGCACCTGTCGCGAGGAGATGAACACGGTTTCGGTCCGCTCGCTCGGCTGCATCGCCGCTGCATCGTGCGCCGCCAGCAGGCGATGGCGATCTTCCGGAGTGAGCGCGGCAAAGTGTCGCCCATCGCCCGAAAGTCCATCGATCTGCGCCAGCACGGTCTCAAGCGCAGCGCGGGTTTGCGGGCTGGCCCAGTTGACCAGCAGCCCTTCGAAGCGTTCGGGAACTCCGGCGGCAACGGCTCCCGGCGTGTCGGTTTCGGGGATGATGGCATCGGCAGCCGCTGTCAGCGTGGCCATCTGCGTGGCAGTCAGCCGCCCCGGCGTGCCAACGGCCACAGGTGCGATGGCATCCATCGTCTGGCACGCGCTGGCGGTCACGCTCGCCCCTATCAGCAGCAGCACCCGCGCCATCAGGCCGCGCCGGTCCATCTGGGCCATGCTCTCTATCGACATCGCTTTCTCCCGTTTTTCTTATCAGACCTGACTATACCGCTTGGCCATCGCGCTCAATTGATTTGTCCAACGCTGTCAAATTCGAGAGGCGCAGCGATAGACTCCGCGCTCAGGCAGCGTCCCAACATTCTCGGATGTAGCGATAGCCCCCGGTGTAAACGTCTTCGGGCTTGGCGAAAAGGTCGCGCCAGACCTTGGTGGCTGCCGCCAGTTCGGGGACGCCGCGCCCGAAGGCTTCGATGGTCATCCAGCCATCATATTGCAGTTCCTTGAGAATCGCGATGGTCTCGCGGATCTTGGCGTGGCCGCTGCCGGGGGTGCCCCGGTCGTTCTCGGAAATATGCACATGCGCCAGATAGCCTGCCGCGTGGACCTCTCGCAGTGCCGCCAGCGGGTCCTTTTCCTCGATATGCGAATGGTAGGTGTCGTAGAGAATGCCAAAGCCTGGTTCCCCCACCTTTCGGCAATGGGCAATCGCTTGCTCGGAAGTATTGAGCAAATAGGCTTCGAAGCGGTTGAGGTTCTCGATCGCGCAGGTCAGCCCGGCGGCGCGCGCTAGTGGAGCGATCTGGCGGTGAACCTCGGCAGCGCGGTCGAGCTCTTCGGGCTGCGGGCGATCACCGGTGAATTCGCCCAGCGGCTGATAATAGGGGCCTACCAGAGCCTGCGCCCCAAGTGCCTCGCAGCACTCGATGGCGCGGCTGAGGTGATCGACCGCGCCCTGCCGGTGCGCGGCATCGGGCGAAACCGGATTGTGCGCCTGATCGGGGATCAGTGCCACCGCGGTGCGCTCCAGCCCCAGATCGTCGAGCACCCCGCCCAGCCAGCGGAAATGATCGGGCACTGAAGGGTTGAAGATCGGAATCTCCACCCCGTCAAAACCCGTTGCCTTGATCGCCTGCATCGCCGGGATCAGGTCAGCCTCGACATGACCCGTCCACAGCAGCATGTTCATGCCGATTTTCATTTGGTATTCTTCCCCCGTTCGAAGAACCACACCGCGCCGAAGATCACGAACAGGATCGCCGGGATAATCGCGATGGTCTGGAACGAGACTTCAGCGGCATAGGCCAGCGCTTCGTGCATTCCCTCGCTGCCCGGTTGCAACGCCGCAAACGCCGCCTCGCCGCCCGCCTGCTCCAGCTTGGCATTGTCGTAGATCTTGCCCAGTTCGGGCAGCACCAGATAGATCGCCAGCGCCCCGGAGAAATTGACCAGGCCGATCCCCCACGATCCGGTGCGCGGATAGCGCCGCGCCACGGCCGCGAGCATCGTGGGCCACATGAAGCACACCCCGAACGCCCACAGCGTCGCCGCGACCAGCGCGGGGATCGGCGAGCTGGCAATCGACAGCAGATAGAGCCCGATGGCAGCGGGAATCGTGCTGATGCACAGCAGCCCCATGTCCGAAAACCGATGATCGAGCGCGCCCGCGAAATGGCGCATGATGAACATGATCGCCGAGACGTAGACCAGCAGCAGGATGCCATCCATGCCGACAGTCTCGGTCAAGGCCACCTGCACCCAAGCGCCGGGTGCCAGTTCCGCCGAGGCGGTGAGGAACATGATCGCCGGGAAAATCCAGAAGCCGGGGTGCCTGAACGGTTCGACCATCATTTCCTTGAAGGTGACGCCCGCCGTCGTGCTTTCGGTCTGCGGAAACTCGTGCCGCATGGTCCACACTGCCAGCACTACGCCGGGGATCATCAGCAGCGCCACCAGCACCCGCCAATCCTGCCCCGCGCCCAGCAGCAGCACGCTCAGCAGCCCGCCGACGATAATGCCGAACGGCCACCACGCGTGGAGCACGTTCAGCCGCCCGGTCTTGTCGTCAGGATAAATGGTGGTGGTCAGCGCGTTGATCGAGCCTTCGGTGGCGCCCCAGCCGAACCCGGTCAGCACCATGCCCAGATTGAGCATCGTGTTCACCGCGCCAAAGCTGCCCGCCTCAGGCGCATAGAGGAGCACCGCCGGGCCGAGGATAAAGCAGGCGGCGGCGAACAGGATCACCCGTTTGGCCCCGATCTTGTCGAGCAGCGGGCTGATCACCAGCAGGCTCAGCGCGAAAGCCGAGGAAGGCATTGCCCAGCGCGGTGCCGATATATTCGCCCGATCGCGCCGCGACCGTGGGATCGAACAGTTCGGCCTTCAAGGCTTCGGACGCGCCGCCGCGGATCGCGTTGGCGACCGCTGCGGTGAACAGCGCCAGCACGCTGATCCAGAAGATCGCGCGATGATTGCTCGGTCGGCCTGGTGCCGTTGTCATGTGTCTCTGCTCCCCTCCGGTGTCCGGATTATCGTTGTTATGTATTCTAGATCGCCAACACTTGCCGAATCAGTTCCGGATCGGAACCGCCCCCGGCGAAATCGTCGAACGCAGTCTCGGCCTTGCGGATCAGATGCTTGGTGATGAACGGTGCGCCCTCGGCTGCGCCCTGTTCGGGATGCTTGAGCGCGCATTCCCATTCCAGCACCGCCCATCCATCGTATCCGTACTGCGTCAGCCGGGAGAAAATGCCGGTGAAATTGACCTGCCCGTCACCCAAGGACCGGAACCGGCCGGGGCGGTCTTCCCACGACTGGTAGCCGCCGTAGACCCCCGAACGCCCGGTCGGATTGAACTCAGCATCCTTCACATGGAAAGCCTTGATCCGTTCATGATAGATATCGATGAAGGCGAGATAATCGAGCTGTTGCAGCACGAAGTGGCTGGGATCGTAGAGGATATTGGCGCGCGGGTGATCGTCCACTGCCGCCAGAAATCGCTCGAACGTCACCCCGTCGTGCAGGTCCTCGCCCGGATGCAGCTCGTAGCAGGCATCCACGCCGTTGTCCTCGAACCTGTCAAGGATCGGCTTCCACCGCCGCCCCAATTCGGCAAAGGCCTCGTCCACCAGCCCGGTGGGGCGCTGCGGCCACGGATAGACCAGATGCCACATCAGCGCGCCGGAGAAGGTCGCGTGCGAAGTGCAGCCGAACCGGCGACTGGCGCGCGCTGCCAGCCCCATCTGCTCGACCGCCCATGCGGTGCGTGCCTCGACATTGCCGTGCACCTGCGTCGGCGCGAACCCGTCGAACAATCGGTCGTAGGCCGGATGGCTGGCGACTAGCTGGCCCTGCAAATGGGTCGAAAGCTCGGTCACTTCGACGCCGTTGTTGGCGCAAATGCCCTTCACTTCATCGACATAGTCCTGGCTTTCGGCAGCCTTTTCCAGATCGAACAGCCGCCCGTCCCAGGTGGGAATCTGCACCCCCTTGTAGCCCAGATCGCCCATATATTTGGTGATCGCGTTGAGCGAGTTGAACGGCGCGGTGTCACCGGCGAACTGGGCGAGAAAGATGGCGGGGCCTTTGATCATCGGGTCCTCTTTAGATGCGTGTCCACGCCGCGTCGTTGCGGCTTGATTCGATGGCAGCGACAATAAAGCGCATTCCGGCTAGCGTGTCTTCCACCGTGGCATAGCCGGGTTCATCGCCCGCAGGCACTTCCCCGCGCAGCGCTTTGCCGAAAGCGGCGTAGATATTGGCGAAGGCTTCGAGATAGCCCTCCGGATGGCCTGCCGGGGTGCGCTGGATCGCCAGCACGTCCTCGGCCAGATAGGCGCGGTTGCCGCCGGCGTTCCAGATCTCGGTCGGCTTGTCGCGATAGCCGATGCGCATGGTGTTCGGCTCTTCCTGCCGCCAGTGCAGCCCGGCTTCGTCGCAGTACACCGAGATGGCGAGATCGTTGATATCGCCCACCAGCACCTGGCTCGCCACCAGCGTGCCCTTGCCGCCGCCCGAAAGGTGGAACAGCGCCGCGCCGTCATCGTCGATCTGCCGCCCGTCGAGCATGGTCAGTTCGGCAGCGATCTCAGTAATCCGCTCGCCAGTAATGAATTCGGCGAGGTTGGCGGCATGGGTGCCGATATCGCCGAAGGCCCCCGCCGCTCCCGATTGCGCCGGATCGACGCGCCACGCAGCCTGCTTGTTGCCTTCGAGATCGCTCGCACGGCTCAGCCAGTCCTGGGTGTACTTAACCGAAACCCGCCGGACCTTGCCGAACTGGCCCGATGCCACCAGCCGCCGCGCCTGCTTGACCAGCGGATAGCCGGTGTAGGTATGCGTCACCGCCACCCTGCGCCCGGTGCGCGCGGCGGCGTCGGCAATCGCCATCGCGTTTTCCAGACTGTCGGCGAGCGGCTTGTCGATGATGACATCGAGTCCGGCCTCCAGCGCGCCGATGGCAGGGGCGGCATGCATGTGGTTGGGGGTGACGATCGCCACCGCCTCGATCCGCACATCGGCGGGCAGCGCGGCTTCGCGCTCCAGCATTTCCTGCCACGAGCCATAGGTCCGGTCTGCCGCCAGCCCTAGCTCTGCGCCCGAAGCCCGCGCCTTCTCCGGCGTCGAAGACAATGCCCCCGCGACCAGATCCCAGTTCCCCGCAATCCGCGCAGCAATGCGGTGCACCCCGCCGATGAAAGCGCCCTGGCCACCGCCAATCATGCCATAGCGGATCTTGTTCATTCCGGCGCTTCCTCGCTAACGACAGGCGCAGTACCACAGGCCTCGCCCTCCAGCTTCATGCTCCAGCCAATCGCGTCCTGCAAAAGCGTGAAGTACTCCGGCTCGGCAAAACTCTCCGCCGTGTGCCCCAGCGCCGAATAGAGCACCCGTCCGCTCCCCACGCAACGCCACCACACAATCGGATGATCCGCGCCCATCGCCAGCTCGGTGCCGAAGAAACTGCCCGGATCGTAGGTGCTCTCGTCCAGCGTCGCCAGCACGGTCACGCCGGCGACATCGCGCGGCGAGCGGTCAAACGAATACCATTCGTCAGTACGCGACCACGCGGCCTGAAGGTGATCGGTGGCCGGGTGCGTCCGGTCCTCCACCCGCACGGTGGCCTGCTGGAACTGCGGGTCCATCGGGTGGCCGGTGAAGGTCGTGCCGATCACGTCGGTCATATACCAGCCCCACGCCTCGTGCGAATTGTCGCCCGAAGCATGGACGCCGACATAGCCGCCACCGCCTTCGAGAAAGCTCTGGAACGCCGCGCGCTGATCGGGGGTGAACACGTCGCCGCTGACATTGTTGAACACCACCGCGTCGAATTGGCTGAGAATCTCGGGCGAGAACGCCGCACCACTCTCGGTGTGGAAATAGCCCCAGCCATTCTCCGCCGCGAGCCGCTCGAACAGCGTATTGCCCGCAGGAATTGCTTCCTCGTGGCGGAACGCATTGGTCTTGGAGAACACGAGGATCGCCGGGCGCGGAATATCGGTGGGCAGGGCAGGCGCCTCGGTCTCATAGACCTTCACTCCGCCCAGAAAAACGCGCTGGATCGTATCCCAATTGCGGATCACGCTGATGGCGAAAAAGGCCAGCACCAGCAGCAGGACGATGAGCACTGCCTTTTTCCAGCTGAATTTGCGTGCCACGTGCTGCTTTCCTCTCACCTGTGCCCGGTCGAATCCGCTGCTTTGTGCGGTGCCGGGAATTATGCGGTGGCTTAGTGCCAAGTCGGAGTAATGGGGGCAAGGGGATTGACCAGACCGGATGCCAGCTATCGAAGTTAGCGCTACCGCGATGGGGGGGTGATCAACGGCAGGAAACGGAAAAAGGCAGAGGCTGCCGGACCGTGATGCCTATGCCCGCCCAAAAAATGGTGGGCGCGGCAGGGATTGAACCTGCGACCCCACCCGTGTGAAGGGTGTGCTCTACCACTGAGCTACGCGCCCGCCGGGCCTGTCGCTGCAAGGAGCGATTCACGGCAGGGGCGGGCCTTTGCCACGGGGCGGCGGTGAAGGCAAGAGGGTGGCGGTACGGCGCCCTCGGCTCAGCCTTCCACCAGCCGCGCGAGCGTGGCCAGCCAGCCGTTGCGTGGCAGCGCAACCGTGGCGTTGGCACTCGCTGAAGGCAGGATCGCGCATTCCATGCAGCGCACCTGCACGCCCTCGCTCGCCATCAGCCCGTCGAGATCGCCGAGCACCCGCGCCAGCCGCCCCATTTCGCGCCGCGCGAAGGTTGCGGCGAGATCGTGGCCACGCGCCTCGCTGGTGGAATCGGGGGCCATCATCTGCGCCAGCAGCGATCCGTACTGGTCCGCTCCGTCGCCGAGATAGCGGACCTCGTAATCGCCCTCCGCCAGTTCCGCGCGCTCGGCGGCCCAGGCGATGGCGGCGTCGAGGCCGCCGAACTGGTCGACCAGCCCCAGCTGCCGCGCCGCGCCGCCGTCCACACCCGGCCCTGGCCCAGCTCGTCCGCGCGCGCCACGCTGATCCCGCGCGCTTCGGCCACCAGCGCCGAGGAAGCGGGCGTAGGTGTTCTCGACCGAGCCTTGCAGCACCGCATCGACCTCGGGGGTGAGCCCCGCGAGCAGGTCGGGCTGGCCGGAGAGGCCGGTGGTGCGCACGCCGTCCGAATTCACCCCGTATTCGGTGAGCAGCTCCTCGAAGCTGGGGAACACCGCGAACACGCCGATCGAGCCGGTGAGCGTTTCGGGCTCGGCAAAGATGCGCTGGCCGGGCGGTGGCGACCCAATAGCCGCCGCTGGCCGCATAATTGCCCATCGAGACCGCGATCGGAATGCCCGCATCGCGGTGCCGCATGATCGCGCGGCGGATCGTTTCGGAGCCGGTGACGGTGCCGCCGGGCGAATCCACCCGCACCACCAGCGCCTTCAGATCATCATCCAGCGCCTCGTCGAGCAGGCGCGATGATGCGTTCTGCGCCCGCCGATCCCGGTCCGGCATCGCCATCGCTGATTTCGCCCGCGATGGTGATGACGCCGATCTTGCTACCGCCGCCAAGGTCAATGCCTAGCATCGACATCGGCAAGCCACGGATCGTATTCGGTCATGGCAAAGGCGCCCGGCTGGGTGTCCCAAGAATCCGAGCCGACCTGCTGCGCGATCATCTCGCCCCATTCGACGCGGGTGCCCACCCGGTCGGCCAGGCCAGCGGCGACGGCGGCCTCGGCCAGATCGTTGTTCGATGCCGCCAGCCAAGCCGCGACATCGCCCGTCACCAGCGCAATATTCGGCATCGGGCCGGGCCGAGCGCACATGCGCCTGCCATTCCTGCCACAGGCGTCGAGACAGCTGCGACAGGTTCTCGCGCGCTGCCTCGGACATGCCGCTTTCGGTGTAGGGCTCCACCGCGCTCTTGTAGGTGCCGACGCGATAGACATTGGCGGTGACATTGAAGCGATCGAGCGCGGCGGCGTAATAGAGGTTCTCGCCGCCCGGCCCGGTGATGGCAATCCCGCCGAGCGGATCGACCCAGATTTCGCTGGCGTGCGAGGCGAGCAGCATCGCATCGTCGCTATAGGCCACGCCATAGGTGTAGATCGGCTTTTCCGTGGCGCGGAACCGTTCGAGCGCGCCCGCGACTTCCTGCAAGATGCACCGCCCCGCCGCCGAGGAAACCGGTCAGGTCGAGCGCCAGCGCCTCGATCCGCTCATCACCCGCCGCCGCATCGATGGCCGGGCCAGATCGCGCGCGGCATATTCGCGCACCGGCAGGCGATTGGCAGCAGCAGCGCCTGGAACGGATCGACCGGAGCGACCTCTTCCACCAGCACCCCATTCAGGTCGAGCAGCAGCGCCCCATCGCGCACCACGCCGGGATTGGGGCGCGCGCTCAGCGCCGCAAACAGCAGGCCGAAGAACAGCAGCAGGAACAGCAGCGCCAAGCCATCCTTGATCCCGACCAGCAGCCGCCAGACCTTGCGTGCGAAACTCATGCTTTTGCCCCGATTGAACCAGTTGTGCGGTCAGATGTAGGCACGGGGCCGCGCCAGTGCCAGCACTAAACGCTTGAGCCGCCGATACCTGCTCGACTAGGGGCTTTGCTTTAATGACATCGCCGCTCCCCAATCCGCCAAGCTCCCGCTTTCCTGCGGGGCGGCTGGCCTTCCCGCATCGCAACCTGATCGCGATCGGCGCGCTGGAACGGCACGAGATCCTCTACCTGCTGGCGGAGGCCGAACAATGGGTCGCGTTCAACCGCCAGACGAGCAAGCATTCGGAAGCGCTGGCGGGCCTGACGATCATCAACGCCTTCTTCGAAAACTCCACCCGCACGCTGCTGAGCTTCGAGATCGCGGGCAAGCGGCTGGGCGCCGATGTGGTCAACATGCACGCCGCGCAATCGAGCGTGAAGAAAGGCGAAACGCTGATCGACACGGCGATGACGCTGAACGCGATGCGCGCTGATGCCATCGTGATCCGGCATGGATCGAGCGGGGCGGTGGGGCTGATCGCGGGCAAGGTCGATTGCCCGGTGCTCAACGCCGGGGACGGCCAGCACGAACACCCGACCCAGGCGCTGCTCGATGCGCTGGCGCTGCGGCAGAAGCTGCGCGAGCGCGGGCCACGATGCGCGAGGATTTCACCGGGCTGGTGGTGACGATCTGCGGCGACATCCTGCACAGCCGGGTGGCGCGATCGAATATCCTGTGTTTGCAAGCACTTGGCGCGACCGTGCGGGTCTGCGCGCCGCCTTCGCTGATGCCGCAGGGGGTCGAGCGGATGGGGGTGGAAGTGCATCCACATTTCGATGCGGCGCTGGCGGGCGCAGATGTGGTGATGATGCTGCGATTGCAGAATGAGCGGATGGACGGGCAGTTCATTCCCTCGCCCGCGCGAATACCGCCATCTTTACGGTCTAACGCAGGAACGGCTGGCGCTGGCGGCGCCCGATGCCTTCGTGATGCATCCCGGCCCGATGAACCGCGGGGTGGAGATCGACAGCGACGTGGCCGATCTGCCGGGCCGCTCGATCATCACCGCGCAGGTGGAAATGGGCGTGGCGATCCGCATGGCCTGCCTCGACGTGCTGACGCGCAAGGCGCGCGGTGTGCCCGGCTGGGGAGAGGGAGCATGGGCATGAAGCAGCTGCGCCCGCTCACCATCACCAACGGCCGGATCGTGACGCCTGCCGGGCGTGGTCGAGGGCGCGGTGCGCTGCGACGGGCGGCGTGATCGTCTCCATCGGCGATGGCGGCTGGTATGACGGCGACGAAGTGGTTGATGCCAAGGGCAAGATCGTCGCCCCCGGCCTCGTCGATCTCGGCGTCTTCGCCATCGACAAGCCCGCGTTCCACTTCGGCGGGATCACCCGCGCCGCGCTGATGCCCGACCAGTCACCGCCGCTCGATCACCCGGCGCGGGTGCGGTTTGCGGCGCAGAGCGGCAAGCCCGATTTCTGGGTCCACCCGCTCGCCGCCGCCACGCCGGGGCTGGCGGGCGCGCAACTGGCCGAAATCGCGCTGATGCGCGATGCCGGGGCGAAGGCGGTGGCGACCGGGCGCCGCTGGATCGGCGACAGCGGCGTGATGCTGCGGCTGCTGCAATATGCCGCGATGCTCGACATGGTGGTGGTCACCCACGCCGAGGATGGCGGGTTGGCGGGGCAAGCTGTGGCGACTGCGGGCGAAATGGCGACCCGGCTGGGCCTGCCGAGCGCGCCGGTCGAGGCCGAGACGCTGGCGGTGGCGCGCGATATCGCGCTGGCCGAAGCGAGCGGGGCGCGGCTGCATCTGCGGCAGGTGACGACGCGCGGCGGGCTGGCGCTGGTGCGCAGCGCCAAGGCGCGCGGCGTGGCGGTGACGGCGGGGGTGACTCCGGCGCATTTCATGCTCTCCGATCTGGCGCTGGCGGATTTCCGCACCTTTGCCCGCCTTTCGCCGCCGCTGCGCGCGAGGATGACCGGCAGGCGGTGGTCGAAGCCATTGCCGATGGCACCATCGATGTGATCGCCAGCGGCCACGATCCGCGCGGGCCGGAGGACAAGAACCTGCCCTTCGCCGATGCCGCGCCGGGCATGGCCGGGGCGGAAACGCTGCTCGCCATGACGCTGACGCTGGTGCGCGACGAAGTGATCGACCTGCCGCGCGCGTTCGATCTGCTGGCCCGCAATCCCGCGCGCCTGCTGGGCGTGAACGCCGGGGCACTGGCCGAAGGAATGGAGGCGGACGTGGCGATCATCGATCCCGAAGCGCCGTGGGTGGTGGATTCGCGGCGGATGGAAGCGCAGGCGGGCAATACGCCCGTTCAATCGCCAGCCCACGCAAGGCCGGGTGACGGGCCTGTTCAAGGGAGGTGTGCGCGTTGGCAAATAGTTTTGCGGGCAAGACCGTGCTGGTGACTGGCGCGGCATCGGGGATCGGCGCGGCTTGCGCGCGGGCGCTGGCCGCTGCGGGCGTGGCGAAGCTGGTGCTGGTCGATGTGAATGGCACCGCCTTGGCCGCGCTCGATCTGCCCTGTGCAGTGGCGCTGCACGCGGGCGATGTGGCGGACGAGGCGCTGTGGGACCGGATCGAAGCGAGCGAGAGCGTGGTCCACGCCGCCGTGCTCAATGCCGGGAATTTCGGGCGAGGCCGCTCCGGTGGTGAAAATGACAGTTTGCCGACTGGCGCAAGGTGATGAGCGTCAATCTCGACGGCGCTTTCCTCTCGCTGCGCACCGCGATGCGGCTGGCGGGGGAGGGCAGCGCCATCGTGCTCACCGCCTCGGTCACCGCGCTGAAGGCGGAAAAGGGCATCGCCGCCTATGCCGCGTCAAAGGCGGCGGTGATGCAATTGACCAAGGTGGCGGCGAAGGAAGGGGTTTCGCGCGAATATCCGCGTCAACGCCATCGCTCCGGGCGGGGTGGACACCGCGATCTGGGACGGGGTGCCGTTTTTCGACGATCTGGTGGCGCAGCACCAGGGTGACCGGGCTGGCGCGATTGCAACGATGGCGGCGCAGATGACTCCGCTGGGCCGCTTTGCCTGCGCGGAGGAAGTGGCCGCGCAGGTGCTGTTCCTGCTCTCCGACGCCGCCGCCACGATCACCGGAACGACGCTGCTGAGCGACGGTGGGTTCAGTTTGTAATGGTGGATGTCCCGCACTGAAAACTCCCCTCCCTCAAGGGAGGGGTTGGGGGAGGGTGTCCCGCAATCGCTAGGGCAGTACACCCCCACCCAACCCTCCCCCTCAAGGGGGAGGGCTTGAACCACAAACGGAAAACCCCTCCCGGTGAGGGGAGGGGTTCCGGGGTGGTCTTTGCTTCAGGAGAAAAGTGCTAGCGGCGGGCCATCCGCACGCCGGTTTCGACGGCGCCGGGCAGCGGGCTGTTGGCGGCCCAGCTGATGCAGCCATCTGAACTGGAAGTCTGCACACGGCTGCACATGTCGCGGCTGCCGGTGCGGTCGAAACCGCCCGCCGACACGCGCCAGTAATTGCGTCCGTTGACCACCGCCTGGGTGATGACCAGTTCGCGGTCCGCCAGTTCGGCATGGCGCGACTGGTAGATGCCCCAGGCGCGGCGAGCGCTGGCTTCGCTGGAGAAGCTGCCGAGCTGTACCAGATGGGAGGAGCCGGTTGCTGGGGCTGCCGCGAGTACTGGGCGAGCGACTGCTGGGGTGGCATTGGCAGTAGCCGACCGTGGAGCCGCTGGAGCAGCAGCGGCAGAGCGCGGCGCGGCAACAGGAGCGACAGCAGCCGTGCGCGGTGCAGCCGGGGCAGCAGCAGCCGGCTGGCGGGGCGCAACGGGCGAGAGTGCTGGGAGCGCCGGAGCACTTACCATGCGCAGTGTCTCGGTCGCCGCAGCGGCCAGCGATCCGCCCGCTGATTCACCCGCAGGCGCTTCGGCCACGAAGGCTTCGGCGAAGTTTGCCGGGGCCGCAGCGCGCGGCGGGGCGTAGGTATCAAGGCCAGCTTCCGGAGCATAACGCGGGGAAGGCGATCCGACCGAAGGCAGTTCGCCGCTGGTGACGGGGATGCTCATCCGTTCGGCATCCAGCGCGGCGAGCGGCGGAGGCACCAGCGACGGCTGTGCCGTTTCAGCGGCCAGCATCGGCGCGTCCGGGTAGTTGACCAGCGCCAGATGCACCGGCTGTCCGGCATCGCGGACATTGGCCGGCGCGCCGAGCAGGCTGGCAACGCGCAGCTGATAGGCCTCGCCGTGGGTCATCTGCGCCCACTCTTCCATCCGGTCGCCCACTTCGTGCGCGGGCACATCCTGCGCCACCATCATCCGCGCTTCGCGCCAACGGCCCGCCACGGCATAGGCATAGGCGAGGTTCTGGCGCGATTTGACGGTGTTTTCACCGCCACGGATGGCGTTGGAAAGAATGTGGATGCCGCGTTCCGGCTGTCCGGCCAGCGCGAAGGCGAGGCCGAGATCGGATGCAGCGATTTCGCCTTCCCAGTCGCCCAGCAGCGAGGAGGCTTCGGCGTAGCGGGCCTGGCCGGTCAGCGCCAGGGCAAGGCTGAGCGCGGCGCGCGGGCTGTTCTCGCCCAGCGCCATTGCGTCTTCAAAACTGGTCGATGCCGAGGCGAAACGCCCGGCTTCGAGATAGGCATTGCCCAGCGTCATGCGGTAGGCGGGATTGCGCGGATCGGCCTGCACGGCGGCTTCGGCGTGCCTGCACCGCTGCGCCGTGTTCGCCTGCCGCCATCGCCTCCGTCGCCTGCGCGGCAGAGACTGCGGCCGTGGGCGCGGAACTGGTCGCGCAACCGCTCAGCATCACCGCCGCCATTGCGGTGGTGACACCCAGGCCCAGCATCGGATTTCGCTTTTGCATCGCGTACATCGCTTTGTCCCCCTCAGGAGTTCTTGGTCGTCCGCCGCACACGCGCGGCAATGGCATCAATTTCGGGAATGGCGGAAAGGAAGCGGTCAAGCGCTTCGGTCACCAGCTTTTGCGCGCTGTTGCCCTGCAAGGTGCTGGCGAGCCGCAGCTTGAGGTGGCGTTCAGCGTCGAGCCGCAGGGTGAATGCGGCGCGGCGGGTATCGTTCGCCACGGCTTGCGCCTGCTGTGCAAGCTGCTGGCGCTTGTTGGTGACCGGGAGAGCGACCACGTGATCGTCGCTGTCACCCATATCGTTCCAGCCGAGCGCATCCTGGCTGCTGGCGAGCATGTCGAAATCGTCGCCGAGCGTTGCCACCCGGTCCGATTGTTCGAGCTGCACGCGCATGGCGGGCTTGGCCGTGCCCTTGCGGGCGAGCAGCATCGGCCCGAGCGAGGCGAAGCCCCTGCTTTCGCTGACTGCCGAGCTCGCCATCACTGCGCCACCCGGCGGCCAAAGCCACCCTGTGCGGCGCGCGCGGCACCGTTGGCCTGCGCCATCTTGCTGCCCGGAGCGGCAAACACGGTGCGGCGGAAGTTCTTTTCCAGGCGATCGGCAACATAGAGCCACAGCGCGGTGACTTCCTGCGCCGAGCGGCCTTCGGGATCGACTTCCATCACCGTGCGCCCGTCGATCATCGAGGCGGCGAAATCGGTGCGGTGGTGGACGGTGATCGGGGCAACGGTGCCGTGCTGCGACAGCGCAACCGCGGCTTCGGACGTGATTCGCGCCTTGGGGGTGGCAGCGTTGACGACAAAGATCAGCGGCTTGCCTGCGCGTTCGCACAGATCGACCGTGGCCCCCACGGCGCGCAGATCGTGCGGGCTGGGGCGAGTGGGGACGACCATCAGTTCGGCAACCGAAATGACCGACTGGATGGCCATGGTAATAGCGGGTGGAGTGTCGATCACCGCCAGTTTGAAGCCCTGCTGGCGCAGGATCGCCAGATCGTTCGCCAGCCGGGCGACGGTGGTCTGCGCGAAGGCGGGGAATTCCGCCTCGCGCTCGTTCCACCAGTCCGAAAGCGAACCCTGCGGGTCGATATCGATGAGAACCACCGGACCGGCGCCGGCACGCTGTGCCTGCACCGCCAGGTGCCCTGCCAGAGTGGTCTTGCCCGATCCACCCTTCTGCGATGCCAATGCTAGAACGCGCAAGGCGAATTCCCCCTACAGTCACTCGGCCTGACCGACATGGTCCACGGGCCTTCCGCCACCGACTTCGCAGGATACCGTTTATTTTGAGTTAATCAGGGCGGTCCGAATGTCAGGAAAATCGACAGCGCGCCGGGCGGTTCGGGCCCCGCTCAGGCCGCTTTGGGAACCTGACGTACTGCTGCCCGGTGCCGCAAATTGCATTTACCCGCCGTGCATAAACGCTTTGCTAATGGGGCATTTACTATGGCAGGCAGGAACACGCAGTTGATCCGTTCAAGGACCGCAGGAATGTCGCACAGGAAAACCGGCTGGCTTCTGGGAGCCGCGCTCGTCGCCATAGCCACATTTGCCACACCGCTTTCCGCCACCGTGCGTGACGGGGTTGAGGCGTGGAGCCGGGGCGATTATTCCGCCGCCGTGGCCGAATGGCGCGCGCCAGCCGAAGCGGGCGATCCCGATGCCATGTTCAATCTTGGCCAGGCCTACCGGCTGGGGCGTGGGGTGCCACAGGACATGGCGCGGGCGGAGGAACTTTATGCCCGCGCGGCGCAGGCGGGGCACGTGCAGGCTGCCGATACCTACGGCTTGATGTTGTTTCAGGACGGGCGGCGTGAAGCGGCGCTCCCCTACGTAGAAGGCGCGGCGCGGCGCGGCGATCCGCGGGCGCAATATCTGCTCGGTATCGCGCATTTCAACGGCGATCTGGTTCCGCGCGACTGGGTGCGCGCCTATGCTCTGCTGACGCTCGCCAATGGCGCGGGGCTGCCGCAGGCGGGCCCGGCATTGGCGCAGATGGACGAACATATTCCGATTGATCAGCGACAGAACGCTGCCGGCCTCGCCCGCCAGCTCGAAGGTGAGGCCGAACAGGCGCGCGCGGTTGAACTCGCAGCGGCTGATCTGGCGGCGCAGGACGGCCCTCCAGTACGTCCTCCCGCGCAGGCTTCCGCTTCGCCACGCGTGCCGCGTCCGATCCCCAGTGTTGCCGTCTCGCCCTCCATTGCTGCCGCTCGCGCGGCCGTGCAGCAGGCGCGCGAGGCTACTGGCACGGCCAGTCCCGCCGATGCCGGTGCGACCTTTGCCCGTGCCGAGGCTCCTCGCGCTATGCCTACTCCAACCCCTGCTCCGGCACGACAGGTAGCGGTTACTCCCGCTCCTGCTCCTGCTCCCGCACCCGCAGCCACACGCACAGGTGGGCCGTGGCGCCTCCAGCTTGGTGCGTTCGGCGTAGCAGGGAATGCCGAGCGACTGTGGAACCAGCTGGCATCGCGCCCCGAAATTGCCGGGCGGGAGCGGATGATGGTGCCCAGTGGTCGCGTCACCCGGCTGCTGGCGGGCGGCTATGCCTCGCAATCCGAAGCGCAGACCGCGTGCAATTCGCTGCGCCGCGCCGGGCAGGATTGCATCGTTACCCGCAACTAGGGCGTACAACTTCGCTTCCCAATTCGTTTCGCGCGGCTAAGGTCGCGGTCGGGACGCACAGGGAAATTCGATGACCGACGCACAGACTACGCCTGATACGGCGGAACACACCATGTCGCCTGCTCCGGCCAAGACAGGCGAGCGGCTTGCCAGCCTCGATCTTATCCGGGGTTTCGCCGTGCTCGGCATCCTTGCCGCCAACATCGTCGCCTTCGGTCAGCCGTTCGGGGCCTATATGTGGCCGGAGGCTTTCCTTGTCCCCACCGGCGATCCGGACAACTGGATGTGGATTGCGCAATTCGTGCTGGTGGACGGCAAGATGCGCGGGCTCTTCACGCTATTGTTCGGCGCTGGGCTTGCGCTGTTCATGGACAAGGCGTGGGAACGCGGGGCGAGCCGGGCGCTGCAATTGCGGCGATTGTGCTGGCTGCTGCTGTTCGGATTGCTCCATTTCTACCTGATCTGGCGCGGCGATATTCTGGTGCTCTATGCGGTGACGGGAATGGTAGCCGTTGCATTTCTCCGCTGGTCGGCGCGCAACTTGCTGGTGATCGGGCTGCTCGGCTACGTGATGGGTGGGCTGCTCTATGCCCTGTCGATGAGTATGCCCTATTTCATTGCGGATACGTCGCTCGGCGATATCCCTGAAATGGCAGAAGCCCGCGGCCAGATGGTCAAGGGGCAACAGGAAGCGATGGCAGACGATGCTGCCGAAGCTGCCTTCATGCAGGACGGAAGCTATCTCGATTTTGTCCAGCACAACTTTTCGGCGCACGCCAGCGATCCGCTCGCCAGTGTGCTGGTTTCCATCTTTGAAACGCTGCCGCTGATGCTGATCGGCATGGGCCTGTACCGGGCCGGAATGTTCAACGGCGGCCTTTCGGAACGCAAGCAGCGGCTTTGGGGCTGGATCGGCCTGCTCGGCGGATCGGTGCTCACGCTGCTGGTGGCGTTGTGGATCGTGGGTCAGGGGCTGACCTACTGGGGCGCGCTCGCCAGCTTCACAGGGTTCTCCCACCTGCCGCGTCTGCCTGCCGTAATCGGCCTTGCGGCGCTGCTGGCGCTGTGGGGCAATCATGCGAGCGGCTGGCTGGCGGAGCGACTCTCTGCCGCTGGGCGTGCTGCCTTCACCAATTATCTGGGCACTTCGGTGCTGATGATGCTGATCTTCCATCCCTGGGCGGGCGGGCTGTGGGGCGATCTCTCGCGGCCTGAACTGTATCTGGTGGTCGTCCTCGCCTGGGCGGTGATGCTCGGCTGGTCGAAACCGTGGCTGGAACGGTTCCGCTACGGCCCGCTCGAATGGTTATGGCGTTGCCTCACCTACGGACGGATGTTTCCGCTGCGGCGCTGAGTTACACCAAGGGCCTTGGGAGCAGGAATTGCGGCACCGACTTGTGCCTAAGGCCGTGGTGACAATTGTCGCGCAATCCTAACTCACCCGCCAGTAGGGCGCGGCACCGTGGCCCTGCTTTTCCAGTGTAGCCAGCAAGCATTCGCCGTCGAAAATTTCTACCTGACCCTGTTCCAGATTGATATCGGCCACGATCAACGCTGTGGGCAGGTCTGGCACGTCAAGGCTCTGCCTCGCCGTCGCTCCGGCGGGGCCGAACGTCAGGGTAAAACGCTGCATTGAAGCTCTCCGCTGGGGACTTGTGGGTCCTCTTTGCGGGAGCAATGCGTCAGGATTGCGATGGTTTCGCTCCGCCTGCCGCAAGACCGCTTCAATCCGGCTATTTGGGGAAGGAGCGAGGCAGAGTTTTGTGAGTGGCGGACTAGTCCCGCCCCTTGCCACCACTGAACTTGCCGCCACCGCCTTTGTTCGAATCATACGGATTCTTCGTAGACTTCAGCGTCAGCCGCACCGGCACTGCGCCGAAACCCAGTTCCTTGCGGATGCCGTTGATCAGGAAGCGCTCATAGCTGGTGGGCAGGTTCTCCAGCCGCGAGCCGAAAATCACGAAGCGCGGCGGGCGGGAGCCGACCTGGGTGATGTAGCGCAGCTTGATCCGGCGGCCACCCGGCGCGGGCGGGGGATTGGCGGAGAGGGCATCGTCGAACCAGCGGTTGAGCCCGGCGGTGGGCACGCGGCGGCTCCACTGTTCGCGCAGTTCGAACGCCGCGCCGAGCATGGTGTCGAGCCCCTTGCCGGTCATCGCCGAAACCGCGAACAGCGGCACCCCGCGCAATTGCGACAGGCCTTCTTCCAGCGCGGCGCGGATGCCGTTGAACAGCGCGCTCGGCCCCTCGGCGCCACCCTGGCCGGCAATGTCCCACTTGTTCACCGCGATCATCAGCGCGCGGCCTTCCTCGATCACCTTGCTGGCGATCTTGAGATCCTGCACTTCCAGCCCGCGTGTCGCATCGAGCAGCAGCACCACCACTTCGGCGTAATCGACCGCGCGCAGGCCGTCGAACACCGAGAGCTTTTCCAGCTTGTCGACCACCTTGGCGCGCTTGCGCATCCCGGCGGTGTCGATCAGCTTGATGACGCGGGTTTCGCCCGATTTGGGATCGGTCCAGTCCCAGTCCACCGCAATCGAATCGCGGGTGATGCCCGCTTCCGGCCCGGTCAGCAGGCGGTCTTCGCCCAGCAGCCGGTTGATGAGCGTGGACTTGCCCGCATTGGGCCGCCCGACGATGGCGAGGCTGAGCGGCGCGGAGGGATCGTTCTCCTCCGGCTCCTCGCCCGCTTCCAGAGCGGCGCGGGCGCGGTCGGCGGCAATCGCGGCATCGTGCTCGGCGTCGATTTCCAGCCGGGTGGCGCGTTCGCTGATCAGCGGGAACAGCGCCGAATAGAGATCGGCTACGCCTTCGCCGTGCTCGGCACTGACGGGGATCGGTTCGCCCATGCCGAGCGAATAGGCTTCCAGAATACCCGATTGGCCCGAATTGCCTTCCGCCTTGTTGGCGATCAGCACCACCGGCAGTCCCTGTCCGCGGAGCCAGCGGGCGATTTCCTCGTCCAGCGGAGTAATCCCGGCGCGGCTGTCGAACACGAACAGCGCGGCGTCTGCGCCTTTCAGCGAAACCTGGGTCTGCGCGCGCATCCGGCCCGGCAAGGCTGGCCTCGTCCTCGTCTTCCCACCCGGCGGTATCGACGGCCTCGAATTCGAACCCGGCCAGCCCGGCCACGCCCATGCGCCGATCGCGGGTTACGCCCGGCTGGTCATCGACCAGCGCCACCCGCTTGCCCACCAGCCGGTTGAACAGCGTGGACTTGCCCACATTGGGGCGGCCGATGATGACGACCTGGGGGATTTTGCGTGCGGGCATGATGCGGGCGCAGGTGGCCTTTTGCGGGGCGAATGGCAAGCGATAGCGTCACCAGACCCCGGTGTTCTCCATGCTCGCCCAAGGCTCGGCGGGCTCAAGAGTGCCTTCCTGCAACAGTTCGATGGAAATACCATCGGGCGAGCGGACGAAGGCCATGTGGCCATCGCGGGGCGGGCGGTTGATCGTCACCCCGGCGTCCATCAGCCGCTGGCAGGTGTCGTAGATATTCTCCACCCGGTAGGCGAGGTGGCCGAAATTGCGCCCGCCGGTGTAGTCCTCGGCCGGGCTGCCATCGGCGGGCGGCCAGTTGTAGGTCAGTTCGACCTCGGCCACGTCGGCCTGCCCCGGTGCGGCCATGAAGATCAGCGTGAAGCGGCCCTTCTCGCTTTCCATGCGGCGCATTTCCTCCAGCCCGACCAGCTTGAAGAAGGCCACCGTGGCGTCCGGATCGGTCACGCGGATCATGGTGTGCAGGTATCTGGTCACGGCAAAAACTCCATTCGTCGCTATTCAAGAACAGTTCATCGCAGGAAGCGCAATTCCCCACACGGCATCACGCCACTCCCGGAGAGCCCCGATGAACGATCATAGCGACGACAGCACGCCCCCCGCCACCGCTTTCTGGAAGAACCCGCGCTCGGCCACGCTGCTGCTGGCGGCGGGCATTCTGGCGACCGGCATGATCGCGGGCGGATATCTGCTGGGGGACGGCCTGCTGCGCGCCAATATGGCCGACCGCTCGGTGACTGTGCGCGGTTTGGCAGAGCGCGATGTCATGGCCGATCTGGCGACCTGGACGATTTCCTACTCGGCCACCGAAACCAATCTGGCGGCGGCGCAGGCCAGCGTCGATCAGGATACCGAGCAGCTCACGGAATGGTTCGCAGAACTGGGCTTTCCCGAAGACGCGCTGCAAACCGTGGCGGTCAATGTCTCCAGCTTTACGCAGGACGGGGTGCCGCAATTCACCGTGCGCCAGCGGATGAGCCTGCGCAGCGAGGATATCGAGCTTGCGCAATCGGCGGTGCGTCGCCAGTTCGAGCTCGTCCGACAGGGGGTGCTGCTGGAGGAAGGCTCCGGTATGAGCTTCACCTTCACCGGCCTCAACGCCATCAAGCCCGAAATGGTTGCCGAAGCGACCCGCGATGCCCGCGCTTCTGCCGAACAGTTCGCCGAGGATTCGGGCGCAAGTGTGGGCAGCATCCGCCAGGCGACGCAGGGCTATTTCGAGATCACCGCGCGCGATGGCGGCGGCGGGGACTGGGGCGTGGCCGACACGCCGTTCAAGAAGGTGCGGGTGGTCACCACGGTGGATTTCATGCTCGAATAATCAGCGCAAACAAACGCGAAAGGGCTCGCACCGTTGCCGGTACGAGCCCTCCCGTTCCTCGCTTATGCGAAGTCTGTGATCAGATGCTGGCCGACAGCGTCAGCACCACCGAATCGTCGGTGAAAGCGCCGGTCGTATCGACCGAAGCATCGCCATCAACACCGACATAGGCAACGCCGACCGAGACCGGCGATCCGGGGATTTCCGCAGTCAGGCCGAGCGAATAGTCGAACGCCTTGCTGTCATCGGTGAAGGTCAGGAAGCCGTCGGTGTAGCCGAGGTGAGCGGCAACGCTGACCGGGGTGCCCGGAATGCCGACGCCGACATCGGAGTAGAGGTAGAAATTGTCGGTTCCGCCGAGCGAATTTTGCTCCGGCGCATAGGCCGTGCCGACGGTAATCGTTGCCGGGCCGAATGCTGCGCCGACCGAGCCGTAGAATTCGACATAGTCGAAGTTGCCGGCCCCTGCGTTGGGATAGATGTAGGTGATCACGCCGACATCGGTGGTGATGTTGCCGAATTCACCGGCCCAGCCACCGTAGATATCCAGTTCGGTATGGCCGAAACCGACAGTGTCCTCGTCAATCGAAGAGGCCCAGGTGCCGACATAGAAGCCGGCAGGCAGGCCGACATCGACCCCGCCCTGAATGGCGATATCGCCATCGGACAGGCCGACACCACGGAACTTGTATTCGCTGACGAGCGCGACATTTGCGGAAAGTTCGATGCCAACTCCGCCTTCTTCTTCCTGCGCGAAGGCGGGAACCGAAAGGGCGGCAGTGGCAACAACGGATGCAGCCAGAAGGCTACGGATGGACGTAAGCATGGGCAATTTCCTCAATTGCTGTGGTGAATTCTGCTTCGTCCCACCTGCGCTCTCGCGTTTCCGGCATCTGTTTGACGTGCCGATTAACGCGATTACGCAATGATGATGCCCAATCATGCTGCACCGCACAAGATTTATTGCGTGAGGATGACAAGGCGGCGCAAAACTGTGTGAAATTTGCACCACATTCAGCGCTGGGACAGGATTTTTGCCGCAGTGGCAATTGCTTGCCCATCGCGCGGTGGTCGCTTTGCTTGGCCGCGCCTATCTCCTATGGGGCGGCGTAGATACGAAACCATGTTTGAATTTTTCAAATCCATCTTCGGCGGATCGAACGCTGCATCGGAAGCCCCCAGCCTGCCGCCGGGGCAGCGTGCCTATGCCGTGGGCGATGTGCACGGGTGCAGCCATCTGCTGATGTCGCTGATCGAGGCGATCGAGGCGGATATTGCGCAGGGCGAGACTGCGGGTGTGCAATCGCAGGTGATCCTGCTCGGCGATCTGGTCGATCGCGGGCCGGACAGCGCCGCAGTGGTGGAACTGGCGCGCAAGTGGAAGCAGATGCGCCCGATCCATATCCTGTGCGGCAATCACGAGGAGATGTTTCTCGAAAGCTTCACCCACAAGGATACGCTGCGGCATTTCCTCCGCCACGGCGGGCGGGAGACGCTGCAAAGCTACGGCATCGATCGCAAGGTGCTGACCAAGGCCAATCTGGCCGAGGTGCAGGAACTGATGGAAGCGCATGTGCCGCAGCAGCATCGCGATTTCCTCGGCGAATTCGAGGATCTGGTGCAACTGGGCGATTACCTGTTCGTCCATGCGGGGATTGAGCCTGGCGTGCCCTTGGAAGAGCAGAAGCCGCAGACCATGCGCTGGATTCGCGAGCCTTTCCTCAGCTATCCCAGATCGCACGGGCTGGTGGTGGTCCATGGCCACACGATCACCGACGATGTGGTGGATGCGGGCAACCGGATCGGAATCGATACCGGTGCCTACAGCAGCGGTCGGCTGACCGCGCTGGTGCTCGAAGGCACTGCCCGGCGCTACCTTACGGCGGTGGATGACAAGCAAGGTGGCGTGGGAATCGAAGGCGCGAAAGTCGCCGCCTGAGTCTTTGCCAATCCGATGAAAACTTCCCTCCAAAAGGGGCGGGGGCTATCGCAGTTAGCTGCAAAGAAAGTGGTTCTCGCAGAGACCGCAGAGGTAGTTGAGGTCGCGGAGAGTTTGAGGAGGCGGCGAAGCCGCTAAGCGAACGATTGCATTGCCAAAATTTGTTGGAGCAATCCATGAAGTGAGCCTTCGGCCCCGCAAGGGTCCTCTGCGTCCTCGCCTACCTCTGCGGTCTCTGCGAGAAACAAATCCGGATGTGCAATAGCCTGGAGCTATGCGGTTTTGATGGATCCAATCCAAAAAATGCCGGGGGGCCTGTAAGCCGGGTTCTGTCCCGCAGCCGATATGCTTCGCACATCAGCGCCACGGGGGCAGCCATTCGTCTTACGCGCGGGATTGCTCCCAACGCTCCAGCGACCAACCCGGATCTCTCGGAGCGAAACGCTCCTGCTTTCCCGAAGGTCAGCGCGAGACCCCTATTTGGTCTTGCTCCGGGTGGGGTTTGCCATGCGAGGCCTGTTACCAGGCCCCCGGTGCGCTCTTGCCGCACCCTTTCACCCTTGCCTGTGCCCCGGAACGAGTCCGGGGCCATCGGCGGTTTGCTCTCTGTGGCACTTTCCCTACGGTTTCCCGCGGCGGGCGTTACCCGCCACCCTTGTTTCGTGGAGCCCGGACTTTCCTCGTCATCTTGCGATCACGCGGCTGCCCGGCCCCCCGGCAAGGGCGCTATAGGGCGGGCGCTGGCCGATTGGAAAGCCAGCACCCGCAGTCTTCGCCTATTCGCCGTTTTCGAGCGTTTCCTCGGGTGCCAGCAGGTAGCGCCAGATCGCTGCGCCGATTGCTGCGCCGATCAACGGGGCCAGCCAGAACAGCCACAGCTGCGGCACTGCCCCGGTCTCGGCATAGAAGGCCACCGCCGTCGAACGCGCGGGATTGACCGAGGTGTTGGTCACCGGGATCGAGATCAGGTGGATCAGCGTCAAGGCTAGGCCGATGGAGATAGGGGCAAAGCCGGCGGGGGCCTTTTTCGACGTGGAACCAAGGATCACCAGCAGGAAGCCCGCCGTCAGCACGATCTCGATCAGCAGTGCCGCCTGCATCGAATAGCCGCCGGGGGACAAGTCGCCAAATCCGTTGGAGGCAAAGCCGCCCGCGCTCCAGCCATCTTGCCCCGATGCGATCAGGAACAGCGTCCCCGCCGCGCAGAAGGCGCCGCCAAGCTGCGCCGCCCAATATCCGGGCAATTCGTTCCATGAAAAGCGCCCGCCAATCGCAAGCCCCAGCGAGACGGCGGGATTGAAATGTCCGCCCGAAATGCCGCCCACGGCATAGGCCATCGTCAGTACGGTCAGCCCGAAGGCCAGCGAGACCCCGGCAAAGCCGATCCCTAGTTCGGGAAAGCCGGCAGCGAGCACCGCCGAACCGCAGCCCCCGAACACCAGCCAGAATGTGCCGAAAAGCTCGGCGAACAATTTGCGTGCCATGATGATTTCCTCTCCCCGTCCAAATGACGCCGGGGAGGGTAACCCGATATTCGCGCGATGTGATGTAAAATCTTCTACCGGGTCAGGCCGCGGTCCCGATCGAGCAGCAGCTGGAACAGGATCGCCCGCAGTTCGCCGCAGATCAGCCCGTCGATCAGTTCGGGCCGCCAGCGGCGCTGGAATGCCTCGACCGCCTTGAAACCGTCGGTGATGTCGTAGCCGAAGCGTTCGAGCGCGAGGTAGAAGGCGGCATCGTTGTCGAACACGTCGGAGTGTTCCAGTTTTGTGGGGCGGGGCAGGCAGAGCCGGTATTCCGCCAGCCTTGCCCACGGGAACAGTTCGCCCGGATCGACCTTGCGCGCCGGGGCCACGTCTGAATGGCCGACCACATTGGCGCGCGGAATGTCATGCGTCTGCACGATCCGGTGGAGCAATGGCACCAGACGCTTCGATCTGCGCCTCGGCAAACGGGCGATAACCGAGCGCGTGGCCGGGATGGTCGAGCTCGATCCCGATGCTGGCCGAATTCACATCGCGAATCCCGCGCCAGTACGATTGCCCGGCGTGCCAGGCGCGCTGCTCCTCTGGCACCAGCCGGATAACTTCGCCCGCTTCGGTGATGCAGTAGTGCGCGCTGACCTGCGCTTCAGGATCGCACATCCGTGCCAGCGCGGTCTCGACCGGCTGCATCTCGGTGTAGTGGAGCACCACCATCGTGATCGGCAGTGCCCGATCGTTGCAATTGGGCGAGAGCTGCTCGCGGTGGACCAGCTCGTCCGGCATCAACCGATCATGCCTTCCGGATCGGGCAGCACTGCGCCCAACACCAGTGCCTCTGCCGAATGCGCGAACTGGACGCCGCCGCCTTGCTCGGCTGCGAGCAATTGAATCATATGTGCGGGCGCGGTGCGGCCAGATAACTCGCTATCTGCAAGCTCTCCTGACAATGCCTTGCCGATAATCGGATCGAAAGCGACGCGGGGGCCGGAGGCGCGGATGGCGATTTCGGTCGCCCCGCCGGTCCGTTCCGCGCCAACCTCCAGCGTCCCACCACGCACCAGCGAATCGAGACCCATCGCCGCCAGATTGAGCAGCACTTTCACCGCCGGCTTGGCCAGCGTCGGCTCAGTAACGCTCCACGCCAGCGTCACCCGCTCGTCATTGGCGGTGAGTGCCTGGAGCAGATCGCGCGGTTCCTCCGCCGGGACATGTTCGCCAAACCCGCCCGCCGCGCCGAAAGCCAGGCGGAAGAACTTGAGTTTGCTGGCGGAAGTGCGGGCGCTCTGTTCGAGCAGCTCGAAGCAGCGCTGGCGCATCTCCGGGTCTTTCTCATCCGCGAGCAGCTCCAGCCCGTTGTTGAGCGCGCCCACCGGGCTGAGCATGTCATGGCAGAGGCGCGAACACAGCAGCGCGGCAAGATCGGTCTGGGAAGTCATGACATTCCCCTAGACTCTGAATTCAGCCGGGTGGAAGCGGCGGCACGACACCGTTTGTCGCACCACGCGAACCATTGGTCTGTGTGATCGCGTGCTTGTGACCAGCAGGCCGCTGGGGCAAGAGCCTTAGCGATGAGCGAACCGCAAATCCTATCCGGAATACTTTACGAAAGCGGTCGGCTCGACAAGGTCTTGGCCGAGACCACTTCGCTTTCGCGCGAGCGGGTCAAGGCCCTGATTGCCGAGGGAAAAGTGCACTGGCGGCACGCCTCGCCACCAGCCCCTCGGTCAAAGTTCAAGCTGGTCTGAGCTATTCCATCCACATTCCACCCCCAGATAATCCACAGGCCCTTCCACAGGATATCCCCATTGTGGTGGTCTATGAGGACGCGCATTTGATCGTGGTCGACAAGCCCGCCGGGATGGTGGTGCATCCCGCAGCGGGCAATGCCGATGGCACGCTGGTGAACGCGCTGCTGCACCATTGCGGCGGGCAGTCTGAGCGGCATCGGCGGAGTGGCGCGGCCCGGCATCGTCCACCGGATCGACAAGGATACGTCCGGCCTGCTGGTGGTCGCCAAATCCGATGTTGCGCACGAAGGCCTGGCCCGCCAGTTCGCCGATCACTCGCTTGAACGTGCCTATTTCGCCGTGTGCAGCGGGCACCCGCGCCCGGCGGCGGGCACAATCGACGAGAAGCTTGGGCGTTCCGACCATGATCGAAAGAAAATGGCGGTGCTGCCCAAGGATTCCTCACGCGGCAAACGCGCGGTCACCCATTACAAGACCATTCAGACGCTCGATCACGGTGCGCTGGTCGAATGTCGGCTGGAAACCGGGAGAACCCACCAGGTCCGGGTTCACCTTGCATCAATCGGTCATCCGCTAGTGGGAGATCCTGTCTATGGACGTGATCCGGCAAAACTTCGGCCCGTGCTCAAGGAGCTCGATTTCCACCGTCAGGCGCTGCACGCGGCCACGCTCGGCTTCGTTCATCCGGTTACGGGTAACCGCCTGTCGTTTTCCAGCGATATCCCGGCGGATATGCGGGAACTTATCGACCAAATGGGTCATTCCAATCGATGAATTGCACACTATTTATCGCGGTGTGCGTGTATAAGACTAAAGCAAACGCACCAAAGGTGGCCGCAAAATCGGGTGCCCAGCAGGGGCCCGGAACTCGCGGTTGACGCTAGAAAGGTTTGGGACAAAATGAGCACTAAAAGGGCCGGTATGCCGGCACTCAGCGGAGAGCAGAGCCTCAACCGCTATCTTTCCGAAATCAAGAAGTTCCCCGTGCTGACGGCAGAGCAGGAATACATGCTCGCCAAGCGTTACGCGGAACATGAAGACAGCGAAGCCGCCGCGCAGCTGGTGACGAGCCACCTGCGCCTCGTGGCCAAGATCGCGATGGGCTATCGCGGCTACGGCCTGCCGGTGTCGGATCTCATTTCCGAAGGCAATGTCGGCCTGATGCAGGGCGTCAAGAAGTTCGAGCCGGAGCGCGGCTTCCGCCTCGCCACCTATGCCATGTGGTGGATCAAGGCGAGCATCCAGGAATATATCCTGCGTTCGTGGAGCCTGGTGAAAATGGGCACCACGGCGGCGCAGAAGAAGCTGTTCTTCAACCTGCGCCGGATGAAGAAGCAGCTCGAAGCCTACGAGGATTCGGACCTGCATCCTGTGGACGTGACCAAGATCGCCACCGATCTCGGCGTGCCCGAGCAGGAAGTCGTCAACATGAACCGCCGGATGATGATGGGCGGCGACGGCTCGCTCAACACGCCGATGCGCAATGGCGAGGAAGGTTCTGGCGAATGGCAGGACTGGCTGACCGACGATCGCCCCTTGCAGGACGAGACGGTGGCCGAGGCTGAGGAAGCCAGTGTCCGGCATGAAATGCTGGCAGAGGCGATGGGTTCGCTCAACGAGCGTGAGAAGCACATCCTCACCGAACGCCGCCTGACCGACGATCCGCAGACGCTGGAAGAGCTGTCGCAGGTCTACGACGTTTCGCGCGAGCGGATCAGGCAGATCGAGGTGCGCGCGTTCGAGAAGCTGCAGAAGGCGATGCAGCGGATCGCGGGTGATCGGCTGATGCCGAGTATGGCGTGAAGCTGGCTATCCTATGCGACGAAAAAGGGTCGGCCTCGTGCCGCCCTGCTCTATTTCATGGGCCGGAGTAGGAGATTATCCTGCTGAAGCCGAGTTCTCCCCTCCCCAAGGAGGAGCGCTTTTCCGGTTCGATCTGAACGGGCCTAACTTCCTGAGAAGGTCAGAGTTCCGCTTGGCTCGCGCTCTGCCATCTCGAATGGCGAAATCGCAGCAAAGCGTCCTGTCGGGAGACATTGCAGGTCATTCCCGGCACGGTTGATAGCAATATCTGGCTTCCGCGCCGAGGCAAGGCTCCGCAATCGACCTGAAGGAGGTGAGAACATCAAGGGTCCGGATTGCTCGTTGGGCCGGAAGAGATCTGGTATTCGATTGGAGGGGCTCCGGGTGCGCGGACGATTATATCGGCCCAGCCAAACTGCATGATCCATATTTCACCGCCTGCGACATCGGCAAACGGGGCAAAAACCACGAGTCGGCCTTCCGATACGGAGTCCGGTGTTAATGTCATCCGGATGAGACTACACGCAGTACGCTGTGAACAGTGATAGCTCGCCATCAAGGCTGATGTTGATCCATTCCGTCTCTCCGCTCATGCGTGATCAGATTCGCCATCTGCCGGTCCGTACCTGTGTTACGCAGCCAAATGAGGATTTCGTCAGAGAAGTTTCTGGGCCAGATGGGGTCGCCGTAGGTGAATAGCGGTTCCTCGGATAGCAAGCGGTCTTGCTGAGCCTTCGCAGGGATGGCGACAGAAAGCGCAATCAGGATGGCGGCAATCCGCATTGCTCAAGAATGACATGGCGTCGCCCGGTTGCAAGCCCCTTTGCCTGTTCGCGCTGCCCGTCTAGAGCTAGCTAATGACCCTCCGCATCGTCCGCATCATCGCCAAATCGATCCTGTGGTTCGTGTTCATCAGCGTCGCGCTGGTGCTGCTGCTGCGGTTCGTGCCCGTCACCTACACCGCCACCATGCTGATGGACGAGCGCAGCGTCACCCGCGACTGGGAGCCGCTCTGCCGCATTGACCGCAATATGGTGAGCGCGGTGATCGCGGCTGAAGACGGCAAGTTCTGTTCGCATGACGGGTTCGATGTCGAAGCGATCGAGCAGGCGCTGGAGGAACGCGCGCGCGGGGAGCGGGAGCGGGGGGCTTCGACCATCAGCCAGCAGACCGCCAAGAACGTGTTTCTGTGGCAGGGCGGTGGCTGGTTCCGCAAGGGGCTAGAGGCCTATTTCACCTTCCTGATCGAGAACCTGTGGACCAAGCGGCGGATCATGGAGGTCTATCTCAATGTCGCCGAAACCGGGCTGGGCACCTATGGCGTGGAAGCCGGATCGCAGCGCTATTTCGGCCATTCTGCCGCGCGACTGACGGCAGACGAGGCGAGCCGGATCGCCGCCGTGCTCCCCAGCCCGAAAACGCGCGAGGCGGTCAGTCCGGGCGGCTTTACGCGCCGCTATGGCAATACCATCGAGGCGCGGATCAGCGTGGTCCAGCGAGATGGGCTGGATGCTTGCGTTTACGAGTAGTTCACCGAGGCGGGGACACGCTACTGCGTGTCCTCTACTCTCGTGCGAAATGGGGACACGCAATAGCGTGTCCCCGGCGGGAGCATTAGAGACTTGCCTCGCCGAAAATATGTTATACTATAACATCAATGATATCTCATAACATATTGATGTGTTTGACTTATTCTTGCCTAGAGTGCCAAGCAGGCTAAGCGACACGGGAAGCAACAGGCGGCAGGGGCAGTTTGGGACACGCGCACGATCATTCTCACGGGACCGCGCATGGTGCGCACGTCCATGCCCATGCGCCCGCCGACTTTGGCCGGGCCTTTGCGGTGGGCATATTGCTCAACACTGCATTCGTCATTGTCGAAGCAACCTTCGGCTTCATCTCCGGCTCGATGGCGCTGGTCGCCGATGCCGGGCACAATCTCTCGGACGTGCTCGGCCTGATCATTGCCTGGGGGGCGAGCGTGGCGGCGAAAAAGCCCGCCTCGGCGCGGTTCACCTATGGCCTCAAGAGCTCCACCATCCTTGCCGCCTTCGCCAATGCCATGCTGCTGCTGGTGGCGATCGGGGCGATCCTGTTCGAGACGGTGCAACCGCTTCATCGATCCGGTCGAACCGCAGGGCTGGACGATGATCTGGGTGGCGGGCGTGGGCATCGCCATCAACACCGCCACCGCGCTGATGTTCATGCGCGGGCGCAAGCACGATCTCAACATTCGCGGCGCCTTCCTGCACATGGCCGCCGATGCGCTGGTGAGCGTGGGCGTGGTGCTGGCGGGCGTGGTGATCCTGCTGACCGGCTGGGTGCTGATCGATCCGGTGGTGAGCCTGGTGATCGTCGCAGTCATCGGCTGGGGCACCTGGGGCCTGCTGCGCGACAGCGTGACGATGGGGCTGCTGGCGGTGCCCGAACGGATCGACGAGGGCGCGGTGCGCGGATTCCTGCAAGGTCTGCCGGGGGTCGCGTCGGTGCACGATCTGCACATCTGGCCGATGAGCACCACCGAAACCGCGCTCACTGCCCATCTGGTGATGCCGAACGGGCATCCCGGCGATAAATTCCTCTGCGATGTGGCGGAGGAACTGGAACACCATCACGGCATCGGGCATGTAACCCTGCAATCCGAGACAGGAACGGGACAGTGCGAAGGCTGCTGCTGAAGCGAAGGCTGGTGATCGCAGTCATCCTGCTGGCCGTTCTCGGTGCCTTTGGCCTATGGCGCATTTCCAAGGCGCACTGCCTTCAACTGGTTGGCGATGTCACGTGCCGGGTGGAAACCACACAAAAGGTGGTCGCCCTCAGTTTCGACGACGGGCCAACGCCCGAAGGTGTCGACGCTGTGCTGCCGGTGCTCGATCGCTATGATGCGAGGGCGACATTCTTCCTGATCGGTGAGCACATGGTCCGCCATCCGGGGCAGGCCGAGCGCCTGCTGGCAGCCGGGCACGAACTTGGCAACCACACCTGGTCGCACCAGCGGAACATCGGCCATCTGCCAGCCTTCTACCGGGCCGAGGTCGAGCAGGCCGATGCGGAGCTGCGGCGCGCAGGGGCAGAGCCCACGCTTTTTCGTCCGCCGTTCGGCAAGCGGCTGATCGGCTTGCCGCTCGCGGTGGAAGCAGCAGGCTATCGCATGGTGACTTGGGATGTGGAGGACAATCCCGAACGCTTTGCCGAGCCTTCGGCTTTTGCGCAGGACATTCTGGCAAGGGTCCGGCCCGGATCGATTATCCTGATCCATCCGATGTATCGCCATTCGCAGACTGCGCGCGACGCGCTGCCCCTGGTCCTCGCCGGATTGTCCGAACAGGGCTATCGGGTCGTCACCGTCTCGGAACTGCTGGAACTGGGCGAAAGAGACGAAGGTGAGTGAGTGGCAGGCGCGGTGCAGGTAGCTATCGCATCGGGAAGCGGGACAAGCTATCGACTGCACTATCCGATGAGCGATTTTTCCTCCGATCCTGAATCCGCACGCGAAGCCCTGCGCGCCGATATCGCGCGGCTGGCGGCGGGGGACCGTGCGGCGCTCGAATCGATCTATCGTGCCACTTCGGCAAAACTTTTCGGCATCGCCCTGCGTATCTTGGGGGATGAAGGCGAAGCGCAAGATGCGGTGCAGGAAGTCTATATCGAGCTGTGGAAGCGCGCGGACCGTTACGATCCGACGCGCGCCAGTCCGATCAGCTGGCTCGCCTGCATGGCGCGCAATCGCGCGATCGACCGGCTCCGCGCAGGCGGCAAGGTGCGCGGTGCCGCCGTTCCAGAGGAGGCCGCAATGGACGTGGCCGATGATGCCATGCCCGCCGATGCTCTGCTGGAATTGGACGAACGCGATGCGCGCATTCACCATTGCCTCGGCAAGCTGGAAGCGCGGCAGCAAAGCGCCATCCGCCGCGCGTTCCTTGGCGGGGCAACCTATCTCCAGCTTGCCGGGGAGGATGATGTGTCCCTGAGTACGGTGAAATCGCGGGTCCATCGCGGGCTCGCCCTGCTGAAAAAGTGTCTCGAACGATCATGACCGACGAAGCCGCCCTGACCCCGCGTGAAACGCTCGCTGCCGAATTCGTGCTTGGTCTGCTGACAGGCGAGGACCTGTTGCGCGCGCGCGGGATGCTGGCGCGCGATCCGGACTTCGCCGGAGAAGTGGCGCAGTGGGAGGAGCATTTCGCGCCGCTGCTCGACCAGTGGGAGGAGCACGCGCGGCCACCTGCGCTGTGGGAACGAATCGACGCGGCGACGCGCATTACCGAGGGAGCGCCGCTCACGCCGCCCGCCGACATCGACGCCTTGCGGAAGAGCCGCGACCGCTGGCGGCTTGCGGGCGGGCTTGGGATCGCCGCAGCGGCTGCACTGGCGCTGGTGGTGCTGACCGGCCCGGCGTTGCAGGAAGTCGCTCCTGTGCCTCCCACAGAGGATGCTCCGCTGCTCGCGGCCAACATTCCCATCGGCGATACTCCGTTGCGGCTGGCGCTCACCTATGTGCCTGGGCGTGACGAACTCAGCGTCTCCTCTGCCGGACTGGAGCCCGACGGGGTGCACGACCACGAGCTGTGGCTGGTGGACCGGCAGGGCGGCCTCCACTCACTCGGAGTGATCGTACCGGGGGCCGAGGCGCGCTTCGCCGTTGCGCCCGGACTGGCGGATGAATTCGGGGACGGCACGCGGCTGGTTCTCACCCGCGAGCCGCTGGGCGGCAAGCCTGCCGATGCCTTGGCCGGGCCGGTGGTGGCCGAGGGGCAATTCACCGCAATTTAAGGCGCTCCTGAAAAATTTGCGACCTTTGCGCGGGCCGCTCCGTAACTCCTCACAGCAAGGCCGGACGGGACTTGCCCAACAGGAGACATGCCGATGTTCAAGACCACCGCTCGCCTCGCCACCCTGCTCGCTGCCGCTTCCGGGCTGGCGCTCGCCACCCCGGCGCTGGCGCATGATACCAAGCACAACCACAATCATGGGCACGATCACGGCTCCACCCCCAACATCGTCGAGACTGCCGCTGCCAACGCCAATTTCGAAACTTTGGTCGCCGCTGTGCAGGCTGCCGATCTGGCAGGCGCGCTTTCAGGCGATGGCCCCTTCACCGTCTTCGCGCCGACTGACACCGCTTTCGATGCGCTCCCCGCCGGGACTGTGCAGACCCTACTCCGCCCGGAGAACAAGGCCGCGCTGACCAATGTGCTCACCTATCACGTGGTGGCCGGGCGCGTGACTGCCGCCGATCTCACCCGCCTGATCCGCGACGGCAACGGCCATGCCCGGATCGAGACGCTCGCGGGCGAAACGCTGGTGGCGCGGATCAACAACGGCCAGATCGTGCTGACCGATGCCGCCGATCGCCAGGTGCTGGTGACCGCTGCCGATATCGCCACCTCGAACGGCGTGATCCACGTGCTCGACCGGGTGCTGCTGCCCGCCTGATCGCCGCGATAACTCCCCCTCGCGCTGCTTTTCCCCCTCGGGCAGCGCGGCAAGGCCCCGTCCGGCGCAGCGCCGGGCGGGGTTTATGCTTTGGAGGCCGCTGTGCAAGGCGATTGACGCGCGGCCCGCTTGCGCCGAAGCTGCAACAACAGCAGAACACAGATTCGCGGTCGCTTGGTCCGGGCAATTTCAGCCCGTTGGGGAAAGGGCTGCGGCATGGCTGCGTTTGCGTATCAATCTTTCGAATCCACTTCGAGCCACACGCATGATGCGCGGGCGATTTTCCAGCAGAAGTTCACCCGCGCCACCAATGAACGGGTGACGGGGGAAAAGGTGGAAGCCCTGGTCCCGCCCGCCAATCCGGATATGCCTTCCGCGATCTACGAAGGCCCGGCGCAAAAGCTGGCGGTGGAGGAGCTGAACAAGGGCATCACCCCTACCATCGCTTTCCTCCAGCAGCATATCGCGCTGATGTTCCGCAATGCCTATTCCAGCATGGGGCAGGACTTGAACGCCTTCATCTGCGGCGAGCTGGACGCCAACGGCACTGATTTCAATCCGCTGCGCAGCCTGCCCAATCTCGATACCCATGTGCTGGGGTCAGACAAGAACAGCCAATGCTTCACCGGCTTCGTGCCGAAGGGCAATGCGGGGACGACCAAGCCGATCATCGGCGGGCCGGGCTATTATGCCTTCACCATCGAAGGCATGACGGTGGTGTTCGTGCATGTTCCCAACGCGATCCGGGACGACAAGGATGGGGCTTTCGCTTTCTATTCGAAGATACAGTCTGATCTGACCAAGGCCAGCGCGCCGGGTATCGATATCGTGATGGGGGACACCAACCAGCAGAAGGCCGATTTCACCCGCGAGCGGCTGATGCAACTGAAAAGCGGCACTTTCGCCAATGCGCTGAGCGGCACCAGCGTCTCACCGATCGATAATCATCAATACACCACGCAGGGTACCAACAGCATGGGTGACCAGTTGTACGATGTCTGCGTGTACAATTCAGATCGGGTGGCGATCGACGGGATTGCATACATGTCGCAAAGTGCAGGCGGCAAGACGGTGACCGATCACATGGGGATCATCGTGAAGGCGCATCTGAAGTAGGGGTGCTTGCTCCCCGCTTGCGAAACAGCACATCGCTGTAGCGGACACCGCGCAGCAGGCGATTGTCTGGGCCGTAGATCACCTTCGATGCAGGAACTCCCTGCACTTGGACGGACGTGTAGCCCGCGGCAATCTTCATGTCCGACAGCCGAAAATTGGCATTAGCAATCGCCAGATAGCCACCGTGTCGCAGCGCCGCATCGAGCCGCGTCAGGCCCGCCTCAACCTTGGCGAAGGGCAGAATTTCGGCACAGCTCGCGCGCGGATTATCGCGCCCCAGTCGCCCATCGCGGAACACGGCCAGCGCCAGGATCGCATCATAGATTTCGCCGGGGAGGAGGACGGTCTGCAATGATATAGTCGGCGGCGTGGAGCGGATCGGCCTTGCGTGCCTGCGCCACGGCGCGGGCGTTGGGATCAATTCCGGTGATGATGAGCTGCGGGCAGGCGCTGGCGCAGTGCCCGCACTTCCTCCCCGCTGGCGCAGCCGAAGCTGAGAATGCGCGGCGAGGGAATATCGGCCAGCGCCGACTGCCAGCGCATCGAACAGCGCCGGATAGCGATCAGCAGAGGTGGTCGGGAAGGGTTGGAACAGCGCGATATCATCGCGCGCAATCAGTGCTTCGATCTGTCGCTGGCGGGGACTGAATAATCTTCTGCTGCGCCGCGCGAGCGACATGGCACCCGGAATCCGGTGCATTATGGCGCGAAGTGGATCGAGCGGACGGCCTTTCACTTCCCCGGTCGGGGCGAAACCGCAGCCGCATCCGGACATTCGAGTGGAATGTGGTTTTCTTCAAGGGCCATGGCGATAAATGGATCGCGGGTTTCAAACTGGTAGATCATGCCTACGGTTTGCCGCTCCGGATTGGGATCGACCACATAACGCAGATCGCCTTCTTCGGTAAAACCGAGAACAGTAATCGCATTTCCATAGAGATGGACAGTGAACGGATCGCCCGAATAGAGCGTCGTGACGTAGCATTGGCCGGTGACGGACGATCGCGCGCGGGTATATTCACCCTGGTTCAGCGAGAACCACATCCTGACCGGATAGTCTTCAGGATCGGGCGTGGTAACACTCGTTTCCCAGTGGAGGTAACCGGGATAAGCGGGCACATCCGCTTCGGGCACCGGACGATATTCCAATGGTGGATTGAGTCGCTGGCGCTCGTCGAAGGATCCGCCGCTCCAGCCACCGCGCGTATTGAGGATGACAACATCCGTTTCGAGGCCAGCCCCATCGACATTGACGGCCTGTTCGAATGCTCCGTCGTTATCGAAATCCCGGAAGCAAGTGCCCGAAGGCCCGAACATTTCCACGCTGATGCGATGACAATAGAGGCTGCTGCGATTGGACGAACCGTGCAGCCGGGACCCTATGACAAGAGGTTCGCTGGCCGGAGTGCCGATCCGTTCCTGCAACTCCAGGTCGGGAGCGGCAAGCAGTTCGACCGTGCGTTCCGGGTGCATGGTGACAGTAACGATCGGAGTGCTGCGATCGGAAACCTGCTCTACGCCGGGATCGGTGGCAGAAAACTCTGCCACGAACAGCGTGGGTGCCTGCGATTGCGCCCAGACCGGCGAAGCGATCATAAGCGCCAGGCAGCCAGCCAACAGAAGAAGCGATCTTCGCATATCTGCCGCCCCCGGCTGACGTTAGCCCGAGCGACCTAAGCCGCTTCTTCCGCCTTGCTGAGCTTGCTGCTGTCCATCACCCGCACGGGTTCCTTGCGGCCTGCCACCACATCGGCATCGACCACCACTTCGGAGACACCCTCCATCGAGGGCAGATCGAACATGGTGTCGAGCAGGATCGCCTCGACAATCGAGCGCAGGCCGCGCGCGCCGGTCTTGCGCTTGATCGCCTTCTTGGCGATTTCCACCAGCGCATCGTCGGTGAAGGACAGTTCCACGTCCTCCAGCTCGAACAGCTTGTGATATTGCTTCACCAGCGCGTTCTTGGGTTCCCGGAGGATCGTGACCAGCGCTTCCTCATCCAGATCGTGCAGGGTGGCGATCACCGGCAGGCGGCCGACGAATTCGGGGATCAGGCCGAACTTCAGCAGATCTTCCGGCTCACACTTTTCCAGCATCTCGCCGATCTTGGCCTTGCTCGGCTCGTCGACATTGGCGCCGAAGCCGATCGAACGCTTCTGCAAGCGGTCGCTGATGATCTTGTCGAGGCCGGCAAACGCGCCGCCGACAGACGAACAGGATATTGGTGGTGTCCACCTGCAGGAATTCCTGCTGCGGATGCTTGCGCCCGCCCTGCGGCGGCACGCGAGGCGGTGGTGCCTTCCATCAGCTTGAGCAGCGCCTGCTGCACGCCTTCGCCCGACACGTCGCGGGTGATCGAGGGGTTTTCCGCCTTGCGGGTGATCTTGTCGATCTCGTCGATATAGACGATGCCCTGCTGCGCCTTTTCGACGTTGTAGTCGGACGATTGCAGCAGCTTGAGGATGATGTTTTCGACATCCTCGCCCACGTAACCCGCTTCGGTCAGCGTGGTGGCATCGGCCATGGTGAACGGCACATCGAAGGTGCGCGCCAGCGTTTGCGCCAGCAGCGTCTTGCCGCAGCCGGTGGGGCCGACCAGCAGGATGTTGGACTTGGCGAGTTCGACCTCGTTGCTGCCCTTGCCGCTGTGCTTCAGCCGCTTGTAGTGGTTGTGCACCGCGACCGAGAGCACGCGCTTGGCGCGTTCCTGGCCGATCACATAATCGTTCAGCGTATCGCAGATTTCGCGCGGGGTGGGGATGCCGCCGTCCTTGCTGCCCGGCCAGCCCGCTCTTGGCTTCTTCCCGGATGATGTCGTTGCACAATTCCACGCATTCATCGCAGATGAACACGGTGGGCCCGGCAATCAGCTTGCGCACCTCATGCTGCGATTTGCCGCAGAAGCTGCAGTACAGCGTGCTCTTGCTATCGGATCCGCTCAACTTGGTCATAGTCCTTAATCCAGTGCGCCTTTTCGGCCATTTGCGCAAGGCGCGGGAATCAGACGCCCACCCTAGGGCGGCATTCCGCAATATCAATCGTACCCATGCTTAACATCCCCGCCTTGCTCCATCCTGAAGGGGCAGGGTTGCCAAAATGCTACAATCTCCCTGCCGGGTGTTACCGGCGGGATGGATTTGACTGGCATTAGTCCTTGGTGGGGCCGCCGCCGGAACCCTTGGCCTCGCCGCCTTCTTCATCCTTGGGGCGATGCGCAAATACCGCATCGACGAGGCCGAATTTCAGCGCTTCGTCGGCTTCGAGGAAGGTATCGCGATCCAGCGCGCTTTTCGATATCTGCCAGGCTCTGGCCGGTATACTGCACGTAAAGATCGTTCATCCGGGCGCGGATACGCAGGATTTCCTTGCGCCTGAATCTCGATATCGGACGCCATGCCGCGCGCGCCGCCGCTGGGCTGGTGGACCATGATCCGCGCATTGGGCAGCGCCACGCGCATCCCCGGCTCACCCGCCGCCAGCAGGAAGCTGCCCATGCTCGCCGCCTGGCCGATGCACACGGTGCGGACCTTCGGCTTGATGTATTGCATGGTGTCATGGATCGCCATGCCCGCTGTCACCACGCCGCCGGGCGAGTTGATGTACATGCGAGATATCTTGCTGATTCTCGCTTTCGAGGAACAGCAGCTGGGCCACGATGACGCTGGCCATATTGTCTTCCACCTGACCGGTGACGAAGACAATGCGTTCGCGCAGCAGGCGGCTGAAAATGTCGAAGCTGCGTTCGCCACGGCTGGTCGATTCGACCACCACCGGCACCAGTTGGCCGGTGATGGGATCGGATGGGTAAACTGGTCTCGGTTGTCGCCGAACAGGTCGAGCATGCGAGCGTTCCTCTCGTGTCGCTAATGAGGCGCCTATGTCGCCCCGCTGCTCTCCAAGTTCAAGGGGCAATCCCCTCGTCGGCCACGGTTGGTGATTGGGCGGTTGATCGGTGAAACTATGCTGCCCGTCGAAACCCGCGCGCGCTCGGCAACCGGTTTCCTGTGTGACTGGTTCGATTACAAGCGTGATTGAGGGAAGGAGCTGGTCTTGCGAGGGATTTACACCACGGTTGCGCTGGGCGCGCTGCTGGTCGGCTGCACCGGAAGGGCGTTCGCGCAGGAGACTCCGGACGAGGCAGAGTCCGTCTCACCGCTCGTCGCCAGCGAAGCCACCGAAGGCGCGCGCGTATTCACCCCCGCAGATTTCGCCCGCTTTTCCCCGCGCAATGCGCTCGATATGCTGGAGGAAGTTCCCGGCTTCACTCTGCGCGAAGAGGAAAGCCAGCGCGGGCTTGGGCAAGCCAGCGCGAATGTGCTGATCGACGGGCAACGCATCACCAGCAAGTCCGAAGGCGTTTTCAGCACATTGGAACGGATCGCCGCTGATCGCGTCGAACGGATCGAAATTGTTGATGGCGCGACGCTGGGGATTGCCGGACTTTCCGGGCAGGTTGCCAATGTCATCACCAAGCCGGGCGAGATATCCGGGCAATTTTCCTACAACGCCAGCTTCCGCCCACGATACGCCAAGCCCAGCTTTATCGGCGGAGAAGTGTCGCTCAGCGGTTCAGGGGAGAACCTCGAATGGACCTTGGCAATAGCCAATGGCGTAGGGCGGGGGGCGGCGGGAGGTGGCGACGCCTTCATCTACGATGCCGACGGAAATGTGCTGGAACAGCGCGATATCCGCATGCAATTTATAGGCGATTTTCCGCGTGCTTCGGGCTCTGTACAATGGACCAGCCCGGGCGGCACCGTGGTGAACGCCAATGCCAATTATCATCGCGATTATCAGAATTTCCGCGAAAACCAGTATCGCGATCTGACCACCGGGGTTGATCGGCTGCGGATGTTCGAGGATCGCTTTCGCGGCTGGGGCTATGAATTCGGCGGTGACGTTGAATTCGGCGTCGGGCCGGGTCGATTGAAGCTGATCGGGCTTGAACGCTATTCGCGCGCCCGCTCGACCTCGGATGCGATTTCGATCTTTGACGATAATTCGCCCGATGCAGGCAATCGCTTTGCCGCGCGGCGTGAAACCGGCGAACGGATCGGGCGCGGCGAATACCGCTGGTCGATGCTGGGTGGGGACTGGCAACTGGATGCCGAAGCGGCCTTCAACCGCTTGGACCGCTCGGCGCAATTGTTCGACCTTTCGCCCACGGGCGATTTTGTCGAGCTGCCATTCCCCAATGGTAGCGGCGGAGTGACCGAGGACCGTTACGAAACGATCCTCACACACAGCCGCTCGCTTGCTTCCAACCTGACGTTGCAGATCGGCGCGGGCGGCGAATATTCGACCATCGCCCAGACGGGTGCGAATGGCCTTACCCGCAGTTTCTGGCGGCCCAAGGGCTCGCTTAATCTCGCGTGGCAGGTAGAGACAGGGCTGGACGTGTCGCTCGAACTGGCACGCCGGGTGGGTCAGCTCGAATTCGGCGATTTTCTTGCCACTGTCTCGCTCAATCAGGAGCAGCAGAACGCCGGGAATGTTGAACTGGTACCGCAGCAAAGCTGGGAGGCCAGCCTCGATTTCACCAAGACCCTCGGTCGCTGGGGCAGCACCGAACTGCGCATTTTCGCGCAGGAGATCGAGGATTATATCGAATTCATTCCGGTGGAAGGCGGCCGGGAAACGCGCGGCAATATCGATTCCGCCAGCATTTACGGGATTCGCTGGAATTCGACTTTCCAGCTCGCGCCGCTCGGCTTCAATGGTGCGCAGCTGGAACTGACGCTGGAGGCAGAGGAGACCGATCTCACCGATCCGCTCACCGGTGTTTCGCGGCCTTGGGGCGGGCACGAGGATCGCGAGGTGGATATCAGCCTGCGCCACGATATCCCCGGCAGCAACTGGGCCTGGGGCGTGGGTTTGGAGTACAACCACACCTTGCCCTATTACCGGCTTGGCGAGACGGGCCTGAACTACGAAGGTCCGACTTACACTTTCGGTTTTATCGAGCACAAGGACGTGTTCGGCATGACCGCCAATCTCACCGTGTTCAACCTGACCGATGGGCGGGCGCGACAGGATCGATATGTTTACGAAGGCTATCGGGACCGGACCCCACTGCTGTTCCGCGAAACGCAGAATCTGTCGGTGCAGCCGATCTTCCAGTTCCGGCTGAGCGGGGATTTCTAGGAGAAATTTGCAAGACTCCGGCCATTATCCCTGATTGATAACGTGCCTTGCCGTCACGGCTGCTTTGCTCTAGCCGCGCCGGACAAAATCAATTTCGGATCGGAAATCGCGTGTCAATTCGTCGCTTGCAGACAGGGCTGCTGGCGCTTGCCGTTTGGCTCGCAAGCGGGCTTGCTGGCGGGATTGCGCCATTGCGCGCGCAGGATGTCCCCGCCGAACCGGCGCCCGAGACTGCGGGCGAAACCTATAGCCCGGTAGACTTCGCCCAGTATGCACCGCGCAACGCGCTCGACCTGATCGAGCGGATTCCCGGCTTCGATCTTGGCAATGGCGGCGGAGGTGGTGGCGGCGGCGGAGACGCCGCGCGCGGCTTTGGGCAGGCGGACGAAAATCTGCTGATCAATGGGGAGCGGATTTCCAGCAAATCCACCAGCACCGCCGATCAACTGGCGCGCATTCCAATCGAAAGCGTCGTGCGGATCGAAGTGGTGGACGGCGCGACGCTTGACATCCCTGGCCTTTCGGGCCGCGTTGCCAATATCATTGTCGAACAGGGCGGGGCTTCGGGCCAGTTCGAATGGCGACCGCAATTTTCCACCGGCGTCGCCGGCCCAGGCTGGTTCGGCGGCGAAATTTCGCTCAGCGGCTCCAGTGGAGCGGTGGCTTACACGCTCTCGCTGGAAAACGAATCCTTCACGCGCGGATCGCAGGGTCCGGCGATTTTCACCGATGCGGCAGGCGTGGTGGATGCGCGCGACAATTGGGCCACCAGCGAATTCAATCGCCCTCGCGTGAATGGCAACTTTGCTTTCGACCTTGCCCTAGATGTGGTCGCCAATCTGAATCTGACGGCGGGGATGCAATTCTTCACCAGCCAAGAACGCGAGCGGCGGATTGCGGGCAATCCGCTGCCGTCGTTCCTCGAACGCTTCCGGTCGGACAACGAGGAATGGTTTTACGAAATTGGCGGTGACATCGCCTTTCCACTGGCTGGCGGGGCGGCTGAAACTGATCGTGCTGGAAAGTTTCGAGGACAGCGAGGGCGATTCCATCTCACTCCTCGATACCGGGGATCTGCCAGACAGCGGCGTGCGCTTCCTGCGAAATTCGCAGGCAGGCGAGCGGATCGGGCGCGGCGAATACAGCTGGGGGATGCTGGGCGCGGACTGGCAGCTTTCGGGCGAGGCGGCGTTCAATCGGCTTGACCAGGTGGGGCGGCTCTACAGCTTCGATCCGCTAGTGGCCGATTATGTCGAGCTGAATTTCCCCAGCGGTGTGGGCGGGGTGCGCGAGGATCGCTATGAGGGGCTGCTCAGTGTCGGCTTTCCGCTGACGGCGAACCTCTCGCTGCAACTGATCGGCGGCGCGGAATATTCGCAGATCGCGCAAACTGGCAGCAATGCCCTCTCGCGCAGCTTCCAACGCCCCAAGGGATCGCTCAGCTTGGCCTGGGCTCCGGCGGAAGGGCTGGATATCAATCTGGAAGTGGCCCGCCGCATCGGCCAGCTCGATTTCGCCGACTTCCTCGCCAGCGTGCGCCTGTCTGAAGATCAGACCAATGCCGGGAACAACAATCTGCGCCCGCAGCAGAACTGGGATGTGCGGCTGGAAGTGGCGAAGAATTTCGGCCGCTGGGGTTCAGCCACACTCTCCCTGTTCGACGAACGGATCGAGGATCTGGTGCTGATCCTGCCGGTGGCGGGCGGGGGCGAAGCGCGCGGCAATATCGACAGTGCGCGGCGCACCGGCCTTGGCGCTGACGGGGACCTTGCAGCTGGAGCCGCTCGGCCTGCGCGGCGGGAGGCTGGATGTTCAGATTGACTGGGAGCATTCGCAGCTGACCGATCCGGTAACCGCAATCGAACGCCGGTTTGATGGCAACGATCCGTTCCAGATCGTGCTCAATTTCCGCCATGACGTTCCGCGCACCGATTTTGCCTGGGGGCTGGAATTCCGCGACACCGAACGCGCGCCGTTTTACCGGGTGCGCGAAGTGTTCTTCGATCACAATCCGAGCACTTTTGGCGCGGTGTTTGTCGAGCACAAGGATGTGCTGGGCGCGACCGCGCGTCTGCGGGTGGGCAATGTCTTCAACGCCAACACCACGCTGCTGCGCACCATATATGATGGCCCGCGCGATAGCGGCGCGGTGCTGTTCACCGAAGATCGCCGCCGCGCCATCGGGCAGGTGTTCAACCTGACGATTTCGGGAAGCTTTTAGGGGGTAAAGCCCTCTCCCTTGAGGGAGAGGGTTGGGTGAGGGTGGCCCGCATTCTCGATTGTGCGGATCACCCGCCCCAGCCCCTCCCTCAGGGAGGGTAGTCCTACTTCTTGGCCGGAGCCTTCTTCGCTGCTGACTTCTTGGCCGGAGCCTTGGCAGCAGGCTCTTCAGCCGCTTCCTTCTTTGGAGCGGCCTTCTTGGCTGGGGCCTTCTTTGCGGCAGGCTTTTCTGCCGGTTCGTCCGCAGCCGCAGCCGTCTTCTTCGCCGGAGCCTTCTTGGCCGGAGCCTTCTTCGCTGCGGGAGCCGGAGCTGCTTCTTCCGCCTCGATCGCGGCTTCCAATTCCTCGCGGGTCACTTCCCGCTCGGTGACTTCGGCCTTGTCGAACAGGAAATCGACCACCTTGTCCTCATACAGCGGGGCGCGGAGCTGGGCCTGCACCATCGGCTCGTTGCGGACATATTCGAGGAAGCGTTCGCGATCTTCGGGGCGGTATTGCTGCGCCGCTTGCTGGATCAGCATCTGCATTTCCTGATTGCTGATCTCGACCTTGTTGGCCTGGCCGATTTCGCTCAGCAACAGGCCGAGCCGCACGCGGCGTTCAGCGATGCGATGGTAATCGGCCTTCTCGGCTTCCAGTTCGGCCATCGCCGCTGCAGGGTCTTCCTCGCGCGCGGCTTCTTGCGTCAGCTGCTGCCAGATTTGCTGGAATTCGGCTTCCACCATCGTCGGCGGGACTTCAAAATCATGGCCTGCGGCCAGCGTGTCGAGCAGCTGGCGCTTCATCTGGGTGCGGGTGAGACCGGCGCTTTCCTGCTCGATCTGGCCCTTCACGAGGCCCTTGAGCTGGTCCAGCCCTTCGAGGCCGAGCGACTTGGCGAAATCTTCGTCCACCTTGGTCTCGGCTTCGACTTTCACCTGCTTCACCACGATGGCGAACTGCGCGTCCTTGCCCGCGAGATGCGCGGCGGGATAGTCTGCGGGGAAAGTGACGGTGATGGTCTTTTCGTCGCCGGTCTTGGCGCCAGTCAGCTGTTCTTCGAAACCGGGGATGAACTGCCCCGATCCGATCACCAGCGGTGCGTCTTCAGCCTTGCCGCCTTCGAATTCCACGCCATCAATGCTGCCGGTGAAATCGATGATCAGCTGGTCGCCCGCGGCAGCCTTCTTGCTCTTCGGCGGCGTCCTTGTAAGCCTTCTGCCCTTCGGCGATCTTGGCCAGCGCTTCGTCCAGCTCGGTATCGCTGAACCGGGACGGTGAGCTTTTCCAGCGTCAGCCCGTCGAGCGAAGGCGCGGTGATTTCCGGCAGCACTTCGACTTCCACGGTCAGTTCGGCATCCTTGCCCTGGGCATAGCCTTCGGCCATTTCGACCTTGGGCTGCAGGGCAGGGCGAAGCTTCTTGTCGCGAATCAGATCATTGATCGATTCGCGCAGCGTGGTGTTCAGCACATCGGCGTGCAGCGCCTCGCCGTGCATCTTGCGCACCAGGTTGGCGGGCACCTTGCCGGGGCGGAAGCCGGGCATCTTGACCTGCGGGGCAACCTTCTTGACCTCGGCATCGATCTTGGCGTCGATATCCTTGGCGGCGATGGTGAGGGTGTAGGCGCGCTTGAGGCCTTCATTGGTGGTTTCGACGATCTGCATGTCCAGCCTTCTAATCTCTCTCAATACCGGTTCTGCATGGCGAAAATCGACCAGCGAAACTGGTGCGGGCGAAGGGACTCGAACCCCCACATCTTGCGATACTGGTACCTAAAACCAGCGCGTCTACCAATTCCGCCACGCCCGCAGCCATGCGAACCAACAGGCGATGCGCCTGCGAAACGAAGCGGTGCCCTTATAAGGGCGCGGGGCAAAGGGCAAGGCGCACGATAGGGGGAAAATGCACGGGGAACGTGTTTGGGGTGCGGGACGTTTTCAGCGCAGGCTTAAACGAAAGGTCTGCATGATGATTTTCCCCGAACAGGACGCAAGCGAACCCAAGCCGGGAGGCGGCGACATCGACAATCCGGGCGAAACGCCAGACGAGGTTACGCCGCTGCCGGACGATGTCGAAAATCCCGGTCGCGGGCCGGATGAAGTCGGCCCGGTGCCCGACGATACCAGCAATCCCGGCACCACGCCGGATGAGGTTGCCCCGGTAACCCCGCCATCGCCCGATTGATTTTTGCGGCGCGGCGGCTAGGGGCGTGGAGATGAGCGAAGAAAACACTCCCGACACGTCCCCGGCTCCCGCTGCTGCTGACACCCCGCCCGATCATCTGGCGATCGATCCGCGCAGTCCGCATTTCGATGCCGATCTGCTGCAACGCGGGGTGGCTATCCGCTTCAAGGGCCGGGTGCGCACAGATATCGAAGAATATTCGATTTCCGAAGGCTGGGTGCGGGTGCAGGCGGGGCGGACGATGGACCGCCACGGTCGCCCGCTGACCCTTAAGCTGAACGGACCGGTAGAAGCCTGGTACGAAGACCTGGGCGAGAATGCCCCGGTCGCCAAGGCTGGCTGACCTTGCGCTAGATCACACTACCGGATCGTTGGGATCGTCGCTCATTTCCGGGTGCGCGGCGGTCATCCGCAGGATAGCGTAGCCGAGCACGGCCGAGACCAGCGAGCCGACCAGCACGCCGATCTTGGCTTCGTCGCGCAGGAACATCGCCGCCTCGTCGGTGCCGGGGAAGGCCAGTTCGCCGATGAACAGGCTCATCGTGAAGCCGATGCCGCACAATATGGTGACACCCCAGATCTCGACCCAGGTGCAGCCGGGTGGCTTGGGCACGAGCTTCAGCTTTACGGCGCCCCACACCATCGCGAAGATGCCTGCCTGCTTGCCGACAACCAGACCCGCCGCGATCGCCAGCGGCAGCGGATCGAGCAGCGCTTCGAAGCCCATGCCAGACAGGTTTACCCCGGCATTGGCAAAGCCGAAAATGGGCACGACGATATAGGCGTTCCACGGCACCAGCGCGTGTTCCATCGTTTCCAGCATCGAATGGCCATCCTTGCTGCGCATCGGAATGGCAAATGCCGCCAGTACGCCGGCGATCGTGGCGTGGACGCCCGAGTTCAGGACACAATACCACAGCAACACGGTGAGCAGGACGAAGGGCAGCATTGAGCTTACTTTGGCCCGGTTCAGCGCAAACATTGCGCAAAGGACCACCAGCGATGCCAGCAGCCAGGTCAGCTTGGGATCGGAATAGAATATCGCGATGATCGCGACCGCGCCGATATCGTCAACAATGGCCACGGTCAGCAGGAACAGCCGCAGCGGCGCGGGCACGCGCGTGCCGAGCAAGCCCACCACGCCCATGGCAAAAGCAATATCGGTCGCGGCGGGGATCGCCATTCCGGTCCGGTATTGCGGATTCCCACCAGTAACCAAAAAGTAGACGACCATTGGCGCAGCCATCCCCGCGATGGCAGCCAGCACGGGAAGCTTTCGGGCATCGGGATCAGCGAGGTTGCCGCAGACGATTTCCCGCTTCACTTCCAGCCCGACGACGAAGAAGAACACCACCATCAATCCGTCGTTGATCCACAGGTGGAGCGTGTTGAGGTAGAAGACCTCCTTCGCCCACAAGTAGCCGTGGAACAATTCGGTGTAGGCGCCCGACACGCCTGAATTGGCGACAATCATCGCCAGTGCGGCCACGGCGATCAGCAGTATCCCGGAAAAGGCGTCAGCGCGAAACAGGGCGCTGAAATTGCGGACGGCAGTGCGGATGATGCTCGGTTCGGCCATGCCGTCGTCCCTTTCGTAATTGCCCCGGCATTTCAAGTACGAAGGGAACAATCGCAGCCTGACCACGGAAATTCGCCACCCCGGTTGCAATCGCCGATGTAAAATGTAGTCCTGCGTATTCATACTTAACACCGGGGGCGACGGGTATGGAACTGGGGGCCTGGTCGGCGCTCGAATGGCTGGCGTTGGCCGAATACGAATTGCTGCTGTTCGCAGGGTTTTTCTTCCTGCTTGGCGCGGTGGATGAATTCGCGATGGATGCGATCTGGCTGTGGCTGCGCGCTACCGGTCGCGCCAGGACGCTTACCGTGTCGCGCGACAGCCTGCGGCACCGGCAGTTGTCGGCGCCGGTCGCGGTGTTGATCCCGGCCTGGCAGGAAGCGCGGGTGATCGGCGAGACACTGGCCCATGCTCGCCATGCCTGGCCGCAGGCCGACGTATTGTTCTACATCGGTCTCTACCGCAACGATCCCGCCGGCTTGCAGGCGGCGATGGCAGGCGCGGACTGCGATCCGCGCGTGCGGCTGGTGGTGCACGATCGGGATGGCCCGACGACCAAGGCCGATTGTCTCAACTGCCTGTACCGGGCGATGGCGCACGACGAGGTGCGGCGCGGGCGCATGGTTCACACGGTGTTGCTGCACGATGCCGAAGACATGGTCGATTCCGCCGCTATCGCGCTGATCGACCGGGCAATGCAGGATTGCGATTTCGTACAATTGCCGGTGCTGCCGATCCCGCACCCCTCGTCGCGCTGGGTGGGAAGCCATTACTGCGAGGAATTCGCCGAATCGCACGCCAAGGCGATGGTGGTGCGCGATGCTCTGGGGACGGGTATTCCTGCCGCCGGTGTCGGCTGCGGGTTCAGCCGGTCGATGCTGGCTGAAATGGCTTTTGCCAATGGGCCGGGGAGCGGACCGTTCTCCGACGCTTCGCTCACCGAGGATTACGAGCTCGGGCTGAAAGTCGCGGCTTCGGGCGGGCGCTCGCGGTTCCTGCGGGTGCGTGGCGAAGACGGGCAACTGATCGCCACACGCGCCTATTTCCCTGCTCGCCTCGCGCAGTCGGTGCGGCAGAAATCGCGCTGGCTGCACGGGATCGCCTTCCAGGGTTGGGACCGGCTGGGCTGGACGGGCTCATTGGCGGAAAACTGGATGCGGCTGCGCGACCGGCGCGGGCCGCTGTCGGCGCTGGTGCTGCTGACGGGATATATGTTGTTCGTTTTGGCTGTGGCCCTGACCGCGTTGGATTTCGCCGGATATGAGCGGCCTTGGGAGCCGACTCGGCTGCTGCTGGCGCTACTTGGCATCAATCTGGCGGCATTCGTGTGGCGCGCGGCAATGCGTTTCGGCTTCACTGCGCGCGAATACGGCGCGATGGAAGGCCTGCGGGCGGTGGTCCGGATTCCGCTCGCCAATATCATCGCCATCATGGCCGGGCGTCGCGCGCTGTTTGCCTATGCCCGCACGATCGGCGGCGGCGATCCGCAGTGGGACAAGACCACACGCGAAGACCACCCCTCGTTTGCGTCGATGCAGGCGACTTCGCTGGAAGGCGCAGGATGAGCCGCACAGGATCGCCAACAACGGGCCGTCGGGGCGGCGCTTTGGTGACTTTGGGCGGAGCGGTTGCCGTGTGGCTGGTGCTGCGCGCGGCGATCTGGGAAGCGCCGTTCGCACCCGCTTCGCTGGCTGAATTGCCCTTGGAGGATGTGACTGAGGTATCAAGGACGGTTTATCCCGCTGAGCCGCCTGCCTTGGAGCAGCAACCATTATCGCCGCACCCTGTCGTGCCTTTCGGGCCCGCGCCTCCTCCCGTGCTTCCCGCTTGGAATCCGGCACCCTTGCCATTGCGGCTTGAGCGCGATCTCGCGCCGGAGCGGATTTCGTTTGCGCCAGAATTGGTGCCCGGCAATTCCCCACTGGTCCGGCGCGGGTTTGCAGGGGCGAGCAGCCTCGTAGCCCATGTCTTGCTCTTGCAAGCGGGCTACCGCAGCAATTCTGGTGCTGCCCCTCCTTTTGCACCCCTCAATATCGCCCAGGCAACCGTCAACCCGCAGCCGACCTACGCGCCCCAGGCGGCCGAAGCGATGCGGCGCGATTCCGCTTCGAGACCGCGCTGGTCGATGGATGCCTGGGCGCTGTGGCGGCAGGACGACGTCCTCGCCGCTGCTGTCCGGTCGCCCAAGCTATGGCCGCAGTCAGGTGGGTGCAGTGGTGCGTTATCGCCTTGCCCCGACGAGCGGGCACGCACCGCAAGTGTACCTGCGCGGCAGCGTAGCGCTTGAAGGGAGGCCGGAACGCGAAGTGGCGCTTGGCGTGTCGGCGCGGCCGTTCGCTGGCGTGCCAGTAAGGCTCGCCGCCGAAGCGCGGGTGCGCGAAGCAGACAGCGGGATTGAAGCCCGCTCCGCTGCCTATGCGGTTACCGAACTGGCGCCGGTTCGTCTCCCCGGCGGCTTGACTGGTGAGGCCTATCTTCAGGGCGGCTATGTGACAGGCGACTTCGCCACGCCGTTTGTCGATGGGCAGGCGCGGATCACCAGAACGTTGGCGGGAGACGATGATTTCCGGCTTGAAGCAGGCGGCGGTGCGTGGGGCGGGGCGCAGCAAGATGCGCAGCGGCTCGATGTCGGCCCCGAGCGCCGCTGTCAGCTTCCGCGCTGGGCGCGTCGCACGGGCGGGTTTCCGCCGATTACCGCTTCCGCGTGGCGGGCGATGCCGCACCTGCGAGCGGCCCTGCGCTCACACTTTCTGCCGGTTTTTAGCGCGCAAGCCGCCATTCGCCTTCATAACCGCGCGTGGCTGCGATAGCGCGGGGCATGGATGTCTATCTCCCCATTGCCAATCTCGCGGTCAACGGGCTGGTGATCATCGCTGCTCGGGCGTGGGCGACGGGCATTCTTTCGGGCATTTTCGGCGTCGGCGGCGGGTTCCTCACCACGCCGCTGCTGATCTTTTACGGCATTCCGCCCACCGTCGCTGCCGCTTCCGCCGCCACGCAGGTGACAGGTGCCAGCGTTTCGGGCGTGTTCGCGCACAGCCGCAACAACGGGGTGGATTACCAGATCGGGCTGGTGATGCGTGGCGGGCGGGATGATTGGCGCGCTGATCGGGGCAGGGCTGTTCGCGCTGCTGCAGTTCGGTCGGCCAGATCGATAGTGGTCATCAACATGCTCTATGTGGTGCTGCTCGGCTCCATCGGCGCGGTGATGCTAAAGGAGGCGCTGCAATCGATTGGACTGATCTGCAGTCAACGGCGACAGACGCGCGCGGCCAAGCGCCGCCACCACCGATGATTGCGGCGCTGCCGTATCGCTGGCGGTTCTATCGCTTCGGGCCTTTACATCTCGCCGCATGGCCCGCTGCTGCTGGGGCTGGTGGTGGGCATTCTGACCATGCTGATGGGCGTTGGCGGCGGTTTCATCATGGTGCCGGCGATGCTGTATATCCTCGGGATGAGCGCGCGGGTGGTGGTGGGCACCAGCCTGTTCAACATCCTGTTCATCACCATGCTGTGACCATGGTCCATGCCTTCACCACCCATGCGGTGGATATCGTGCTGGCGGGCTGCTGCTGCTCGGATCGGTGACCGGGGCGCAGTTCGGCACTCGCATCGCGCAGCTGGCCAGGCCCGAAATGCTGCGGCTGGTGCTCGCGGCGATCGTGATGGCGATCGCGCTGCGGATGCTGTGGGGCCTGACCGTGCGCCCGGACGAGGTCTATACCGTGGTGGCGCTGTGATCCGCCTGCTGCTCTTGCCTGCTGCTGGCTGCTGGCACTGGCGGCGCCGCATGGCGCAGGGCCGCGATCCGATCCTGGTGCCGGATATCTCCGAGCATGACATCGTGTTGCGACAGGGATTTCACCGGCGCCCAGCTGCTGTTGTATCGGTGCCTTGCTCGATCCGCGGGGCAGCGGGCGCGGGGCGAATATGATATCGTGATGGTGCTCAAAGGCCCGACCGAGCCGATCCGCCTGCGCGAGAAGGAGCGATGGCGGGGATCTGGGTCAATGCGGACAGCACTGCCTTCCGCTCGGTCCCCAGCTTCTATGCCCTGGCCAGTTCGCGCCCGATGGCCGAGATCTGGTCGATCCGCGCACGGCGGCGATCTACGAACTGGGGCTCGAATATGCTCCAGCTCTCCCCGACCGGGGCAATCGACCCGGCGGAGCAGGCGCGCTTTTCCGCCGGGCTGGTGGACTTGCGCGCCAGCGGCAAGGGCTCTATGCGCAATATGATGGCGCGGTGAGCATCAGCGAAGGCGTGCTTTACCGTGCCCGGCTGCCGATCCCGTCCAATGTCCGGCCCGGCCGCTATATCGCAGAAACCTTCGCCATCGCCAACGGGCGGGTGATCGTTTCCGCGATCTCCGAAGTGCAGGTCCGCAAGGAAGGCTTCGAACGGGTGGTGGCCGACCGAAGCGGAGGACAGCGCCTTTCTTTACGGGTTGTTCGCCGTCGGCCTGTCGCTGTTCATGGGCTGGGCTGCCGGGCGGCTGTTTGCATACGTTTAGCACGGCAGCTCTTCGATTGATCCTGATCTTAACCAGTTGCGCCATATCGGACTTGAGGCAATTCCGTTCAGCCTGTGAGCGCCCGCCATGACCGAATATGCCACGGCAGCCAGTTTTCCAGCGGACCGGCAGAGGTTGCCGGCGCAGGCCCGACGCTCCGCATGACGTGAGGACAGGAACCTGCAGCGATGATTGCGCCCGCCAGCCCGATCGGTGTGGTGCTGGAGATCGCCGGCTCGGGCTCGCAGATCGCGCTCGATCTGGAGCGGCTGAACGAATGCATGGCCGATGCTGATCCCTCGATCGCGCTGGCCGGGCAGGTCGGCAGCAGATCAAGATCAAACGACGCCGATGGCTGGCTGCTCGCTTCGGTGCGCAACCAGCGGCAGGACCGGCGCGGTGATGGCAATGCCATGGTGATCGCCAATATCGATTTCATGGGTGAAGGGCCGCGAAGAAAAGCTGACCGGCAAGATCCACGGCTTCCGCCGCGGCGTCACCCGCTATCCGCATTCCCGGCGCGAGGTCTTTGCCGCCACCACCGACGATCTGCGGCAGATCTATGCCAGCCGATGGCCGCAGTTCGATCCAGATCGGCACCGTCTATCCCACCACCGATATCCGCGCCGGGCTTTATGTCGATGCGATGCTGGGCAAGCATTTCGCCCTGCTCGGCTCCACCGGCACCGGCAAATCGACCAGCGCCGCGCTGATCCTGCACCGCATCTGCGAGGCGGCGCCGCAGGGCCATATCGTGATGATCGATCCGCACGGCGAATATTCCGCCGCGTTCCAGCAACACCGGCACGATCTTCGACGTCTCCAATCTGCAGATGCCCTATTGGCTGATGAACTTTGAAGAGCATTGCGAAGTGCTGCTCAAGAACCAGCGGCGACGAATGCAGAGCGACAAGGACATCCTCGCCAAGTGCCTGCTGGCCGCGCGCGCAGAAGCAACCGGCTGGCCGAAGCGACTGGGCAAGATCACCGTGGATTCGCCCATCCCCTACTGCTCTCCGACCTCAGCAACATGCTGCAGGACGAGATGGGCAAGCTGGACAAGGCCACCACCAGCGCGCCCCTACATGCGGATCAAGACCAAGATCGAAGAGCTCAAGGCCGATCCGCGCTACCAGTTCATGTTCTCCGGCATGCTGGTGACCGATACGATGGCGCACGTTCATCGCCAAGATTTTCCGCATGCCTTCCAGCGGCAAGCCGATCTCGATCATCGACGTGTCCGGCGTGCCATCCGACATCACCAGCACGGTGGTGGCGGTGCTCAGCCGGATGGTGTTCGACTTCGCCATCTGGGGCCGCGACGAGAAGACCAGCCCGATCCTGCTGGTATGCGAGGAAGCCCACCGCTACGTCCCCAACGAGAAGAACGCCGATGGCAACCAGCGTCGGCCGCATCCTCTCGCCGGATCGCCAAGGAAGGGCGCAAATACGGGATTTCGCTCGGTCTGATCACCCAGCGCCCGTCGACCTTGCCGAAGGCGTGCTGTCGCAATGCGGCACGATCATCTCGATGCGCCTCAACAACGATCGCGACCAGGCCTTCGTGAAAGCCGCCATGCCCGAAGGCGCGCGCGGTTTCCTCGATTCCATCCCGGCACTGCGCAACCGCGAATGCATCATCTGCGGCGAAGGTGTTTCGATCCCGATCCGCGTGGCCTTCGACAATCTCGAGGAAAACAAGCGCCCGGCGTCCGAAGACCCCAGCTTCGTCGAACTGTGGAACCAGAGTCGGCGGCGAAGAGGAAATGGTCCACCGCACTGTCCAACGCTGGCGAGCGCAAGGGACCAGATTAGCGCGCTGACCCGCCCGGTGCAGCCTTGCGCCAGTCCCAGCGGTAGTAGAACAGCCAGCCGCCATCAGCGCGGCCAGCGCGCCGATACCGGGAAGGACCAGCCAGATCGCATCTGCGCCCAGCCAGCGATAAGTGAGGTAGTAGAACCCCAGCCGCACCGGGTAAGAGCGCGATCGCATCAGCACCACAGCGGCATCCACACCGCGCCCGCCGCGCGCATGGTGGCGGTGTAGACCATCGTCACCCCGAACAGGATGAAGCTCCAGCTGGCGAGAAACTGGATGTGCCGGGCGATGTCACCGCCGGGCTGTCTGGCCCCAGGAACAGCACCAGCACCGGGCGATCAAACAGCAGTAGCAGCGCCGTCACCGTGCCGGTGAAGGCCAGGTTCATCACCACGCCCGCGCGGGTGACCGCGTGCAGCCCGTCCCATTTGCCCGCGCCGATATACTGCGCCGCCATCGCGCTCACCGCGCCGCCGATGGCCATCGCGGGCATCTGGATATAGGCGAACAGCTGCATCGCCGCGCCATAGGCGGCGGTCGTCATCAGCCCCTCGCGGTTGACCAGCCCCACCAGATGATGCCCGGCCGCGCCATCAGTGCCATCTGCGCGCCCATCGGCAGGCCCTTGGTGACGATAAGCCCAGCTCCGCCCGCGCCGGGATGAGATAGGCCAGCTCTCGCCCCGCGCAGCCGCAGCGGCAGAGTCGCGGCGATAGACATAGATCACCATGCCCACGAACGAGGTCATGCTGGCAATCATCGTGGCGGCAGCGCGACCCGGCGATGCCCATCGCCGGGCAGCGGGCCGACCCCGGCAATCAGCAGCGGGTTGAGCACGGTATCCAGCACCACCGTCACCACCATGAAGATCAGCGGGGTGCGCGCATCGCCGGTCCCGCGCAGGCCCATGCCCAGGATGATCGAGATCATCCCGAACGGCATCGAGAGGAAGGTCAGCCGCAGATAGACCAGCGCCAGCGGGTACACCCCTTCAGGCGTCGCCAGCACGCCGCAGCAGGCCGGGTGCCAGCAGCGAAGCCCAGCGCCGCGATCAGCCGCCATCAGCACCGCGCTGAACCCCACCGCCGTGCCGAAGGTCCGCCGCGCCCCATCGACATTGCGCGCGCCCCAGCGCTGGCCGATCATCACCGTGCCCGCCATGCCGAAACCGAAGGCCATGCTGGCCACCAGGAACATGATGATATTGGCATTGGCGGTGGCCGCCAGCGCCTCTTCGCCGATCAGCCGCCCGACCCAGATCGAATTGATCGTGCCTGAAAGCGATTGCAGCACGTTGGTGAGCAGCGCGGGGATCGCGAACAGCAGCAGCGTGCGCGGGATCGGCCCTTGCGTCAGATCGCCGCGAAGGGGGGATGGCGTGCCGTTGCAGCCGGGCGGGTTGGCAGGGAGCGTTCACGTGCCGCGTGTATCGCCATAACAGGTGGATATGCAGCCTGTCACTCATGCGGAAACCGTGGCACAAGCACAGCGGCGCGAGCCATTGCTGGCGTTCGCGCAGGGTGGCGCTGTCGGTGCCTTCGGGCATCAGGAACACGCGCTCGCGCGGGAATGCCGTGGCGTGCGGGCGAGGGCGAGCACTTCCGCCACATCGTCCGGCGCAGCGATCACGAACTTGAACCAGGCGCGCGGATCGGCGGCCCAGTGGTCCAGCATGTCGGGCTTCAGCGCCAGGTCCGCCGGATTGCCCGAATGCGCCAGCTTGGGGCTGACATTGTACTGGCTCACCCGCACATCCAGCCGCGCGGGCGGAGCGACGGTGCCGTTGGTTTCGATTTCCACCGCCATGTCCGGCAGGTGCTCCAGCATCGTGGCCAGCTTGCCCGCCTGCAACAGCGGCTCGCCCACCGGTGATGACGAGGCGGTTCTGGCCCAGCGCGGCGATCCGCGCTGCCACATCGGCAGGTTCCAGCTTGATCTGGTTGGCCTTGCGCTCGAACCTGTCAAAATCCCAGGTGTAGGCGGTGTCGCACCACACACAGGCGAGATTGCAGCGGTGAGAGGCGCAGGAAGGCGACCGGCATTCCGGCCGATGGCCCTTCGCCTTGCAGGCTGGCGAAGATCTCCGGCTCTCCGGGGGACTGGGTGGCGAGGGTGAGGGTCATGGGCGTAAGCCACTCGGTTCGTCGCACGTACGGCACTTTTGGAGCACATGGAGCACAGTACTGGCGCTCGAAAACCAATCGATCAATCCGGGGGGTATTGATCGAGTGCGTCGATCTAAAGACAGGTGGGGAGAGGGACAGCAACAGCATCACGCATTCATTCCACAAATCGGCGCTGTAGGAAATAATTCCTCCCCGGAACGGGGAGGGGGACCGCCCGCAGGGTGGTGGAGGGGGCGCTCTCCTCCCGAAGGCAGTCCGCGATCGGACCCGACCCCTCCGTCAGCCGTTCCGGCTGCCACCTCCCCGTTCCGGGGAGGATTTTCCTACGCTCTCACCCCAACCGCGCCAGCGCCGCCTGCAACCGCTCGGCCTCACCCCGATGGTGCGCGAGATCGGCGCGGGCCTTTTCGACCGCTTCGGGCTTGGCCTTCTCGACAAAGGCGGCATTGCCCAGCCGCCCGCCGAGCCCCTGCGCTTCCTTCTGCGATGCAGCCAGTGCCTTCTCCAGCCGCGCGCGTTCGGCGGCGACGTCGATCACGCCTTCGAGCGGGACCACGAACACATCGCCACCCGCCGAAACCTGCATCGCCGCGCCTGCGGGTGCTTCGCCCACGGTAATCGGCGTGAGCCGTGCGAGGCGTTCGATGGCGGCGCTGCTGCGTTCGATCACGCTCGCTGCCAGGTCGGACGGCGCAGCGATCCACGCCGCCAGCTTGGCACCGGGGGCAATGCCCAGTTCGGCGCGCGCGCTACGGGTGGCCTTGGTCAGCTCGATCACCCAGTCGATCGCATCGGTCGCCTGCTTGTTCACTTTCGCCTGCGGATCGACCCAAGCCCCGACGATCAGATCGTGCGGATGCCCGCGCGAATGCCACAGTTCCTCGGTGATGAACGGCATGAACGGGTGCAGCATGACGAGGATCTGGTCGAGCGCCCAGCCGGCAACGGCGCGGGTTTCGGCGGCGGGATCAAAGTCCCCCTCCCGCTGGCGGGAGGGGTTAGGGGTGGGACTGTCCACGCTATCGGTTTCGGGCCCACCCCCGGCCCCTCCCGCCAGCGGGAGGGGAGATAGAACCGGCTTGATCAGTTCCAGATACCAGTCGCAGAACCGGTCCCAGACGAAGTGGTAGATCGTGTTCGCCGCCGCGTCGAAGCGCAGTTCGGCCATCGCCTTGTCGAGCGCTTCCGCCGTTTGCGCCAGTTCGCCGATGATCCACTGGTTCGCGGCCAGCTTGGCTTCGGGAGCGGCCACATGGCGCGAAAGGCCCACGCCATTCGCCTGGCAGAACCGCGCCGCGTTCCACAGCTTGGTGGCGAAGTTGCGGTATCCTTCCACCCGCCGCTCATCCATCTTGATGTCGCGGCCCTGGCTTTCCATCGCCGCCATGAAGAAGCGCAGCGCATCGGCGCCGTACTGCTCGATCAGGATCAGCGGATCGACGACATTGCCCTTGGACTTGGACATTTTCGACCCGTCCGCCGCGCGCACCAGCCCGTGCAGGTAGAGCTTGTCCCACGGCTTCTGGCCGGTGTTGTAATAGCCCATCATCATCATCCGCGCGTCCCAGAAGAACAGGATGTCGAACCCGGAGATGAGGAGGCTGTTGGGGTAGTGTTTGGCATACAAATCCTCCCCGGCCTGCCGGGGAGGGGGACCAGCCGCAGGCTGGTGGAGGGGTAAGCGCGCTTCAGCCGCCGCCACGATCCCGCGCACTACGCCCTCCAGATCGGCAAAGACTTCGCGCGCCGGGACGCGCAGGGTCGCGACACCGCACTCGCTCAGGAAGGCATCGCGCGCCACGTCGCGCGCGGGCCGATCACCCCGATCATGCGCTTCGCCGTCGACTTCGATTGCCAGCCCGGCAGCGGGACAGAAGAAATCTATGACGAAATCACCCGCCGGGTGCTGCTTGCGGAACTTGAAGCCACCGGGCCGTTCCTTCAGCGCGTTCCACAGTGTGGTTTCGGAAGGTGGCATCGCGCGCCGCATGGCTTTGGCCCGCAGCACCGCATCGTTTGTCTTCGGCGGCAATTTGTAGCGCACCCGATCCTCCCCGGCTTGCCGGGGAGGGGGACCACCGAAGGTGGTGGAGGGGTTGTGCGACATTTCGCCTGCTCGAAGAACCCCTCCACCATCCTGCGGATGGTCCCCCTCCCCATCTTTCGATGGGGAGGAAGCGTGGGGCCAGCCCAGCGTGGCGAAGGGCCACAGGGCGCTGGAGAACCAGGTGTCGAGGACGTCGTGGTCTCGCCAAATGCGCAACGATGCTCGTCGCTCATCCATGGCAAGAGCAATCGCGGTTCACGATCATCTGGAAGACGCTGATATACGTCTAAAGCGAACGCCATAGGTCTTTGCCGCAAGTTCGCTAGCTTCCAGCTTCAGACTCAGCTCGCAACAAATATCCGGGTTCAGACGGCGTGCCTTCGTTGATCTGGTCTAGATCGTCGGACATCAGCGTCTGCGGTCACCTTCGCTCGGCCCATACCAAGCCGGAATCCGGTGCCCCCACCACAGCTGCCGCGAGACACACCACGGCTGGATTTTCTCCATCCAGTTGAAGAAGGTCTTCTCCCACGTCTTCGGAACAATCTCGATCTCGCCGCTCTTCACCGCCGCAATCGGCTTCTTCGCCAGTTCCGCCGCATCGACATACCACTGGTCCATCAGCATGGGTTCGATGACCACGCCGCTACGATCGCCGAATGGCTGGGCAATGATCTTGTCTTCCACCGTGATCATCAGGCCTTCTGCATCGATTTCTGCGACAACCATTTTGCGTGCGTCAAAGCGGTCAAGACCGCGATATTCGTCCGGCACCAAATTGAGGGCGTCGATTTCGGCTGCATCGGCCTTGGCCCCGCGAGCGATGGCCAGTGCCCGCGTCGCGGCGTCGGCATAGGCAGCGCCATCGCTGCGCATTGCTGCGGCCTCATCCATCAGCCGATACATCGGAATGCGGTTGCGCTGGGCTACGCCGAAGTCGTTTTCGTCATGTGCGCCAGTGATCTTTACGGCGCCCGGAACCAAAATCGGGATCGGGATAGTCGTCTGTAATGATCGGGATCAGTCGCCGATGTTCCTTTGGCCCCACTGGAATTTCGCACAATTTGCCGACAATGGGTCGATAACGCTCATCATTTGGATGCACGGCGACCGCGCCATCGCCGAGCATGGTTTCGGGGCGGGTTGTCGCAATGGAAATGTAGTCGCGCTGTTCCTCAAGCACGACATTGCCGTCCTCGTCGCGTTCCACATAGGTGTAGGTCTGGCCGCCTTCGAGCGGATACTTAAAATGCCACATGTGGCCCTGCACGTCCTGCGTCTCGACTTCGAGATCGCTGATCGCGGTCTTGAGCTTCGGGTCCCAGTTCACTAGCCGTTTGTCGCGGTAGATCAGCCCGTCGTTGTAGAGATCGACGAACACCTTGAGCACCGCCCTGGTGAAATGCTCGTCCATCGTGAACTGTTCGCGGCTCCAGTCCATCGAGCAGCCGAGGCGGCGGAGCTGGCCGGTGATGCTGCCGCCGCTTTCCTCTTTCCACTCCCAGACTTTCTCGATGAATTGCTCGCGCGAATAGTTGGTGCGCTTGTCCTGCCGCGCTTCCAGCTGGCGTTCGACCACCATCTGCGTGGCGATTCCGGCGTGGTCCATACCCACCACCCACAGGGCATCTTTGCCGCGCAGACGTTCGTACCGGATCATTATGTCCTGCAGAGTGTTATCAAGCGCATGGCCGATATGCAGGGAGCCCGTCACATTGGGGGGCGGATTGACGATGGTGAAGGGTTCCGCGTCCGGCCGATGCGGGCGGAAGGCGCCCGTGGCTTCCCAATGCGCGTACCATTTCGCCTCTATCGCGGCGGGATCGAAAGTCTTGTCGAGCTCGGTTGTCATGGGCCGCGCTTTGCCAGCGACTACCCCCAAGGGCAACACGCGAAAATCTTGCCCGCGCCTGCGTTTGCCCGCATAGCTGCCGCCGATGCGTGAATGGGCCGAGTATAGCGTGGACGAACGCGGGGGGCGGGTAACGCTCTCGATTACCGGGCCGTTGCTGGTGTCGGGCATCGGCAGGCTCGATCCGCAATTGCGCGCCCACGAAGGTTCGGTGCAGTTCGTCGACATTTCCGGCGCCAGCGCGGTCGATACCGTCGGCGCCTGGGTGGTGCACCGCTTCGCCGAGGAAAAGGGCGCGGAAATCACCGGCGCGAGCGAATCCGCCGATATCCTGCTGCAAGCCGTGGAAGACAGCGCCAGCACTGCCGATGTTGTCCCGCCGCGCCCCTACGTGCTCGGGCGGGTGAGCGAGCAGGTCGGCATCAAGGTTTACGAATTCGCCAAAGGCTTCCGCCAGTATCTGGGGTTCCTCGGCGCGATTTTGATGGCGTTCCTCTCGGTGGTCCGCCACCCGCGCCGGTTCCGGATGAAGGCGCTGGTGCGGCAGATGGAGCTGGTGGGGGTTTCCTCGCTGCCGATCATCGGCCTGATGAGCTTCCTGATCGGCATCGTCATCGCCCAGCAGGGCGCGGTGCAGTTGCAGCAGTTCGGCGCGGAAACGCTGACGGTGAACCTGGTCGGGCGGATAACCTTGCGCGAACTGGGCGTGCTGATGACCGCGATCATGGTGGCGGGCCGTCAGCGGTTCCGCCTTTGCGGCGCAGATCGGCACGATGAAGCTGACCGAGGAAATCGACGCGATGCGCACCATCGGCGTCTCGCCGATGGAAGCGCTGGTGCTGCCGCGCATTCTGGCTTCGGTGCTGATGATGCCGCTGCTGGGCTTCTATGCGTCGGTGGTCGCGATCATCGGCGGGGCGGTGGTGGCGGACCTGATGTTAGGCATTCCGTTCCTCACCTTCCTTGCCCGCGTGCAGGAAGTGGTGCCGCTGTATGATTTCTACGTCGGCTGCTGAAGGCCCCGGTGTTCGGCCTGATCATCGCGCTCTGCGGCTGCTATCAGGGGATGCAGGTGCAAGGCAACGCTGAAGAAGTGGGTCTGCGCACGACGATGGCGGTGGTGCAGGCGATCTTCATGGTGATCGTGCTCGATGCGTTTTTCGCGGTGTTCTTTACCGAAATGGGCTGGGGATGAACGAGAGCACCTCTCCTCCCGAACCGGTGCTGGGCGAGGCGCTCGCGGATATCCCCGAGCGGTTCGACGGCCAGTTCCCGATCCGCATTCGCGGCCTGCGCAATGCCTTTGGCGAGCATGTGATCCACGAGGATCTCGATCTGGACGTGCGCAAGGGCGAAATCCTCGGCGTGGTGGGCGGATCGGGCACCGGCAAATCGGTGCTGATGCGCTCGATCATCGGCTTGCAGACGCCCGAAGCAGGCACCATCGAAGTGTTCGGCCGCGATATGGCCGATGACGAGCCGGACGACGAAATCGGTGCGCGCAACCGCTGGGGCGTGCTGTTCCAGGGCGGGGCGCTGTTCTCCACGCTGACCGTGGCGGAAAACGTGCAGGTGCCGCTCAAGCAGTTCTATCCCGAACTGAAGCCCGCGCTGCTCGACGAGATTGCCCGCTACAAGGTTGTGATGACTGGCCTGCCCGCCGATGCGGCGAGCAAGTTTCCGAGCGAGCTTTCGGGCGGGATGAAGAAGCGCGCAGGGCTGGCGCGGGCGCTGGCGCTCGATCCCGAACTGCTGTTCCTTGATGAGCCGACCGCGGGCCTCGACCCGATCGGCGCGGCCAAGTTTGACGAACTGCTGCGCGAACTGGCCGATACGCTGGGGCTGACGGTGTTCCTCATCACCCACGATCTCGATACGCTCTATGCCATCTGTGACCGGGTGGCGGTGCTGGCGGACAAGCAGGTGATCGCGGTGGGGACGATCCCCGAACTGCTGCAAACCCAGCACCCTTGGATCCAGGAATATTTCGACGGCCCGCGCAGCCGCGCCGCCGCGCAGAGCCGCGACAGGCAACACTCGCCGGGGAAAGCAATGGACAACGCAACGAGCAAGGGTTCATAGGACGAAGCCCATGGAAACAAGAGCAAACCACGTCTGGGTCGGGGCTGTCACCCTGCTGCTGCTCGCCGCTCTGGCGGTGTTCTTCGTCTGGCTGGCGCGGCTGGGGGACCAGAACAACAAGGAATACGATATCTTCTTCGAACAGTCGGTTGGCGGCGTCGCAGAAGGATCGGTGGTCACTTATTCGGGCGTGCCGGTGGGGCAGGTCAGCGATATTTCGATCTGGGACAAGGACCCCGAATTCGTCAAGGTCCGTATCCGGATCGAGGACGACATCCCGATCCTGATCGGCACCGAGGCGAGCGTTTCGGCCAGCTTTACCGGGGTTTCCAACATCTCGCTCAGCGGCGGGCGTTCGAGCAATCCGCCGATCACCTGCGAAACCACCGCCTGCCCCGAAGGCGCACCGGTGATCCCGCCCGCGCCCGGCGCCATCGGCGAAATTCTCGCCAGCGCGCCGCTGCTGCTGCAACGGCTGGCGACGCTGACCGACCGGCTGACCCGCGTTCTGGACGACGACAACCAGGATTCGATCGCCGGCATCCTGCGCAACACCAATGCCATCAGCGGCGAACTGGCGCGCACTTCGCCCGAGATTGAGCGGACCTTGCAGGAATTGCAGGGCACGCTGAACCAGTCCACCGCCACGCTGGCCGCGTTTGAGCAGACGCTGGGATCGGTCAATGGCCTGGTCGAGAACGATGGCGCGGCGCTGACGGCCGATCTGCGGCAGACGCTGGTTTCCGCGCGGCAGGCGGCGGCGGCGCTGGAGGCATCGCTCGCCAATGTCGAACCGCTGACCCGCCAGCTTTCGCAGGACACGCTGCCCGCCGCCACCGCCACCATGCGCGATCTGCGCGCCACCTCGGCAACCCTGCGCACCCTGACCGAGCGGCTGGAGACCGAAGGCGCGACATCGCTGCTCGGCGGGCCGACGCTGCCCGATTACGAGCCCGGAGAGTGAACCCCATGCGCAAAGCCACCATCCTTCCCGCGCTTGCCGCCATCAGCCTGCTGTCGGGCTGCATCAGCCTGGGGGCAGAGCCGCCCGCGCAATTGTTGACGCTGACCCCTGCGGTCAGTCTGCCCGTTGGCGCTGTCAGCGAAGGCGATGCCAGCGCGGCGCTCGCGGTGCAGGTGCCCAGCGTGACCCAGCGCCTGAACGTCAACCGTGTGCCGGTGGTCACTTCGGACAGTTCGCTGGCCTATCTGGCCGATGCGGTATGGGTGGAAAAGCCCGCCAACTTGTTCCGCATCCGTGCTGGCCGAAACGATCCGCGCGCGCGGCAGCCGGATGGTCGTCGGTGGCGGAGAGCTGGAATATGTCGCGCAGACGCAGCTGGGCGGGCAACTGGTGGCGATGGATTACGACGCGCTGAGCGGCAGCGTGGTGGTGCGGTATGACGCAGTGCTGGAACTGCCCGAAGGCCGTATATTGACGCGCCGGTTCGAGGACCGGGTGAGCGGCGTTCCGGCTGAGGCGACTGCCGTTGGAGCGGCGCTCAATGAGGCGAGCAACCGCGTCGCGGCGCAGGTCGCGGACTGGGTGGGGTAGCAATCAATTCCTCCCTGTCGCGAAGCGATGGGGAGGTGGCGCGTCGCCGAAGGCGGCGTGACGGAGGGGCCGGTCCGTGAGGCAAGCCCTTCCACCATCCTGCGGATGGTCCCCCTCCCCACCGCTTCGCGGCAGGGAGGATTTATGTCGCTCGCACCACCGCAGCAAATTCCGCCGCCTTGCTGAAGGCCTCCAGCCGCAGCTTCCGATTATCCTCGGCCTGCCATTCCCAGCCCCACAGCTCGGCCTGCCAATCTTCCTCGGCATTGCCTGCCGCGAACAGTGCGGGCACATCGGCACCCGGTTCCAGCGCTGCCAGCGCCACCACCAGCGAAGCAGCGAGCGAGGCGAGGGTAATCAGCGCGGCGAGGGTGAAGTGGTCTTCCGCTTCCAAGCGCTCCCGAAACGCCGCCAGCGTGGCCTCGGGCTGGGCGTGGTGAATGATCCCGCTCACCCGCTCCAGCCGCACCGCATGGCGTGCTTCGCAAGCGGTGACCAGCGGCTCCCACAGCGCCTGCTGGCGCGCGAACAGCGGTTCGTCCGGCGCGGCGCGGTAGCAGAGCGTATCGGTCCCGGCGAAGCTCAGCAGCTTGGCCACGGTCGCCGCACGATCAGGCCGGATCACGTCGATGGCGAGATCGGCGAGATCGCGGAAGACGAAGCTGCGCGGATCGATTTTCTCGCCCTGCGCGCGCCATTCGCCCGCCAGCAGTTCTGCTGCGGCCCAGGTCGGCACCAGTTGCGCGCTGCCCATCTGCGTGCGGATCGGCTTGCCATCGAGCAGCACCCGCCAGCCGTCCTCCGCTTGCTCGACAGAAACGTCTTTGTAAAACCGCTTCATTCTGACGGCGGCCCCTTGGGCGTTCGCCAGCGGCGGTTGAGCATCAGCGGCAGGATGAAGAATTCGAATATCCCGAATGCCAGCAATCCATAACCGAGCAGGTGCGGTCCTTCGACGCGGTCGGTCAGGATCAGGATCGCGCCGAGGATCAGCAGCAGGCCGCCCAGCCGCATCAGTTGCAGCATGATGAAGCGCGATTTCGCGGGGTCGCCAGCGGGATCGGGAGTTTCATCAGCCATCGAGCATGTCCTTCAATTGCGCGCATGTCCTGCGCCACGCCCTGCGCCCCGGCGGCGATCAGTTCGTGCGCCTCGTGATAGCCCCAGGCGACGCCAATGGCACGAGTTCCCGCTGCGGCGGCCATCTGCATGTCGTACACTGTATCGCCGATCATCACCGTATTTGCGGGTTCAGCGCCAGCATCGGCCATAGCTGCGATCAGCATGGACGGATCGGGCTTGGAGGGATGGCGGTCGGCGGTGTGGGTGGCGACGAACAGTCGCGCGAGCGCATGGGTGGCGAGCGTGGCGGCGAGGCCGCGATCGGACTTGCCGGTGGCGACGCCGAGCAGCCAGCCCTCAGCGTGGAGCTGTCGCAGAAGTTCGGCCATGCCTTCAAACAAGGGTTCGTGCAGTGACCCGTCCTCACGCGAGCGGCGGAACGCGTGCTTGTAGGCCTCGACCGCTTCGGCCTGCTGTTCGGGGGAAGCGTGCGGCGCAAGATCGCGCACTGCCTGCGGCAGGCTCAGCCCGACGATCCGGCGTACGCGATGGCGTTCGGGCGCGGGCAGTCCGGTGGCGGCAAAGGCGCTCTCCATCGCCGCGCACACGCCCGCCTGCCCGTCGGTCAGCGTTCCGTCGCAATCGAACACCGCGAGCCTTACCGCCATGCTGCTGCTCCGGCCGGAATTTGATGCACGCGGAGACGCGGAGGCGCGGAGGGCTTTTGGCGCTGGCCGCAGGCCAAAAACGAAGGTGGATCACACGAAGCAACGAAGAAACTAAGATGGTGGCCCGAGAACACCCTTTTCGTTGCATCGTTGCTTCGTGTGAGAAAATCGAGGGCCTGCGGCGCGCAGGCCGGAAAGCCCCACCGCGTCTCCGCGTCTCCGCGTGATACCATCATGGCTTCGGCTTTGGCCTTGGTTTGCTTTGGGGTTTCGATCGCGGCTTGGATTGGGCCTTAGGCTTCCTAACCGGCGACTTCGCTTCTGCCTTGGCATCCGCCTTCGCAGCCCCGCGCCCGCGCCTTGTCGGACGCTCCCGGCGCGCCTGCTTGGCGTGCGCCTTGGAGGCCTGCTTCTTCTCCGTCTTGGTGCGCTCGGGCCGGGGCACCGCGACCGGACCCGCATCGCTGAGACCCACGTCGAACCCCAGTTGCGCCATGCTCGCGGCAAAATGCTCCGGCAGGTCAGCGGTGACATCGATCATCTCGCCCTTGGGGCGCCTCGATAATCAGGCGGCGGGCGTGCAGATGCATCTTCCGGCTGACGCTGCCGGTCAGGAAGGCATCCTGCCCGCCATATTTGCCGTCTCCCACAATCGGGTGGCCGATAGCCGCCATGTGCACGCGCAACTGGTGGGTGCGCCCGGTGAAGGGCTGCAATTCGACCCAGGCGGCAGCATTGCCCGCGCGTTCGACCACGCGATAGACCGTGCGCGCGGTCTGGCCGTTTTCGGTGTCGACGTGCATCTTCTCGCCGCCGGTGCCCGGCTGCTTGGCGAGCGGTGCGTCAATGGTACCCTCTTGGACATCGGGCACGCCGACCACCAGCGCCCAGTAGATCTTGGTCGCCGCACGGCTGGCAAAGCGTTTGGCAAAGAACGCCGCACTCGCTGCGCTTCGCGCTACCAGCAGCACGCCCGACGTATCCCGGTCGAGCCGATGGACGAGGCGCGGGCGCGGTTCGTCCTCGCCCGGCATAGGCATCGAGCAGGCCGTCGACATGCTTGTTGGTCTTGGTGCCGCCCTGCGTGGCGAGGCCCGGCGGCTTGTTGAGCACCAGTGCGGAATGGGTCCGCTCGATCAGCATCGCTTCGGCCTCGGCCTCCTGCTCCGGCGTCAGTTCGGCGGCGGGCCTGCGGGGCGCGGTTGGGTTCATCCCCGCCGGGGGGAACGCGCACGCACTTGCCCGGTGGCGATCCGGTCTTCCGGCTTCGCCCGCTTGCCGTCCACCCGCAATTGCCCGGTGCGCGCCCAGCGGCTGACGGTGCCGAAGCCGACCTGCGGCAGGTGGCGCTTGAACCAGCGGTCCAGCCGCAGGCCGTCATCATCGGCATCGACGGTGAACTGGCGAACCTGATCTGAATTGGCGCGAAGTCATGCGAACAGCCTCGCTACGGTGACGCCGAAGATGAGGCCGGTTACGCCCAGCCCGATCGAGAGCATCATATAAATCGCCGCCAGCCCCAATTGCCCGCGCTGGATCAGGTAGGCCAGTTCAAGGCTGAAGGCGGAAAAGGTGGTGAACCCGCCGAGCAGGCCGACGCCCAGCAGCAGCCGCAAGTGCTCCGAATTTTCCGGCGCGGAGCGGACCAGCCAGCCCGCCAGCAGCCCCATCAGCAGGCTGCCAATGGTGTTGACCGCCAGGGTGGCGAAGGGAAAGGCGATGATGGCCGGCGCACCGAGCCAGCCGGTCATCACCGGCCAAGCTGATAGCGCGCCAGCGCACCGATCCCGCCGCCAAAGGCGACGCTCAGCGAGGCGAGAAACGGGGAAGTGGTTTGGGACATGGGCCGCGCCCTAAACGATTGTGCTTGTTTCGTCATCCCGGCAATCTGCGGGCGGGCTTTGCGGCGAAGCCGCTTGTATTTTTTTCACGCGAAGGCGCGAAGGCGCGAAGGCGCGAAGGAAGTGAAGGAATGGGCAAGGGCGGCTACTTTTCTTCTTCTCTTCGCGCCTTCGCGCCTTCGCGTGATAAATTCTCTGCTGCCTGCGGCGCTAAGCAGGGATCAGCAGCGCACCGATCACGCCTTGCCTTTTGCCCCCGATTCGCTTACCCGCCCGTCCATCGAGCCGATCCCCACAGGATTCGGCGCATTTTTCTTTGATCGAATATCCGGTGCACCCCGCGCCAGATCGCTGCGGGTTCTCACAGGTTTTGAAAGGTGGCTTAGGTTTTATGCAGATCATCGTTCGCGATAACAATGTCGAGCAGGCCCTGCGTGCGCTCAAGAAGAAGCTGCAGCGCGAAGGGGTGTATCGCGAGATGAAGCTGCGCCGTCACTATGAAAAGCCGAGCGAGAAGCGCGCCCGTGAAAAGGCCGCCGCCGTGCGCCGCGCCCGCAAGATGGATCGCAAGCGCATGGAACGTGACGGCATCAAGGCTAAAGTTGCAGCTGCGCTTGACCCGTGCCGCCAGCTAGGCCAAAGGGGCGTGGAGAGAAAACCTCCGCGCCCTTTTCGTTTGCCCAACCTATACCAGGAACAGCAGGAATACGAACCGATGACCGAAATTACCGTGTCCCCTTGCAACCGATCGCCAAGGGCTCGCTGCTCAAGCTGTGGCTGGGCGTGCTGTCGCTGTGCGCTGGCTGCTGGCATTGCCTGGGCGGCGATGCCTGCAAGGGCCTGACGGTGGAAACCATGACGGCGGGCAACGGGCGCCAACCCGCAGCCGGGCGACATTGCGTTCGTCCGCTATAGCTGGCAGGCTGGAAGATGGCACCGTGTTTGATCAGTCGACGGCGGCGGCTGGCCGATGCCCGGCATCATGCCCGACGGTGCGCCGATGGGCCTGCAGGAAGGCGCGCTGATCGACGGTTTCCTCCAGGCGATCCTGCAAATGCAGAAGGGCGGCAAGCTACGAGGTCTTGATTCCGGCCGAGCTGGCCTATGGCGCGAACAGCGCGCAGGTTCGCCGATCCCGCCCAATGCGGACCTCTATTTCGAGATCGACAATGGTCGATTTCCTGAGCCGGGCCGAAGCCGAGCAACGCTATATGACGATGGTGCAGGTGGAGCATGCAGCCCGAAGGCGCACCGGGTGCGCCGGGCGCGCCGGGGGCACCATCGCCCGAAGGCCAGCCGGCTCCGGCTCCGGTCGAGTAGGACCATGACACAAGGGGAAGACGCGATGAGCGAGAACCCGCCGGCGGTGCTCCACGCCAGAAGAGCGGCTGCGCGAAGACCAGCAGCTCGGGAAGACTGGCTGCTGCGCCCGTGGCTGCTGGGCGGCGTTGCTGGCGCTGTGCGGGCTGGCCGTGCGGCTGCTGCTGGAAACGAAGGCCGACGCCGGAATCGCCGGCGCGCTTCGCCTTGGCGGCTTTCGTGTTCTTCGGCGGCGTTTCGCCGGCCTTCGCGCTGACTGAACGCCGCGTGCGGAAGCGTGCTGTTCGCGCTCTGCTCGGGCGGTGATGGGCGGGGTTGCCTTCCTCGTCACCGATCGCTGGGAGCGCTGTGCGGGCGAGGAATTTGCCTTTGCCGCCGGGGTGTTCTTCACGGTGCTGGCGGTGCCGCTGTTCCAGGCTGGCTTCCACCGCACGCGTTTCGCCACCGATTACCGGGAAACCCATTTCCACGTCTGGGGCGATGCGGTGTGCGGCGGGCGGGGCATTGGCCTTCATGGGCCTGTCATGGGGCCTGCTCTGTCTGCTCGATGCGTTGTTCGGGCTCGTCGGCATCGAGGCTGATCGGCGACCTGATCGTGCAGGACTGGTTCGGCTGGACCAGTTCGTCGGGGCCACTTTCGGCGCGGCGCTGGGGGTGCTGCGCAACCAGCTCTCAAGATCATCGGCACCTTGCAGAACGGTGGTGATGCTGGTGTTCGCGCTGCTCGCGGTGCCGTTGGCGGTGGCGCTGCTGATGTTCTTCTGGCCTGGCGGCATCGGGCGGGGCGCGCTGTGGGAGGCGACCGATGCGGCCACGCCGGTGCTGCTGGCCTGCGCGGCGGGGGCCTTCATCCTGTACCAATGCGGTGATGCGCGATATGATGAAGCCGGCAGCCGCAACCGGGTGATGCGGCGGCGGGCGATGTGCTGGCGGCGGGCATCCTGCCGCTGGTGGTGTTTGCGGCGATTACCATGGGCATCCGCATCAACCAGCACGGCCTTGTCGCCGGAACGGATCTGGGCGCTGATCGCCATCGCGGTGGCCTGCGCCTATGGCGTGGCCTACTGGGCTGGCGCTGGCGCGCGGGCGGCGTGCCGGCGTGGGCGAAGGGCTGCGGCGGGCGAACCTGCATCTGGCGGCGGTGATCTGCGTGCTGGCGCTGCTCCTGGCGCTGCCGCTGGTGGATTTCGGCGCGCTGTCCGCGCGCAATCAGGTGGCGCGGCTGGCAATGCGGCAGGGTGAGCGCGGAGGAGTTCGACTTCGCCGCCCTGCGCTGGGATTTCGGCGACGCCGGGCGCGAAGCGCTGGCCGGGCTGGGCCGAGGGCGAGGGGGAGGTGGCGGAACTGGCCAGCGCGGCGCAGGCGCAGACCGAGCGGCCCTATGACTATTACGGGAACGACTCCGCCGCGGGCTTCACTGGAGTGCCGCCAGTCTCGGGTGCAGCCGGAAAATCCGGCGCTGGAGGCACAGGTGCTGCGCCTATCTCGCGCCAATCCGTGGCAGTGCAGCGAATATGTGCGTGGCGCTGGATCTGGGCCGACGGCTGGCGGGCGCCGCGAATCGCGCTGGTGCAGCGCTATGGCTATGAGCGGGTGCTGGTGGGACGGACAATCGCGATCCGGCTGTCGCGACGGAAGCCGAAGCAGCCGAAGCGGCTAGCGGCGCAATGCGGTCGAACTGAAACCCGATAGCCAGGGTCGAATTGCGCGAGGAGACGGTGCGCCACATTTATGTCGACGGGAACGGCTGGGTGGCCAGTTGAATGGGGATCGCGCCAATGCTCTGCCGCGATCGAAATTGATGCGGCCGGCCTCATCCGAATAGCTTGAAGCCGCGCGCGCGGCCTCGCTATCGGCACCCATGTCCGTAACCCGAGAACAAGTGGCAAAAATCGCCGCGTCTGGCGCGCATCCGCATGGACGACGGCGCGACCTCGACCGGATGGTGCCCGAATTCAACAAGATCCTCGACTGGGTCGAGCAGCTGGGCGAGGTCGATACCAGCGGTGTCGAACCGATGATGGCGGTGATCCCGCAGGCGCTGCGGCTGCGCGCCGACGTGGTCGATGCCGATCCGCTGACCGGCGGCGGGCGGCAGGCCGATGTGCTGGCCAATGCTCCGGTGGCGGAGCACGGGTTTTTCGGCGTGCCCAAGGTGATCGAGTGATGGCGATGCGGAATGAGCATTACAGGTCCGGCCTCCCGACTGGCGTGAGGGGTCTGGGGTGGGAACTGAATTCGATGAAAACCCGCTCAGGACTGAGCTGTCGACCGCCCGGCCCCTCCCCTAGCGGGAGGGAGATTGGCATGACCAATCTGACCCAACTCGGCGTACGCGCCCTCCGCGATGGCGTGGCCGATGGCACTTTCACCGCGCGCGAAGTGGCCGAGGCGCACAATGCCGCCGTGGCCGCTGCGAGCGAACTCAACGCCTTCATCGTCACCACCCCCGATCACGCGCTCGCCGCTGCCGATAAGGTGGACGCCGCCCGCGCCGCCGGGGAAGCGCTCGGCCCGCTGGCAGGCGTGCCGATCGGCATGAAGGACCTGTTCGCCACCAAAGGCGTGCAGACCACCGCCGCCAGCCACATCCTCGAAGGCTTCACCCCGCAGTACGAAAGCACCGTCAGCCAGAAGCTGTGGGACGCGGGCGCGGGGATGCTCGGCAAGCTGAACATGGACCAGTTCGCGATGGGCTCGTCCAACGAGACCAGCTATTTCGGCAAGGTCAAAAGCCCGTGGAAGAAGGCGGGAGCAACGTCACGCTGACCCCCGGCGGTTCGTCGGGCGGTTCTTCCGCCGCCATTGCCGCACGGCTGTGCCCGGCTGCGACCGGCACCGATACCGGCGGCTCGATCCGCCAGCCCGCCGCGATCACCGGCACGTGGGGATCAAGCCGACCTATGGCCGCTGCTCGCGCTGGGGCATCGTCGCCTTTGCCTCCAGCCTCGATCAGGCGGGGCCGATGGCGCGCTCGGTGGAAGATTGCGCGATCATGCTGGCGCGATGGCGGGTTTTGATCGCCAAGGATTCGACCAGCCTCGATGCTGCCCGTGCCCGACTGGTTCGGCGGGCTGAACGCCGACATGCGCGGCAAGAAGGTCGGCATTCCGCGCGAATACCGGGTGGAGGGGATGGATGCCAGGCCATTCTCGACAGCTGGGAGCAGGGTAAGGCCTGGCTGCGCGATGCCGGGGCCGAGATCGTCGATATCAGCCTGCCGCATAGCAAATATGCGCTGCGCCGCCTATTACATCGTCGCGCCCTGCCGAAGCGTCGAGCAATCTCGCCCGCTATGACGGGGTGCGCTACGGCCTGCGCGATTTGCCTGAGGGCGCGGGCCTGCAGGACATGTACGCCGCCACCCGCGCCGCCGGTTTCGGCGACGAGGTGAAGCGCCGCATCCTGATCGGCACCTATGTGCTCTCGGCGGGCTTCTACGACGCCTATTACACCCAGGCGATGAAGGTGCGCACGCTGGTGCAGCGCGATTTCGACGCGGCCTTCGCGCAATGCGACGTGATCCTCGCGCCGACCACGCCGACCCCCGCCTTCGCGCTGGCGGAAAAGCAGGACGATCCGCTGGCGATGTACCTGAACGACGTGTTCGCCGTGCCCGCCTCGCTGGCGGGACTCCCGGCGATGAGCGTGCCCGCGACTTTGACGGCGGATGGCCTGCCGCTGGGCTTGCAAATCATCGGGCGGGCGATGGACGAACAGGGCGTGCTGAATGCCGGGTTGGCGATTGAACAACGCGCAGGGTTCGTGGCGCAGCCGGAGAAGTGGTGGTGACGATGACAACCGAAGAAAATGCAGTGCCACGTTTGAAGCCGCTGCCCTTGCTGATATTCAGTTCACGCTGGCTGCAACTGCCGCTCTACGTGGGGCTGATCGTGGCCCAGTGCGTCTATGTCTTCCTGTTCCTCAAGGAGCTGCGGCATCTGGTGATGCATGCCTGGGAATTCAGCGAACAGCAGATCATGCTGGTGGTTCTGGGCCTGATCGACGTGGTGATGATTTCCAATCTGCTGGTGATGGTGATCGTTGGCGGATACGAAACATTCGTGTCGCGGCTCGGCTTGAATGGCCATCCGGATCAGCCCGAATGGCTCAGCCATGTGAACGCCGGGGTGCTGAAGGTGAAACTGGCGATGGCGATCATCGGCATTTCTTCCATCCACCTGCTGCGGACCTTTATCGAAGCAGGCGCAATCGGCACCGAAAGCGCGCGGGTGACCGAACAGGCGGTGCTGTGGCAGACGATCATCCACATGTGCTTCATCCTTTCGGCCATCGGTATTGCCTGGGTTGATCGCATGACGCAGGCGAAGCACTGAGGGGGTGGGAGCTTAGGAGTTGAGTATGAGTAGGGTGGTTATTGGTATGTCGCTTTTGTTGTTGGGCCAGCCAGCCCTAGCGCAAGATGCCGATGATTTTGAAGCGGAGATTTCCTATGCAAAAGGTCTATGCCAAGGCAATTGGCTGGCCGCTCCTTCGAGGGGCGATGCTCTCAATTCCTTTAGCCTGCGAATAGAAGGCGATCACTGGGAAGCAAGATATCTAGATTTCTCGGATGGCATTGGAGAGGTAACAGACCATCCAAGATTTGACTATGTTCTTGCTCTAATTCCCTCGGCTGCCTGGCAAAGCACATACACCCTGAGTTGCCAGGAACAAACCGCAGAACTCGAAGCGTGGTACGAAGGTGAATCAACAGAATACGCACTCCGAAGAATACCACTTGGAGAATCGCATCTTCGATTATTTTGAGCCTGATGGTGATTAGTAAATGAGCAATTACCGTGTCCACGGCGCAATCGGCGAATGGAATAGTCAGATGATTCGCGCCGCAATGTAAAATTGGATGAGATGCATCCAAAATGACGGCAATTTTCGTGTTGCCGACTGCCCCGCACAATCCTGACGTGCTATTTCCTGTTTCCGACCTGTGCACTTTCGTGAGGGCGAAATGACAATCCGGATATCCAGAAAATCTACGCCAATGGACCAGCAAGGACGGATTTTTCTTCCGCGAGACATTCGCAAGGCGATGAGATTACCGCCTGCTGCCACCGTTGAGTTCGTGATCGAAGGTGATGGCAGCGTCACACTCCGCAAAGCCGACAACGCCAAACGCTGAGATGACCTGTAGTTGCTGTTCGACTGTGAAAGTGTTACCCTAGGTAACACCGGAGATTCCGTATGAACGCACACACCAAGGTTGAAACCGGCCGGATGACCAGCAAGGGGCAAGTCCTGCTGCCCAAGGCCGTGCGCGATGCCATCGGGCTGAAACCGAACGGGCCTTACAAAGTCATGGTCAACGATCAGAACCAGGCGGTGATTGCTCCTATCGGCTATGGCCCGGAGGATGCGGAGGAGCGCGCACGGCGGGTTCATGAAGGATTGAAATTGCTCTCGGGCTCGGGAAAATCAGGGCTGACGACCGATGAAATTATGCGCGACCTGCGGGGCGACTGGGAGCCGTGATTCTTGTCGATTCCAATGTCATTATCGATGTGATCGAGCGAGACCCCCTCTGGCACGACTGGTCATTCGCGCAGATCGAATCGGCCGTGATTGGCGATCAGGTGGTCATCAACCCGGTCGTCATTGCCGAGGCAGCGCCTCGCAGCGGTCCGCTCCAGCAGTTTGAAAACTGGCTATCGCGTATGCTGATCGACGTCGTCCCCTTGTCCAACGACGCAGCTTATTGTGCAGGGCAGGCTTTCCAGTCCTACCGCCAGAAGCGCAAGCAGGGCGCAGCGAGCGCGATTTTGGCGGATTTTCTCATCGGCGGCCATGCCGAAATTCTCGGCGCAACGGTGCTCACCCGTGACCCTCCGCTTTTACCGCGCCTATTTCCCCAGGTACCCCAGATAACCCCATCGAAAGACGAAGCAGCATGAGCAATTACCGCATCCACGGCGCAACCGGCGAATGGGAGGTCGTGATCGGCCTTGAAGTCCATGCGCAGGTCACTTCGCAGGCCAAGCTGTTCTCCGGCGCGGCCACCGCCTTCGGGGCGGAGCCGAACACGCAGGTCTCGCCTGATCGACGCGGCGATGCCGGGGATGCTGCCCGTGCCCAATCGCGAATGCATCCGCCAGGCGGTGCGCACCGGCATGGCGATCGAGGCGCAGATCAATGCGTGGAGCCGGTTTGACCGGAAGAATTATTTCTACGCCGATCTGCCGCAGGGCTACCAGATCAGCCAGCTCTACCACCCGCTGGTGGGCGAGGGCGCGATTACTATCGAGGCGGACGAGAAGGCGGGCATTCCCGAAGACAAGGTGATCGGGATCGAGCGCATCCACGTCGAGCAGGACGCGGGCAAGCTGATGCACGATCAGCACCCCACTATGTCCTACGTCGATCTCAACCGCGTGGGCGTGGCGCTGATGGAAATCGTCAGCCGCCCGGATATGACCTCCCCGGCCGAGGCGGGGGCCTACGTGCGCAAGCTGCGCGCGATCCTGCGCTATGTCGGCTCGTGCGACGGCAACATGGAAGAAGGATCGATGCGCGCGGACGTCAACGTCTCGGTGCGCAAGGTCGGCGATACGGAGCTGGGCACGCGGACCGAGACGAAGAACGTCAATTCGGTGCGGTTCGTGATGGCCACCATCGAATATGAAGCGCGCCGTCAGGTCGAGGTGCTGGAGGATGGCGGCGCCATTGTGCAGGAAACCCGGCTGTTCGATCCGGGCACGGGCACCACCCGCTCGATGCGCAGCAAGGAAGACGCGCACGATTACCGCTACTTCCCCGATCCGGACCTGCTGCCGCTGGAACTGGACGAAAGCTTCCTCGCCGAATGCCGCGCGTCGCTGCCCGAATTGCCCGATGCCAAGCGGCAGCGGTATGAGAGGCGAACTGGGCCTGACCCCGTACAACGCCCGCGAACTGACCGCCGATGTCGAAGTGTTCGCCCGCTTCGAAACGCTGCTGGGCGAGACGGCGCGCGCGCTGGGCAAGCCCGAAGCGGCGGTGGCGACGCAGGTGGCCAACTGGTCGCTCTCGGTCGCGCCCGGCGTGATCAAGTCGTTGGGGGACGAGGGCAATATCGCCCACGCCAGCGCCGCGCGGCAGGCGGCGATCCTGAAAATGCAGGACGCGGGCGAAATCAGCGGCGGGCAGGCGAAGGAAGTGTTCGAGATCGTGCTGCGAACGGGCCGCGAACCCGACGAAGTGGCCGCGACCGAGGGGCTGAAGCAGGTCAGCGATACAGGCGCGATCGAAGCCGCGATCGACGCGATCATGGCCGCGAACACCGACAAGGTGGAGGAATACCGCAGCGGCAAGGACAAGCTGTTCGGCTTCTTCGTCGGGCAGACGATGAAGGCGATGGCGGGCAAGGCCAACCCGGCAGTGGTGAACGCGGTGTTGAAGGAGCGGTTGGGGTAACGATCATAATCATCTTGCCCGCCAACTAGGCGTTGCGTAGGTTGCGTAGGGCAATCGCCGAGGGGAAATCATGCGAACAGCGATAGTTGCGTGCGTTTTGGCCTGTGTGGGGATTCCAGCAGTTGCGCAAGAAGGCGAACGTTCGCCAACCACGGTCGAAGCAGGAATTCCCGATCCAGCAACCGTCGCCGTGCCGGTCATCACCGGCGGGCGGGACGAGCGTGTGGTTCGCGACGGTTGGAAGCACTTCTATTTCTGGCGGGCGGATACGACTTTTGCGGAGGCCTATGGCGACTTTGCTGATTGTTACCGATTTCTACCGGTGGCTGATGCCGACGACACCCTTCCAACCTTTGTTGCATGGCAAGGTCCTGAAAGTGTAAACGAGACGGAAGTGCTTATTGGGAGCAACTATGGGCTCCTCGGGCCACTCGTTGCGGCTGGACTTTCGGAGCTCGTTTCCGGACCGATCGATCGTCGTGCTAGCCAATCGAGAATGCGTCGTTGCATGGAGCCGCGCGGTTACCTGCGTTTCCCAGCAACTGAAGAAGACTGGCAAGCAATCACTGACAATTACTCAATCAACTCGCTTGCGGTAAGCGCAGCCTTGGCTTCGGGTCCGCGTCCTGATGCCGAACCGGTTCGAGGTGACCGATGATGCGCTGGCTCCTCGGTATTCTCTTGCTGCTAGCTTATCCCGTCGGGCTCCTCGCAAACCCTTCTGAAGAGCAGTTTGTAGCACTTGAAGCGGGCGAACCAATTCATTTAAGACCTGACCGCGCTTATATGTTGTTCAGGATGAGCCGAGGAAGTCAGGAAGTCGGGCCTGTGTTTCTGCGAATTCCTAATGAGGAAGAACTTACGCGCTTTCAGATTGCGCGTCGCTCTGCATTTGATGCAGAGCTGCCTCGAACTCACGGCGGAATATGAGCGCGAGGTTGAGCGGCGGGAAAGGAGACTTTCGAACGGTCGTGGGGGAAGCGAACCGCAACCAATAGCACCATCGCTCGAAAATTTTTCTTTTGTATGGGACGAAATTCAAAATCTCCAGCGCGTCGATTTCGGTGAACATTATAGCATCGTTGATGGCGAGAGAATTTTTATCATCGAGGTTATTCCCGGAGATTATATACTCTATGGGTTAGACTACGGTAGTTATTCAAGATTGGGAGTTTGTTTTTGTTTAGGGAGTGTGGGATTTCCATTGCCCTCTGGAGTGATCACTGATTTGGGGTACATCATCGGGGATTCGGCCAAGACGCGGTCTAGATTTCCGGAGATTGCCGAAGAAACTGGATTTGGTCCTAGCAGTGATCCATTCTTTGTTCTTTTAGCGGGAACGGTCCGTGTTGCTGACTTAGAAAGCGCATTTCCACCTAACCTTGAACACTCCAGAGTCTGACGGTGTTTCGTACCACGCAGTAGGCAGGTTCATTACTCCCAATACAATGGGTATAAACCGGTTGGTTCCAGTTCCAGGTATTCTAGATTATAATGGCGGAAGGGTTATTGATGCGCAAACAGGCGAAATAATACCTGATAATTTTTAGTGGCTACCTTTACTTACCTACTTGAAGAATTCTGCTCGTCCACTCCGACCTCACCAGCAATACCCGTGCGCTTAGCCGCACCCGCGCCGTGGCCGAGTGCGCACCGCCTCCGCGGCCCCACATGTAAAATCATCAATCGGAACCACGCTTCTACTTTACCTCCCCGTGCATATCCCTAGGTTTCGCGCCGAAGGGGAATTGACCATGACGGGATTTGCGAAATTTCTGGTCGGTGCGGCGGCCACTTCGTTGTTGGCGTGGGGTGCCCATGCGATGACGGGGGAAGGCTATATCGACCGGCTGGAAGGCGATGCGCAGAGTGCGTTTGCAGGGCTCGAACCGGGCGCGGGGGCTTCGGTAGCGATGGCGCGCGATCCGCTGGCGCGGGTGGCTGTTGTCTCCGGCGTGAGTGATCCGGCGGAGCGGGAGCGGATCACCGCTGCGCTGCTCGCCATTCCGGGTATCGCCTCGGTGCGGTTTGCTGATGCTGCAGATGCCGCCCCCGCCGCCGCAACGAGCGCCGCTCCAGCCGCAGTCGCGGCAGAAGTCGCCGCCTGCCAGTCCGACATCGACGCGGTGATGGCGGGCAAGGTCATCAATTTCCAAAGCGGCAGCGCCTATATGCCCGACAGTTCGCTGGCGATTGTGGACGAAGTTGCAGCCGCGCTGGGCGATTGTCCCGGCATGGCAGTCGCCATCGAAGGCCACACCGATGCCACCGGCAGCCCGGCGGTCAATCAGACACTCAGCCAGGCGCGCGCCGATGCCGTCGCCGCCGCGCTGGCCGAACGCGGGGTCGAGGCGAGCAGGATCACTGCCGCAGGCAAGGGATCGAGCGAGCCGGTTACGCCGGGCATGACTGCCGAGGCGAACGCCGCCAACCGGCGGATCGAATTTGCAGTGGCGAGCAGCGCTGCTGCTCCCGCAACCGAGGGAGAATAGAGCCATGGCGCTGCTGCTGGAAAGCTGGTTGTTGCTGATTGTCACCTTCATGATCGGGCTGGGCTTCGGCTGGCTGGTCTGGGGCCGGAACTGAGCGAACAGGAAAGGATTGCTGAAATGTTCGATCTGATCGGAGAAAGCCCCTTACGTTTCATTCTGGCGCTGGTGATTGGTTTCGCCACTGCCTGGTGGATCTGGGCACGCCGCGAAGTTGCGGTTGAAGAGACTTTCACAAGGCGCGAGCCGGATGTTGCGCCGGAACCCGTGCGTCTTGCCGAGCCTGAGCCGGTGGCAGAGCCGATTGTGCCTGTTGCTCCGCTTGCCGCCGCCGCGCCGATTGCTGCGGTGAGCGACACTGCGCCGCGCATCGCTGCTGCCGTGGGTGCGGACGATGATCTCATCAAGATCAACGGCATCGGCCCCAAGCTGAACGATCTGTGCCACGAATTGGGTGTGCGCCGGTTCGATCAGATCGCCGCCTGGTCCGCCGCCGATATCGCCGAAGTCGATGCTCGTCTGGGCACCTTCCGTGGCCGGATCGAACGCGACGAATGGGTGGAGCAGGCGCGGCTGCTGGCGGCGGGCGAAGACGCCGAGTGGGAAGAGCGTTTCGGCACCAAGGGCTGAGGTAATTATTGCCAGTTCCTGCCGTAGGTGCGCATGGGCGCAAGAATGACCACGCGCCCTGCCATCGTCCTCGTCCATCCGGAAATTCCCGGCAATACCGGCTCGATCGGGCGCACCTGTGTGGCGCTCGATATCGAGTTGGTGCTGATCCATCCGCTGGGGTTCACCATCACCGATACGCGGCTGAAGCGCGCAGGGCTGGACTATTGGCAGCATGTGCGGCTGGCCGAATTTGCCAGTTGGGAGGCATTTCTCGCGGAGCGGCAGCCGCTGCCTGAGCAGCTGTTCCTGTTCGAGGACGATGCGCCGACCAGCTTCTACGAGCCGGACTATCCGGAAGACGCCTATCTGGTGTTCGGCTGCGAGACCAAGGGCTTGCCGGATATGATCCGCGATCAGCATCGCGGGCGGGAATTTCATTTGCCGATGTGCTCGCCGCATATCCGCTCGCTCAATCTGGCGAATACGGTGACGGCTGTTGTTTATCAGGCGCTCAGAACCACCCTCCGCTCGCGATGAACTGACTGGGCCTATAAAATCCTCCCCGGAACGGGGAGGGGGACCGCCGCCGCAGGCGGTGGTGGAGGGGGCGGGTGCGGCTGGGTCCTGGCTCGAAGCATGGCACAAACTGGAGAGCGCCCCCTCCGTCACGCCTTCGGCGTGCCACCTCCCCGTTCCGGGGAGGATTTGGCTTTATCCCTCGACTGGTTCAGTGCCAGCGGGCGTGGCGCTTTCCGCAAGATAAGGCCGCACCAGCCCGCGCACGTCCACCCTCGCCTTCAGCCGGGCACAGAGCAGCGCCGTGCCGCTGATCTTGCGCTGGACGAATAGCGTTTCGACCGGTGGAATGTGCCAGGCGGCGCGGTCGGCGGCCATTTCCATGCCTTCGTCGCGCAGCACGGAAACGAAGGCACGGTCGCCGAAGTCGAAGCGGCCGGGGCGGTTCATTTCGGTGACGATCACGTCGATGATCGTGGCGAACCGCTGCCCCTGCGCGGCGATCACGCCGGGGCTGACGAAGCCCGCTTCGAGCGCCGCTACGCGCACCGCGTCACGATCCTGCGCCAGCCCTGCCGCCAGCAGCTCACGATAGCTCGCCGCCACCTGCGGATCGACCGCGCGGGTGGCGCCGAAATCGAGCAGCACCAGCTTGCCGCTTTCGGGCTGGTAGCGGTAATTGGCGAAATTGGGATCGGTCTGCATCACCCCGAAGCTGAACAGTTCGCGCAGCACCAGCGCGATGATCTGCGCGGCCACCCGGTCTCGTTCGTCCTGTGGGGCGCTCTCGAGTTCCTCGACCGGGCGGCCGGGGAGGAAGTCCATCGCCAGCACCCGCGCGGTCGAGAATTCGGGAGCAATGGCGGGGACGACGAAGTGCTCCTCGCCCGCCAGCCGTTCGCGGTACAGCATCATCTGCTCGCCTTCGCGCGCGTAGTCGGCTTCCTCGTGCAATTGCCGTTTCGCTTCCGCCAGCAGCGGGGCGAAATCGAGTTCGGCGGGCAGCAGGCCGGACAGCTTCAGCAGGGTGGCGACATTGTCCACGTCGGCATCGATGCTTTCGCGCACGCCGGGATACTGCACCTTGATCGCCAGTTCGCGCCCGTCCTTCGCCACGGCGCGGTGGACCTGGCCGATGGAAGCGGCAGCGATGGGGCGCGGGTTAAACTTGTCGAACCGCGCCAGCCAGCCCTTGCCCCATTCGGCATCGAGCACGTCACGCAGCTGGCTGGGCGGCATCCGGTCCGCCTGTTCGCGCACGCGGGCGAGGATCAAGGCCAGTTCGGGCGGCAGCATGTCGCCCGCGTCCATGCTGATCATCTGCCCCAGCTTCATCGCCGCGCCGCGCAGGTGGGCGAGCTGGTCCGCCAGCCGCATGGCATTGCCGGGAGTGAGGATCGCTTGCCGCAGGCTCGGCCGCTCCCCGCGCGCCAGCCGCCGCGCGCCTTCGGCCAACATCCCGCCCGCGACGCCGCCTGCCAGCTTGCCGAAAGCGCCGATCCGCGCCGCGCGGCTGCTCGGGACTTTGCGGCTGCGGTAGTCGGGGGTGTCGTCTTCCACTGGGGGATGCTCCTGCTGCTAAGGTTAGTTGAGCAAGTCGACGCCCCGCCGCAGGCGGTAGGGGGCGCTTCGGTTCGCGGTAGATGCCCGCAAGAACCAAGAACCCGCTCACCCTCCGTCACGCCTGTCGAAGGGCAGCCACTAAACTGCCCAACGTTGGGGCAGATTTGGCTTGCTCGACAAGCTCAGCATGAGCGGGGGTTGTAAAGTGTGTTGGAGCCCGGGGCCAGATGGACTTCAGCCCTGCCGTTTCCCCGTCAGCGCCATTTTGCCCATCATCCCGGCATCAATCGTGCCGGTCACATCGTCGCCATCCACTGTGGCTTCGCAATCCAGCGTCATCGGCAGGGGAATGCTCATCTTCATTTGCCAGGTGAGCGTGTTGCCCGAAATGGTACCGCCCTTGATTTCCATTTCACCAAGCATGCCGTTGAGCGATCCGTCGAAGCCAGTGCCCGCCGCGTCTGGTACCACGGTCATGGTGCCCTTTTGCTGGCCCATCGGGGTATCGACCGCAAAATCATAGGTGCCGCCCAATTCGCTCATCATGCTCTCCTGATTGTGTTTCCGGGAAACGCCATGCCTGTCACAGGCTGCTGGCGTCCAGATATTCGATTTCCATGCCCAGCGATTCCAGCTGCGGATCGATCACCGCACGGTCGCCCACCACCACGATCACCATATTGCCCGGCTGGAGATAATCGCGCGCCGCCGTATCGATTTCCGCACCGCCGATGCTGCGATAGACCGACGGGAGCGTCTGATCATAGCGCAGCTCGCGGCCCAGTAACTGGTTGCCCAGCAGCGCGCCGAGCACCTGCGCGTTGGTCTCGTAGCGGTTGGGCAGGTTGCGCACATTGCCGTCGGTCACCCGTTGCAATTCGGTGGCATCGACCGGGCGGGCCGCGGGGAAGGCGGACATCTGATCAAAGATCACGCGCAGCGAATCCGCCGTCCGGTCCGCCTGTACCTGCGTTGCCACCTGCAGGCGGCGGTTGCCGCGCGCTGCGGGGACGCCCGAGCGAATGCCATAGGTCCAGCCACGGGTTTCGCGCAGATCGTTGTTGAGCCGCGACAGGAAACCGTTGCCGACCACCTCGTTCGCCAGCTCCACCGCCTCGAACCCCTGCGGATGACCGGTGAAGGGCAGTCAGCCGGCCCAGCAACAGATAGCTGGAGGGCGAATTGGGCCGGTCGATCACGATCAGCCGTTCGGCGGGGGCAGGGGTGGGAAGGGCGATGGTCTTTGCCGGAGCAGGCGTGGCAGGGGCCTGCCAGTCGCCAAGGCTCGCTTCGAGCGCGGCAACCAGTTCCGCCATGCTCACATCGCCAACTGCGGTGATGGTCGCGAGATCGGGCCTGATCCATTCGGCGTGTTCTGCCGCCATGTCGCTGGCTTCCAGCCCCGCCACCACATCGGCATCACCGCTGGAGGAGGCGTAGGCATAGGGATGCTGCGCGCCGTAGATCGCGGGCAGGAATGCACGCTGCGCCATGCCGCCGGGATCGGCGAGCTGTTGCGCAATCGCCGCCCCGCGCTGCTCGCGCACCCGCGCCACGGCATCGGGCGCGAAGGCAGGATTGCGCACCACGTCGGCCATCAGATCGAGCGAGGGGCGCAGGTTGGCGGTGAGCGCGGTGAGCGAGACGGTGGAGGTATCCACCCCGGCATTGGTGCCCAGCGATGCGCCCAGAGCCTCCTGCGCAATGGCAATATCCAGCGCGCTGCGGGTGGTGGTGCCTTCCGTCAGCAGGTCGATCATCGTTTCGTGCACGCCCGCCTGTCCGATGGGATCGGCAACCGATCCGGCATCGAACACCAGCGCAATCGACACCTGCGGCACCGCTTCGCGGCGCGCCAGCACTACGGGAATGCCATTGGACAGCGTGGCGCGTTCGACCTGCGGGAACGTGAGTTCGCCCACCGGCAGCGGTTCGGGCAGCGCGCGTTCGGGGCCGGTGCGGGCGACTGCGACCGCCGTGCCGGTATCGGGCGCGGGCGGAGGATTGCTCGCCTCATCGCCCCAGCCGCCCATGCCGCCGCCATCGAGCGTGCGTTCGCCCGGCACCACTACCAGCGTGTAGGCGGGGCGCGAGAGCCAGCGCTGCATCGCCGCGCGTACATCTTCCGGGGTCAGCGTGGCCATCCGCTCCAGTTCGGTGCGGAAAAAGCCGGGATCACCGGTGTAGAGCAGCCCTTCGGCAAGGATCATTCCCTTGCCGCCAAAATCGCCGACGCTTTCCTGCGCGCCGATAGTGCCTGCGGCGATCTGGGTGACGGCGCGGTTGATCTCGTCCTGCGTCGGCCCTTCGGCCAGCATCCGGGCGATCTCGGCTTCCATCAGCGCCTGCGCGGCTTCGCGCGGTCACGCCGGGCTTCACGTTCACCAGCGCCTGCAACAGGCTCAATTGCTCGTGCTGCTGGCTGTAGGCCATCACCCCGGTGGCCAGTTCCTGTCCGCGCACCATCGCGTTGTCGAGCCGCGAGGAATTGAGCCCGCCAAGGATTTGCATCCCCACTTGCAGCGGCACCGCATCGGCGATGTTGCATCCCCGGCCCGGTCCAGCGCCTGATAGATCCGGGTGAGCGGCACCTGATCGGTGATCTCCTGATGATTGCGGCGCGGCCAGCGTCACCGGCCCGGCGTCTTGCGTCACCACATCGGGGCCGCGCGGAATGTCGCCGAACCAGCGTTCCACCATCGGGCGGGCAGTGGCAGCATCGATATCGCCGGTCAGCGCGAGGACCACGTTGTTAGGGCCGTAATTGTCGCGGAACCATGTCTGCACATCGGCGAGGCTGGCGGCGGAGAGATCGGCCATCGAACCGATGGTGGAATGGCGATAGGGGTGGCCAACCGGCAGCAGCCCTTCCCACAGAACGTAATCGACGAGGCCGTAGGAATCGTTGTCCCCCTGCCGCTTTTCGTTCTGCACCACCATCCGCTGGTGATCGAGCTTCTCCTGGCTGATCGCGCCGAGCAGGTAGCCCATCCGGTCGCTTTCCATCATCAGCGCCAGATCGAGCGCGCCGGTGGGCACGGACTTCCACGTAATTGGTGCGATCGTACCAGGTTGAACCGTTTGTGCCGGTCGATCCGGCCCCTTCGAGCGGAACATCGAAGTTCTCCACGTTCTCGCTGCCGCCAAACATCAGGTGTTCGAACAGGTGGGCAAAGCCGGTGCGGCCGCGCGGTTCGTGCTTCGATCCGACGCGATAATAGGTGGTGACGCCGACCAGCGGGCTCTTGCGATCGGTGTGGATCACCACTTGCAGGCCGTTTTCGAGGGTGAAGGTCTCGTAGGGAATGTCGACCGCGGCGATCAGGTCGCTCAATGGCGCTGGTTCGTTCTGTGCCTGTGCTGGCGGTAGCGGCCGCGGATTGGGGACACCCGCGAAGATCGGGTCCAGAGTAACCCTGCTCCATCAGGGAACCAGATGGATTCTGCGGTGGTACAGCCCAAGCAGCGCGAGAGCGGCGGTGGCGGGGAGGAGCGAGCGGAGTGCTGTGACAAGTTTCATCGGCAAGTTGTTAGCACGCCGCGTCGCTGGTGGAAGCCGTTTCGTCGCGCTATCCCAAACCCGTGCTGGTTTTTCGATAAAGCGCCGAAAATCGCAGGCTGGCGGCTCTTGTGTTGCGTAAGTGCAACACTATCTATCGTTGGCAATCCTTTTTGAGGGACAACAGGGCATGAATCTCGAGAAATTCACCGACCGCGCCAAGGGCTTCCTGCAATCGGCGCAGACCGTGGCCATCCGCAATTCGCACCAGCGGATCACTCCCGAACACATTCTCAAGGCGCTGCTCGAAGACAACGAAGGCATGGCCGCCGGGCTGATAACCCGCGCGGGCGGCAATCCTGCGCGTGGCGGTGCAGCAGGTCGATGCGCTGCTGGCGAAGATTCCCGCGGTCAGCGGCGGCGGAGCGCAGGCGACGCCGGGGCTGGACAACGATGCGGTGCGGGTGCTCGATTCCGGCCGAGCAGGTGGCTGAGAAGGCGGGCGATGCCTACGTCACCGTCGAGCGGCTGCTGCTGGCGCTGGCGCTGGCCAACACCACCAGCGCGGGCAAGGCGCTGGCCGATGCGGGGCTCACTCCGCAGGCGCTCAACTCTGCGATCAACGAATTGCGCAAGGGCAAGAACGCCGACAGCGCCAATGCCGAAGCCGCCTATGACGCGATGAAGAAATACGCCCGCGACCTGACCCAGGCCGCGCGCGACGGCAAGCTCGATCCGGTGATCGGGCGCGACGAGGAAATCCGCCGCGTCATCCAGATCCTCGCCCGGCGGACCAAGAACAACCCGGTGGTGATCGGCGAACCCGGCACCGGCAAGACCGCGATTGCCGAAGGCCTCGCGCTGCGCATCGCCAATGGCGACGTGCCCGACAGCCTCAAGGACCGCCGCCTGATGAGCCTCGATCTCGGCTCGCTGATCGCGGGCGCGAAATATCGCGGCGAGTTCGAGGAGCGGCTCAAGAATGTGCTCGACGAGGTGAAGGGCGCGAACGGCGAGATCATCCTGTTCATCGACGAGATGCACACCCTGATCGGCGCGGGCGCGAGCGAAGGCAGCATGGATGCCTCCAACCTGCTCAAGCCCGCACTGGCGCGCGGCGAACTGCATTGCATCGGCGCGACCACGCTCGACGAATACCAGAAATATGTCGAGAAGGACGCGGCGCTCCAGCGGCGGTTCCAGCCGGTGTTCGTCGACGAGCCTTCGGTGGAGGACACCGATCTCGATCCTGCGCGGGATCAAGGAGAAGTACGAACTGCACCACGGCGTGCGGATCACCGACAATGCCATCGTCGCCGCCGCGCAGCTTTCCGCGCGCTACATCGCGGATCGCTTCCTGCCCGACAAGGCGATCGACCTGATGGACGAAGCCGCCAGCCGCATCCGCATGGAAGTGGAAAGCAAGCCCGAGGAAATCGAAGGGCTGGACCGGCGGATCATCCAGCTGCAAGATCGAGGATTCGGCGCTCGAGCAAGGAAATCGATGCCGCTTCAGAAGGACCGCCTCGCCGCGCTGCGCGGTGGAACTGGCCAATCTCGAACAGCAATCGAGCGAACTGACCACCCGCTGGCAGAACGAGCGCGACAAGATCCACGCCGAAGCGAAGATCAAGGAAGAGCTCGACGCGGCGCGGATCGAACTGGAGCAATCGCAGCGGACGGGCGATCTCGCGCGCGCGGGCGAACTGCAATACGGCCGCATCCCGACGCTGGAAAAGCGCTGGAGGAAGCGGGCAACCTCACCGAAAACGCGCTGCTGCGGGAAGAAGTGACCGAGGACGATATCGCCTCGGTCGTCAGCCGCTGGACCGGCATTCCCATCGAGAAGATGATGCAGGGCGAGCGCGAGAAGCTGCTTGAAGATGGAGGAAGCGCTCGGCAAGCGGGTGATCGGGCAGGCGGCAGGCGGTGACGGCGGTAGTCCAAGGCGGTGCGCCGCGCGCGGGCGGGATTGCAGGACCCCGGCCGTCCGCTCGGCTCGCTTCCTGTTCCTCGGCCCCACCGGCGTCGGCAAGACCGAACTGACCAAGGCGCTGGCCGCCTTCCTGTTCGATGACGATGCGGCGATGGTGCGGATCGACATGAGCGAATTCATGGAGAAGCACGCGGTTTCCCGGCTGATCGGCGCGCCTCCGGGCTATGTCGGTTATGACGAGGGCGGGGTGCTGACCGAAGCGGTGCGGCGGCGGCCCTATCAGGTGGTGCTGTTCGACGAGGTCGAGAAGGCGCATCCGGACGTGTTCAACGTGCTGTTGCAGGTGCTCGACGACGGGCGGCTGACCGACGGGCAGGGCCGGGTGGTCGATTTCAGCAACACGCTGATCATCCTCACCAGCAATCTGGGCAGCCAGTATCCTGTCGAATCTGGCGGACGGGCAGCAGGTCAGCGAAGTCGAGGACCAGGTGATGGAAATGGTGCGCGGCCATTTCCGCCCCGAATTCCTCAACCGGCTGGACGAGATCGTGCTGTTCCACCGGCTGGGGCATGGAACACATGGCCCCGATCGTGGAAATTCAGGTCGGGCCGGGTGCAGAAGCTGCTCAAGGATCGCAAGATCGTGCTTGAGCTGACCGATGGCGCGAAGGCGTGGCTGGGCCGGGTGGGCTACGATCCGGTCTACGGCGCGCGGCCGCTGAAGCGTGCGGTGCAGCGGTATCTGCAGGACCCGCTGGCGGAAAAGCTGCTCGCGGGCGAAGTGCCCGATGGCAGCACGGTGAAGATCGACGAGGGCGACGGGGCGTTGCAGATGCTGGTCGTTTGAGCGACCCCTTTGCTGGGGACACGGAATACCGTGTCCCCTGTCTCTCATCTAACCATGGACCAAAGCCGGTGTCCGTCGCGCCCCACTGTGGGAATATAGTCACAGATAAAACCAAAACGGGGAATATTCCGCGTCAGAGTGCCCTGTCGTTTTGACAAGGGGCGGGCGCTATTGCACTCACCACGATAGCGGAAGGACCAATGCAGCTTACCCCTGCCGGTTCAACTCGTGGCGATGGTTGGCACCACTCCTTGCTCAGCCTGCGCTGAACGATAAATGAATTCGGGTTTCGAGAGTTCGATACTCACTACCAAGGTGGACGGGACACATATGAAAAAGTTTCAGAAGAAGGCCCTGACGGGCTTTGCCATTTCCGTTTCGGCAGTGGCGCTGCTGGCGGGTGCGCCGGTTTATGCGCAGGACGCCGATGCGGACGAGGAAGAAGTTACCGTTGATGAGGACGGTGCCGATGGCGAAGAAGCCGAAGGCAATATTGTGGTGACTGGATCGCGCATCGGTCGCGCTTCCACCTATTCCAGTCCATCGCCTCTGCAGATTCTCACCACCGAAGCCGAACGTAATGTCGGCAACTTTGATGCTGCGGAAATTCTTCAGCGTTCGGAATTCTCCGCCGGTCAGCAGATCGATGCCACCTTCCAGGGCTTCGTGCTCAACAATGGACCGGGCTCGCAAACGCTCGATCTGCGCGGCCTGGGTGCCGACCGCACGCTGCTGATGATCAACAGCCGTCGCATGGCTCCGGCCGGGGTGGAAGGCGCGCCGACCAATCCGTCGATCAACCTGCTGCCGACTTCGCTGATTTCGCGCTATGATCTGCTGCTTGACGGCGCGTCCTCGATCTACGGTTCGGACGCGATCGCCGGTGTGGCCAATATCATCCTGCGTGACGATATCGACGGGTTCGAAGTGTTCGCCAGCGGTAACTACAACGATCAGGGTGGCGGTGACGATTATACCGTCTCCGGCGCTTGGGGCACGACTTTCGAGAACGGTTTCTTCGGCATCGGTGCGGAATATTCCCGCCGTGACGAAGTGCTGCTGGGGGATCGCGATTTCCTGGCTGGGTGTGATTCGCACTATGAAGTCGATCAGGATGGCAACTATCTACATCAACGATGTGGCTACCAACGCCAACACGTTGCAGGACAGCGGTGGCACGATCCGTACCACGGTGCAGCCGTGCAAGCTGAGTGCGATTACCGGTCGGATTCAGATCAACCAGTCGCGCCTCGGCTCGGTCTATTTCGATACCCGGAGTTTCGGCCTTCCTGGCCCCGGCAACACCGGCATTCCGTTCTTCTCCGAAGAAACCGATGCCTTTGCGCTGCCGGTTGATGTGGACGGGGACGGTATTCCGCGATGTCGATCTTTCGACACGGACAGCCAACGGCAACCAGCAGGACGTGAGCTTTATCGCCCCGCAGGACACGTATAACGTGATGGCCTATGGCGAATACACCTTCGAAGGCGACATGAACATCACGCCGTTCTTCGAACTGCTGTACAGCCGTGCGGAAGTTTCGGTGGAAAACAGCGGGACGGGGCAGTTCTTCCCCTGGGTTCCGTCGAGCAATGCCTTCAGTCCCTGCAACATTTCGACTCGGTCAACGGTGTACGCGTCAATCCGAACGGTGTCGACTGCCGCAACGCAGACAACGTGTTCAATGGCTTGGTCCCCGGCTCGCCCTTCTACGGTGCGCGGCTGCCAATCGGCACTTCGGTTGCCACCCGTCCGATCCCCTCGATCCGGGGTGATCGCAACAATGTGGAAACCGTGCAGGAACAGTATCGTGGCGTGCTCGGCCTGCGCGGTGATCTGCCCTTCATCGGGGATAGCTGGGGCTTTGAAATCTCGGGCGTCTATTCGCGCTCGGAAGGTTCGTCGATCCGTCGCGGCATCCGCGCAGACCGGCTTGCGCTCGCGCTGGGCATCGATCCCACCGCAGATTTCGACGGTGACGGCGTGGCCGACAATGACGGCGACGGCATTGCCGACGATTATATCTCGCTGCCGGCCAGCCCGATGCTGACAGACGGTGTCTGCGGTTCGGCGTTCCGCAATCCCAACCTTGCGGCTCCCGATCTGAGGGCTGGTTGCGTTCCAGTGAACCTGTTTGCGCAGAGCCTGTACCTCCCAGGCCCGGTCGGCGATTTCGCTTCCGCAGCGGAGCGCGATTACCTGTTCGGTGAACGCACTTTTGACACCACCTATGAGCAGATGCTGGCTTCGGCCTATGTCAATGGCGAGACTCGTCCAACTGCCGGCTGGCCCGCTATCGATCGTGATCGGCGGCGAATATCGCGAGGACTTCGATCAATTCGCAGCCCGATTTCGTTGCTTCGAACGGTCTGTTCTGGGGCTTCTTTGCCGATCAGGGTGCGGTGGGCAGCAAGTATCTGCTTGAAGCGTTCGGCGAATTGGACATCCCGGTTTTCGACGATGATTTCTGGGGTGAGTTCAATCTCAACGCTTCGGGCCGTCTCACCAACGAAGAATTCTACGGCACTGCCGAAACCTACTCGATCAAGGGTGACTGGCGTCCGATCGATCAAGTCTTGTTCCGGGCCAGCTACGGCACGTCGTTCCGGGCACCGAACCTGCGCGAGAACTTCCTCGCCGGGCAGTCGGGCTTCAATACGATTGCCGATCCCTGCGCGGTTCCGGCGAATGCCTACAACGGCATCACCCAGACCTACATCGCGGCGAATGACGATCGCGATGTGTTCGTTCTCGAAAATTGCCGCCGTGAAGGTCGAGATCCGACCCGCGTCGGCATCCAGCCGGGAATTAACTCGAACGGTTTGTCGAGCTCGGAAATCACCAGCGGTGGCAGTCTGGAGCTCGATCCAGAGACCTCGACCTCGCTCACCGTTGGTCTGGCGCTGACCGAGAACTTCGGTGGCCTCGATATGTCCTTCGGCTTCAACTACTATTCGATCAAGGTTGAAGGCGCGATTATCGAGCCGACGGGCCAATCGGTGGTCAATGGTTGCTTTAACCGTGAGGACCCGACCCGCAGTGTCCTGTGCGACTTCATCGGCTATGATACCGATACGACCGGAAGGCTGCTGATCAATGAAGTTTTCGCCGGCTTCCTCAACGTCAACGAGGAAACGGTGCGCGGCATCGATCTCAATGCCGCCCTCGGATACGATATCCCGGTGGGCGGCGATGTGCTCGCCCTCGATGTGAACTTCCGGGCCAACCATCTGATCGAACGCAGCACGCTGCAACTCGACGATGCGGGCGAACCCGATTTCGATGAAGCTGCTGGCGAATTCGGCTTCCCGTTCTGGACCGGTCGGGCGACCTTTAACGCCGAGTATAGCGATTTCGGCTTTACCTGGCAGACTCGCTGGATCGGTGCGACGCAACAGCAGGCCGACGGTGTCGATGAGTTCAGCGACGCCTGGGGTTACAACGCGGCGGGCCAGTTCACCGGCTTCTTCTCGGACACCTGCCTCGGCAATGGTTCGCGGGACGCTGACGGCAATCTGGATGGCATCGTGCAGGGTGACGGCAATTTCTGCCGCGACGTCGGCTTCGCTGACGATTACTTCATCCACACGGTTTCGGTGCAGTGGGACTTCAACGAGAATATCGAACTCGTGCCGGTGTGACCAACATGTTCGACACCGCATCCGCCGCTGATCGATACCAACGAAGTGTTCGGCGTCGCGAATATCTCGATCGGCAACGGCTACGATCTTAACGGTCGCGAGTTTTTCGGTTCGGTGAACGTCCGCTTCTGATCCGCTCGCTTCCGCAAGGAACGGATAAGGGAAAGGCCTCGCAACTTCGGTTGCGGGGCCTTTTTTTTGCGTTGCGCTATCGGACGGCGATTTCCTCGCCCGGATCGCTTGACCGCGCGCGGCGGTGGGTAGGACCGCCGGCAGGGCTGCGCCACAGCATCGGCGCGCGTGTGAGGAGCAGACATGATTATCGACGCAAATACGGCCGCTGTGGTAACCGGCGGGGCATCGGGCCTTGGCGAAGCGACTGCGAGGGCGCTGGCGGCCAAGGGGCGAAGGTGGCGATTTTTGATATGAATGCTGAGCGCGGCGAAGCAGTCGCGGGCGAAATCGGCGGGGTGTTCGCCCGGGTCGATGTTTCGGATGAAGCCTCGCTCGATGCCGGTTTCGCCAAGGCGCGCGCCGCACACGGGCAGGAACGGGTGCTGGTGAATTGCGCCGGGATCGCCACCATCGGCAAGCTGACCAGGCGTGACCGCGAGACCGGCGCGATCAGCCACCATCCGGTTCGATCCTTCGTCAGGACCCTGATGATCAACCTGGTCGGCACCTTCCAGTGCACCGCCAAGGCTGCGATGGGCATGATGAGCTCGACCCGTCTGGCCGATGGCGAACGCGGGGTGATGATCAACACCGCTTCGGTCGCGGCGCAGGATGGCCAGATCGGGCAGGTGGCCTATGCCTCGTCCAAGGCCGGGGTGAAGGGCATGACGCTGCCGGTCGCGCGCGATCTGATGAGCGAAGGCATCCGCGTCAACGCGCATCCTGCCCGGCATTTTCCTCACCCCGATGATGGCCAGCCTTCCGGAAAAGGCGCAGGCGTCGCTCGCCGCATCGGTGCCTTTTCCCAAACGGCTGGGCGGGCCGGAGGAATATGCCGCGCTGGTCTGCTTCATGGTCGAGAACGGAATATATGAACGGCGAAAGCGTGCGGCTGGACGGGGCGATCCGCATGGCGCCGAAATAGGCGGCTGGCGCAGGGGAGATTGCAGGCAATGGGCGAATGGCACATTGGCGTCATCGGCGGTTCGGGCTTGTACGAACCCGGCGCGCTGGAAGAGGCGCAGGAAATTGCCGTCGCCAGCGCCTTTGGCGAACCTTCCGGGCCGGTGATCACCGGCCGGATCGGCGGGGTGCGCTTCACCTTCATCGCCCGCCACGGGGCGGGGCACCGATTGTGCCCCAGCCAGGTCAATTATCGCGCCAATATCGATGTGCTGAAGCGCTGCGGGGTGACCGATGTGGTGGCGATTTCCGCGATCGGCTAGCTGCGCGAGGAACTGCGCTCCGGGCGCATTCGTGGTGGTGGACCAGCTGATCGACCGCACCTGGGGCTCGGGCGCGAACGCAGCTTCTTCGGCGATGGCATTGTGGCGCACGTGCCGCTGGCTGACCCGGTTTGCCCGCGCTTGTCCAGCTGGCGGGCGAGGCGGCGGAGCGGGCCGGGGCGAAGGTGCATCGCAGGCGGCACCTATGTCGCCATCGAAGGGCCGCAGTTCTCCACCCGCGCCGAAAGCCTGCTCTATCGCCAGTGGGGCGCGGACGTGATCGGCATGACCGCCATGCCCGAAGCCCGCCTCGCGCGCGAAGCCGAGCTGCCCTATGCTCTGCTGGGCATGGTGACCGATTATGATTGCTGGCGCGATGCTGCAGCGGATGTCGACGTGGCCGAAATCCTGCGGGTGATGCGGCGCCAATGCCGAAAATGCTCGCGCGCTGCTGGCCGAACTGGCGGCGCATGCCTGCCGAGCGCGGTGCCAGCCCGATCGATAGCGTGCTCGACACCGCGATCATCACCCCGCGCGAAAAGTGGGCATCCGGCAGCGGCAGCGCGGCTGGATGCAGTGGCGCGCCGAATTCTTGGCTGATTGTCTGCGCGTAAAATTTTTGTGCGGCAAACTGGTTTCACGATAACCGAAACTTGCAATACGGGCGAAAGTTGCACAAGGTAGTTGCCTATGCAACCGACTGCGCGCCTTTCTCGACTTCCTTCCCTATCAGCTCTCGCTGGCATCCAATGCGGTGAGCGGACGCATCGCGATGGAGTATCGCCAACGCTTCGGGCTGAGCATTCCCGAATGGCGAGTGATGGCGGTGCTGGGGGACAGTGGGGCGATGACCCAGCGCGAACTGACGCGCCGTACGCTGATGGACAAGGTGGCGGTCAACCGCGCCTGCAAGGTGCTGGAAGAACGTGATTTGGCCAAACGCACCCCAAATGACAGGACGGGCGTTCGCACCTGCTGGATCTGACAGCTGCGGGCGGGTGATGCACAGCGAGATCATGCCACTGGCACAGGAAATGGAACGCCAGCTGTTCGTGGGTTTTGCCGAGGAGAGCTGGCGTTGTTTCGCACCCTTCTGGAGCGTGCGCGCAGCCAGGCTGAAGGACTGGAAGGCAACGAACTTTCCGGCGGTTATGGCATCAGATAGAAGTATCGCTGTTTTTGGTGCACCCTGAATTGTAGAAAACCCCGCGAAGCTGTGCGCTTCGCGGGGTTTTCTTTGCAGGCTGGCCGAATGTCAGCCGCCACTGCCAGGAGGTCCGTCACCAGCGAAAGCATCGGCGATGGAACAGGCCGCCGGGCCAAGGATGACGATGAACAGCACCGGCAGGATGAACATGATCAGCGGCACGGTCATGATCGCAGGCAGGCGCGCGGCCTTTTCTTCGGCGCGCATCATCCGTTCGTTGCGGAATTCGGCCGACAGCACGCGCAATGCCGATGCCAGCGGCGTACCATAGCGTTCGGTCTGGATCATGGTCGTCACCACCCCGCGCACCGCATCGAGATCGACGCGATAGGCGAGGTTTTCGAATGCTTGGCGGCGCTCGGTGAGGAAGGCCAGTTCGATCGCGGTCAGCGCGAATTCGTCACCCAGTTCGGGATAGGCGCGGCCCAGTTCGCGAGCGACCCGGTTGAAGGCGGCGTCCACCGTCAGGCCGGCTTCGGCGCAGATCACCAGCAGATCGAGCGCATCTGGCAGGCCCTTCTGGATGGCCTTGCTGCGCTTGTTTGAGCGGAATTTTTCAGGTAGATTTCGGGCGCCTTGTAGCCCGATGACCACCAGCGCCGGCGAAGCCCATGAAACGCTTCGTGCTGCCCCAATCGGGGAACATTTCGATCCAGTAGATCAGCACCACGCCGAACAGGCCCAGCACCACCGGCAGCACCATGCGGGCGAAGATGACGAACACCGCCAGTTCCTTGTTGCGCAAGCCAGCCTGCGCCAGCTTCTGCTGCACATCCTTGACCTGATTTTCCTGCAGGACCTCATGCCTTTCAGCGTATCCTTGATCTTGTCGGTCGTGTCGGTCTTGCGCACCAGGCTCTGGCGCTTGCGGCAGACCTGGGTGATCATTCCGGTCTTCAGCTCGTTGCGACGGGCGTTCAACGCCTTGACGCGCTTGGCCATCGGATCTTGCACCGTAACGCGGCATAGATCGCCATCAGTACGGCATGCGGCAGCCATCCCAGCCAGGATCGAGCCGACGAGGATGACATCGACACCGAGCAGTGTCGGGTCCGGATGCGCGATGAAGCAATCATCATGGTGTTTCCTCCCGCTCAGATTTCGAAGCTGACCATCTTGGCCATGATGAAGGCGCCGATGCTCATCCACACCAGGCCGAACAGCCCGGTGATGATCAGTCGTTCGTCTTCAAAAAAGCCGCCGATGTAGTTCGGGTTGATCCAGAAGATCAGGCCGAACACGATGAATGGCAGCGCGCCGACGATATAGGCGGAAGCCTTGGATTCCGAGCTCATCGCCTTGATTTTCAGCTTCATCTGCGCGCGTTTGCGCAGCACATCGGCAAGGTTGGAAAGCGTTTCTGCAAGGTTGCCGCCGGTCTCGCGCTGGATCGCCAGCGTGATGACGAAGAACTGGAATTCGGCCGTGCCCAGCTTGTCGGCGGTTTCCTGCAGCGATTCCTCCATCGTCCGGCCGATCCTGATGCGTTCCACCACCGCGCGGAATTCTGATACCGACCGGGCCGGGCACTTCCTGGCCAACCACGCCAGTGTCTCGGCCACCGGCAGGCCCGAGCGCAGGCCGCGTACCAGCAGTTCGATGCCATCTGGAAACTTGGTGGTGAAGGCATTGGTCCGCTTCTTGATCGCGATGTTGACGATGAAATGCGGAAGCCCAGCGCCAACCACGACGCCGATGCCCAGCGCCAGCAGGGCTGAGCCCGATCTGCAGATAGATCAGCGCGGCAATCGCCACGGCTAGGCCAAGCGAGGTATAGAGATATTGCGAGACCGTCCAGCTCTTGCCGGTACGATTGAGCCGAATTGCCAGCGCCTCTGTGCGCGAGCCGGAGCCCGCGGCACGGAACTGCTTCGGCTTGCGCGCGGCGATCGCCTTCTTGAGCTGGCCTTCGACCTTGTCGGTGGTGCTTTCGGAATGGCGGTAACGCACAGCTTCCAGCCGCCGTTGGCTTTCCTTGCCCGGCGATTTGCCGTTCATCAAGGCATAGCCCAGGATCATCAGTCCCATCAGGCCACCGGCCAACTAGCAGGAGCTGGAAGATATTCATGATCCGCCTTCTTTAAAGTCTTGAGTCCATGTGATCGCGAGCAGGCGACGGTGCACGGCCCGCCCCATGCTGCCTTATTCGGCAGGTTCGGCAACAACCAGGCCGGTCTTGGGCTTCTTCTTGCCGCCGCCGCCCAGCAGCGATTTCAAGTCGAACTTGCCGCCCGAGCGAGGATTTCTTGTCCCGCCATCGCCAGGCTGGCGCCGTCGTCGCTGCCAACGCCCGACGATCGCACTGGGCGATATCGCGCAGCGGGGCGACCGTGCTTGCGAGGCCTTGTTGGCTTCGATGAAAGTCTGGCCCAGCTTGGCCGCGTTGGCGGCGGCCTTCTGGTCGAACGGCGATCTGGAAATTGATCTTGCGTTCGATAGAGGCTTCGAAATCGGCCTTGCTGATTTCTGCCGCGCCCGGTTGCATCTTGTTGCATACGATCATCGGCTGCGCGCCCGGCGCATTGTGTCTTAAGCCACGAAAGGATGCGGATGGTATCGCGCGCCGATGCCAGCGTCAGTTCGGTCACCAGCGTCACCACGTTCACATCGGTCAACAGATGCGGGAAGTTGATCAGCATGTTGCGCGGCAGATCGATCACCGTCATGTCGAAGGCCTGACGGAATTCCTCCTCCAGCTGCACGAAAGGCGGTGCCATCGGTCATCAGCGGCGAATTGATCGGCGCTTCGGCCGACATGATCGCCAGATTGTCGTTCGCGCGGATCATGGCGCGTTCGATGAACAGCCCGTCGATGCGGCTGGGGTTCTCGATCGCATCGGTCAGGCCGCGGCCCGGTTCCAGATCGAGGCTGAGCGCGCCGGTGCCGAAATGCACATCGAGATCGAGCAGCGCGGTCGAACGGCGGTGTTCGGTCGAGAACAGCCATGCCAGCGAAGTGGCGATGGTGGAAGCACCAACCCCGCCGCGCGTGCCGACCACGGCGGTGGCGATATGTTCGCCTTCACCGTCGGCATCTGCATGGCGCGGAGCGGAAAACACCGCCTGCGCCTGCGGTCAGCGCATCGCGCAGCTGGCTCGGCCGAAAGCGGCTTGAGCAGGTAATCGTGGATGCCGCTGGCGACCAAGATCGCGATACAGGCGCACATCGTTCACCTGGCCGACAGCGATCACCACCGTGCCCGGCTCGCAAACTTCGGCCAGCGCGTTGATATCGTTCAGCGGATCGCCACTTTCGGACAGGTCGACCATCAGGATTGCCGGGCTGGCCGCAATCGACAGCGATTGCACCGCATTGCGCAGGCCACCCTTGTTGCACTTTTCCGGCTGCCAGCCCATTTCGATCACCACCGGGCGCAGCACGTCCAGCGCACTTTCATCGCAGATAAAGGCGGCAAAGGGATCGCGATTGCCCGAGCGGGCCGGGTTTCCACGGTGCATTCATTTCGTCAGTTCCCCTCAGTTGCCGACTGGCGCGCCACCGGCAGCGAGGCCGCCAGCGCCGGTCGGGCGTGGCATCGCGATAGCTGATCGATGGCGCGGTTGGAAGTCAGGACCACGGTTTCGCCGGTGCCGCTGGCGCCTTCGAGCAGATGTTCGGGATCGGCGATCATCGCCGCCAGATTGCTGTTGATCGCGCAGCCGAATCCGGCTGACAGTGCTGATTGCCGAGTGTCGATGCGTGTTCTGGCCCGACCAGTCGGGGCAGCCGGGAACATGCGCGTCGAACGGGTCACCACCACGCGCACACTGGCCGGGAGCAAGATGGCCTTCGGTGATCGGTGCGCCATCGGTCAGCAGCAGGCCGAAGCGGCTGGCAAGGGCGGCGACGTCTTCGCCACGGCCTCATTGGCGGACGGGATCGTCGATGGCGATACGGTCACCATAGCCCAGGTCCAGCGTTTCGAACCAGTCGGCCAGGCGAGCTCTGTTCGGGCACGCACAGCCCGCCCGCCGAGGCGGCGAGATCGAGCGTGAAATTGTGCCGTTCGACCACCGGCTGGTTGACCGAATTGACCGAGGTGTTGCGCGGGCGTCGAAGAACCGCCGCCACAGGCGGACAGCGCGAGGCCGAGCGAGAGGGCCAGGGCCGAGGCGGCAGGGCGATGGATGCGAAGGGTCATGGCGCTCACCTCTCGTCAGTTCAGGCTGAAGCCGGGCGGCGGCGGCTTCGGCAGTTTGCGGGTGGCCGCACCGGCGGGGCTTGTCACCGCCTGCCAGCGCGGTGCCGGTCTGGTCGATCAGGCTGACTTCCGGATTGGCTGGGCGCTTCGCCCGCGGCGCGCGGCATCGGCGGCGTACCTCGCCGGTCTGGCCTGCCGTTTCGGCGACCCAGCAGGAACTGCTCGGCGGCATTGGGGGACGTTGATAGCCATCGGTCGGCAGGCGGATGTCGCGGTCGTTGACCGGCTGCACCAGGATACGGCGTGACCACGATCACCAGCTCGGTTTCGCCGCGCTGGAAGTTCGGTCGAGCGGAACAGGCTGCCGAGGATCGGGATATCACCGGCACCCGGCACCCGGTCGATGGTGTGCTGCGCATTGTTCTGCAGCAGGCCAGCGATCATGAAGCTTTCGCCCGAGCCCAGTTCCACCGTGGTTTCTGCGCGGCGGATGGTCAGCGCCGGGATCTGGAAGCCGTTGAGCGTCACCGCCCCCTGGCTCGACAGTTCCGACACTTCGGGCCGCACCCGGATCGAGATGCGGCCATTGGACAGCACAATGGGGGTATAGGCAGGCTGACGCCGTAGTTCTTGTATTGCACCGTGGTGGTGCCCAGGCCCTGGCTCAGCGGGATCGGGAATTCGCCACCCGCAAGGAAATTCGGCGGTTTCGCCCGAAAGTGCGGTCAGGTTGGGGGTGCGACCAGCGTGGTCACCAGACCTTCGCGCTCGCCGAGTCCAGCGCAGCGGCAATATCCAGGCCCAGCAGCCTGCCGACACCCGCCCAGCGTGGTGCCGGGGTTAATCGGGTTGAGCCGTGTCCCGTCCGTTCGATGGATTGGCGTATTCGAGGCGCTGATCGGGATGCCAGAGGATTGAAATTGGGGTTCGGCGACGGGAACCTTCAGACTGGTGCCGAAGCCGGTGGCAGTGCCGGTATTGCAAGGCCGGCGCAAAGCCGCGTGCGGCCCTGACCAAGCCCGAACTGGAACCCGCTGGAACCATCGATGGTGGTCAGGTTCATGCCCAGCGAACGCACCAGCGAGCGGCTGACTTCGGCAAAGCGCACCTGCAGATTGACCTGCAAGCGGCGTGGCCATCCGCAACCGGGCGATCACATTGGTGCCATCGCCGACGAAAGCGGAAACCAGCCGTTCGGCTTCCGCCGCATCTTCGGGCGCGGCCACGGTGCCGGTCAGCAGCACGGTATTGGTGCCCATGGTCGCCACCTGGATATTGGCTTCGGGCATCGCCAGCCCCAGCATCTGGTCGATGCTGTCGAGGTTGGAGCCGACGCGGACATTGGCCGACCAGATGATATCACCCGCAGCATTGCTGGCATAGATCGTGGTTTCGCCGCCTGCCTTGGCCAAAGATATACAGCTGGCGCTGCGACTTCACCTGGACATCGGCAATCGCATCATTGGCCACGAAGATATCGGCCATGGTGCCCGGCACGGTCACCAGTTCGCCGCGCCCGATTGACAGGACGATGTCCTGCGCCGGGGCGACGGTACTGGGCCTGGGCCGTGGCGCCCGGCAGGGCGAGCAGCGGCGCAGCGGCGCAGGCGGCACTCAGCATGGTCTTGGTAAGGCGGCTGTGCATAGACTTGCCTTTCGGAACGATGCCGGTGGAAGTGCGAATGGACCGAAAATGTGGTCTGGTTGGGTCATGGCTGGTCACCTGCGCTTCGAGATGCCGGCGGCGGCGATGCGCGCAACGACTCCCATGCCGTGTGCCCTGCCGGTCGAGCAGTGCTCCAGTGCCGCGAGCGACTGGTCCCACCGTGATGGCTGTCGCCGCGGGTAACCCGCACGTTGGGCCCGGCGGGCACGGCAGGGGCGGCAGCGCGAGCCGGCAACCGTGCCGCCATTATCCTGCGGACTGCCGGGCCTGGTCCATTCGGGCCGGAGCCCGCGATGGGACAGTGCGGCGCTGGAAGCGCGAGACATCGCCGCCGGTCTGACGAAAGTCGTGGCGCCTTCACCGGGGCGGGTAGCCACGGTGCGGCGCAGCAGCCGCTGCTTCCTGCTCTGGCGTGGCGTTTGCGGGCAGATCGACATCGCCCGAAGCAATCGCCCGGTCGAGCTCGGCCTGGTTGTCGGCAATCGAGCGCAGCGACAGGCTGAGCGTGCCGAGCGTCTGCGCCACGGCGATCTTTTCGGCGATGCGCGGGGTCACTTCCAGCGTCACCGTGCGGAAGGCGCGCACCACGGTGCGGCCATCTTCAGTGGTGGTGGTTTCGGTCGACTGGTCAGTGGCCAGAACGCGCAGATTGGTGAGGATCGTTTCCGTGGCCTGCAGCGCCTGCTCGAACCTTCACGCCGCCGACGGTCTGGGTCAGCATCAGGTCGACCCGGTCACCCGGGAAGACGAAGCCGCCGACGCCGGTACGGGCCGAAACGGGAACGGTGATGGCGCGCATGCCCGGCCCCAGAGCGCGCAGCAAGGAAGCCGCGATCACCCGGGCGACCAGCGAACCCTGGGTCACCGGCTCACCGGCAGTGATCGGGTTGCGCACCACGGTGCCCAGCAGCTGTTCCATATTGGCTTCGCCGTCGATGAAATAGGCGTCCTGCACCAGTTCCTGCGGCCACAGCTGGTAGGCCACCGCATCGGCGGTGATGATGGTGCCCACCGGCAGGGCGCGCTTGGCGACCAGCACCTTGGGGCCTTGTGGTTCCGGCGCGACGGCTTCCGCTTCGGGAGCTGCCGCGCCGGCAAACATGCTTCGCGCGGCAAGGGCGGTGCCGATCGCGATGATCAGCGCAGCCGCCAGCAGCAGGATGAGCTTCTTCTTGTCCATGGTGCGTAAGCCCCCTTAGATGGTCCGTACGGATAATTACGTTTGTGCCGGATACGCGGTGATTGGTTAAGATCGAGGTTCACCCGGCAGTCGCCGGCAGCGGCTGGTACCAGGTTTCGGGCAGATAGAATGTCGCCGATGCGTCCACAAACCGGCGGCGGCGATGGCGACGCCATAAGGGATCGCGACCCTGTCGCGCTGGCGGCGCATGACGTGCCAGGCGCCGAAACACGATGGTCAGCAGCGCCGCCAACCAGCGCCATCATGATCAGCAGCTTGAAAAACAGCGTCGGGCGCGATCCACAGCGCCAGCGCGGTCAGCAGCTTCACGTCGCCCGCCGCCCATCCGCGGATGGCGAACAGCACCGAAAGCACCGCGAAGGTCGCCAGCGCAGGCCGAATTGCATGGCGACATCGGGCCACAGCGCCATGCCGCTGGCCCACCAGAACAGCGGCGCACCCAGCGCGATGGCGGCGTTCAGCCAGTTGGCGATGCGGCGGCTTTTGAGATCGGTAAAGGCGGCAGTCAGCAGCGCGATTGCCAAGTGCGGCAAGCAGGCCATACTTGATCGGATCGTCCAGCATGCTAGGCCCCGGCAGATTGGTCTCTTGGAGCTTGTGCTAGCGGCTATCACTTACCAAACAGTAACCACGGGCAGGAGGTTGGCATTCATCTACGGACCAAGAGCGAAATCGGCGTAGTGCAGTTTGATCGCCGGGCGATTCCTGCCGGGGCGTGCGAGTGGTCTGGTCTGGCAGCCTGACGGGCACCAGATCGGCGCATCGACTGGCCCGCCGCCGCCTGCGGATGTCCGCGGCGCGGGGCAGATGCTGTTCATGCCGGGGCGCGGCGATGCCTATGAGAAATATCTCGAAAGCCTGGAACATTGGCGGCTGCAGGGCTGGCAGGTCAGCGCGGCGGACTGGCGCGGGCAGGGCGGGTCGGGGCGGTTGGGGCTGATGCGGGCACCGGCCACATCGATGATTTCGCGCTGTGGTGGATGATTTGGCGGCCTTGTGGCGCGATTGGGCGGCGGAAAGTCCGGGCCGCTGGTGTTGGCGGCGCATTCGATGGGCGGGCCACTCGCCCTGCGCGCGGTGATCGAAAATGCGCTGGTGCCTGCACCTGATGCGCTGGTGCTGACTGCGCCGATGCTGGACGTGCTGCCCGAACGGTGCCCTTGCCGCTGCAGGCGCTGGTTGCCCGGACGATGGCCGCGGCTGGGCGATCCGCGTCGCCCGGCTGGAAGATGAGCGAGAAGCCCGGTAGCCAAGGCTGCGCCTGCGCAGCAGCTGCTGACCCACGACGAGGATCGCTATGAAGACGAGCTGTGGTGGCGGATGCGCGGCCCGAACTGGTGCTGGGGCCGGGCAGTTGGGGCTGGGTCAGCGGAGCGACTGAAAGCGGTCGACGAGCATATTTGCGCCGGGGCGCGATGGAAGGCGGTGCAGGTGCCGGTTTTCATTGCTCGCCACCGATGCGGATCGGCTGGTGAGCCCTTCCGCGATCCGCCGCGCCGTGCACCGGCTGCCCAATGTCGCAAGCGCTTGTGGTTTGGCAAGGAAGCGCGCCACGAAATCCTGCGTGAGGCGGATCCGGTGCGCGATGCGCGCGCTGGCGGCGATCGATGATTTCCTCGCGCGGTGGGCACCTGCTTGATCGAGCAATTCGATATCGCGGTGATCGGCGCGGGGATGGCGGGGGCAAGCCTCGCCGCCGAACTGTGCGCCGCATGGCTCGGTGGTGCTGGCGGAGGCGGAAGATCGCGCCCGGCTATCACGCCACCGGGCGTTCGGCGGCGTTCTGGGAGGAATGCTATGGCGGGCCCGCAGATCGTGCCGCTGACCTGGCGTCGGGCGCGTGGCTTGCGCGACGGCGGGTTCCTCGCCGACGCGCGGTGCGCTGTATATCGCCCGGGCCGGGGCGAGGAGACCGGTCGTCGCAGGTTCTTGCCGTCGTTTGCCGGGACCGGGGGCCAATCCGGTGCGGATCGGGCGCGAGCGGGCTTGCGGCCAACTGGTGCCCGGCATGCGGCCCGGGCTGGGACCACGGATTATCGAGCCGCATTGCGCCGATATCGATGTGGCCGCGCTGCATCAGCACTATCTTGCCCGAGGCGGGGAAACCGGGACGAACTGTTTGCCGGCACCAGCTGGAGGCGGCGCAGCGCGACGGGCGCGAGGCTGGGCGGCTCGAATTCGGTCGGCGGGCGGGAAATGCGCGCCGGGGTGCTGGTCAATGCCGCCGGGGCCTGGGCCGACGAGGTGGCCTGCTGGCGGGCGCGAGCCCGCTCGGCATCAGCCCGTATCGCCGCACCGTGGCGCAATTGCGCACCGATCCCGCGCCGCCCGCTGCCCTGCCGCTGGTGCTCGATATCGCGGGTCGAATTCTATTTCAAGCCCGGAAAGCGGCAAGCCTCTGGCTCAGCCCGCACGACGAGACGCCCAGCCTGCCATGCGATGCCGCGCCGGAAGAACTGGACGTTGCCACGGCAATCGACCGGTTCGAAAAGGTGGTCGACTGGCGGGTGCTGCGGTGGAACACAAATGGGCAGGCCTGCGCAGCTTCGCGCCTGATCGCCTGCCGGTCTATGGCTTCGATCCGGCAGACGTCCCGGCTTCTTCTGGTTCGCCGGGCAGGGCGGCTATGGCATCCAGACCGCGCCCGCCGCTGCGCGGCTTGGCGGCGCAATTGCTGCTTGGCCTGCCGCGCGATGCCATGACCGGGGCGCTTGATGCCGCTCTTTACGCGCCGGCGCGGTTCGGCTAGCCAGCTAAGCGCATGTAAGCGAGGGAAGGGATGTAATCATGGCGCATCATTTCAAGATCAAGAAGAACAAGGCGGGCGAATTCGTCGCCTATTTCATGTACAATTCCGAACCGATGTTCTGGACCGAAGGCTATTCCTCGAAGGCCAGCGCCAAGAACGCCATCGAATCGATCAAGAAGAACGGTCCGGGTGCCGAGACGGTAGAAGAAAGCGCCGCTTGAGAGATTGAGTTTCCGAGAGGCCGATCCCGCAAGGGGTCGGCCTTTTCCTTGTCCAATTACCGCGCGGCGTCCGCCGCCTCGCTGGCGAGCCGGTCGACCCGTTCGTTCTCGGCGTGGCCATTGTGGCCCTTTACCCATTGCCAGTCGATCTTGTGCTTTGCGCGCCAACTCGATCAGTCGTGCCACAGGTCGTCGTTGCGGACCGGCTTCTTGCTGGCACTGATCCAGCCGTTGCGCTTCCAGCCGTCGATCCATTTGGTCATGCCGTCGATCAGATAGCGGCTGTCGGTGTGCAGCGTCACCTCGCACGGCTCGATCAGGCGCTGCAGCGCGCGGATCGCGGCGGTCATTTCCATGCGGTTGTTGGTGGTATCGGGTTCGCCGCCGGAAAGCTCCTTTTCGTGCTTGCCCATGCGCAGCAGCGCGCCCCAGCCGCCGGGGCCGGGATTGCCCTTGCAGGCACCATCGGTGAAAATCTCCACCTGTTTCATGCGATAAACAGCGCCGCCCCTTCGCGCGGATAGAATGCCAGCCGCCGCATAGAAATCCATCGGATCCTTGCGCGTCACCAGCGCATCGGCGGGCGTATCGATCCAGTCCTGCGCGCGGCTGGAAACGAAACGCAGCGCCGCGCCCTGCGCCAGCAGCGGCAGCGCGCGGCTTTCAGCATCCAGCAGCGGGCGCACAGATTGATAGCCTGCCATCAGCGCCGTCCCAGTATCGGGCCGGTAAGTCCGCCCGCCATCGGCGAAGCTCCAAGCGGCATGAGTGACCGCCAGATCATAGGCCATCATATCGTGGCAGGCGAAATAGAAATCGATCAGGCCCGTCACCCGTTCGCCCAGCATCAGCACATTGTCGGGGAACAGATCGGAATGGATCACCGAGCGCGGCAGATCCCTGCGGCCAGTCGCGCGCCGACCGGCTGCGCAGCGGCGATGGCGGCGGGCAGGGCGGGTCGATCCGGCGCCAATGCCGCCATCGCCGCACTCCGCCAGCACTCGTGCCGAAGTGTCCGGCCCAAGATCGTTGCGGCGCTGCGCCGCCGGAAATCTGCCGCGGCCAGATGCATCTGCGCCAGCACCCGCCGACGTTGTAGCGCCTGCGGCCGCGAGTGGGCTGATCGACCGAGACGCCGGGCAAAAACTCGATCAGCGCCACCGCCTTGTCGCGCAAGCCGGCGGCTGCGAAATGCGCTCCGCCCGGTCGTGGATGGTCCGCGGCACCGGGCAACCCTTGCCGCCAGATGATCGAGCAGACCGAGGAAAAACGGCAGGTCCGCCAGATCGATCCGCCGTTCGTACATCGTCAGGATGAAGCGCGCGCCTTGCCATCCGCGCCGTGGTATCGATCAGCCAGTTGGAATTGGACACCCCTTCGGCAATGCCCTTGGCCGAGACCAGTTCGCCCACATCATAATGCGGCGATCAGGCTCGCCAGTGTCTGCGCCGACAGCTGGGTATAAACGGCCACGATCGCGCTCCTAATCCAGTCAGCTCGCGCGGCAGTTTGAACACCATGTTTTCCTCCGTGGTGCGCGACCGGCAGTTCCTCGATTTCGCCGCCATTCGCCCAGCCGGGCGATCACCTCGCGCACCAGTTCTTCGGGGGCAGATGCACCGGCGGTCAAGCCCAGCGTGCCCACCCCGTCGAGCCAGTCCGGATCGATTTCGCTCGCCCGCTGGATCAGCCGGGCGTTGGTGCCGCAGCGCTCGGCCACTTCGACCAGCCGCAGCGAATTGGAGGAATTGGGCGCGCCGATCACCAGCACCAGATCAGCTGCCGGCGGCAATCGCCTTGACCGCCGCCTGCCGGTTGGAGGTGGCATAGCAGATGTCTTCCGCCTTGGGCGCGACGATTTGCGGGATAGCGCGCCTTCAGCGCGGCGATGATTTCCGCCGTGTCATCCACCGAAAGCGTGGTCTGGGTAAGGAACGACAACGGGGCGTCCTGGCGAGAACGGCAGCCAGGCGACATCCGCCACGGTTTCCACCAGCGTCATCTGCGCCCGCTTCGACCTGGCCCATCGTGCCGATCACCTCGGGGTGGCCGGCGTGGCCGATGAACAGGATGTGCCGCCCCTTCTCGATCTGCCGTTCGGCCTGGCGGTGGACCTTGCTGACCAGCGGGCAGGTGGCATCGAGATAGATCATCTTGCGCCGCTCTGCTTCTGCCGGAACCGATTTGGGCACGCCGTGGGCGCTGAAAACACCACCGGGGCGTCGTCGGGCACTTCGTCCAGTTCCTCGACAAAAATCGCGCCCTTGGCCTTCAGGCCTATCCACCACAAGCGGTTGTGGACGATTTCGTGCCGGACATAGACCGGCGCGCCGATAGCGCTCGAGCGACCGTTCGACGATTTCGATGGCGCGGTCGACCCCGGCGCAGAACCCGCGCGGGGCGGCGATCAGCACAGTCAGCGGCGGTTTGGCGCTGGCACTGGCTTCGGAAAGGGGGCGTTCATAGTGGCTGCCCCTAGCGGTTGTCGCCGGCCAGTGAAAGGGCTAGGGGCAGCTCGCCAAACGGCCTGCCGCGCCAAGCTGGCCGCACAGACAGGAACTGCCGTATGACAGTTTCGTACCCGCACTGATTGCCGCCATGGCTCGCGCTCGCCTGGGTCTGGCGGGCTGCAGGACAGCGGGTGATATCGTGGTGATGACAGCGTCGGGCATCACCGCGCTCCGGTCGTTGTGCCCGGCAGTAGGGGTGCCCGACTATACCGGCGAATGTCACCGCTTTCAGCCCGGCTGACAGCCCGCACCGCCGATGCGCTGGATGTGACCGCGGTGATCACCAATGTGCGCAGCCACTGCGATGATTCCGGCGCGCAGGTCTATACCAATGCCACTTTCGATGTGCATCGCCACGCGCCGCAACACCAGCGGCGCGCGCAGCGTGGAACTGCCGTATTTCGCCACCGTGCTGCGCGGCGGCACCAGTGTGGTGTCCAAGCGGGTGGGCATCGGTGCGCTCGAATTTGCCGATGGGCAGGACCGCGCGCCACGGCCAGCGGCACCGCTGCGGCCTATGTCGACCGCGCTGAAGCGACCCTGCCCGACGATATCCGCGAGCGCATCACCCGCGACCGCCGCGCGGGCGATGATGATGCCGCGGTCGATCCGCTGACCGAGCCCGATGTGCGCGCTGCCGTGGCCCGCGCCACGCTTCGAACTGCTGCTCGGCTTCCAGCTGAGCGAAGAGCAGCTGGCCTATAACGCCACGCGGTAAAGCGGCGTGACGGCGGGCAATTGCCAGCTGGCGCAGTCGATCCGATCGTAGAGACGTGTTGTAGGAGCAATAGCGCAGGCTGCCGCTTGATGCGTGCGAAACCGCACCGTCGCTCGACGACATAAGCGCGTCAGACCCATCGGTCCCCGTATTATCCTGCGCTGCCAGCGACATTGCGCCGAGCCCGCCAATCGCCCCGACCACGCCGGCTGTCAGACATTTCCAGTGAATTGCCATAATCGTTCGCCTCGCTTGCCGCCTGCCCCGATTGCGCGAAGCGACCGTCCGCCAATTTGGGCTGCTTCAGCTTGACCCATGATGCATGATTTTACCCATCGGCTGGCCCTGCTAAGGTCACGGCTTTCGCACCCGCGCTAAACCGGCTAACGGCGCGGCCATGTCTGAAATCACAACTTATATGCGCGTTTGCCGCAAAGCTCGATGCCGTGCTGGATGCGCTGGAGATGGAAGGCGAGCTGCCGCCCGGCCTGCCGCGCGGCAATGTCAGCGTGGAACCCCCGCGCGACCCCGCCCATGGCGATCTGGCGACCAATGCAGCGATGGTGCTGGCCAAGCCTGCGGGCACCAATCCGCGTGCGCTGGCCGAAAAGATCGTCGCCATGCTGGCGGCTGATCCGCTGGTGCGAAAGCGCCGAAATCGCCGGGCCGGGGTTCATCAATCTGCGGCTGACGGCTGCCAACTGGCTGGCGGAACTGGCCGCAATCGCGGCGGCGGGGCCGGATTACGGCGCGCTCCACGATGGGAGCGGGGCGGCGGGTGAATGTGGAATATCGTCTCCGCCAATCCCACTGGGCCGATGCATATGGGCCATTGCCGGGGCGCGGTGGTGGGCGATGCGCTGGCCAGCCTGCTGGAATTTTCCGGCCATCAGGTGATGCGCGAATATTACGTCAACGATGCCGGCGGTCAGGTCGATACCCTCGCCCGGTCAGTGCATCTGCGTTATCGCGAGGCGCTGGGCGAGGATATCGGTGACATTCCGGCAGGGTTCTATCCCGGCGATTATCTCAAGCCGATCGGCGCGGCGCTGGCGGCACGAGTTTGGCCGAGGCCTGCGCAGCGCCCGGAAGCCGATTGGCTGATCCCGTTCCGCAAGGCGCGCAGTCGCGGCGATGATGGCGATGATCCGCGCCGATCTGGCGCTGCTCGGCATCAAGCCATGATGTGTTCTCCTCCGAAGCCGAATTGCAGGACGCAAAGAAGCCCGAAGCGGCGGAGGCGTGGCTGCGCACGCAGGATCTGGTCTATGACGGCGTGCTCGAAGCGCCCAAGGGCAAGGCCCCGCCTGAAGATTGGGAGCCGGTCGAACTGCCGCTGTTCCGGTCCACCAAATTCGGCGACGATCAGGACCGCCCGATCCGCAAATCCGATGGCAAGTGGACCTATTTCGGCGCCGATCTCGCCTATCACATGCAGAAGGCCGAGAGCGCCGATGAACTGATCGATATCTGGGGCGCGGATCATGCCGGCACGGTAAAGCGGATCAGGGCGGCGGTGGCGGCGCTCAGCCGACGGGCAGGGGCAAGGTGATCCCGTTCGACGTCAAGCTGGTGCAGATGGTGCAATTGCTGCGCAATGGCGAACCGGCCAAGATGTCCAAGCGCAGCGGCAATTTCGTCACCATCGCCGATATGGTGGAAGAAGTGGGCAAGGATGTGGTGCGTTTCACCATGCTCACCCGCAAGCCCGAAGCGCAGATGGATTTCGACTTCGCCAAAGTGGTGGAAGCAGTCGAAGGACAATCCGGTGTTCTATGTCCAATATGCCCATGCCCGGATCCGTTCGATCCTGCGCAAGGCGGCGGCCGAAGGGCTGGCTGCCGTCCGGATGACGCGGCTCGACGCTGCTCACGCGCGGACGAACTGGCGCTGGTCGCGCAGGCCGCGCAATTCCCGCGTGAGGTGGAAGCGGCCGCCAGCGCGCGCGAACCGCACCGGATTGCCTTCTATCTCTATGATCTGGCAGCGGCCTTCCACGGCCTGTTGGAATATGGGTAACGACGATCCGCAAAAGCGCATCATCGTGGCACAGGAACCGGCACTGACTGCGGCAAGGCTTTTCCTTGCGCACAAATCGGGCAGGTAATTCGCAATGGCCTTGCCCTATTGGGCGTGGAAGCGGTCGAGGAGTTGTGAATCATGACGTATCCGGCGGCAACGGGGACGAGGACGCTGGAAACGGAATCGCAGTCGGAGCGATGAGCGCTGGCGAGGAGGAAGAGCAGCTTGCTCTCGCCAACGAGGATGAGGACCTGCCATGGCTCGAAGCCGACGATTACGAAGAAGAGCAGGGCTTTGACTGGCGACTGATTACGCACGCCTTGATCGGCCTTGCGGTGTTGGCGCGGTGCTGGCGGCGATCCTGGTGGTTCACCCGCGATCGCGCCGATCCCGAACTGGTGGCCGATGGCAGCACCATCGAAGCGCCCGAGGGGGCTTACAAGCAGCGCCCGGACGATGCTGGCGGTGCCGAAGTCGAAGGCACGGGCGATCAGGCTTTGAAGTGGCCGAGGGTCGAAAGCGCGCGCGGGCGGATCGACAGCGGTGACGCGCGGCGACAGCGAAGCTCAGCCTTCTATCGATACCGAACAGGCTGGAGAGGCAACCGCCCGCAGCCACCTGCCACCGCCAGCACCAGCGGCGCGGTCTGATGTGCAGGTCGGAGCCTATGGCAGCCGCGCGGATGCCGAGGCTGGTGGACCGTGAAGCGGGCCGCTACTCTGCGCTTTCGGGCGATGCGCCACCGGGTGGTCGAAGGCGATGTCGACGGGGCCAAGGTCTATCGCCTGCAGGCCGTTTCCGGGGATCGCACCAGCGCCGAAGCGACTGTGCCGTTCGATCCGCAATGCGGGCGGGGACTGCTACATCGGTAAGTGTCGCGCCAGCCGGGGGCTTTTCCCCCGCAGGCTGGCGCGAACTGCTTGCGGAAGGCGGCGCATTCAGGCGAAATTGCGCCATGACGCCCGCGATTTTCGGCCTTTCCGGCCTGCGCCTGACCGCAGATGAACGCGCCTTCTTCCGCGAGGCCGATCCGGCAGGCTACATCCTGTTCGGGCGCAACGTGCAGGATCGCGCCCAATTGCGCGCGTTGACTGACGAACTGCGCAGCATTCACGGGCGCGAGCGGCTGCTGATCGCGATGGATCAGGAAGGCGGGCGGGTGGCGCGGATGAAGCCGCCCGAATGGCCGGCCTATCCGCCGCAGGGCGAATTTGCAAAACTGTACGCAGATTGCCCCCGCCAGCGCGATTCAGGCGGCGCGGGCGAATGCGCAAATGCTGGCGCTGGATCTGCGCCGAAGTCGGGATCACGGTCGATTATCTGCCGCTGCTCGACGTGCGGGTCGATGGCGCGCACGATGTGATCGGGGACCGCGCGCTGGGCGCAGAGCCGATGCAGGTGGCGGCGCTGGGCCGCGCGGTGCTCGACGGGCTGGCGCGCGGCGGGGTGGCGGGCTGCATCAAGCACATGCCGGGGCACGGGCGGGCTATGGTCGACACGCACAAGGAATTGCCCGTTGTCACAGCAACTGATGGCGAACTGGAAACCGACATCGCCCCCTTCGCCAAGCTGGCACACGCGCCGATGGCGATGACCGCGCATATCCGCTTCACCGCCTGGGATGCGGACCATCCGGCCACGCAGTCCGAGTTCGTGATCGAACAGATCATCCGCAAGCGGATCGGTTTCGACGGCCTGCTGCTGACCGACGATATCGACATGCAGGCGCTGGGCGGGACGATCCCCGAACGCTCGGCGATCGCGCACAAGGCCGGGTGCGATATTGTGCTCAATTGCTGGGCCAAGATGGATGAGATGCAGGGCACGGTCGATGCGCTTCCGGCGATGTCGGAAGTGACTGCCGCGCGGCTGGAACGGGCGCTGGCTCGGCACCGGCGTGGTGGCGGACGAAACCCGCGCGCCGAGCTGTTGGAAGCGCGCGACGCTTGCTGGCCATCGTGAAGGCGGCGGCGTGAGCGGTGAGGCTATAAATCTCCCCTCCCGCTTGCGGGAGGGGCCGGGGGTGGGCCTGTCAGGGGACACCGTTCATGATGCAGGCCCTCCCCTAACCCCTCCCGCGAGCGGGAGGGGAAGTTTGGACGACGACTGGACCGGCATCGCCGCTCCCGGCACCTCCGATCCCGACGCGCTCTATCTCGATCTTGACGGCTGGGAAGGTCCGCTCGATCTGCTGCTCGATCTGGCGCGGCGGCAGAAGGTCGATCTCAAGGCGATTTCGATCCTCGCGCTGGTCGATCAGTATATCGTCTATATCGAACGCGCCGAGGCGCTGCGGCTGGAGATTGCCGCCGATTATCTGGTGATGGCGGCGTGGCTCGCCTATCTCAAATCGGCGCTGCTGCTGCCCAAGGACGAACAGGAAGACCCCAGCCCGGAAGAACTGGCCATGCGGCTGCAATTGCGGCTCGCCCGGCTCGGCGCGATGCGCGAGGCCGGGGCGCGGCTGATGGCGCGCGACCGGCTGGGGCGCGACGTGTTCGCGCGCGGTGCGCCTGAGGGGTTGAAGGTGCTGCGCAAGAACGCCTGGCAATGCGACTGGTTCGCGCTGGTCCACGCCTATGGGCAGGTGAAGCTGCGCACCGAGCCGGTGGTGCACATGGTGCTGGATCGCCCGGTGATGACGCTGGATGCGGCGCTCCAGCGGGTTTCGCGCCATGCTCGGCGTTACGCTCGACTGGATGGAATTGCGCGCGTTCCTGCCCGCCCATGCTGAACCCGCGCTGCGCCGTTCGGCGCTCGCCTCCAGCTTTGTCGCGGCGCTGGAACTGGCGCGGCTGGGCCGCGCGGAATTGCGGCAGGAAGAGGCATTCGGGCCGCTGCATCTAAGGCGGGTGCCGGCATGAGTGCTGCGAACTGGGTCTCCCCTCCCTGAAGGGGAGGGGCTAATGGTGAATCCCCCTCCGAACTGGCCCGAGCCGTCGAAGCCTGTCTGTTCGCCGCCGAGGAACCGCTGAGCGCCGGGGCGATTTCTGCCCAACTCGGCGGTGCCGATGTGCGCGAGGCACTGGCCGAATTGCGCACGCCTACGCCGAACGCGGCGTGCATCTGGTGGAGCACGGCCAACGCTGGCAGTTCCAGACCGCGCCCGATCTGGCCCACCTGCTGCGCCGCGAAAAGGAATCGCAGCGTCGCCTGAGCCGCGCGGCCACCGAAGTGCTGGCCATCGTCGCCTATCACGAACCCGTCAGCCGCGCCGAGATCGAGGCGATTCGCGGGGTGCAGACCAGCGCGGGCACGCTCGACGTGCTGATGGAAGCGGGCTGGGTGCGGGTTTCGGGGCGGCGCGAAGTGCCCGGCCGCCCGGTGATCTACGCCACCACCCCCGATTTCCTCAGCCACTTCGGGCTGGCATCGCGCCAGGACCTGCCGGGACTGGACGAACTGAAGGCCGCCGGGCTGCTCGATCCGGTGGACGATGCTTACGATGAGATGGTGGCGCAGAAAGAGGAAAGCCTTGCCGCGAAGGCCTCATCGGAGGATAATGGGCACGAATCCGGACACACTGACGCGTTCGACGACGCCGAAATTGCCGCGACGCTGGAAATCCGGAACGAAAGCGCCTAGATTAGGCGTCTAGTCCTACCACGAGGAAATACGCATGCAGCCAGGTATTTGGCAGATTCTGATTATCGCCATCGTCGTGCTCGTCCTGTTCGGGCGCGGGCGGATTTCGGATATGATGGGCGATTTCGGCAAGGGAATCAGCAGCTTCAAGAAGGGCATGAACGAGGAAACGCGCGCCGCTTCCGAACCCAGCCCGCGTATTGAGGCCCCGGCACCCGCCACGCCCGAAACCTCGACCGAAACCGCGCGCGACACTTCCGCCTCCTAACTTTTCAGCGAGAGCGCCGCAGCCATGTTCGATATCGGCGCAACCGAATTGTTGCTGATAGTGGTTGTGGCGATCCTCGTGATCGGCCCGAAGGACATGCCGCTCGCGCTGCGCACGGTGGGGCGCTGGATCGGCAAGATGCGCAAGATCTCTGCACAGTTCCGCGGCGGCTTCGATTCGATGGTGCGCGAGGCCGAGCTGGAGGACATGGAGAAAAAGTGGAAGGCGCAAAACGAAAAGATCATGCGCGACCATCCGGAAGGCGCCCCTGCTGAAGCGGAGCCGACTGGGGCCTATCCCGCGAAGATGACCCTGCAGAAGGCCGATGAGCTAAAGATCATTGCCGCCAAGCAGGCCCTGATTGCGGATCAGGCCAAGGAAATGGCGGCGGCTGCGGAGCGGGCAATGGCTCCGACTTCGGGTGTGGCCTCAGCATCGGCGGCCGAAGCCACGGAGGCGATTGACCCCGCCCCCGCTGTCAATATCGCAAAGAAGGTCTGAGCCATGGCCTTCAAAATCAGGGATCTCGACGATTCGCAGGCCCCGCTGCTCGATCACCTGATCGAACTGCGCGGGCGGCTGGTGAAAGCGGTGCTGGCACTGCTGGTGGCGTTCGGGATATGTTTCTATTTCGCCGACGAGATTTTCGGCTTTCTGGTGCGTCCGTTGACCGCGGCGTTTCCAGAGGGCGAGGGGCAGCTGATCTATACGCGGCTGTATGAGGCGTTCTTTGTCGAGATCAAGGTATCGCTGTTCGCGGCGTTCTTCCTTGCCTTCCCGATCATCGCCAACCAGCTGTGGGCCTTCGTCGCGCCCGGCCTTTATGCGCGCGAAAAGAAGGCGTTCCTGCCGTTCCTTATCGCCACCCCGATCCTGTTCGTGGCTGGCGGATCGCTGGCCTATTTCGCGGTGATGCCGCTGGCCTTCACCTGGTTCCTGGGGTTTCAGGGCGAGGCAGGCGGACTGGAAGCGAAGCACTGCCTGCGATGGGCGATTATCTCGATCTGGTGATGCAGTTCATTCTCGCCTTTGGGATCAGTTTCCTGCTGCCCGTCTTACTGCTGCTGCTCAACCGTGCGGGGATCGTCTCGCGCGCGCAGTTGGTGGGGGCGCGGCGCTATGTAATCGTGGCGGTGTTTGTGGTGGCGGCGTTCATCACTCCACCCGATGTCGTTTCGCAGATCATGCTGGCTGTGCCGCTGTTGCTGCTGTTCGAAGGTTCGCTGATCCTGATGCGCATGGGCGAAAAGAAGGCGGCGAAAGAGCGGGCTCTGCGTGAAGCTGAGGAGGCGGCTGAGCAAGCCACGCCAGTGGGCGACGCAGCGGAATAGCGCGGCCTCAACGCCCCGCTTCGCCGTTCTCCAAGTCGGGCCTTCGACCAGCGCGTTGGCCGCGTCCGCATCGTAGACCAGCCGCCCCGCCACCCAGGTTTCCAGCACCCGGATTTGGCGCAGCTGTTCCGGTCCCGCCATCAGCGGATCGGCGGAGAGAAACACGAAATCGGCACGTTCGCCCGGTGTCAGCCGCCCGAAGCGCCCATCGGCAAATCCGGCATAGGCGGCATTGGCGGTATAGGCGGCGAGCGCCTGTTCGCGGCTGATAGTTTCCTCCGGCCGCCAGCCGCCGAAGGGTTCGCCCGCCGCGTCGGTGCGGCTGATCGCCGCCGCCAGCCCCGCCAGCGGATTGACCTGCTCCACCGGCGCATCGGTGCCAAAAGCCAGCACGGCCCCCTGATCCAGCATGCGTGCGCCAGGCATAGGCACCGTCCAGCCGATCCGGCCCCAGCCGCGCTTCGGCCATCAGCCGGTCGCTGGTCTGGTGGACGGGCTGCATCGAGGCGATGATGCCGTGCTGGCCGAACAGCGCGATATCGGCGGGATCGACCACTTGCGCGTGTTCGATCCGCCAGCGCCGATCTCCGGGATAGTCGGCGGACATTTCGTCGATCGCATAGAGGATTTCGGCATTGGCCGCGTCACCGATGGCGTGGACCGCGATCTGGAAATCGTCGAGCGCGGCGCGGCTCATCAGGTTGCGCAATTGCGTGCCGTTGAGCAGCGGCAGCCCGCGATTACCGGGATCGTCGGCGTAATCCTCTTTCAGCAGCGCCCCGCGTGAACCCAGCGCGCCATCGAGGTACCAGCTTCACCCCGTTCAGCCGCAGCCGATCATCATAGAGCCACTGCGTCGGCCCCGGCCCGCCGATGGTGAGCATGGTCGGCACCGAATCGGCATAGGCCATCACCCGGATTTGCAGCCATCCGGCATCGCCTGCGCGGCGCAGCGCCATCCAGTCGTCGATGGTGGTGCCCATATCCGCCATCGCAGTGACGCCGTTGCTCAGCAGCAAGGTCTGCGCATTGAAGAGCGCAACATCGCGGTCTTCGGGCAGGGGCGGGGGGATTTGCGTGGCGATCAGTGCCTGCGCGGCGTCCACCAGTACGCCCGCAGGTGCGCGCGATCCCGGCAGGCGTTCGATCCGCCCGCCAGTGGGGTCGGTGCTGCGCGCGGTGACGTCTCCCGCCGCCAGCGCGCGGCTGTTGGCCCAGCCTGCATGACCATCCACGCGTTCGAGCCAGACCGGCCGATCGGAGACCACCGCGTCGAGATCGGCAGCGGTCGGGAAACCCGTGCCCCACAATTCCTGATTCCACCCGCGCCCGAGAATCCACGGGCGTTCGGGATTGGCGGCGGCATAGGCCGCGACCCGGCCCAGCGCCTCATCCAGCGATTGCACGCCCGACAGGTCGAGCACCAGCGTGCCGAGGCCAAGACCCATCAAATGCGCGTGGGCATCGATGAAGCCGGGCACCATCACCCGTCCTTCGCCGTCAACCCGGTAATCGATCTGACGTGTCGGCCGGTCTCCGAAGTCGAGCAGTTCGGTGATCCGCCCGTCCTCGTCCACCACCAGACCGGTGAAGCGATCCACGCTGCCATCGCGGCCCACGGAAATGCCTTCGACATTGTCGATCCAGGTATCGGCGAGCGCGGGGGCGGGGAGCAGCAGCTGAGATAAGGGCGAGCGCGAGAAGCCCCCTCCTTTTCAAAGGAGGGGGTTGGGGGTGGTTGCGCGACCGCAAGGTCGCGCCCGTGCGCAAAATGCCGGGCTCGCTGCGCTCGCCCACCACCCCCCGGCCCCCTCCTCTGGAAGCGAAGCTGGCCCGCAGGGCCAACAGGAGGGGGAGCAGTTCACCAACATTCATCACTTCACCTCCGGCAAATGGCGGATCAGCGCGCTGGTATCTTGCCGCGATCCGCCCGCGGCCTGCACTTGGGCATAGAATTGGTCGACCAGCGCGGTAACGGGAAGCGAAATGCCCCCCGCTTTCGCCTCGTCCAGCGCGATGGCCAGGTCCTTGCGCATCCAGTCGATAGCAAAGCCGAAATCGAATTCGCCGCGCACCATTGTCGGCCAGCGGTTGACCATCTGCCAGCTCTGCGCCGCGCCGCCGCTGATGGCTTCGAGCACTTTGCCGGGATCGACCCCGCTCGCCTGCGCCAGTCGCACGCCTTCGGACAATCCGGCCAATACCCCGGCAATGCACACCTGGTTGACCGCCTTGCACGCCTGCCCCGCGCCCGCACCGCCGATATGGACGATCCGCGCGGCATAGGCCTGCATCACCGGCGTCGCCGCAGCCATCGCCGCATCCGATCCGCCGCACATGATCGCCAGCTTGCCGTTCTCCGCGCCTGCCTGTCCTCCCGAAACCGGAGCATCGACAGCGAGCAGGCCGAGTGCTTCGCATTGCTCCGAAATCCTGCGGGCGATGGCGGGCGAAACGGTGGTGTGATCGACGAAGCACGCGCCCCGCGCATCGCCGCCAGCGCGCCGCTGTCGCCGAGCATCACGCTGGCGAGATCATCGTCATTGCCGAGGCAGGCGAGCACTACGTCCTTATCCGCCACGGCCTCGGCAGCAGTGGCGGCAACCGCCACGACCAGCCCTTCCGCCGCCAGTTTCGCCTGCCACGCCTGCGCGCGCGAGAAAGTGCGGTTGTATCCGGTGACATGGTGTCCGGCGCGGGCGAGGTGTCCGGCCATCGGCCCGCCCATCACCCCAAGGCCCAAAAATGCTATTGTGCTCATGGCTGCCAGCACTGCCCGCTGATAAGCGCCAAGGCAATCTTTGTGAGATGAAAGGGCGCCGCCACTTCCCCTTGTGCCGTAGTCCCGCTAGGCGCTTCACCCCATGAGCCAGCCCACTTTGACAATCGCCGATGTCCACGCCGCCGCCAAGCGCATCGAAGGCGCGGTGGTGCGCACCCCCACGCTGCATTCGCAGACGCTGTCCCAGATCACCGGCGCGCAAGTGTGGCTCAAGTTCGAAAACCTCCAGTTCACCGCCGCCTACAAGGAGCGCGGCGCGCTGAACGCGCTGCTGCAACTGACCGCAGGAGCAGCGCGCGCGCGGGCGTGATCGCGGCGTCGGCGGGCAACCATTCGCAGGGGCTGAGCTATCACGGGCGGCGGCTGGGCGTGCCCGTCACCATCGTCATGCCGCGCACCACCCCGGTGGTGAAAGTGATGCAGACCGAAGCCGTGGGCGGCAACGTGGTGCTGCACGGCGAGAGCTTTGACGAGGCGCAGGAACACGCGCGCAAGCTTGAGGTCGAACTGGGCCTCACCTTCGTCCACCCGTTCGACGATCCGCACGTCGCCGCAGGGCAGGGCACGGTGGCGCTGGAACTGTTCGAGGATGCGCCCGATCTCGATTGCATCGTCGTGCCGATTGGTGGCGGCGGGCTGATTTCGGGCATGGCGACGGTGGCCAAGGACCGCCACCCGCCGGTGGAAGTGATCGGGGTGGAAGCGCGATTGTTCCCCTCTTCCTACAATGCCTACAAGGGCGAGGACCTTCCCTTCGGCGGCGATACGCTGGCTGAAGGCATTGCGGTGAAGGAACCGGGCAAGTTCACGCAAGGGGTGATCGACAAGCTGGTGGACGATATTGTGCTGGTGGACGAACCGGCGCTGGAGGAGGCGGTCAGCCTGCTGTTGCAGATCGAGAAGACCGTGGTCGAAGGCGCAGGCGCGGCTGGGCTGGCGGCGGTGCTGTCCCACCCCGAACGGTTCAAGGGCAAGAATATCGGACTGGTGCTGTGCGGCGGCAATATCGATACCCGGCTGCTCGCCAACGTGCTGCTGCGCGACCTTGCCCGTTCGGGCAGGCTGGCGCGGTTGCAGATCACTCTGCAGGATCGCCCCGGCGCGCTGTTCAAGGTGATGCGCGAATTCGATGCGCACAATGTCAACATCATCGAGATTTACCACCAGCGGATTTTCACCAATCTTCCCGCCAAGGGCCTCATAACCGACATCGAATGCGAAGCACGCGATCGGCAGCAGCTCGAAGCACTGGTGCAGGCGCTGGTGGACAAGGGCTATCAGGTCAGCACAGTTGAACTGAACTGACCCGTTCCGGGCCGCATGGCGGTTAACGCGGAGCCCGCAGGCGGCAATTGTGGAAATTTATCCTGCACGCGCCCCGATTTGTGGTTAACATGGTTCTCACGCGCGAATCCTGTGTGCACAACGCGGTTTCGTGACCCCTGCCAATCGGCATGGGAGAGACATCAACGCCCCAACGGGGAATGAGGACCGCCAACGCTGTGACGGCACCCGTACGCTTCCCCCGCTTTTTCGTGACGAGCCCCGCGCCATGCCCCTATCTGGCGGGTAAGACCGAGCGCAAGGTGTTCACCGAACTGAAGGGGCCGCACGCCGATCAGTTGAATGATGCGCTGGGGCGGATCGGGTTTCGCCGCAGCCAGACGGTGGCCTATCGTCCTTCGTGTGCGGATTGCCGCGCCTGTGTTTCGGTGCGTGTGGCGGCGTTTGATTTCCGCGCCTCCTCTTCGCAGAAGCGCAATCTCAAGCGCAATTCCGATCTTGTCACCAGCGAATGCCGTCCTTGGGCCACGGCGGAGCAGTTCGAACTGCTGCAAAGCTATCTCGAACATCGCCACCCCGGCGGCGGCATGGCCGCAATGGACGAGGTGGACTTTGCCGACATGGTGGAACACACCAGCGTTTCCAGCTTTGTCATTGAATACAGGGAACCTTCTTGCGATGGGAGGGTTGGGCGATTGGTCGCCGCCTGCCTGATGGACCGGCAGGGAGATGGGCTGTCGATGATCTACAGCTTCTTCGACCCTGAGCATGAGGATCGCAGCGGGCTTGGCACTTACGTCATTCTTGACCACATTCGCCGGGCTACGCAGGCAGGGTTTCCCTATGTTTACCTGGGCTACTGGGTCGAGGGATCGGAGCGGATGCAGTACAAGATCCGTTTCCGCCCGATGGAACGGCTTGGCCCCGATGGCTGGCGGCGGATGTCCGATGCCGAGCAGGACGCACTTATCGGTCGGGTCACTTCCGGGGGCGGAGCAAGGGAACGCGCACCCGATGGCGGATCGAAAGACAATACGCCGGGCCTCCAGCGCGAATACAAACTCGCCTGAGTCTTACCGCATGACGAAAGCGACTGCCACGGCGATGGCAGCGGTGCTGGCCTTGGCTGCGCAGCCGGTGATCGCGCAGGACATGCAGGACACGCCGAGTCTGGAAGACCTGATCCCCGATTCGGCGGTGGAGAACCCTGAGGATTGGGCCGCACAAGGTGTTTCGGCAGAAGCAGCCGCGCAGGAAGACGCGCCGCTGACGCTCGATCCCGAGCTGGCCGATCTGCCCGAAATCACTGTCCCCTGGCCGGACGATATCGAGCTGCCGCAACTCGCGCCGATTGAGCCCGATGAAGCACCGGTGGAATTCGCCACTTTCGATGAGCAGATTCCGCCGCTTCCCGCTGGAAGCGAAGAGCGCATTTCGGACGAGCTGGTGCTGGTGTTCCCGTCGGACAATTCGCTGTTCCCCGAACGCGGCGAGTTTCTCAAGCGGTTCAACGCGCTGTCCACGATCAGCCAGACCGAGGATGACGACAATCTGGCCCGGCTGGCGGTGCACGCGCGCAATGACGAGGCGCTGTTGCAGCAAATGCTACGGGTCTACGGCTACTACGACGCGCAGGTGATCCGCAGCGTTGGCGATGTTGAGGACGGCGTCGAAGCCGATCTGGACCGACCAGCCGCGCGCTTCGATGTCATTCCCGGCGTCCGCTACCGCTTTGGCGCGGTCGATCTGGGCAATATCGCCAGTGCCGGGGACGCTTACCCGGCCTTGCGTGCCGCATTCGAAATCCAGCCGGGCCACTTCCTCTCGCTCGATGCGGTGCGGCAGGAACAGGCCGATCTCGATGCCGCGCTGGGGGAGACTGGTTTCCCCTTCGCCGCCATCGCGGAGCCCGATCTGCTGGTCGATCATGACCGGCGCGAGGGCGATCTTACCTTGCCGGTGGAACCGGGCGGGCAGTACAATCTGGGCGTTGTCACCAGCGACCTGCCGCAATTTCTCTCGGGCGAGCACCTTTCGCAGATTGCCCGCTGGCAGGCTGGCGATCTCTATCGCCGCAGCGACGAAATGGACCTGCGCCGCGCGATCCTCGCCACCGGGCTGGTGGGCGCGGTCACGCTGACGCCGGTGGTGGTGGAGGAACCGCAAGGCGGGCAGCCGGGGGTGGTGAACATTGCCGCCGGGCTGACGCCTGCTCCGCTGCGCACGCTGGCGGGAAGTATCGGCTTCGGCACCGAAGAAGGCCTGCGGCTGGAAGGGATGTGGGAACACCGCAACCTGTTCCCGCCCGAAGGCTTGCTGCGGGTGCGCGGCATTCTCGGCACTCAGGAACAGCTGGCGGGAGTGACTTTCCGCAAGAACAATTTCAACGGCCGGGACCGCATTCTGACGGTAGACGCCTTTGCCAGCACCATTGACTACGATGCCTATGATGCGCGCACGGTTTCGCTGGTGGGGACATACGAGCGGGTCAGCACCCTGCTGTTCCAGAAGCAGTTCAGCTGGTCGGTCGGCATGGAACTGGTCGCCACGCAGGAAAGCGAGCGCGATGCCGAGGGTGAACTGTTGCCGCGCGAAACCTATTTTGTCGCCGCGCTGCCGCTGTTCGCGCAGCTCGACAATTCGGACGATCTGCTCGATCCGACGCGCGGCTGGCGGCTGGGGGCGCGGCTCTCACCCGAAGCATCGGACAATGACGGGGTGCAGAGCTTCTATGTCCGCAGCCAGGTCGATGCGTCCTACTACCGCTCGGTCGGCGAGAACACCGTGCTGGCAGGCCGGGTGCGGCTGGCGAGCATTCCGGGCGCAGCACTTGAAGGCATCGCTCCGTCGCGGCGGCTCTATGCCGGTGGTGGCGGATCGGTGCGCGGTTATGGCTATCGCGAAATCGGCCCGCGCAGCGACACCGGCGATCCGCTTGGTGGGCGCAGCGTGGTCGAACTTTCCGCCGAAGCGCGCATCCGCACCGGGCTGATGGACGGGGCGGTGAGCGTGGTGCCGTTCATTGATGCCGGATCGGTGGGCGAGGACCAGGTTCCCGATTTCGGCTCGATCCGGTTCGGGGCGGGGGTGGGCCTGCGCTACCACACCGGCTTCGGCCCGCTGCGGCTCGATGTCGCGGTCCCGCTCAATCCCGGCCCGAACGACAACTGGGTGGCGGTCTATGTCGCGCTGGGGCAGGCGTTCTGATGGCCGAGGCTGGTACTTTTGACGATCCGGCGGTGGAAGAAGCTGCGCCGCCGCCCGTGCGTCGGGGGCGCTGGCTGAGCATCCTGCTCAAGTCCATCGGCTGGCTGTTGCTGGCACTTGTCGCCCTGATCCTGCTCGCCGTCGCCTACCTGCATACCCCGCCGGGTCGGCAGTTCATCGTCGACGAAATCGCCAAGGTCGCGCCTGCCTCCGGGCTGTCGGTCGAAGTTGGTTCCATCGACGGCTCGGTGCTGTGGAGTTCGACGCTCAACGATGTGAAGTTCCGCGATGCCAATGGCACCCTGTTCCTCGAAGTGCCGACAATCGATCTCAACTGGCGGCCATACAAGTGGTTCACCAGCGGACTGGACGTGCGCCATCTGGTGCTGACCGGGGGCACGCTTTACGCGGTTCCCGAACTGATCCCCGGCGATCCCGATCTGCCGATCCTGCCAGATTTCGATATCCGCATCGATCACTTCGCCATCGATAATTTGACCGTGGCCGAGGGTCTGCTGGGCGAAGCGCGGCAGATCGATTTTTCCGCTGAAGCCGATATTCGTGACGGACTGGTCTATCTCGATGCCGAGGGCGCGCTGGGCGGCGGGGACGTGTTCACCGCGCTGGTCCATGCCGAGCCCGATGGCGACCGTTTCGATCTCGATCTCGACTGGCGCGCGCCGGTAGGCGGCTTCCTTGGTGCCATGATCGGGGCCAATGACGAGCTGACGGTGCAGCTGGAAGGCACTGGCACATGGACTTCGTGGGAAGGCCAGCTCGACGCGGTGCAGGGCGGCGAGCAGGTGCTCGATTTCGCAGTGTACAACACCAGCGGCCAGTACCGCGTAGTCGGACGCGCGCGGCCGGGTGACTATCTGGAAGGCCTTCCTGCCCGCGCGCTGGGTGAAGAGTTCGCGCTCACTGCCTCAGGCACTCTGGTAGAGAGCGTGCTGGAAGGCGATTTCGTGCTGCGCGCGCAGGGCGTGAATGCCGATGGTGCGGGCGCAATCGATCTTTCGGAGAACAGCTTCCGCAATGTGGTGCTGGCGGGTGAATTGCTCGATCCCACATTGTTCGCAAAAGACATCGCGCTCGAAGGGGCCCGCTTCGAAGGCACGCTGAACGGGCCATTCCGCGATTTCACGGTGCCGCACACACTCACCGTTCGCCAGATAGACGCAGGCGGCACGCTGGTGCGACAATGTCACCCAGCGCGGCACGCTGACCTATGATGGCACGCGCATCACTATCCCTGTGAGTGCGGCGGTTTCCCGCGTCACCAGCGGCAACGCGCTGTTCGATCCGCGCCTCGTCAACGGCACGGTGAACGGCACGCTGGTCTATGCGGGCAGCGAACTGCGCTCGGACGATCTGCGGGTGGAATTCCAGGGCTTGCAGGGCCTGCTCGCGCTGAACAGCGATTTCGCCAGCGGCCTCACCCGGGTGACCGGGCCGGTGAACGCTGGCCGATCTTCCCTTCGACAATATCGGCACGGTCGACGCGGGGGCGCGGATCGATTTCACCATCGGCGGCGGGGTTCCGTGGCGGCTGGCTGCCGACGTGCAGGGCCGGGTGGACCGGGTGACCAATTCCACGCTCGCCAATCTGGCGGGCGACAATATCCGCTTCCGCGGCGGTTTGCGGCTGGGTTCGCGCAGCGCCGCTGCTGTTCGACGATTTCACCGTCAACGCCAGCAAGCTGACCGCCACGCTCGACGGGCGGATCGAGGCGGACGAGACAGTCTTGGCGGGCAGCGGGCCGCCATGTCGAATACGGGCCATTCGAGGTCGAAGCGACGCTGGCCGACGATGGCCCGCGCGCCACGCTGGTGTTCGCCGATCCCTATCCTGCTGCGGGCCTGCGCGATGTCCGGGTGGTGCTGGCGCCGAGCGAGAACGGCTTCCAGATCGAAACGCAGAGGGGGATCGCTGCTCGGCGCCGTTCGACGGACTGCTGTTCCTCAACGTGGCCGACGGGTGGCGCTACCACGATCAACATCGACCGGCTGGATGTGGCGGAAACTCGCGTGGCGGGGGTGCTGCGACTGGTCGAAGGCGGAGTGGCGGGCAATCTTGATCTGTCGCGCGGCGGCATCGACGGGACGATTGCGCTGGCCATGCGCGATGGCGGGCAGGGCTTCGATGTCGACCTGACGGCGCAGCAATGCCCGCTTCGGCGGGGCGACGCCGCTGCTGATCAATCGCGGCACCATCGATGCGAGCGGCGTGATCGCCGAGGGAAATACGACGGTGCGCGGCAATGCCAGCCTGCAGGGGCTGTCCTACGGCAACATTTTCATCGGGCGGCTTGCAGCGCGGGCCTCGGTCGAGGACGGCACCGGGCGCTTCGATGCCGCACTGACCGGCAGACGCGGCAGCCGGTTCGAACTGCTGGTGAACGGCGAGGCCACGCCGCAGCGGGTGGCGCGTGGCGGTGGACGGTTCCTACGCTGGGCGCGACATTTCCATGCCCCGCCGCGCGGTGTTCAACAGCCTGGATAGCGGCGGCTGGGAACTGGAGCGAACGCAACTCACCTTCGGCAGTGGCTTCGTGATCGCCAATGGCCGCTTCGGCGGGGATCAGCCGTTGCAGGGGAGGCTGGCGCTCGCCGACATGCCGCTGAGCCTTGCCGATGCGCTGACGGGCGAACTGGGTGTCGGCGGCACGGTGTCGGGCGTGGTGGATTTCGCGGCAGGGGCCAACGGCCTGCCAACTGGCGAGGCGCGACTGGTGGTCAACAACCTCACCCGCGCCAGCACGCTGCTGACGTCCAGCCCGCTTGATATTTCGCTGGTCGCCGATCTGTCTGAATCGCTGGCGCAGATGCGCGCCGTGCTGGCGGACCAGACAGGAGCGCAGGGGCGGTTGCAGGCGCGCATCGCCGGTCTGCCGCAATCTGGAGCGCTGACGGACCGGCTCTATCGCGGCGATCTGTTCGCGCAATTGCGCTATTCCGGCGCGGCGGAAGCGCTGTGGCGGCTGGCGGGGATCGAACTGCTCGACGTGACCGGCCCGGCAACGGTGGCCGCCAATGTGCGCGGGACGCTGGGCAATCCGCAGGTGCAGGGCTCGCTTTGCAGGCGACGCCCTGCGGGTGCGCAGCGGGCTGATCGGCACCGATATTACGGGCGTCACCGCGCGCGGGCGGTTCAACGGATCGCGCTTCAACCTCAGCAGCTTTTCCGGCACCGCGCCCAATGGCGGGAGCGTGAGCGGCAGCGGCTTTGTCGACCTTTCCGGCATCACCGCCCAACGCGGGCCGCGCATGGATATCCGCATTGCCGCGCGCGATGCCGAGATTCTCGATCTTGCCAATATGGGCGCGACGGTCACCGGGCCGCTGCGTATCATTTCTGACGGAACGGGCGGCACCATCGCGGCGCGGCTGCGGGCCAATGATGCGCGCTGGCGGCTGGGCCGGGTCGCCGAAGCGCTGGCGCAATTGCCCTCTGTCCCCACGCGGGAAATCAACATTCCCGCCGATGTCGCTCCTGTCGCCGCTCAGCACCGCGCCGTGGCGCTACCTGATCGATGTCAGCGCTCCTGGCGGGATAGAGGTCGACGGCATGGGGCTGGAAAGCGAATGGCGCACGGACAATCTCCAGATTCGCGGCACCACCGATGATCCTCGGCTGGGCGGCAGTGTCGCCATCATACCGGGGCGGGGGTCTTATTCCTTCGCCGGGGTGGAGTTCGAGATTACCCAAGGCAACATCTTCTTCGACCCGAACGGGCCGATCGATCCGCGCATCGATCTGGTGGCGTCAACCGAAGTCGACGCGCTGTCGGTGGCGGTGAATGTGCGCGGCAATGCCAGCCAGCCGGAAATCACCTTCTCCTCGGTCCCCGCGCTGCCGGAGGAGGAACTGCTCGCGCGGCTGTTGTTCGGCGGCTCGATCACCAATCTGTCCGCCACCGATGCACTGCAACTGGGCGCGGCGGTGGCGAGCTTGCGCGGAGGATCGGGCACCGGGCCGATCAACCAGTTGCGCGATGCCATCGGGCTAGACCGATTGCGGATCGTTCCGGCTGACAGCGCCCTGGGGCGTGGCACCTCGATTGCGCTGGGCAAGAACTTCGGCCGCCGCTTCTATGTCGAAATCATCACCGACGGCGCGGGCTACAACGCCAGCAATGTCGAATTCCGGGTGACGAGCTGGCTCAACCTGCTCGCCACCGTCAGCACCATCGGGCGCCACAGCGTGGCGGCAGAGATCCGGCGCGATTATTGATCGTCGCTCGGAGGTTCAGCCTTCGGGATTGGTGGCGGCAAGTACGGCATCGACCGGCATGACCACGCCATTGGCCCCCAGCAGTTCGTCATCGAGAACAGTGGCAGGTGCGCCGTCGCCGGGGCTAACCGTGACATCATCCCCGTCCATCGAAAAGGTCAGCGTCCCTTCGCCCATCGTCTGCATTTCCACCGGCCCACCGTTGCTGGCCACGGCTGCGGCAATATCCTCTTGGGTGAGATAGCCGGGCACCACGTGCTGGCGCAGCAGCGCGAGCAGGGCCGGGCGCGCATCGGCTCCGGTGAAGTCCTCGCCCAGCGCATCCAGCGCAGCATCGGTGGGGGCGAAAAAGGTGTAAGTGGCGGTACCGTCGAACGTCTGCGACAGGCCGCCGTCCTCGATCAACCCCTCGACCCGCGAGAGATCGTCGGCACCGGAGATGAGCGCGGCAATGGTCTGTATGCCGGGTTCGGTTACGGCTTCGTTCCCGGCGGTTTCATCTTCGGTTCCGCAAGCCGCGAGGCCGAGTAGACATGTTGCGAGTGTCAGCAGCAGCGGCGCGCGATTCGACATCATTCCCATTTCCCTAAATCAGCAATTCGATGGCCGCGGCGATCAGCTGCGTTTCGGGATCGACCTGGTAGATATAGCCGTCTGCGTAGCGGTAATTTCTGTCCGGCCCATCGCGATATCGGTCACGATAGCTGTAAGGCACATTGTACACATCATAACCGCGCGGCACCGGCTGGCCGACTACGAACTCGTCCCCCGTCAGCAGCGCCGCGATGGAGGAAATGACGGCGGTTTCCGGATCGACGCGGTACATGACATTGTCAGCATAGCGATAATCCGGTCCCAGCCCGTAATAGCGCGAGTGATAATCGGGCACCCGTTCATAACCGTAGTCCGACGGCCAGGCATTGCCGATGCCCAGCGCCCCGCCGAACAGCGGAATGTATCCGCCGATACGGTCGCCGTCATACCGGATCAGAAAGCCGTCTTCGTAAAAATAGCTGCCGCCGCGATAGGGCACGCCCCACCAGTTGGGGGCATAACGCGAATAGCGGGCATAGCGATCATTCTGCTGTCGCAATTGCCCCGGCGGAGTGCAGCCGTTGCGTCTGGCCGCCAGGCCGGGCGGGCAACCGTTGACGAGGCCGGTATCGCGATAAAGCACACGTTCGATCAGCCTGCCCGCGTCCCGGCTTTCACCACGCTGAGTGTCGTCGCCGCGATCAATCGCTCCGCGATTGCTTCCGTTGCCGCGACGGCTTTCGGTGCCACTGGAATTGCCGTTCCGGTTGCCGTTGCCACCGGCATTATCGCGTTCGTCGGAGGGTACACTTGGCCCGCCCTGGTTTTCGCCATTACCGCGATTGTCACGATCGCCGTCATTGGCACCATTGCCACGATTGCCGTCATCGCCACCATTGCCACCATTGCCATTATCGGCGGTGGGGGAGTGATCGGAATGGGCGCCGGCATTGTCGCGATTGGCAGGGCCATTCCCGTTCCCATTGCCTTGCGCCAGCGCGGGAGAAGCCGCCAGCGCGAGGATCGAGACGGCTGCGACCAGTGCTTTCATGATTTTCACTCCTGAATGAACTGCGCAACGGCAGGCTCTCGGGCTGGTTCCTGTTTTTGCGGCAAACGGAGCGGGTTTCCCCCTGCGATACAAGGCGATTTTTGAGCAAAGTGTTAGGGCCGTGTAAAGAACTCTTGACTGACAAACATTCTTTACAGTAAAGAGCTCTTTACAGGCAGTGGAGTTGTTGGGTGAAGAACCGCTTGAAGGAATATCGCGAACAGCACGGTTGGAGCCAGGGCGAACTGGCCCGGCGGCTGGGCGTTTCGCGGCAGACGATCAATGCGGTCGAAACCGACAAATATGACCCCAGCCTGCCGCTGGCACTGCGCATGGCCAAGTTGTTTGGTGTGGCTGTGCCGGACCTGTTTATCGACAATTGGACCCCGGAGACGGAGTGATGGCAATGACAATGGACGTGAAACCCGCGGGAAAGACGCGCAAGCTGGTGGTGGCGCTGATCGGCGGCGGTGTGTGCGGGGGGCTGGCATCGGCTGGATTTCTCATAGCGGTGGAAAGCGGGGCGATGGGCGCACTCAATTCCTCACGCTTGGTAGCCGGACTGGTCGCCGTGATCTATCTGCTGACGGCGCTGATGGTGGGCATAGGGCTTGTAAACCCTTCATTCGGTGCGAAATTCCTCAATGTCGAGGATGCGGACGAATTGCGCGAGCAGCGGCTGATGTTGATGCTTAGTACAATCAGTATGCTGGCGTTCGGCGCGGCGCTGATGGTGATCGCGCTTGCCGGGCCGGGCGCAGCGATTGGAGCCGGGGCGGGGCTGACGGGCTTTCTCATCCTGCTCACCATGACCACCGTCGCCGGTTGGCGGCAGATGCGCTACACCGATGAACTGATGAAAAGCCTGTCGCAGGAAGCAAGCGCGCTGGCCTTTTACCTGCTGTTCGTGATCGGCGGCGGTTGGGCCGTTCTGGCGCATCTGGGCTTCGTGATTGCCCCGGCACCACTCGATTGGCTGTCAATGTTCGCCGCAATCCTGCTGCTCTCCACCTTTATCGCGGCGGGGAAGCGCGGGATGATGCAAATGCGTTGACGCCTTCGGTAGCAACGACGCGCCTCCGCTCGTCGCGCGTACGCCTCCCTTCACCGGATAAGTCGTTTTTGGCCTAGCCCTTGCCGCAATCCCGCATGAAACCCCGCGTTTCTTGGGGGAGACTTGCCGATGTCGTTTCATATTCACGCTGCCGGAACGGGCGGATTCCGGCATACACGCAACTGGGGCGATGAAGGGGATATCTACGATATTGCCTCAGCCATGTCGCTGGCGAACTCGGCCCGCGATGGGCCGGGTGCCTTGGCCAGCGAGTATGTGACCGGGGAAATTCTCGGTTCGAACGATGTCACTTCGATGGGGCCGGTAGAGCGTTCTACCTTCACCGTGGGCACGCTCGCCTGCATGGGCGCCCTCAACGATGCCTTCACGCTGGCGCTGGCAGAACGCAGCCGGATGCAGATTGCGATCACCGCGCAGTCGCCCAGTTCGATGCCGTTCTTCCCCGATGTCGGCGGGCACATGCGCTTCACCTATGAAGCGCGCGACAGTTTCTACGATTTCATGTCTGACCTGACGCCGAGACTGGAAGCGGCGGACCTCAACCGCTTCACCGTGCTCTGCGCGCTGGCGAGGGTGTTCAACGAATGGCCGAGCTACGGTTCGCGCGGCATTCCGATGCTGGTGGTGACGATCACGGGGACTTGAGGCCAAGCAAAAGGGCCGCCCGGTTTCCCGAGCGGCCCTCTCTTTTCGTGTCGGCTGAGCCCGGCGATCAGCTCGAATAGTACATATCGAATTCGACCGGGCACGGCGTGGTCTCGGTGCGGATCACGTCTTCCCACTTCAGTTCGATATAGGCTTCGACCTGATCGGCAGTGAACACGCCGCCCTGCAACAGGAAGTCGTGATCGGCGGCCAGCGAATCCAGCGCCTCCCGCAGCGAACCGCAGACGGTCGGTACCTGCGCCAGTTCGGCAGGCGGCAGATCGTAGAGGTTCTTGTCCATCGCTTCGCCCGGATGGATCTTGTTCTGGATCCCGTCGAGACCCGCCATCAGCAGCGCCGCGTAGCAGAGGTACGGATTGGCCATCGCGTCGGGGAAACGGAATTCCACGCGCTTGGCCTTTTCGCCCGAACCATAGGGAATCCGGCAGCTCGCCGAACGGTTGCGCGCCGAATAGGCGAGCAGCACCGGTGCCTCGAACCCCGGCACCAGCCGCTTGTAGCTGTTGGTGGTGGGGTTGGTGAAGGCGTTGAGCGCCTTGGCATGTTTGATGACGCCGCCGATGAAATAGAGGCAGGTGTCCGACAGCCCGGCATAGCCGTTGCCCGCGAACATCGGCTTGCCCTTTTCCCAGATCGAGATGTGGGTGTGCATGCCGCTGCCGTTATCGCCCTTGATCGGCTTGGGCATGAAGGTGGCCGTCTTGCCATAGGCATGGGCGACCTGGTGGACGACGTACTTGTAGATCTGCATCCGGTCGGCGGTTTGCACCAGCGTGCCGAAGGTCAGCCCCAGTTCGTGCTGCGCGGCGGCCACTTCGTGGTGGTGCTTGTCGCACGGCAGGCCCATTTCGAGCATGGTCGAGACCATTTCGCCACGGATATCGACCGCGCTGTCCACCGGAGCGACGGGGAAATAGCCGCCCTTCACGCCGGGACGGTGGCCCATGTTGCCGCCTGGATATTCGGTGCCGGTGTTGGTCGGCAGTTCGATATCGTCGATCTGGAAGCCCGATCCGGCATAGCCGTCCTCGAACCGCACATCGTCGAACATGAAGAATTCGGCTTCCGGCCCGACATAGACGGTATCACCGATGCCGGTGGACTTGAGATAGGCTTCCGAACGCTTGGCGGTGGAACGCGGATCGCGCGAATAAAGCTCGCCCGAAGCGGGATCGACGATGTCGCAGTTGATGATCATCATCGGGGTGGCGCTGAACGGGTCCATCCACACTTCGGTCATGTCCGGCTTCAGGATCATGTCGCTCTCGTTGATCACCTTCCAGCCGGCGATCGAGGAGCCATCGAACATCAGCCCTTCTTCAAGCTGGTCTTCATCGAGCGCGCTCGCCACCATCGTCAGGTGCTGCCACTTGCCCTTGGGATCGGTGAAACGCAGATCGACCCATTCGATTTCCTCGTCCGCGATCCGCTTCACGATATCAGCTGCACTGGCCATTCTTGTCTTTCCTTCTGGGATTGGATTGGTTGTTGGTTTGAAAATTTGTTGCTTGTGGCGGCGGGATCAGATTGCCGAATCGTCCTGCTCGCCGGTGCGGATGCGCACCGCGCGGGCAATGTCGGAAACGAAAATCTTGCCATCGCCGATGCGCCCGGTCTTGGCCGCGCCCGCGATGGCTTCCACCACCTGGTCCGCCAGCGCATCGGGCACCACCACTTCCAGCTTCACCTTGGGCAGGAAGTCGACGACATATTCGGCCCCGCGATAGAGCTCGGTATGGCCCTTCTGGCGACCGAAACCCTTCGCCTCGGTCACGGTGATGCCGGACACGCCGACTTCGTGCAGCGCTTCCTTCACCTCGTCCAGCTTGAACGGCTTGATGATGGCTTCGATCTTTTTCACGTTGGTTCCCGCCCGCTCATGACCTCTGCCATGGTTCAAGAATCATGCCAGAGCTTGCGGATCGGGCCTAAACAATCGTTCGCGCTTGCGAAAGGGCGGATTCGCAAGATTCCCTCGCCGGTGCGGTGCAATTGCGGAACATTCGTGCGTGGCGGGCGGCAGAGCAATTTTTCTACTGGTCGATTTCCGGGCAGGCCTGCCCAAAAATCAGGCAGTCAGAGCCGCAGTCCCGCCGTCTCTTCGCAGCCCGCCATCAGGTTGAGCGATTGCACCGCCGCGCCGCTGGCGCCCTTGCCGAGGTTGTCGAGCCTGGCCACCAGCCGCGCCTGTGTGCTGTCGGGGGAGGCGAAGACGAACAGCTCCATCGCGTCGCTCGCCTGGCATCGAGGCGCGCAGCAGCAGTTCGCCATCTTCGGGCGCAGCGCCCATGCGCACAACCGTGCTGCCAGCGTAAAACGCGGCCAGCGCCGCGCGCAGGGCATCGGGCGTGGCGGCACCGGGCATGGCGCGCGAGGGGCAGGGGAATTTCCACGACCATTCCGCGATGCGCCGGGATCACTGCCGGGGTGAACAGCGGCGGATGCGTCAGGCCGCAGCGGGCCTGCATTTCCGGGCACATGCTTGTGCCCCAGCGCCAGCGCATAGCCGCGCCAGGCGATGTCACCATCTGCGGCAAACCGTTCGATCAGCGCCTTGCCGCCGCCCGAATAGCCGCTGACGGCATTGCAGGTGTAGGGCCAGTCGGCGGGCAGCAGGCCGCCGCGCACCAGCGGGGCGAGCAGGGCGATGAAGCCGGTGGAATAGCAGCCCGGATTGGAAACCCGCGCGGCATTCGCCACCGCCTCGCGCCCTTCGATTTCGGGAAAGCCATAGACCCAGCCGGGTGCCACCCGGTGCGCGGTGGAGGCGTCGATGATGCGCACCTTGCTGCCTTCCGCCATCGCCACAGCCTCGCGCGCGGCATCATCGTGCAGGCACAGGATCGCGAAATCGGCGGCATGGAGCGCGTCGCGGCGGGCGCTGCGGGGGACTTGCGACTGCGCGTCGTCGAGCACCAGCAGGTCGAATTCGCTGCCGACCCGCCAGCCGGTCGGCGATTTCGAGCCCGGTGGTGCCTGCGGCGCCATCGATGAAAACCGTCTGCGCCATCAGGCGACCTGTTCCAGCCGGTCGACCTGGATATAGCCGACCGGCCCTTCGACTGAAAGGCAGCCCCAGGCCCAGATGCCGGTCACGTCGAGCACTTCGAAGCTGTCGCCTTCCAGCAGCACGCACAATTCCTCCGCATCCTCGCGCGGGTCGGCCAGCAGCGGAGCGCCGCCGGGCATCACGCTGCGCGGCTGCGGGACGGCATAGTGCGGCACGAAATATCTCCCCGCCAGCGCGACATGCGCCAGATCGCCGCGCAGCGGGACACGCGCGCGGGTCCGGCACGCACGACCGGCCGCGCAAGGACGTAGGGCCCCTGCGGATGGCTGTGGGATTGGTTTGGCCGCTGCGGTCAAGGCGGGTCCATTTGAAGCAATCGAAAGTGCGCTTAGACGGCGCGTCTGGACGGAGCAAGGTGCGGCCATGATTCTCCCCTCCCCTTCAGGGGAGGGGCTGGGGGTGGGGATGTCGGCGAAGAAGATTCGTGCTGAGGACAGCCCCCACCCCAACCCCTCCCCTAAGCCAGCTGGCCCGCAGGGCTAACGGAGGGCTTTTCGGTCACCGAACCGCGCGCTCAGCATGTGGAACGCTGCGCGCAGGCCCAGTGCTGCGCCGCCCTTGGGCCGACCCGGCTTGGCACTGGGGCGCCAGGCGAAGGTATCGAAATGCGCCCAGTCGATCCCCTCTCCGACAAACCGGTCGAGGAACATGGCGGCCAGGCTGGCCCCGGCAAAGCCGTTGCGTGGGCTGAATTGTTGAGATCGGCAATGTCCGATTTGAGCCATTCGGCATAGGGTTCGTGCAGTGGCAAGCGCCACGCCGCATCATCATGCGCGCGTGCCAGCGGCGAGCAGGTGCTCGGCGGTTTCATCCTGCCGGGTGAACAGCGCGGGCAAGTCCGGCCCCAGGGCCACCCGCGCCGCGCCGGTCAGCGTGGCGAAATCGATAATCAGGTCGGGTTCGCTCTCGCTCGCTAGCGCCAGCGCATCGCCAAGCACCAGCCGCCCTTCGGCATCGGTATTGCCGATTTCGACCGTCAGGCCCTTGCGGCTGGCCAGCACGTCGCCGGGGCGGAAGGCATTGGCCGGAAATGGCGTTTTCCACCGCCGGCACCACGCAATGCAGCCGCACTTTCATGCCGGTGCGCATGATCAGTTCGGCCAAGGCCAGCGCGTGCGCCGCGCCGCCCATGTCCTTCTTCATCAGCAGCATTCCGGCTGCCGGCTTGATATCGAGCCCGCCGGAATCGAAGCACACGCCCTTGCCGACAATCGCCACGCGCGGGTGCTTCTCATCGCCCCAGGTGAAATGGATCAGGCGCGGGGCGTGCTTGCGATCTGCCGCGCGGCCCACCGCGTGGACCATCGGGAAGCCGGTCTCCAGCGCATCGCCGCGCACCACTTCCAGCTCGGCCTTGTACGCTTTGGCGATGCGTTCCGCCTCGGCCTCCAGCGCGGCTGGCCCCATGTCCTCTGCCGGAGTGTTAACCAGATCGGCGACCAGCGCGGCAGCCTGCGCTTCGGCCACGGCCAGATCGATCTTCGCCACTTCCCCGGTCAGCAACACGCGCGGGCCTTCGGCTTCGTCATCCTTGCGGTAGCGGGTGAAGCGGTATTGCGCGCTCTGCCAGCCGAACAGCGCGGGGCCGGGTTCGCCACTAGGCGCGGCGATAGGTTCCGGCGGGCAGCACTTCGGCCAGCTTGGCCATGCACCAGCTCGAAAGCTCGTCCGGATTGGCGACGCCGCCCACGGCGAACCAGCCTTCGCCATCGGGCACGATTGCGACCTGATATCCGCCGCCGGTGAATTTCTGCGCCGCCAGCGCCGCGCGCTGCGGTCCGCTCAGCCCTTTGGCGAAGCCTTCGAAGCTGTCCTTGTTGACAAGGTGGATGGCGATAGCGTCCTGCCCGCGATCCGGCTGGATCAGATTGTCGGCGATGCTCATGCGATATCGCTTGCCGTTTTCGCGCACGTTTGGAAAGGCTGCGCAGTGATCATGCGACGATTTCTCATGGATAGTGGTTTCGGCCGCGCTGCTTTCCGGCTGCGATATGTGGGGCGGGGGCGACAAGCCGGAGCCAACAACCAGTTCCAGCAGCGCCACGCCCACCCCGTCTGCCACCGCCACCGGGGCTACGCTCCAGTAGGCGGGGCGCGGCAGGTATCGGAAGAAACCGACACTTTCCTGTTCGAATATGCCTATCCTGCCGAAGCCGGCGAAATCCCCGGACTGGCCGCCTGGCTGGACGGCGGCTGGATCGCAGCCGCGAGGAATCTGGCGCGCGAGGCGGCGCGACGGGCGCGATCAGGCGCGCGACAACGGCTTTCCCTTCAACAAGTATTCCAGCGGGGCCGCGTGGGAAGTGGTGGCGGACCTGCCCGGCTGGCTGAGCCTTTCCGCCGGCCTCGACAGTTATCAGCGGCGGGCGCGCATCCCAATTACGGGTTTGACAGCGTGGTGTGGGACCGGGAGAACGCGCGGGCGCTGGAACCGGTGGCCTTTTTCACCTCTGCCGCCGCGCTCGATGCGGCGCTGGGCGAGCGGTTGTGCGAGGCGTTGAACGCCGAACGCGCCGAGCGGCGCCCCGCACCGGTGGTGGCGGGATCGGACGATCCCTTCGATGCCTGCATCAAGCCAGACGAGACAAACGTCTTGCTCGGTTCGAGCAATGGCCGCCACTTTGACCGGATCGGCATCCAGATCGCTCCCTATCTGGCTGGGCCATATGCCGAAGGCTCGTATGAATTCACCTTCGAAGTGGATGACGACTTGCTGGCCATCGTCCGCCCGGAATATCGCGCGGCTTTTGGAGCAGAGGACTAGGTCCGGCTCGCAATTGACGTGCGTTTCGGCCTAGATAGGCGCGCATGACACGAATATCAGCACGTCACCGCCGACACCTCCGTCTATCGCGACGGCACCATCAAGCTGCACGGGCCGGAAGGCTTCGAAGGGATGCGCAAGGCGGGACTGCTCGCCGCGCAGATCCTCGATGAGATGGCGACTGCGGGTGAAGCCCGGCGTCTCCACCGAGGAACTCGACGCGGTGGTGCGCGAAATGACGCTGGATGGCGGCGCGGTTCCGGCCACGCTCGGCTATCGCGGCTATACCCATTCGTGCTGCATCAGCATCAACCACGTGGTGTGCCACGGCATCCCGTCAGACAAGCGGCTGAAGGACGGCGATATCGTCAATATCGATGTCACTCCGCTGCTCGATGGCTGGCACGGCGATACCAGCCGGATGTATCTGGTGGGCGATGTGCCGCTGAAGGCGAAGCGGCTGGTCGAAGTGACCTACGAATGCCTGATGATCGGGCATCGCGCAGGTGCGCCCCGGCGCGCGGCTGGGGGATATCGGCGCGGCGATCCAGAGCCATGCCGAACGCCACCGCTACGGCGTGGTGCGCGATTTCTGCGGCCACGGGCTGGGCCGCCTGTTCCACGATGCCCCCGAAGTGGTCCACGCCGCGCGCGCGGGCAGCGGGCCGGAGCTGAAGCCGGGCATGTTCCTGACCATCGAACCGATGATCAACCTCGGCCGTGCGCACGTGAAGCTGCTCAATGACGGCTGGACCGCGGTAACCCGCGACAAGAGCCTGTCGGCGCAGTTCGAACATTCGATCGGCATTACCGAGGACGGGCTGCGAGATTTTCACCAAGTCCCCCACCGGGCTGGACCAGCCTCCCTATTCGGTGGCGTCGTGAAGCCACTGTCCGCCTTGCTGGGACTGGCAGCGCTGGCTGGGTGCCAGACCGCGCCCGCGCCCGCAGCGGTGGCTTCCGAAAATGAAGAGCGCGGCCATCGGCTGGCGCAGGCCGCCTGTTCGCAATGCCATTCGATAGAGGCGTTCGACGTTTCCCCCGGTGGCGCTGCCCCCAATTGGACGGACATCGCCAACACACCGGGGCTTACCCGCGAAACGCTCACCACCTGGCTCACCGACGCGCACAATTATCCGGGTGAGATGGATTTCTATCTGGAGCCGGACGAAGTCGGCCAACTGGTCGATTACATGCTCACCCTGCGGCGCGAGAATTACCACCCGCCTTACCAATAAGCGCGACAGCTCAGCCGTTAGAGAATTGCAGCACCGCTTCGGGCAGGCGCAGGCCTTCGATAGCGATGGCTCGCGCAGGCCGCTTCGATCCGCGCCATGTCCGCCGCGTCGAGGTCTACTGCCGCCGCGCCGACATTCTCGGCGATCCGCGCAAGGTTTGTGCTGCCGAAGATCGGCACCACGTTCGCCCCGCGCGCCAGCAACCAGGCGAGCGCGATTTGGGCCGGGGTGGCGTGCTTTTCCGCCGCGACGCTGCGCACCAGATCCACCAGCGCCATATTGGCCGCGCGCGCTTCGGGAGTGAAGCGCGGTGCATGATTGCGGAAATCGCCGGGGGCAAAGTTCTGGTCGGCTGCGATTTTGCCGGTCAGGAAGCCTGAACCGAGCGGTGCAAAGGGGACGAAGCCGATCCCCAGTTCGGCGCAGGTGGGCAGCACTTCGGCTTCGGGATCGCGGGTCCACAGCGAGTATTCGCTCTGCACCGCTGCAAGCGGCTGGACCGCGTGGGCGCGGCGAATGGTGGCGGCAGACGCTTCGGACAGGCCGAAATGCTTGACCTTGCCCGCCGCAATCAGCCCCTGCACCGCGCCTGCGACTTCCTCGATCGGCACGGCGGGATCGACCCGGTGCTGGTACAGCAGGTCGATATGATCTGTGCCCAGCCGCGCCAGCATCGCATCGACCACCTGCACCACATGGTCCGGGCGGCTGTTGAGGCGGAACTCGCGTTGGCGGGTGACGGGATCGATGTGCCAGCCAAACTTGGTGGCGATCACCACCTGGTCGCGGATCGGGGCAAGTGCCTTGCCGACCAGTTCCTCGTTGGTCCACGGGCCGTAGGCCTCGGCGGTGTCGAACAGGGTAATGCCCAGATCGAAAGCGCCGCGCATGGTGGCAATGGCGTCATCCTCGCTGGTGACATCGCCGTAGGCCCCGGCGAAGCTCATCGTGCCGAAACCGATGGCGGAGACTTCCAGTCCGCCCAGTGAACGCTTCTGCATCGTGCTCATCCTTTCCTACCTCTCCCTTGCCGCGCGGATCGCCGCACCGCCTGCAAACGGCGCAATCGCCACCAGCACCAGGCTGATCGCCCCGGTCAGCGCCAGCCCGCCTTCGCCGCCGGTGGACAGCGAGCCCGCGCCGAAGATCAGCAGCGGCACCGCCAGCGGGATCACCAGCAGGCCGGAAAGCGCCGCGCTGCCTTTCAGCCCCACGGTGACGGCAGCGATGATGATGCCGATGGCGGCCAGCCCCGGCGTTCCTGCCAGCAGGCCCAGTTCGACCACACGCAGGGTCTCGTTGTCGATCCCCAGCAGTGCGCTGGCGGGCAGGGCGGCGAGCATCACGAACGGCCCGAAGCTGAGCCAGTGCGCCAGCAGCCGCACGGCGACCACGGCTTCCTCGGATATTCCGCGCAAGGCCCACTGGTCGAAGAACCCGCCTTCGACATCGGGCGCGAGCAGCCGGTCAAGCGGCAGGATCGCGGCGAGCAGCGCGGCGACCCAGATCACCCCGCCGCCGGTTGCGGCGAGCAGGTCAGGCTCCGGCCCAACGGCGAAGGGATAGAGCATCGCCACGGCAAGGAAGAACAGCAGCGGGAGGAGCGAATTGCCCCTCCCGCTGGAGTGCGCCGATCCCGGCAGCAGCGCGGCGAGATCGCGGTGGAGCAGGGCGGTAAAGGTGCTCATACTCCCCTCCCGCGGCAAAATCGGGCAGGTGCAGCACTTGCAGGTCGGGCACGGCGATGTCCTGATGGCTGGCGATCAGCGCGATTCCGCCGCCGCCGCAATGCAGCGCCACCAGCGCCTCCACAGCGGCCTTCGCCTGCCGGTCCAGCCCGTTGAGCGGCTCGTCAAGCAGCCAGATTTCGCGCCCGGAATTGAGCAATCGGGCAATCGCGGCGCGCTTGCGCTGGCCGGTGGAGAGATAGCGTACCGGCACATCGAGCAGCGTATCGAGCTGGAGCGCGGCCAGCGCCATGCGCGGTTCGCCGCAACCATCGAGCGTCTGCCAGAACCCCAGCGCCCGGCCCAGCGGCAGGTGCTCGTCCAAGGCCAGCCGCTCGTCGATCAGGCCCATGCTGCCCTGCCGCTCCACCTTCCCGGCAAACGGCCGTGCCAGCCCGGCAAGGATGCGGATCAGGCTCGATTTGCCCACGCCATTGGGGCCGGTGACATGGCAGGCCTGCCCCGCCGAAAGGTCCAGCGACAGGCCCGAAAACAGCAGCCGATCACCGCGGCGGCAGGCGAGATCGGTCGCGGTCAATCGGCACGGTTCCATCGGCGCCTGCGTTAGGGCATGGTTGGCGCAACACGCAAGCATTCGAACTCATGGAGGGGACAGGCGATGGCAGTAACAGGATTGGGAAGCCGCGAAGCACAGGTGCTCGTCGCCGCGCTCGACGGCTGGGCTTTCACGCGCGACGGGGACGCCATCGGGCGGACCTTCGAATTCGCCGATTTCAGCCAGGCCTTCGCGTTTATGACGCAGGTGGCCATGCTGGCGGAAAAGCACGACCATCATCCCGAATGGTCGAACGTGTACAACAAGGTGCAGATCGAACTGACCACGCACGATGCGGGCGGACTGTCGATGCGGGATATGACAATGGCGCGGGCGATTGAGGGATTGCTGGGGTGATCCGCACTGCTCTGATCGCTGCTTCGCTGCGCTGTTCGCCACTCCTGCATCGGCGCAGGACGCGGAAGGCCTGCGCGGGGTGTGGCAGGGCACGGTCGGCAACCTGCCGGTCCATGCCTGTTTTGATGGCGAGGACAATTCGGGCGTCTATTACTACGATGCCCATCGCAGGCCCATCCGGCTTGTGAACAATGAAGGCCTGTTCGCCGAAACCATTGGCTGGGGCGAGCCGAGCGAAACCTACTGGCAATTCAGCGCCATCGGTGGCGAGCGCGCGACCGGTGCGATGGAGCGAGGGCGCGCGCAGCCTGCCGATTGTCTTGCGCCGGGTCGAGTGGTCGCCGCTGTATGACAGTGCCGGGCCCTGCGAAAGCGCCGCGTTCAACCAGTTGCGGTTCGAAGGAGGGAGGATCGAAGCTTCTCCCGCCACTCTGGCCGGGCAGGGCGATTATACCGTGCTGCGATATGTTCCGCCATCGCATTGGAACCGGGCCGGAGAGGTTGAGGAAATCGGCATAGCCAGCTTTGCCCTGCCCGAAACCCGATACGGCGACCGTCGGATCAACCACGCGCTCGCCTTCTACCTGCCGCGCGGCGATGCCCGCGATGCCTTTGCCGAATGCATGGCGGACAATGTGGCCACGCACGGCGTGGATGGCGATTTCCAGCAATTGGTCTCGCCCGAACTGATTACGACGCGCTGGCTGGGCGTGATGGAGGCCAATTCGGTCTATTGCGGCGGCGCGCATCCCTCGCACTGGCAGCAGCGCCGGGTGTTTGATCGCAATCGCGGGGTGGAAGTCGATCCCTCGCGCTGGCTCAACGAAAGCGCCCTCACGCGCGAACTCTACGCCAGCGGGGAGGACAGCGACACTTTTGCCACCGTCAGCGTTGAGTTTCGCGAGGCGATCCGCCCGCACTGGCTGGCCGATGCTGACGGGGAGTGTATCGACATCGTGATGGACGCGACCGGCTGGGACATCGGGCTGGCGCGCGAGGGGCTGGCGCTGATCCCTTCGCTACCCCACGCGGCAACGAATTGCGCGGAAACGGTGGTGCTGCCCTTGGGCCGCTGCCGCGCCGTTCCTGACGGCGGAAGGGCAGGCGGTGCGGCTGTCGCTGGAGGCACGGACTGATGCGCTGGGTCGCGCTGCTGCGTGCGGTCAATGTCGGCGGGACGGGCAAGATCGAAATGGCTCGCCTGCGCGCGGCGGCGGAGGCGGCGGGGCTGGGCGGAGTGCAGAGCTATATCGCCAGCGGCAATCTGGTGTTCTCCGGGTCGGACGATGTGGCCGAGGTGCGGCGGGTGCTGACCGAGGCGATCACGGGCGAATTCGGCTGGTGTCCGGAGCTTTCTGATGCGCAGCGGTGGGGAGATGGCGGCGGTGCAGGCGCGCAATCCGTTTCGCGACGCCGAGGGCAGCAAGGTGCTGGTGCTGTTTGTCGATGGTGACATCTCGACCGAAGGTGTGCGTCACCAGAGCGACGAGCAGATCGTGCCGGGAGAGCGCGAGATGTTCATCCACTTCCCCTCCGGCATGGGGCGTTCGCGGCTGGTGATCCCTTCGGCGAAGAATTCTACCGGGCGGAATATGAACACGGTGGCGAAGCTGGCGGGGATGGCTAGGAACAACCCAAAACCGCTCATGCTGAGCCCGTCGGTGGCCAGCGAGCCCTGACCAATATCCGCTCAGCCTGAGCTTGTCGAAGGCCAGCCACTATTCTCGCCCAGCTGTGGGGCAAACAGGGTGGCTATGCTTCGACAGCGATTGTGTTTGGGTCAAGCGGGTAATTCGCGTTTTTTGATGATGTCGCGTGCGATAGCGTTGATGGCGATGAGGAGTTGCCTGGCCATGGCGGTGATGGCGAGTTTGGCTGGTTTTCCTGCGGCGATCATGGCTTTGTATGCGGTGGTATATTTGGTGTTGGAGCGGATAGCAGAGAGAGCAGCCATATAGAGCATGGTTCGCACGGTGCTTCTTCCGCCTTGGGTGAAGCGCCTGCCACGGCTTGTTCCTGAGTCGCGGTTGATCGGGGCGAGGCCGGCAAGTGCAGCGACTTGTCTTCGGTTTATGGTGCCAAGTTCGGGCATGGCCGCGATCAGGGTGGATGCGGTTCCGGGACCGACGCCCTTGATCTGCTGGACGGCGGTATAGATGTCCGCCCAGTCGGGATGGCTCTTGATGGCCTTTGCGATCTGGCTATCAAGCTTGGCGATATGGCGCTCGATCAGGCGCAGGTGAGCGGCGATCATCGGCTTCAGGGCAGGGTCGAGCAGGGCTGGATCGAGCTGCTGGCGTTCGCTGGTCCGCATGGTGACAAGCTGGTGCCTACGCCGCAGCAGAGCAGCCAGTTGGGTGCGTTCGGGGTTGGCTTTATGCCGGTTTCCGGGGCGCAAGCGCTCGCCGTAAAGCGCCAGCATCGCCGCATCGATCCGATCGGTTTTGGCCAGCCGTCCGGTCGAGCGGGCAAAGGCGCGCGCCTGCCGTGGGTTGATCACGGCAATGGCAAAGCCAGCTTCGGCCAGTACATCGGCGCAGAGCCGCTCGTAGCCGCCACTGGCTTCCATCACGATCAGCGCCGGTTGCAGCTTGCCAAGCGACACGACCAGTTCAGCCAGGCCTGCCTTGGTATAGGCGATGCGTCTGGCGGTTGTGCCGGTACTGGCATTGGGCAGCGTCGCGACATCGAGATGGGCTTTGGCCACATCGATGCCGACAAAGTATTGTGGCAGGGTAGTCTGGTCTGGTAGTGTGGTCATCGGACCCATCCTCGTATAACGGGCACGGCCATCCGGTCGGCCCAAGCGATTGTTCGGGTTCACGCTCAACTGTGACCGGGGCCCAGGCTGTCGAACGGTCTTGACGCAAGTCAGACCACAAGCTCAACGGGCGCACCGATCACGTCAGGGAGGGGCTGCCCAACCCCTCCCTGACATCAGTTACTTGACCCAAACAACCGACAACCGCAAACTAACGAAGCCCAGGGGAGGGGATGGTGTTGTAATCGGCCAATAATCCCTAGCCTTCCGCCCTTCGCTCCGTTCATGCGCTTCCGCCAGTGTCACCGCGCGCTTGCGCAGCTGGCTGGGGAAGAACGTGGCCACCCGTTTCAGTTTCTTTGCCGTCTTGCCCACCAGCACGTGCACCTTGTTGCCGTGGACCGCGTTCCACGCTTCCTGCGCCACCGTTTCAACGGGCGTGAATTCCAGCCCCGCCTTCACCACGGCATCGCGGATCGGGGTGTTGCGGCTGCGGTTGGGCGGCTGTTGCAGCAGCGGGGTATCGATGAAGCTGGGCATCAGCGAGCGGACCTTGATCCCGTGCGGGCGCCATTCGGCATCAAGGCTTTCGGTCATCGATTTCACCCCGGCCTTGGTCGCGCCATAGACGCTCTGGTTGGCCATGCCGTAGATCGCCGCCGCGCTGGCGGTGTTGAGCAGGCAGGAACCGGGCGCAGCAGCCTTGAGGTAGGGATAGCCCGCCTTCGCGCCGTAGAACACCGCGCGCAAGTTCACGTCGAGCAGCAGGTCGAGTTCCTCGTGCGTCACTTCGGTCAGCGGTCCGCCGGAGGGGAGCCCGGCATTGTTGGCGAGTACATCGAGCTTGCCGCCGGTATGCGCGGTGAATTGCGCCAGCGCCTCTTCCCATCCGGCGCGGTCGGTCACGTCGAACGTGTAGCTATGGCACTGGCCTTCGGGCAACAGCGCCTGCGTTTCGGCGAGGCCGGTGGAATTGCGATCTGCAATTCCCACCAGCCAGCCCTTGGCGGCGAAGTACTCCGCGATGGCGCGGCCGATGCCGGATGCGCCGCCGGTGATGAAGATCGATTTTTGTGACAAGTCCTGCTCCCTTGCCCAACAGCCACCCTACCCGCTCACCCTGAGCTTCGTTAGTTTGGCGCTATCCTGATTGTGGATGCATAATCAAGGTGCCGGTATGGGGAGGCCTCCCCATACCGGCGTGATCGGTGCGCCCGTTGAGCTTGGGGTCCGACTTGCGTCGGGACCGTTCGACAGCCGGGGCCTCGGTCACAGTTTGCGTGAACCCGAACAATCGCTGGGGCCGGTTTTGGCCGTGCCCGCTATTACGAGGATGGGTCCAATGACACCTGTAGCAGAACACCATCGCTTTGTCGGCATCGATGTCGGCAAGAAGCATCTTGATATCCACCTCCACCCCGAAGGCAGACACTGGCGGGTGGATTATACGCCTGCGGGCCTCTCCCAGCTCGCCGCTAGGCTTGCCGCGCTGGAACCGCAGCTGGTGGTGATGGAAGCCAGCGGCGGCTATGAACGGGCCTGCGCTGATTGCCTCGCCGGTGGCGGGCTGGCCGTGTCCGTGATCAATCCCCGGCTGGTGCGCAGATTGCCGGATCGCTGGGAAAGCTCGCAAAAACCGACAAGATCGATGCCGAAGTCATCTCCCGGTTCGCCACTTTTGCCCAGCCAGAAGCCCGCCACACCCCCGATCCAGCCCATGCCAGACTGACCGCGCTGGCCACCCGGCGCAGGCAGATCGTCGCCATGATCGTCAAGGAAAAGCAGCGCGCCGACCCCGGCCACGTCCATCCCGATATCCTGCCCGACATCAAACGCCACCTGCGCAGTCTCGACCAGGAACGGGCAAAACTCGATGCCCGGATCGAGGCCATCATCGCCGCCCACCCGCTGTGGTCACGCATCGCCGCAGCCGTTCAGGAGGAAAAGGGCGTCGGCACCCAAACCGCCAACACCCTCATCACCCACCTCCCGCAGATCGGAACCCTGAACCGCCGCGAGGCCGCAGCCCTGGCTGGCCTTGCCCCCATCAACCGCGACTGAGGCGCTCACCGGGGAAGGCGCTTCGTCCAGGGCGGCAGGCAGCCCCTCAAAACCGCGCTCTATCTCGCTGCACTCTCCGCCGCGCGACATCACCCAACCCTCAAACCCTTCTACCAATCGCTGCGCAGCGCCGGAAAAGCCCCAAAATCCGCCCTCATCGCCGTCGCCAGAAAACTGCTCATCATCCTCAACGCCATCGCCAAGAAAACAATCAGCGCAACTTGACGACAACACAATCGCTGTCGAAGGGCAGCCACAATCTTAGCCCCAAGGCTGGGCTGGCAGGGTGGCTGGCCTTCGACAGGCTCAGGCTGAGCGGGTTTGGGGATTGGTCAGGCCAACCCCTTCACATGCTCCCGCCCGGTGCGAATCTCCGCAGTCGATGCCGCCAGCACATCGCCCACCGGCTCGGCCCGCCCGCCGAGGCATTCGGCGAGGAAATTCTCGGCAATCGCGTTGAAGGCGATGTTGTTCTCCGGGCGGTGGAAGCCGTGGCCCTCGTCGGGGAACAGCACGTAGGTGACCGGCACCCCCTCGCGCTCCATCGCTTCGACGATCTGGTCGCTTTCGGCCTGCTTGACGCGCGGATCGTTGGCGCCCTGGCCGATCAGCAGCGGCTTGACGATGTCCTTCGGCGCGATACAGCGGGCTGATCGTCCTTCAGGAACGCCTGCCCTTCCTCGGTGGTCGGATCGCCCATCCGCTCGTGGAACTGCTTCACCAGCGGCTCCCAGTAGGGCGGGATGGTTTCGAGCAGCGTTTCGAGGTTGGACGGGCCGACGATGTCCACCCCGCAGGCGAACACTTCGGGCGTGAAGGTCAGCCCCACCAGCGTGGCATAGCCGCCGTAGGAGCCGCCCATGATCGCCACCTTGTCGCGCTCGGCAATGCCCTGCGCCACCGCCCATTCGACCGCGTCGATCAGATCGTCGTGCATCCGGCCCGACCATTGCAGATCGCCCGCGTTGATGAACGCCTTGCCGAACCCGGTCGAGCCACGGAAGTTGACCGACAGCACCGCATAGCCGCGATTGGCGAGCCACTGGTGCGAGCGGTTGTAGCCATAGCCGTCGCGCGCCCACGGCCCGCCGTGGACCAGCAGCACCAGCGGCACCGGCGCGTGGGGCACGCCGCGCGCTTCGGGATCGCTTTGCGGCGGCAGGGTGAGGTAGCTCGGCAGCGTCAGCCCGTCGCGCGCGGGGATTTCCAGCGCGTGCATCGGCTGCAAGGGTGCGCCTTCCAGCTCGGGCTTGGTGACGTAGAACTGGGTGAGCGATTCCGCCTCGCGATCATACAGATAGCTGGCCACGGGGCCGGTCAGCGGATCGTTCCACACCAGCCAGCGCAGGTCATCATCGGTGCGCGATTGCACCCCGAAATCGCCCTCCAGCTGCTCGCGCAGCCACGCCAGCGAGGCACCGATCCCTTCGTGGATCGGGTGATGTTCGGTGCGCAGGTAGGTGGCGCTCCACGCCTGCACCACGCCGGTTTTGGTGTCGCGCATGGTGCCGCCGATATCGGCCTTGTCGTGCTCGGCGATCAGCTCGCGCGCGCCGGTGGCGGTGTCCTCGGCATAGAGCGCGGCGGTATCGCGGCCCCGGCTGTCGAACCAGTAGAGCGTCGCGCCATCGGTGGTGTAGCCCGCCATGCCGGTGGTGAGCGCATCGTCGAGGCCGGTCACTTCGCGCGGGCTTTCCGCGACCACGCCATCGGTGATTTCGTGCATGTCGGTGCCGCCTGCCGCGTTCTGCCGCATGGCCCAGCGCAGGGTGAGGCTGTCGTCGCTCTCGAACCCGGCCCATTCGTTGTTCTCGAACACCAGTTCGAGCGCGCCGGTGTTCAGATCGAGCAGGTGGATATCGTGGAATCGCGCATCGCGGTTGTTGAGGCCGATCAGCAGCTTGTCACGGGTGGTTTCCGAACCGCCGACCACTTGCGCGCGGGTGTTTTCGAACGGGGTCAGGCACTTTTCCGCGCTCGCTGGCCAGATCGACCTGATAGAGCAGGAAATTCTCGTCCCCCTCCTTGTCGCGGATGTAGAGCAGGCTCTGGCTGTCCGGAGCCCAGAAATAGGCCGGGATCGGGCGACCCGTGGCGCTGGTCATCCGGCGCACATCGGTGTGATCGGCGGCGGGCGCCATGAACACGTTGAGCACGCCCTCCCACGGCGCCATCCAGCTGACCCATTGGCCATCGGGGCTGATCTTGCCGCCCGAACGGGTGGGATTGCCGAACAGATGATCGCGCGGGATCAGCGGGGTGTCGGCTACGCGGGTGGGCGGCGGTTTTGGTCATGGGTGCTCCTGAATGTCGGGGTGGGAGTTAGGGACGCGCAGGGGGAATGTGAAGCGCGCACCTCTCTCCCCCTACCCTTTAGGGCAGGGGGCCGGGGGGCGGGGTCTGTCAAGTTCTGCGTGATGTTGCGAACCGTAACGGACAGACCCCACCCCAACCCCTCCCCTGAAGGGGAGGGGCTTTTGAGGGCCTACAGCGCCGGATTGTTATAACAATGCCAGGTGAAAATCGCCGTCGCGCCGCGATGCGGCCGCCACGGTTCGGCCAGCGCGCGGGTGGCCTTTTCGTCGGGCCTTTCCTCCAGCCCCAGGATATTGCCGATCCCGGCCATCACCGCCAGATCCCCGGCGGGCCAGATGTCCGGGCGTCCCTCGGCGAACAGCAGGTAGATTTCCGCCGACCAGCGGCCGATGCCCTTGATCTTCGTCAGCTCGGCAATCGCCTCCTCGTCATCGGCGGGCAGGTTGTCGAAATCGACTTCGCCCGCCTCCACCAGCTCGCACAGGCACCGCGCATAGCCCTGCTTCTGCCGCGAGAGGCCGCAGGCGCGCAAGGCATCGAAATCGCGTTCGAGCAGGCAGGCGGGGGTGAAATCCGCGCCCAGTTCGGCCTCCAGCTTGTTCCACATCGATGCCGCCGCCGCCACGCTCACCTGCTGGCCGACGATGGTGCGCAGCAGGGTCATGTAGCCGGTGGTGCGAATGCGCGGTTCGGGATAGCCGGCCTTTTCCAGCGCGCGGGCGATGGCGGGCTCCTGCGCGGCCACTGCGTCGAGCGCGCTCTTGATCTGTGCCGCCGTCAATCCCATCGCCTAATCCTTGCCAATTGCAGCGCGATTGCCTAGCAGCCGCGCCGCAAGACAACAGAGGAAAAGCGCATCCCATGCCCAAGCTGATCGTGGTAAACCGTGCAGGCGAAGAATCGACCGTAGACGTCACCAGCGGCCTCACCGTGATGGAAGCCATCCGCGACAACGGCTTTGACGAGCTGCTGGCGCTGTGCGGCGGCTGCTGTTCGTGCGCGACCTGCCACGTGCATGTCGATCCGGCTTTCGCCGATCTGCTGCCCGCGATGAGCGAGGACGAGGACGACCTGCTCGATTCGTCGGATCACCGCCAGCCGACTTCGCGCCTTTCGTGTCAGCTTCCTTTCACCGATGCGCTGGACGGGTTGAAGGTCACCATCGCCGAAGAAGACTGACCTTCTCCTCCTCCTCTTCAGAGGAGGGGGCCGGGGGGTGGTGGCGAGCGCAGCGAGCGCCAGCAAACAACGCACCGGTGCGACCTTGCGGTCGCAATACCACCCCCAGCCCCTCCTTTGAAAAGGAGGGGGGTTTGCTGTTGCACTAGGCCGCCTGCAATCCTACCTCCGCCAGCATGACCGCGCCTCCTCCCCGTACCGACACGCTCGACCTGATCGGCAATACTCCGCTCGTACTGCTCGCCGGGGCGAGCGAGGCGGCGGGGTGCGAGATCTGGGGCAAGTGCGAATTCGCTAATCCGGGTGCCTCGGTGAAAGACCGCGCGGCGCTGTGGATCGTCCGCGATGCCGAGGCGCGCGGCGAATTGCTGCCCGGCGGCACAGTGGTCGAAGGCACGGCGGGCAATACCGGCATCGGCATGGCGCTGGTCGCCAATGCGCTCGGTTACAAGACCGTGATCGTGATGCCGGACAACCAGTCCAAGGAAAAGATGGACACCCTGCGCGCGCTGGGCGCGGAGCTCGTACTGGTGCCGCCAACCAAGTTCGCCGATCCCAACCATTTCGTCCACACTTCGCGGCGGCTGGCGGAGGAAACCCACGGCGCGGTCTGGGCCAACCAGTTCGACAACGTCGCCAACCGCCGCGCGCATATCGAAGGAACGGCGCTCGAAATCTGGGACCAGCTTGAGGGCCGGGTGGACGGCTTCACCTGCGCGGTGGGCACCGGCGGTACGCTGGCGGGCGTGGGCATGGGCTTGAAGGCGCTCGACGAGAATGTCCGCATCGCGCTCACCGATCCGCACGGCGCGGCGCTGTATAGCTATTATGCCGAGGGCGAACTGAAGGCCGAGGGCACTTCGGTGGCCGAAGGCATCGGCCAGGGCCGCATCACCGCCAATCTCGAAGGCGCGCCGATCGATACCCAGTTCCGCATTTCCGACGAGGAAGGGCTGCACTGGGTCGCGCGGCTGCTGCGCGAGGAGGGGCTGTGCCTTGGCCTGTCCTCTGGCATCAATGTGGCGGGCGCGGTCATGCTGGGGCGGCAACTGGTGGCCGAGGGCCGCGAGGACGCGCGGGTGGCGACGATCCTGTGCGATACCGGGTTCCGCTATCTATCCACGCTCTACAATGCCGATTGGCTGGCATCGAAGAACCTGCCGGTATTCGACTGGCTAGGTTCATCCTGATCGGGTAAAACCCAGCGTATGGTGATCGATCCACGCGATTTGTTGCGCAACCGCATCGGGCAACGGCAGGCTGAAAGCCATCCGGCACCGGTGCTGGGCGCGCCTCTGGGCGGGACGCGGGCCGAGCGAATCCAGCGTCTGCAAGTCGGAGGCTTCGGCATCTTGGCGATGGTGCTGCTGGTCGCGCTCGCCGATGTGGTGATCAGCCGCGCGCAATTGACCGAGGCAAGTGCGGTGCCTGATGCTGCGCCTACGGTCGTCGCTGAAGAAACCGAGGCCCCGCGCGATCCGCTCGCCGATGCAGGCGTGGTCCCCGAACTGCCTGCCGAACCGACCGCGGCGCCGACTGGCCAGGCAGCGCCGCGCGCGGGCGATGTTCCTGCGCCAGTTCCCACCACGGGCCAGAATGCGCCGCTGCAATAACCTTTGGAAAGCGGCGCTGTTGGCGGCGCTGGCATGTATGGCCATTCCTGCTTCAGCGCAGAATGCTGAACCTGTACCGGGCGAAGCAATAGCGCTGATGGGCACGATCCCGATCTATTGGGGCGAGAGCGAAGGCTTCGATGAAATTCTCGCGGGAGAGGCGCAGCCCCACTGGGTGCGGGCGCTGATCGAACGCCGCGCGCCGCTCGCGCCGCTGGATTATCTTTCGGCAGAGGCATTGGCCCCGCACCGCACGCTGCTGCTGGCCCAACCGCGCGGTCTGACAGCGGAAGAGAATGTCGCGCTTGATACCTGGGTGCGCGATGGCGGCCATGTGCTGCTGTTCGCCGATCCGATGATGACCGGCGAATCGCGCTTCGGCCTGGGTGATCGCCGCCGCCCGCAGGATGTCGCGCTGCTCTCCCCGATCCTCGCGCACTGGGGGCTGGAACTGCACTTCGACGAAGAGCAGTCAGAGGGGCTGGCGCAGGCCGATCACATGGGCACCGCGCTGCCGGTAAACCTGCGTGGCAGCTTCTCCCCAGTCGGAGAAGCGCAGAATTGCGCCATTCCGGGCGACGGACTGCTGGCCCATTGCAGCCTCGGTCTGGGGCAGGTGCTGCTGGTGGCCGATGCTGCGATGCTCGATCTTGCCGGTCCCTATCCGGGGGCCGAGGCGGGATTCGAATCACTGCTGCTGCATATTTTCCCGCGATTCGGGGAAAGTACGGGAATTGCTGGTGAGGTATCCCCACAAGTAACGGAAAATCGCCATTTTCCTGTCAATGAGGTGGGGCGTGCAGGCTCTGACCTGCACCCAAGCGGAGCGAATTTACCCTAGCAAAAACAGCGATTTATTCGCTTCTCCCACAATTTCCCGTAATTTCCCCTTCCATCCCGCGTCCACCCGCGTTATTCCCCAATTCCATCGACAGATTGATCGAGTCCCACTTCGCGTTCGAAGTCGTCGGGTTGCGCCTGTGCGCTGCCGGAAGCGGGAGAGATTTGTCGGTCAGGGAAGTCGTTTTGAGGGGTTTGGCAGGTGTCGCAGCGATCGGCAGGATACAGGGGGCAGGGCTTTTCGCTTCGCGGCGAGAAGAACCGCTTTGTCCTGCCGCCGTCCTTCCGCAAGGTCATGGCCGACAACGGCGACGAGAACGTGTTGTGCCTGATCCCCACGATCGCTACCCCTGCCTGAGCGCCTTCGGCCTGTCGCGCACCGACAGCTTTTCTGACCTGCTCGACAAGGAAGAGGAAAACGCCGTCCGTCGCGGCGAGGCGTTCGACCGTGACCTCCGCTCGATGCAGCTCTGGGGCTTTGCCGAGGCAAGCTTTGACCAGAGCGGGCGCTTTATCCTGCCCGATCACCTGCCCGGTCTGGTCGGGATAGGCGATAACATCTGTTTCCTCGGCGGCGGGGAATTCATCACCCTGTGGGATCTCGACAAGCTGGGATCGATGGGTGCGCCGTTCGCCGGACCGCACGCTGCTTGCAAGGCGATGGCAGCTGAGGCCCGTGCGAAAGCAAAGGGGAAGGGCAAGTGACCTCTCCCGCTCCGCACATTCCCGTGCTGCTCGCCGAAGTGATCGAAGCGCTGAACCCGCAGCCGGGTGATGTCATAATCGACGCCACCTTCGGCGCGGGCGGCTATACCCGCGCGCTCCTCGATGCCGGGGCCACCGTCCACGCCTTTGACCGCGATCCCGATGCGATTGCTGCGGGCAGCGCTTGGCCCGAGACGCATGGAGAAAGCCCGCGGCTTGTGCTCCACCCGCGCCGCTTTTCGGAAATGGTCGCTGGCATGGCCGAAGTCGGCGTCGCGCAGGTGGACGGGATCGCGATGGATATCGGCGTCTCCTCAATGCAGCTCGATCAGGCCGAGCGCGGCTTTGCCTTTTCCACCAACGGCCCGCTCGACATGACGATGAGCCGCGCCGGGCCGACCGCTGCCGATTTCGTCAATGAAGCGGAAGCCGATGAAATCGCCGACGTGCTCTATCGCTACGGCGAAGAACGCCAGTCGCGCCGCGTTGCCCGCGCCATCGTCGCAGCCCGCCCGCTGACGACCACCGGCGAACTCGCCGCCGTGGTGCGCAAGGCGCTGGGTTTCCGCGCAGGGCAGGGCAAGGACCCGGCAACGCGCAGTTTCCAGGCCATCCGTATCCATGTGAACGGTGAGCTGGACGAGCTCGAGCAAGGCCTTGCTGCCGCCGAAGCCCTGCTGCGCGAAGGCGGGCGGCTGGCGGTGGTCAGCTTCCACAGCCTCGAAGACCGGATGGTCAAAACCTTTTTCCGCGATGCCGCGAACATGACCCCTCGCAGCTCGCGCCACCTGCCCGAAGCGCGCGTTGTTCCCCTTCCGCGCTTCGGGCCCTTACCCAAGGCGGTGCGCCCTTCCGCCGCCGAGATCGAGCGCAATCCGCGCGCGCGTTCCGCCACTCTGCGCGCCGCCATTCGCACCGCCGCCCCCGCACGGGAGAACGCCGCATGACCCATTCCGGACTACAAGGCCCCTCGCGCCTGCGCCGCATCGGCTGGTTTGCGGCGCTGGGCATGTGCGCGGCACTTTACATCTTGTTGCATATCAAAGTGACCGCCGTTCATGCCGATGTGGTGCAGGCCGAACGGCAGATCGTTGCGCTCGAACGGCAAAATATGCTGCTGGAAACCGAATTCCTCACCCGGGCCAACCAGGTGCAGCTGGCGGCGTGGAATCGGGTTGATTTCGGCTTCACCTCCCCCACGTCAGACCAGTTCATCGCCAGCCCGCGCCAGTTGGCCCAATTTGGCGGCCCGCCCCCGCAGGGTGCCCCGGCGCCGATCCGGCTGGCTGGCCTGCGCTCAGGCGAGGATGTGCCTGAATTTCCGCGCCTCGTTTCCCCCTTGACCGGCGAGCCGGTCGAGGCCGACCTGCTGGGTGAAGGCGCACAGCATGGCGATGACCACGGCTCGGTTGCGATGGGCGGCCCGCTGACCATGCCGATTGCCGGCATGCCGCAGGCCGTTACCGCCAGTGCGGCAGATTTCGTTCAACGATGAGCACTCTCGCCGTCCCGCGCGCGATCATGGCTGGGCAAGCGGGGCTGGTGGATCATCGCCGCCGGGCGCTGCTGGTGGCGCGGCTACGGCTGCTGCTGGTGATCGCGGTGTTCACCCTGGTGGCGCTGGCGGCGCTGATCAAGCTCGCGCTGATCGGTGCGGTGGAACCCGGTCCGGCGCAGCAGAGCATGGCCGATGCGCTGTTGCCTCCGCGCGGAGAGATCACTGATCGCAACGGCGTGCCATTGGCACGCGCTTTTCCCGCCTATGCGCTGTGGTACAATCCCGATGCCATGACCGAAGGCGGCGACGGTGGGCCGCCGCTGGTCGCCTCGGCTGAGGAAGTGGCGCAGGGGCTGAAAGCAATCTTTCCCGATCTCGACACGTTCGAGGTGACCCAGCAACTGGCATCGGGTCGCCCCGGCTATATCCGCCGCCGCGTACTGCCCGAAGATGCCAACCGGGTAATGGCGCTGGGCGAACTGGCACTGGAACTGCCGCAGGAGGAAGACCGCCACTATCCGCAAGGATCGATGGCTGCGCATGTGCTCGGCTATGTCGCTGCGGACGGGCATGGCCGCGTGGGCATGGAAGCAGGTGCTCGACGAGCAATTGATGAACCCCGCCACGCGCGGCACGCCCGGTGGCGCTGTCCATCGACATGCGGGTGCAGGGCGCGCTGGAGGACGAATTGCGCAGCGGGATGCTGGCGGTGAACGCCGTGGGCGCGGCGGGGATCGTGCTCGATGTCGATACCGGGGAAGTGCTCGCGCTGGCTTCCATGCCCGAATTCGATCCGAATGACGTGACGACCGAGGACGTGGTGCTGCCCGAAGCGCGCACGGCGGCAGGCGAAATGCCCGCTTCGTTCAACCGCATGACCAATCAGGTCTACGAACTCGGCTCCACTTTCAAGCCGCTGACCGTGGCGATTGCCATCGATGCCGGGGAAATCACCGATCTCGGCGCGCACCTGGCAGGCCGACCGACCGCTGATGGTGGGTGGCAATCCGATTAGCGACAGCCACACCATCGGTACCCGCATCAATGTGCCGCAGACGCTGATGCACTCCTCCAATATCGTTGCCGCGCAGATCGCACAGGAAGTGGGCGGGGAACGGATGCTCGATTACCTGACCCAGTTGGGCATGGCCGAGCCCGCCTATATCGAACTGCCCGCGCGCGGTGCGCCGCTGGGGATGCGCGATGAGTGGAACGCCTCAAAGGCCGCCTATGCCGGGTTTGGCCACGGAATCTCCGTGACCCCGCTGCATCTGGCCTCGCCTATGCGGCGATGGTCAATGGCGGCATCTGGCGCCCGGCAACGCTGCACCGGATCGAACCGGGGCAGGCGCCGCGCGGCCGCCGGGTGTTCCGCGCCAGCACCAGCGCGCGGATGAACCAATTGATGCGCATGATCGCCGTCTACGGCACCGGGCGCAACGCCAATGCGCCGGGGTTCCGCGTGGGTGGCAAGACCGGGAGCGCGGAAAAGCCCGGCGGTTCGGCTGGATATCGCCGCAATACGTTGGTTTCCACCTTTGCCGCGGCTTTCCCGATGGATCGCCCGCGCTTCGTGGTGATCGCCATGCTCGATGAGCCGCAGGGCACCGTGGCCAGCTCATTCCAGCGCACCGCCGCGTGGAACGCTGCGCCGATTGTCGGGCGGCTGGTGCCGCGCATCGGCCCGCAGCTAGGCGTATTGCCTGATGCCGACCGTGATATCGATCTGTCCGATCTTCTGCCCATGGTCGGAGGCGGCTGATGCGGCTGGGCGAGCTTGCTCTCGCTGCCGGTGTCGATGCGGGAGTTTCGGCCGAGGCGCGGATCACCGGTTTCGCCATCGATCACCGCAAGATCGCGCCGGGCAACGTGTTCGGCGCGTTTCAGGGCGCGCTGGTGAACGGGGAGGACTTCATCCCTGCCGCCGTGGCCTCGGGCGCGATTGCCGTTGTCGCTCGCCCCGAAGCGAAGGTCGAAGGCGCGCTGCATATTGCTGATGCTTTGCCGCGCCGCCTGTTCGCGCAGCTCGCCGCGCGCTATTTTCAGCCCACGCCGGAAACGGTGGTGGCGGTGACGGGGACCAACGGCAAGACTTCCACCGTCGAGATGACCCGGCAGATCTGGCGCATGTGCGGCCACCGCGCGGCGAGCATCGGCACCTTGGGGGTGACAACACCCGACGAAAGCGTCTCCACCGGCCTCACCACCCCCGATATCGTCACTTTCCTCGGCAATATGACGGGCCTCGCGCGCGAGGGCGTGACCCATGTCGCCTACGAAGCCAGCAGTCACGGTCTGAGCCAGTATCGCAACGAGGGCCTGCCGGTGAAGGCGGGCGCTTTCACCAACCTGTCGCGCGATCATCTCGATTATCACGCCGACATGGACGATTACTTCGCCGCCAAGATGCGGCTGTTCACCGAAGTGGTGGCAAAGGACGGGGCTGCGGTGATCTGGGCGGACGACGCTTGGTCCGCGCGCGCCATCGGCACCGCGCGCGACGCGGGCCTGCGGGTGTTCACCGTTGGCTCGGAAGGCGAGCAGCTGCGGCTGGTCGCGCGCACGCCGACGCAACTGGGGCAGGAACTGCTGATCGCCCACGGCCCCACGACTGCAAAAACTGCGGCTGCCGTTGATCGGCGCCTATCAGGTCGCCAACGCGCTCACCGCCGCCGGGCTGGTGCTGGCGACCGGCGGCGATCCGGCGCAAGTTTTCGATGCGCTCTCGCGCCTGCAACCCGTGCGCGGGCGGCTCGAACGCGCGGTGATCGCGCAGAGCGGCGCGCCGGTCTATGTCGACTACGCGCATACGCCCGATGCTCTGACAGCCGCGATTGCTGCTTTGCGCCCACATGTTACCGGGCGACTTATCACCGTGTTCGGCGCGGGCGGGGACCGGGACCGGGGCAAGCGCGCGCCGATGGGCGAGCCGCGATGGCCGGTAGTGACCTTGTCATCGTGACCGACGATAATCCGCGCGGCGAGGATGCGGCTGCGATCCGCGCGCAAGTGCTGGCCGGAGCGCCAGGCGCGCGCGAAGTCGGCGGGCGGCGCGATGCTATCGCCGCCGCACTCGCCGAAGCGGGCAAGGACGATATCGTGCTGATCGCGGGCAAGGGCCACGAACAGGGACAGATTGTGGGATCGGGAGAGACTATGCGGGTGCTGCCTTTCGATGACGTGACCGTGGCGCGCGAATGCGCCGCAGAGTTGGCGGGGGGCAGCGGACGATGAGCGCGCTCGCCCAGACCCTGCGCTGGCCGCGCTTGCGCACCGATACGCTGCGCCTCGCACTATGGACGGCGCAGGAAATCGCCGATGCCACCGGCGGAACCGCCAGCGAGAACTTCCAGGTCAGCGGTGTCGAAATGGACAGCCGCGACGTGGTGGCGGGCGATCTGTTCGTCGCGCTCAAGGGCGAAGCGATGGACGGCCACCGCTTCCTCGATGCCGCCTTCCGCAATGGCGCAGCCGCCGCGATTGTCGATCGCCCGGTCGATTATCCGCACGTGCTGGTCGCCGATACCACCGCCGCCCTGCACGCACTGGCCAAGGCGGCGCGCATCCGCACTTCGGCGCGGATTGTCGGTGTCACCGGATCGGTTGGGAAGACCGGGGTGAAGGAAGCGATCTTCTCCGCGCTCGAACGCGCCAGCCGGGGTGCCTCGCACCGCTCGATCCGCAGCTACAACAACCATGTTGGCGTCCCGCTCAGCCTCTCGCGGATGGCGGCGCGCAGCCGCTTTGGCGTGTTCGAAATGGGGATGAACAATGCGGGCGAAATCGCCGGGCTGACCGCGCAGGTGCGCCCGCACGTCGCCGTCGTCACCACCATCGCGCCCGCGCATATCGAAAACCTCGGCAGCATGGCGGCGATTGCAGCGGCCAAGGCGGAAATCTTCGCCGGGCTGGAGAAGGGCGGCACCGCCGTCATCCCCGCCGACAGCGAGCATTTTGAACAATTGCGCGATGCGGCGCTGGCGCACGGCGCGAAGGTGCTCTCCTTCGGGCGCAGCCGCCATGCCGACATGCGCCTGCTCGATGCGATCCCGCAGGGCGATGGCGGCTCGCTCGTCACCGCCTGCATGGGGGATATCGGGCTGGTCTATACCGTCGCCGAACCGGGCGAGCACTGGATCGACAATTCGCTCTGCGTGATGGCCGCGGTCCACGCCGCCGGCGGCGATCTGGGCGCGGCGGGGCTGGCGCTGGCGGAAATGGGCGGGCTCAAGGGCCGGGGCGCGCGGCTGCGGGTGAAAGTGCCCGGCGGCCATGCGCTGCTGATCGACGAAAGCTACAATGCCAATCCCGCTTCCATGCGCGCCACGCTGGCGCAATTGGGGCAGACTCCGGCCACGCCGCCGGGTGGCGGTGCTCGGCAGCATGAAGGAACTGGGCGACTTTGCCCCCGGCTTCCACGCCCAACTGGCGGAGCCGGTGGCCGAGGCAGGCGTCGATTTCGCCGTGCTGGTCGGCCCCGAAATGCTCGCCCTCGCGCGGGAGATGGGGAAACTTCCCCGCGATACGCTTGGCAACGCCTTGCGCTTTGCCCATTGCGATAATGCGGGCGAAGCAATCGCGGCGTTGCAGGAATTCGGACTGGCGGGCGGAGACGCGGTGCTGGTCAAGGGTTCCAATTCTGTGGGGCTTGCGCGCGTGGTCGAACATTTCGCCGCCAAAGAGACCTGAAGACGTAAAGGCTGACGCGCACCCCCATGCTGTATTTTCTCGCCGAACTGCTCGAATTCGAAGGGCTGCTGAACCTGATCCGGTATCAGTCTTTCCGTGCCGGTGCGGCGATGATGACCGCGCTGGTGATCGGCCTCGTCATCGGCCCGAAGTTCATCAACATGCTGCGCGTGCGGCAGGGCAAGGGCCAGCCGATCCGCGCCGATGGCCCCGCCAGCCACCAGGCCAAGGTCGGCACACCGACGATGGGCGGGCTGATGATCCTCACCGCGCTCACCCTGTCGATGCTGCTGTGGATGGACCTTGCCAGCCCGTTCGTCTGGGCTTGCCTTGCGGTCACCATCGGCTTCGGGCTGATCGGTTTCATGGACGATTACGACAAGGTGACCAAGCGCAGCCACAAGGGCGTTTCCGCCCGGGTGCGGCTGCTGGCCGAATTCGCGGTGGCGGGCATGGCGAGCTATCTGATCGTCAGCCAGATCAACACCAATCTCTATGTCCCGTTCGTGTTCAACGAATATATCCCGCTCGGCTGGTTCTACTACGTGTTCGCCGCCTTCGTGATCGTGGGCGCGGGCAATGCGGTGAACCTGACCGACGGGCTGGACGGGCTGGCGACGATGCCGGTGGTGATCGCGGCGGGCACTTTCGCGCTGATCTGCTATCTCGTCGGGCGGGTGGATTTTTCCGGCTATCTCGGCATTCCGCACGTGCCGGGCGCGGGTGAACTGGCGATCCTGTGCACGGCGATCATGGGCGCGGGGCTGGCCTTCCTGTGGTTCAACGCGCCGCCTGCAGCGGTGTTCATGGGCGATACCGGATCGCTGGCCTTGGGCGGGGCACTTGGGCGCGATTGCGGTGGCGAGCCATCACGAGATCGTGCTGGGGATCGTGGGCGGGCTGTTCGTGCTCGAAGCCGCCAGCGTCATCATCCAGGTGTTCTGGTTCAAGCGGACGGGCAAGCGGGTGTTCCGCATGGCCCCGATCCACCACCATTTCGAACAGCTCGGCTGGAAGGAAAGCACCGTGGTGATCCGCTTCTGGATCATCGCCATCGTGCTCGCCCTGATCGGCCTTTCGACGCTGAAACTGCGGTGATTACCGGATGATCGTCTCGCGCGCCTTTGCCGGGAAACGCTATTGCGTGATGGGGCTGGCGCGCTCGGGCATGGCGGCGGTCGAGAGCCTGCTGGCGAGCGGCGCAGCAGGTGACCGCGTGGGACCGGCGCGAGGAACCGCGCGAGGAACTGGCGGGCAGGGTGACGCTGGGCGATCCGATGGAGATCGACCTGTCAGGGTTCGAGGCCATTGTGGTTTCCCCCGGCGTGCCGCTCAATACCCACCCGCTGGTGCCGCGCGCGCGAGCGGCGGGGGTGCCGATCATCGGCGATATCGAACTGTTCGCGCAGGCCCGCGCCGATCTGCCGCCGCACAAGGTCGTCGGCATCACCGGCACCAACGGCAAGAGCACCACCACCGCGCTGGTGACGCATATTCTGACGCAGGCAGGCGTCCCCGCGCTGATGGGCGGCAACATCGGCCTGCCGATCCTCGCGCAGGAGCCTTTGCCTGAAGGCGGGGTCTATGTGCTGGAGCTGTCGAGCTACCAGATCGACCTGACCTTTACGCTCGATTGCGATGTGGCGGTGCTGCTGAACGTGACGCCCGATCATCTGGATCGGTATGATGGGTTCGAGGCCTATGCAGCGAGCCAAGGCGCGACTGTTCGGGATGCAGTGGCCGGACAGAATTCGCGACCGCGTTCGCTCCCGATGACTCCGCCGACGTCATCTCGGCGCGGTTCGATGGCTTGCATGACTCGACCAGTTTGTTGGCTGGATCGGCCCGCCATATCGCGAAAGTCAGGTCGATTGGCCCACGCTGCAAGGCCCGCACAATCTGGAAAACGTCCAGTTCGCGCGCAATGCTTGCGATCACCTTGGGCTGACGCCGGAGCAAATCGAAGCACGGCCTCGCGCACCTACCCCGGCCTCCCCCACCGCATGGAGCGGGTCGCCACCAGCAAGGGCATCCTGTTCATCAACGACAGCAAGGCCACCAACCCCGCTTCCACCGCCCCCGCGCTCGCCGCCTGGCCGCCGCAGGGGGACGGGCGCAAGCGGTTGCACTGGATTTGCGGCGGCTTGCCCAAGGAAGACAATCTCGACGATTGCGCCCCGAATTTCGGCAATGTCGCCCGCGCCTATACCATCGGCGAGGCTGGGCCGCTGTTTGCCGACCTGCTCGAACCGCACATGCCGGTCGAACGCTGCGAACTGCTGCCCGAAGCGGTGCGCCGCGCGGTCGAGAACGCGCGCGAAGGCGACGTGGTCATGCTCAGCCCCGCCTGCGCCAGTTTCGATCAGTTCCGCGATTACGAAGTGCGCGGCGATACCTTCCGCGAACTGGTGGCCGAACTGGGCTGCGGCGGCGATCGCGCCACCTGCGGCTTGGCTGCAAGGGACGAAGCATGAGCAGCGGCGAAATCTACATCCCGCGCCCCGGCGAACGCAGCCCGGTGCCACGCGGCCCGCGCACCCAGCGCGACTGGAAGCGCGATCTGCGCGTCTGGTGGCGCGAGGTTGATCGCTGGCTGCTGCTGTTCGTCGTCCTGCTGATGCTGGTCGGCACGCTGGCCGTCGCCGCCGCCTCGCCCGCCAGCGCGCGCCGCCTCTCGACCACGGCGGAGACTCTGCCGGACCTGTATTTCTTCTGGTCGCACATCCGCCTGCAAGTGCTCGGCCTCGGCGGTAATGATCGGCACCTCGATGCTGCCGGTCAACCTGCTGCGGCGCGGCTCCATCCTGCTGGCAGGCGCGATGCTGTTCGCGATGGTGCTGGTGCCGTTTGTCGGCAGCGAGATCAACGGCGCGCGGCGCTGGCTCAATCTCGGCATGTCGCTGCAACCCAGCGAATTCATGAAGCCCGCTTTCGCGATGAGCATGGCGTGGATCCTGAGCTGGAAACTGCGCGATCCGCGCCTGCCGGTGATCGGCGTGACCGGAGCCATCGTCGGGCTGATCGTGCTGCTGATGATGGCGCAGCCGGACCTTGGTGGGGCGATCCTGTTTGTCGGCGCGTGGTTCGTGATGGTGCTGCTGGCGGGCCTGCCCTTGCAGCGCATCGGCGATGCTGACCGGGATCGGGCGTGTGCTGAATGCTCGCCGCCTACCTGTTCTACGACAATGCCCGCAACCGCATCGACGATTTCCTCGGCGGGCCGACCGCCTACGATCACGTCGATCTGGCCGGGCGCACCTTGCAGGGCGGCGGCTGGACGGGCAGCGGCTTCTGGCTCGGCCAGCACAAGCTGCGCCTGCCCGAAGCGCATACCGATTACATCTTCTCGGTGATCGGCGAGGAACTGGGCCTGCTGGTCTGCGGGATCGTGGTGCTGCTCTATCTCGCCATCGTGCTGCGGGTGCTGATCCGCATGGTGGAGGAAGACCGGCTGTACATCATCCTCGCCGCCAGCGGGCTGACCGCGCTGTTCGGCGGGCAGGCCTTCATCAACATTCTCGTCAATCTCCAGCTCTTCCCCAGCAAGGGGATGACGCTGCCGCTGGTGAGTTACGGCGGATCGTCCACGCTGGCGATCTGCCTCACCGTCGGGCTGCTGCTGGCGGTGACGCGGCGCAACCCCTATCTCGATCGCGAGCCGTTCGATATTCGCGCCTCGTTCGAGAAGGAAGAATCGCTATGACCGCTAGCTCGCGCCATTTCGTGCTGGCCGCCGGGGGCACCGGGGGGCACCTGACGCCCGCGTTCGCGCTGGCGCAGGAACTGGAGCGGCGCGGGCATCACGTGGCGCTGATCACCGATGAACGCGGCGCAGCGATCCCCGGCAAGCCCGATTTCCTCACCGCGCACGTGCTGCCCGCCGGTCGTTTCGGCAAGAACCCGCTGCGCTGGTTCGCGGCGATCTCCGCCGTGCTCAAGGGCCGCAGCATGGCGCAAGCGGCTGTATGAGACCTTCCAGCCGAGCGCGGTGATCGGCTTCGGCGGCTATCCCGCGCTGCCCGCGCTGCTGGGCGCGAAGTCGGCGGGGATTCCCACCGTGATCCACGAACAGAACGCGGTGCTGGGCCGGGTCAACCGCCTGCTCGCGGGCGGGGTGAATGCGATCGCCACCGCCTATCCCGATGTCGAACGGCTGAAGCCCGCAAGCATCTCGAAAAGACTCACCTCGTCGGCAATCCGGTGCGCCACGCGGTACTGGCGTTGCGCGACGAGCCGTTCCCCGCCTTCACCGAGGACGGCCTGTTCCGCGTGCTGGTGACCGGCGGCAGCCAGGGCGCGCGGGTGCTGTCCGAAGTGGTGCCCGATGGCCTCGTCGATGCTCTCCCCCGCGCTGCGCAGCCGCTTGCAGGTAACGCAGCAGTGCCGCGCGGAGGATATGGAAGCGGTGCGCGCGCGCTATGCCAATCACGATATTCCCGCCGAACTGGCGACCTATTTCGAGGATATGGCGGCCACGCTCGCCGATGCGCACCTGTTCATCGGCCGCGCGGGAGCATCGACGATTGCCGAGCTGACCGCCGTGGGCCGCCCGGCGATCCTCGTCCCGCTGCCCATCGCTACCGACGATCATCAGGCCGCGAACACCCGCGAAATGGTCAAGGCGGGCGGCGCGCGCTCGATCCGCCAGTCGCGCTTCGAAGCCAAGGAACTGGCCAAGCAGATCAACGCGATGGCGCAGCGCCCGGAATCGCTGGCGACAGCCGCCCATGCGGCGTGGAACTGCGGCAGGCCAAAGGCGGCGAGCGACCTGGCCGATCTGGTCGAAAGCTTCGGCGGCGCGGATATGATGGACGTGATCCGCGTGGGCGAAGGCAACGCGCGCGCCGCTTCGCAGGAAACCGCCGCCGAAGGCGCGGCGCGGGATGCAGCGCAATGAAAGGCGTCGGCACCGATATCGGCACGATCCATTTCGTCGGCATCGGCGGGATCGGCATGTCGGGCATTGCCGAAGTGATGCACAATCTCGGCTATCGCGTGCAGGGCAGCGATATCGCCGAAAGCGCGCGGATCGAGGCACTGCGGGCGAGCGGGATCAAGGTGTCCATCGGGCACGATGCGGCAAATCTTGGCGATGCCGCAGTGGTGGTCACCTCTACCGCCGTGCGCCGCACCAATCCCGAAGTCGCCGCCGCGCTCGACAATCGCATTCCGGTGGTGCGCCGCGCGGAAATGCTCGCCGAACTGATGCGGCTGAAGCGCACCGTGGCGGTGGCGGGGACGCACGGGAAGACGACCACCACCAGCATGATCGCCGCGCTGCTCGATGCGGGCGGGATCGATCCCACGGTGATCAACGGCGGGATCATCGAAAGCTACGGCTCCAACGCCCGGCTCGGCGCGAGCGACTGGATGGTGGTCGAAGCCGACGAGAGCGACGGCAGCTTCCTGCGCTTGGACGGCACCATCGCGGTCGTCACCAATATCGATCCCGAACATCTCGATCACTACGGCAGCTTCGAGAAGGTGAAGGATGCCTTCCTCGAATTCATTGAGAATGTGCCGTTCTACGGCGCGGCGGTGCTGTGCCTCGATCATGACGAGGTGCGCAATGTGATCGCGAAGGTGCGCGACCGACGGGTGATTACCTACGGCTTTTCCCCCCATGCCGATGTGCGCGCGGAGAACGTGGTCGCTGCCGGCGGCGTCTCGCGGTTCGATGCGGTGCAGACCGACCGTGACGGCACCGAAACGCGGATCGACGGGATCGCTCTGCCGATGCCGGGGCGGCACAATGTCCAGAACGCCTGCGCGGCCATTGCGGTGGCGCTGGAAATGGGCTGCGGTGCGGAGACGATCCGCTCCGGCTTCGCCCGCTTCGGCGGGGTGCGGCGGCGGTTCACCCATGTCGGCACGATTGCCCCCGATATTCGCGTGATCGACGATTACGCGCACCATCCGGTGGAAATCCGCGCGGTGCTTTCTGCCGCACGCGAAGTCCGCGATCAGGCCGGGTGATCGCGGTGGCGCAGCCGCATCGTTTCACCCGCCTGCGCGATCTGCTGGCCGATTTTCAGGGCGCGTTCTCGGATGCCGATCTGGTCTATGCCGCGCCGGTCTATACCGCCGGGGAAGAACCGATCGCCGGGGTGGACGAGCACGCGCTGGTGGCAGGGCTGAAGGCGCGCGGGCATCGCCATGCCGAAGTGGTGACGGGCGCTGCCGATCTGGCGGAGAAGCTGAGTACGGTTCTGGTGCCGGGAGACATGGTGGTGTGTCTGGGCGCGGGCGACATCACCAAATGGGCAGCCGGCCTTGCCGCCGAAGTCGAGCGACTTCGGGCGGGGGCCCTGACATGATCCAGCCCGACGAACAAATGCGCGCCCAGCCCGCTCCCGGTTCGGACCATGACGCAACTGCGAGCGGCTATGTGCCATCAGTGGTGCGCGGCGATCTGACGGGCAATGCGCCGCTGGCCAAACTGGTCTGGTTCAAGACCGGCGGCGCGGCGGACTGGCTGTTCGAGCCTGCCGATCTGGAAGACCTGACCTCTTTCCTCTCCCGCGCTCGAACCCGAAACCCCGGTGATGGCGCTGGGGCTCGGCTCCAACCTCATCATCCGCGATGGCGGGGTGCCGGGCGTGGTGGTGCGGCTGGGCAAGGCCTTTTCCAGCGTCGAAGTGAAGCGCGATCTGGTGATCGAATGCGGCGGCGGTGCGCCGGGGATTCTGGTGGCCTCGGCAGCGCGCGATGCCGGGATTGCGGGGCTGGAATTCCTGCGCGGCATTCCCGGCACCGTCGGCGGCTTCGTGCGCATGAACGGCGGTGCCTACGGGCGCGAGGTGGCCGACATCCTGATCGATTGCGACGTGGTGTTGGCGGACGGGAATTGCGTGAACATTCCGGTGTCCGATCTCGATTATTCGTACCGCCACTCGCGCCTGCCCGACGGCGCGATCGTGGTCGCCGCGCGGTTCAAGGGCGTGCCCGGCGATCCCAAGGTGATCGGCGCGGAAATGGACCGGATCGCCGCCGAACGCGAGAATTCGCAGCCACTGCGGACCAAGACCGGCGGATCGACTTTCAAGAACCCGCCGCCGGAGAAATCGGGCGGGCGCAAGGCGTGGCAGCTGGTCGATGCGGCGGGCTGTCGCGGGCTGACAATGGGCGGAGCGCAGGTGAGCGAGAAGCATTGCAATTTCCTGATCAACACCGGCGAGGCGAGCAGTTCCGATATCGAACTGCTGGGCGAAGAAGTGCGCCGCCGGGTGTCGCAGGCGACCGGCGTGGCGCTGGAGTGGGAAATCAAGCGGGTGGGTAGGCCGTGATGGGATATCGCGCCAATTCTCGCCAAAACCCCTCCTCCCTTGAGGGAGGAGGTTGGGAGGTGGGTGTACCATGCCCGATTATCGGGCTGCGGCCCCCCCACCCCCACCCCCTCCCCCTTGGGGAGGGGAGTTTCATGGGGAGACGCTTCCAATAAATCCCCTCCACATCCTCGTCCTGATGGGCGGCTGGGCGAACGAACGCCCGGTCTCGCTGATGTCGGGCAAGGGCGTCGCCGATGCGCTCGAAAGCCTCGGCCACCGCGTCACCCGGCTGGACATGGAGCGGGACGTCGCCGCGCGGATTGCCGAGGCTGCGCCCGACGTGGTGTTCAACGCGCTGCACGGCGTGCCGGGCGAGGATGGCACGGTGCAGGGGATGCTCGACCTGATGGGGATTCCCTATACCCATTCGGGCCTCGCCACCTCCGTGGTCGCCATCGACAAGGAACTGACCAAGCAGGCGCTCGTCCCCCACGGCGTGCCGATGCCCGGCGGGCGGGTGGTGCGGAGCGAGGAGCTGTACACCGGCGATCCCATCGCGCGGCCCTATGTCCTGAAGCCGGTCAACGAAGGCAGCAGCGTGGGCGTCGCCATCGTCACTGACGAGAGCAATTGCGGCAATCCGATTGCCCGCGATGCCAAGGGGCCGTGGCAGCAGTTCGAAAGCCTGCTTGCCGAACCCTACATCCGTGGCCGCGAACTGACCGCGGCGGTGATCGATACGGCGGAGGGCACGCGGGCGCTGGGCGTCACCGAACTGATCGTCGCCAGCGGGTTCTACGATTTCGAGAACAAATACACCGACGGCAAGACGCGAGCACGTCTTCCCCGCGCAAATCCCGGACAATATCGCCGCCCTCTGCCGCGAATATGCCGTCCGCGCGCATCGCGTGCTCGGCTGCCACGGCACCAGCCGCACCGATTTCCGCTGGGATGACGAGCGCGGTGAGGAGGGGCTGTTCGTGCTCGAAACCAATACCCAGCCGGGGATGACGCCGTTTGAGCCTCGTCCCCGAACAGGCGCGGCATTGCGGGATCGAATATCCGCAACTGTGCGAAATGATCGTCGAAGAGGCGCTCAGGCGGTTCGGCCAAAGCGCCGGAAGGCTCACCTGATGGCGCGCACCGTCACCCGCAAGACTCCCGGCGTGCGGCGGCAGGCCCGCGCGCAGGGCACCAGCCGCCGCGTGCGCAACGCGCGCAGCACCGGCCAGTCGTTGTTGTGGCGCGGGCTGGGCGCACTGCCGTTTACCGAGGGGCAGCTGCACAAGGCATTTCTGGTGGTGATCCTTGGCGGCGGCGTGGCGCTGGCGCTGTTCCTCGCCAATGTCTCGGGTGCGAGCGCGGTCATCTCGGATCGTGTCGCGCACATCGCTTCCAACGCCGGCTACCGCGTCGCCAACGTGCAGGTGACCGGCACCCAGCGGATGAACGAAATGGCGGTCTATGAACGCGCGCTTGGCCAGCAGGATCTGGCGATGACGCGGGTGGATATGCAGGCGCTGCGCGAAGAACTGATGGAACTGCCGTGGGTTCAGGATGCGCGCGTATCCCGCCAACTGCCCGCCACGCTGATCGTCAACATCATCGAGCGCCAGCCGCATGCGGTGCTGGCCCGGCCCGACCGGCTGATGCTGATCGATCCCACCGGGGTTGAGCTGGAACCGATCGCCCGCAGCGCGGCGGAGGAATACCTGCTGATCGAAGGCCCCGGCGCGCAGGATCGGGTGGAGGACCTCACCGCACTGCTCGACGCCGCGCCCGCGCTGCAGGCGCAGGTCAAGCAGGCCGAATGGGTCGGCAACCGGCGTTGGAACCTGACTTTCCTCACCGGCCAGCGGCTCGCCCTGCCCGAAGGCGAAGAACGTTCCGCCGCCGCACTGATCAGCTTTGCGCAGGCCGATGGCGTCCACCGGCTGATCGGCGGGCAGGCCGTCAGCTTCGACATGCGCAACGCGCCGCGCATGTACATGAGTGTGCCGGGCCGGGCCGTGGCAGAAGAACTGGCAATGGGGGAGGACAGCTGATGGCCATGCCGCAGCAGCAACGCATCGCGCGGGTATTCGGCGCGGTGAATATCGGTTCGTTCCGGGTCTCGGCGATCATCGCCGCGATTACCGAGAACGGCGAAATGCAGGTGCTCGGCAGCGGCCACCGCGCCAGCCAGGGCATTTCGCGCGGCTATGTCGTGGACATGGCCGCCGCCACCCACGCCGCGCGGGACGCGATTGACCGGGCGGAGAAACTGGCCGGGACCAGCGTCGAAAGCGTGTGGATCGGCTGTTCGGGCGCGGGCCTCGCCAGCGAAATCCGTCCGGTCGAGATCGGCATCGGCGGGCGGCGGATCGAGGAAGAGGATATCGAAACGCTGCTGGTGGCCGCGCGCGACACCATCCAGCCGGACGGGCGCTCGGTGCTCCACGCGCAGCCCGCCTGCTATTTCTTGGACGGTGCGCACGGGGTGGCCAATCCCAAAGGGCTGCACGCCGAACGGCTGGGCGTGGATATCCACGTGATGCTGGCGGACGGCGCACCGATCCGTAATGTCACGGAAGCGGTGCAGAACGCGCATTTCGATGTCGAAGGCGTGGTCGCTTCTCCGCTTGCCACCGGTTATGCCTGCCTGACTGCCGAGGAACGCGATCTGGGCGTGGCGATGGTCGAATTCGGCGGCGAGGTGACCAATGTCGCCGTTTATGCTGGCGGGCGACTGGTCGGGCTGACAGCGATCCCGCGCGGATCGGGCGATATCACCGATGCTATCGCTTCGGCCTTCTCGATCCGCCGCTTCCAGGCCGAACGATTGAAATGCGTCAACGGCTCGGCGATGGCCAGCAAGTCCGATCACCGCGAGATGATCTCGGTCACCGCGCCGGGTGAGGAAGGGCGCGGCCCGGTGGCGCGCGGGGCCGATGATCGCAACCAGGTGCCGCGCGCGGAACTGATAACCGTCATCACTGGCGAGCTTGATCTGATGATGCGGGACGTTGGCAAGGCGCTGGAAAGCATGGGTTTTGCCGGAGGCAAGCCGGGATCGCGCGCGCGCCAGGTGGTCATCACTGGCGGCGGGGCGGAACTGGCGGGGCTCGCCGATTATGCGCAGAGCACGCTGGGTGTGCCAGTGCGCATTGGCAAACCAGTCGCCCTGAAGGGCCTGCCAGAGGCGCATACCACCCCCGGTTTCGCCACGCTGGCGGGACTGGTGCTCTATGCTGCGGCAGACCCTGTCGACATTCGCTCGGTCGGCTCGCGCTTCACCCGCACCCTGTCTTACGGCCCGGTAGATACGCTGTTGCGCGTATGGGGGGCGATGAAGGAATATTTCTAGCTGTGGATACTATTTTGCCAGCCATTAACCCTGCGAATCGCTTTGTGGCATGGTCTTGCCCAATTGCATTTCAGCCTCTCCTTGGGGAAACACTATCATGAGCATCAATATCGGCCCGCCTTCGGTTGAGGAACTTCGTCCGCGCATTACCGTGATCGGTGTTGGCGGTGCGGGTGGCAACGCCATTGCCAACATGATCGATGCGGAAATCGAAGGCGTCGATTTTATCGTCGCCAATACCGATGCGCAGGCGCTCAACACCTCCTCTGCGGAACATCGCATCCAGCTGGGGCCGGATATCACGCAAGGTCTTGGTGCCGGATCGCGGCCCGAAGTCGGGCGCGCGGCGGCGGAAGAGACGACCGACGAGATCGAGCGCGCGCTCGAAGGCGTGAACATGGTTTTCATCGCGGCGGGCATGGGTGGCGGCACCGGCACTGGCGCTGCACCTGTCATCGCCAAGGTGGCGCGCGACAAGGGCATCCTCACCGTGGGCGTGGTCACCAAGCCGTTCCTGTTTGAAGGCACGCGGCGGATGCGTTCGGCGGAGAATGGCATCGACGAACTGCAAAAGCATGTCGACACGCTGATCGTCATTCCCAACCAGAACCTGTTCCTGGTGGCCAAGGCAGACACCACCTTCAAGGAAGCCTTTATCCTCGCAGACGAAGTGCTGCAGCAGGGCGTCCGCTCGATCACCGATCTCATGGTGATGCCGGGCCTGATCAATCTCGACTTTGCCGACGTGCGTTCAGTGATGGGCGAAATGGGCAAGGCGATGATGGGCACGGGCGAGGGCGAGGGCGAGAACCGCGCGCTCGAAGCCGCCGAACGCGCGATCGCCAATCCGCTGCTCGACGGCGTTTCGATGCAGGGTGCGCGCGGCGTCATCATCTCGATCATCGGCGGCGAGGATATGAAGCTGCTCGAAGTGGACGAGGCGGCAAACCACATCCGCGAACTGGTCGATCCCGAAGCCAACATCATCTGGGGCAGCGCCTTCAATCCCGATCTCGATGGCAAGATCCGTGTTTCGGTGGTTGCCACCGGTATCGATCAGAGTGCCGAGTATCCCAAATCAGCATCGCGCCAGGTGGACCTTTCGTCCGCACGTGGCCCGTCACGCCCGGCGATCCCGATCCCGGCTGCGAGGCCCGTGATTGCTGAGGAAGAGGAAGAGGACACGCTCGATCTCGGGGCGATGGAAGAAAGCGGAGCAGGCAGCATGTCGCTCGCAAAGGCCGCCTATGGCGACGAGCCCGCCTCTTCGCTGCCCGATCCGGCAGACAATTCCACTTTCGGCATGGATGCCGACGATGGCTACGGCGGTGATGGGGGCGCGGAGGAAGGCGAGGATGAGGACGATTTTGCGCTCAACCTGACCGCCCCACTCGACGAAGCCGATGATGAGCCCGCTGGAACCGACGAGCTGTTGCTCGATGCCAGTCGCTTAGCCGAAGCCGACGAAGTTGTTCCTGCAGGCACCGGCGGACGGCGTGCGCGGATGCTCGGCGCGGCTGCAGCAGCGCAGGAAACCCCTGCGGCTGCGGGCGAGGATACTGCCAGCGCCGAGCCCGCTGCACCGCCCGCCCCTGCGCCCGCTCTCCCGCCTTCGGGTGGCGGCAGCACACTGTTTGAACGCATGGCCAACCTCTCTCGGCAGGGCAAGGCAGAGGATGGTGAAGAGGATGACGACGGGGACGACGATGGCGGTTCCATGCGCATCCCGCGCTTCCTTGGGCGGCAGAACAACCAGTAGACAGCACGGCCTGCCGCTTGGGGCGCAGATGACTCTCGCCCGCTTGCGTGATTTGAGTATAGGGCGCGGCACATGATGTGTTCGCGCCCTATTTCATCGCTGCTTGCCGCCTGCGCGGTACTGCCGGTCACCATGGCGGCTTTCGCGCCATATGCTTTGGCGCAGGAAGTGGTGCAGGGGCTGCCAGCTCAGGAGAGCGCCGAACTCAGAGACGCGCTGCAACGCCTGTCGCGCAATCCCGAGAATGTCAGTGCGCTGCTGGAGGCGGGGAATGCCTCGTTGGCTCTGGACGATGTCGAGGCCGCGCTGGGCTTCTTCAGTCGCGCGCAGGCGGAGCGTCCGGAAGATGAGTCTGTGCTGACCGGGCTGGCGCTGGTGGCGGTACGGCGCGGTGAGGGCAGCATCGCGGTGCAACTGTTCGACAATGCCAGCGCCGCAGGTGCCTCGCTCTCCCCCTATGCCGCCGAGCGCGGGCTGGCCTATGATCTGGTGGGCAACAATGCCCGGGCCCAGCGGCTTTATCGGCAGGCGCTCTCGCGCGAGGAGAGCGACGAAGTGATCCGCCGCCTCGCGCTGTCCTATGCAATATCGGGAGATGGCGCGGCATCGGAAGCCACGCTGCTGCCGCTGCTGCAACGGCAGGATCGCAGCGCCTTCCGCAGCCGCGCCTTTGCCCTCGCCATTCTGGGGCAGGATGATGAGGCGGTGACGATTGCTGAGACCATGCTGCCGCCGCGCCTGTCCGGGCGGTTGGAGCCCTATCTGCGCTACATGCCGCGCTTGACGCGGGCGCAGCAGGCGGCGGCGGCGAATCTGGGGCGCTTTCCCCCGGCAGCGGATATCGGGCGCGATACCGCACAGGTGCTGGCGATGGCGGATGAGGTGGAGGAACCTGCGCAACCGGTGTTGGCCAGTGCCGATCGCCTGACGCCGAGCGGTGCGCCTTTAGGTCCGCCGGTCGCGACCGAGGTCGTGCAGGCTACGTCGCCCCCCGTCGTATCGAGCACCGGGGAACTGCCCGCACTGGCCGCAGCAGCCGAAGTACCGCTGCCGCCTGCCCGTCCGCCCGAACCGGTGTTCGCCGCCGTGCTCGCCGAAGAAGCGGCAGCGCCGCCAGTGGTGCAGCCTGAACCCGTGCCAGAGCCTGTTGTTGTCGCTACGCTGGAGGAACAGGCACCCCCTCCCGAACCCGCGCCCGAACCCGTGGTGGTCGCCACCCTTGAAGAGATCGTGCCCGAACCTGCGGCGAGCGAAGAGGTCCGCCCGTCCTTCTCGATTTCGACTCCGCCCGAACCTGCCCCTGAAACTCTCGATCTCGCTGAGGCCTTCGCCGAATTCACTCTGCCAGGCGGTGCCCTGCCAGTAGCTCCTGCAGCAGGCGCGGTGGATATCACTGCCATCACCCCGGCCCGCGAAGCACCACCTCCCGCTCCAACTCCGCCCCCACCACCTGCGCACCCCAGCCGTCATTGGGTGCAGGTGGCGACCGGGCAGGATATTGCCGCCTTCCGGTTCGACTGGCGACGGATCGTCCGCAGCGCCGATGGGCTGTTGGATGATCGCGAAGCCTACACCGCGCGCTGGAACGCGGCGAATCGGCTGCTGACCGGCCCGTTCGATTCGGCGCGCTCGGCCGATCAATTTGTAACCCAATTGAGCGCAGCCGGAGTTGATGCCTTCCGCTTCACCAGCACTGCTGGCGAGGAAGTCCGCGCGATCGATTGAACCGATTGTGCGACGTGCAGGGGCAGTTTTGCACACCTTGTAAACAGCCCAGATGAGTTTTGCCCGACCGTTTCGGGCACGCCGATTGCGCCCCTCATATCAGCCGACGCATTAAGCATGGCATGACCGCAAACCCCCGCTTCCCCCTATGAACACCGACCGCGCGACAATGGAAGCAGCCGACGATGCTGCGCCCGTGGAAATGCTCACCGCGCTGTTCGAAGCGCATGGATGGGCCTTCGAGCAGGTCTCCGAGGAGGAGGTTTCGGTCGAGATTCCAGGGAGTTGGACCACCTACCAGCTGCGCGCGATCTGGCGGCGCGAGGATCATGTGCTGCAACTGCTGTGCCTGCCGGAAATCCGCGTGGGGGATGATAAGCGCCGTGTCGCCTACGAATTGCTGGCGCTGATCAACGAACAATTGTGGCTGGGGCACTTCGATATCTGGTCGCAAGGCGGGATGCTGCTCTACCGCCACGGCCTGATGCTCGGCGACGAAGGGTTGCTGAGTGTGGACATGGCCCAACTCGCCATCGACACCGCCGTGGCCGAATGCGATCGATTTTATCCCGCATTTCAGTTCGTTATGTGGGGTGACAAGAACCCGCGCGAGGCGCTCGACGCGGCGCTGGTGGATGCTGCCGGAGAGGCGTAAGCATCCTTGCGATGGGGTACGAATCGATTTTGATTGTCGGCTGCGGCAACATGGCCGGGGCGATGCTCGAAGGCTGGCTTGCTGGCGGTGTGCCCATATCCAACTTCACCGTTGTAACTCCCACCCGCACCAGCGTGCCGGGCGATGTCGAATTGCTGCGCGAGGTTCCTGAGGAGCGGCACTTCGATGCGGTTTTGCTGGGGTTCAAGCCGCAGATGCTCGCCATGATTTCGCCTACATTGCAAGAGGTTGCAGGGCAGGGGACGGCTGTTCTTTCGGTGCTTGCCGGGGTGCAGCTGGAAACCTTGCGTGAGCGGTTTCCTGCCGCCGGAGCACTGGTGCGGGTCATGCCCAATCTCGCCTGCGCACTGGGAAAATCGCCGGTGGCGCTGGCGGAAGAAGGGCTGGACGAGGCGGGCCGAGAGGCGCTGTTTGCTCTGATGGCCCCGCTCGGGACGCCCGCCTGGGTGAGCGAGGACAAGTTCGATCTGGTCACCGCGCTGGCAGGCAGCGGTCCGGCTTTTGTTTATCGCTTCATCGATGCGCTGGGCGCAGCGGCAGTGCGGCTTGGCCTGCCCGAAGAACAGGCGCGCGATCTGGCCATTGCCATGACCGAGGGCGCAGCCGCACTGGCGGCGCGTTCCGAGCACACGCCTGGTCGTCTCGCAGACATGGTCGCCAGCCCCGGCGGGGTGACGCGGCAGGGGCTCGATGTGTTGGATGATGGCGAGGCGCTGACCCAGCTTATCACCAAAACCCTGCGCGCCGCGCGCGATCGCAGTGCAGAAATGGCCCGCGAAGCGCGCGATTGAGCCGTTTTCTCGGTTAGCCGCAAGCCCGCAAGGCACATTCCGGTTTCACTTGAAATATGCGGAGAATATACCGATATTGCGGCAATGCGGCCCGGTTTTCAGAGGCCGTGCAAAGGAGTTTTGGCGACATGGCAAATTGGAACGACGACCGAGTGACCCGCCCGGGTCTCGGGGTGTCGCCGGGCCAGACGGGTGATCTCGCTGGCCGCACGACCTTCGACGCGGGTCTGCGAAAGCACATGCTTTCGATCTACAATTACATGGCCTCGGGCATTCTGCTTACCGGTATTGTGGCGCTGCTCGCTTTCAACAGCGGGCTGGCGGCGACGATTCACTTCGGCGGCATCCTGCGCTGGATCGTGGCGCTGTCGCCGCTGGCGGTGGTGTTCGCGATGAGCTTTGGTGCCAACAAGTTCAGTACCTTCACCCTGCAGGCGCTGTTCTGGGGTTTCGCGGTGCTGATGGGCCTTTCGCTGTCATCGGTCTTCCTCGTTTACACTGGTCCGTCAATCGCGGCGACTTTCTTCGCCACGGCGGCGGCCTTCGCCGGGCTGAGCCTGTTTGGTTACACCACCAAGAAGGACATCAGCGGCTGGGGCAGTTTCCTGATCATGGGTGTGATCGGCCTGCTGGTGGCGATGGTCGCCAACATGTTCATCCAGTCCGAAGGCCTGGCGCAGGCGATTCCGTTCATCGGCGTGCTGATTTTTGCGGGCCTCACCGCCTACGATACCCAGCGCCTGAAGCGGGATTACCTGACTGTCGCGCAGATGGGGATGACCAATCCGGCGGTTGCTGCGGCCTATCCGCTGGGCAAAATGGTGGTGATGGGTGCCCTGACGCTCTATCTCAATTTCATCAACATGTTCACCTTCCTGCTGCAATTCATGGGTGGCCGCGAATAACCGTCCGAATGCGGCTCAGGTGGTCGCACGCAGGATTCGTTTGAACGTGCCCGGGGTGCATTTTTGCGCTCCGGGCATTTTCTTTGCTCCACCTGCGGTCTAGTCAGGCGAGCTTCACGCAGTGCGGGGAATATTCCCCGGGGAGAGGACTTGCGCGCATTATGACGATTCCGCCGATCACCATCCGCAAAATCGCCACCAGAGCCGCTGTGGCCGGTGCCGCGCTGGCCTTGCTTGCTGCCTGTGTAACCCCGCCTCCGCCTCCACCGCCACCCCCGCCTCCTCCGCCGCCACCGGCTGCGGAAGTTATCCCGTTCCGCCCGCTGCCGCCGCCACTGGCTCCGTATGAGATGGAAATTCCCGCCAAGGATGCGCTGGGCGTCCGGCAGACGATCAACACCGTTCTGGGCGCGGACGAGGCTGTTTGGCATTTCCGTGCGGGCTGGAACGTTGCCGCGCTCAACTGCACGCGCGATGTCGATCTGCCGATCGTTGATGCCTATGGCGTTATGCTGCGCCAGCAGGCCAGCCTGCTGACCGGAGTCAACAATCGTATTGACGCGACCTATCGGTCCGAGGCGGGCGGAAATCGCCGCGCAGCCTTGTTGACGCGGGAAACCTTCAGCACGGAATTGTACAATTACTTCGCATATCCGCCTGCGCGCAGCAGCTTTTGTGAAACCGCGCTGGTGATTGCGAATGAGTATATGGCCGCGCCGCCGGCCGACTTCACCCAGTTCGCCACTTCTGGCTTGCAACGCTACGAGGCGGCGTTCGAGCAATTCTATTCCGCCTATGATACTTATCGGCAGACAGCGGCGGAATGGGACGCGCGGTATGGCCCGCGATATGGCCCTTCACAGCCGGGGTGGGTAGCGATTTATGGCAATTCGGTGCAGCAGGATGCGGCGGGGGTCGCCAGTTTCGGTGCCTTGCCGAGTGACCCGGTCTTGGTTCCCGATGCCGATACCGGTGCGGGAATACCGGTGATCCCGGTGGATCAGAACGGAGCGGGCACACCGGTCGTGCAGCCTTTGGCAGGTGAAGGTGTGGTTGTTCCGCCGCCTGCACCGGGGGGGCAGTGATCAGCCGCAGTCGGCAAGGGGGAGGAAATTTCCCCCTTCCATGCCTGTGCTTCTGCGGCTAAGAGCCGCGCCTTCACGGCACGTCAGCGTGCTGGTTTGTCGTGAAATTCGGACACTGGAACGGGGCCGTAGCTCAGTTGGGAGAGCGCGTCGTTCGCAATGACGAGGTCAGCGGTTCGATCCCGCTCGGCTCCACCAGTTTTCTTCCTTCGAGGATGGTTGGTTCTTTTCGCTGGCGCCTCCGCGCCAGCGTCCTCCCGGCTGTTCCCTCCGCTGCGCTACGGGGCCGGTCCGGGCGGGCGGTTGCCCTTGCGGGCCGCTGGACGCGTCCCGTTTGCAACTCTCCACTGTAGGGCCTGACGGGCTGAAAGCCCGCAAGGCCGAACGGCCGCCCGCAGGTGCCCCGCAGCCGGAGCGAAGCCCCGGCGGAGGGAATAGCACCGAGGACGCTCGCCCGGACGGGCGAGCATGAAACAAACGAACCTCGAGGACGCACCCGCGTAGGCGGGTGCATGAAACAAAAAAGTACTCTAAGGCCCCGCAATGCATTTCCTCGATCAAGCCAAAGTCTTCCTGAAATCCGGCCCCGGCGGCCCCGGAGCGGTCAGCTTCCGGCGGGAGAAGTATGTCGAATACGGCGGGCCGGACGGCGGCAACGGCGGTCGGGGCGGCGACATCGTGATGGTCGCGGTGCCCGGCCTCAACACCCTGATCGACTTTCGCTATACCCAGCATTTCAAGGCCAAGCGCGGCGGCCACGGCATGGGCCGCGATCGCTATGGCGCCGGGATCGGACGATCTGGTGATCGAAGTGCCGGTGGGCACGCAGGTCATTTCCGAGGACAAGGAAGACGTGCTGTTCGACTTCACCCATGTCGGCCAGCGCGAGGTGATCCTCGAAGGCGGGATCGGCGGGCGCGGCAATGCCTCTTACAAGACCTCCACCAACCGCGCCCCGCGCCAGCACCAGATCGGGATGCCGGGCGAGGAAATGTGGGTGTGGCTGCGGCTGAAACTGCTCGCCGATGTCGGGCTCGTCGGCCTGCCCAATGCGGGCAAATCCACCTTCATCAATGCGGTATCGAACGCGGGCGCCAAGGTGGGTGACTATGCCTTCACCACGCTGGTGCCCAAGCTGGGCGTGGTGAACCACAAGGGCCGCGAATTCGTGCTGGCGGACATTCCCGGCCTGATCGAAGGCGCGGCGGAAGGTGCGGGTATCGGCGACCGCTTCCTCGGCCATATCGAACGCTGCCGGGTGCTGCTGCACCTTGTCGACATTCAGGGCATGGACCCCGTCGAAGCCATGCACGTGGTCGAGGATGAACTGGCCGCCTATGGCGAGGGGCTGGAAGACAAGCCCCGGCTGGTGGCCCTGAACAAGATTGATTTGGCCGATTCCGAATTGGCTGCGGCTTTCCGGGAGGAACTGCTGGAGGCGGGAGCAGACGCAGTGTTCCCCGTTTCCGGCGCGACCGGGGCGGGCATTCCGGCGCTGATGGACGCGGTGCTCGCCTTCCTGCCCGATCGCACCGGGACCGAGCAGCCCGGTACCGTGCCGCAGGATGGCGATAACGTGGAAGCTGCAGAGGAAAAGCCGTGGTCGCCGCTGTGATCGCGGCACTGGCAGACTGCTCCGCGTTCCGATAACGGAGCGGCATATGGCTATCCGTTCGCTTCCCGATTTCCGCGATCCTGCGCTGTGCAAGCGGTTGGTCATCAAGATTGGCAGCGCGCTGCTGGTCGACGGCAGCGGGCAAGTCCGGGCCGATTGGCTGCGCAGCGTGGTGGAGGATATCGCCGCCCTGCGCGCTGCGGGGACGACGGTGGTGGTGGTCAGTTCCGGGGCAATCGCCATCGGGGCGAAGAAGCTGGGCCTCACCCACGGCGGGCGGCGCACATTGGCCGAAGCACAGGCTGCGGCATCGGTCGGGCAGATCGAACTGGCTTCGGTCTGGGCGAGCGTGCTGGCCGAACGCGGGCTGGTGGCGGCGCAGATGCTGCTGACGATGGACGATTTCGAGCATCGCCGCCGCTATCTCAACATCTCGGCCACATTCGGCTGCCTGCTCGAAGGCGGCGCGGTGCCCGTGATCAACGAGAACGACAGCGTCGCGACCGAGGAAATCCGCTTCGGCGATAACGACCGGCTGGCGGCGCGGGTGGCGCAGGCCTGCGGGGCTGATGGCGTGTTTCTGCTGACTGATGTCGATGGCCTGTATGACCGGCATCCCGATCATCCCGAAGCCGCGCGGCTGGCGCAGGTGGACGGAGTGACGGCGGAAATCCACGCGATGGCGGATTCGCGCTCCGGATCGGGTCTCGGTTCGGGCGGGATGACCGCCAAGTTGCTGGCCGCAGAGATTGCCGAGAAGGCCGGGATCGCGCTTGCCATTATCGACGGGCGGCCCGCGATGCCGCTCTCCCGCGCGATGGAGTCGCAGGCCGGCACGCTGTTCCTGCCGCAGCGCGAGGAAAGCGGGCGGCGCGCATGGATCGGCGGCCGGATGCGCTTTTCCGGCGCGATTGTGGTTGACGCGGGCTGCGTGGCAGCTCTGCGTGGTGGCAAAAGCGCGCTGGCGGCGGGGATCACTGCCGTTTCGGGCAGCTTCGCGCGGGGCGATATCATCGAAGTGAAGGACGCGAACGGACAGCGGATTGCCAAGGGGCTGGTCGAATACGATGCGGCCACCGTGACGGCGATCATGGGGCGGCAAAGCGCCGAACAGGAAGCGATCCTCGGCCACTCACCGCGCTCGGCAGTCATCCACCGCGATCATCTGGTGCTCATGTGAAGCTGGCGATTACCGGCGGCACGGGCTTTGTCGGGCAGGCGGTGCTCGAAAGGGCCCTGGCGCAAGGCCTGAAGCCGCAGGCGCTGACCCGGCGGATAGGCGGGGCGGAACTGGCCTATGGCAAGCCGCAACCGCTGTGGGTCGAAGGCACACTGGCAGACCCGGACGCTCTGCGCCGCCTTTGCGAAGGCGCAGATGCGGTAATTCATATCGCCGGGGCGGTGAACCTGCCGACTCGCGAGCAATTTGCTGCGGTGAATATTGCCGGGACGCAGGCCGTAATCGATGCTGCGCGTGCCGTGGGTGTGCGGCGCTTTGTCCATGTCTCAAGCCTCGCGGCGCGTGAACCCGGCCTATCAGATTACGGCTGGTCCAAGCGGCTGGCGGAGGAAGTGGTTCAGGTGAGCGGGCTCGACTGGACCATTGTCCGCCCCCCCGCCGTATACGGGCCGCGCGACACCGAAATCCTTGATTTGTTCAAAGCTGCGCGATGGCATGTCGTGCCGATGCCGCCGGCTGGGCGCAGCTCGATCATCCATGTTGCTGACCTTGCTCGCCTCCTGCTTGATCTCGCAGCACCCTCGCCATTGGTGACAGAACGCATATTCGAACCCGACGATGGCACTGCTGGCGGCTGGTCTCATCGCGAGTTGGCACAGGCCATCGGCAGAGCGGTGGGCAAACGCGTCTGGTCTCCCAATATACCGTGCCGTGTGCTTGCGGGCGCTGCCCGGCTCGACCGGCTACTGCGCGGCCAGCGGGCCAAGCTGACGCCAGACCGGGCACGCTATATGGCGCACCCTGACTGGGTCAGCGATCCGGCGCGCAAGGTCCCCGATGATATCTGGCAGGCGAAAATCGGCGGCGAGCAAGGCCTGGCCCAGACCGCCGCCTGGTATCGCGCAAACGGATGGCTCTAGAGCGGCAGATAGTTGCGTCCGGCTACTTGTTTTTGTAAAAGATGGGCGTAGACGTGATGGCGGAAATTCCGGAACGTTTCCGGAAATTGAGGGGATTTATATGGCACGTAGAGCACTTCCGGTATCGCGCCGGTCATTTGTCGCACTCGTCACGGGCGCTGCAGCGGCTTCAATGGTTGGCGGGGCTGCGCATTCGCAGGCCACGGACAATGATCCGACCGATCCTGCCGGCGGTGGCAGTGGCGTGACTGACGAAGATCCCACGGATTCGCCCGGCAATGGCCGTGGCAGCTCTGGCGTGAGCGACAGCAATTCGGGTGCCAATGGCGATTGCGCCGGTCGCGGTCGCGGCAGCACCACCGGCCAGTCTGACAGTGATTCGGGCAGCGGTGCCGATCCCACCGGCAATGGCCAGACCGGCCTCAACAATTCCGATGTGAACAATTCTGCTGGTTACGGTCGCGGTCGCGGCTCCTGCCCGTCGTAAGCCACGCTGACAGCACTGATCTCAACAAGCGGGGGCCGATGCATCGGCCCCCGTTTTTGCATTTTTCATAGTTGTAGAGTTCAAGTCTTCGGGCATGATTTTCTCGGCAAGGCGGGCCAGAGCTGTAATTGTCAACCCGCATACTTGCTCTTGGGGTGACAATGGCTAGTCTACAACAATGGACTGCGGGAGTAGGCCTCGCGTTTGATAGGGGGTACTCATGGCCAAAAGGGCAAAACCATTTTCGCGCCGGTCATTTGTCGCACTCGTAACTGGCGCGGCAGCGGCTTCGATCGTCGGCGGGCCTGCCCATTCGCAGTCCACCGACAACGATCCGTCCGATCCTACCGGCGGTCGTCGTCGCATGACCGACAACGATCCGACCGATCCGCCCGGCAATGGCCGTGGCAACTCTGGCGTAAGCGATAGCGATTCGGGTGCAAACGGCGATTGCGCCGGTCGCGGTCGCGGCAGCACCACCGGCCAGTCTGACAGTGATTCGGGGAACGGTGCTGATCCCACCGGCAATGGCCAAACCGGCCTCAACGATTCCGATGTGAACAATTCTGCCGGTTACGGTCGCGGCCGGGGCTCCTGCCCTTCCTGATCTGCACTGGCATCACTGATCCTAGCAAGCGGGGCCCGATGCATCGGCCCCCGGTTTCGCATTTTTCATACATGCGGAGTTCAAGTCATCCGCAATAATTATCGCAGGATAGGTAGCGAAGCCGGGAATTGTTAATTCGCATACTTGCACTTGCGATTACACAGGCTAGGTTGCCGCAATGGAGTCCGGGGGAAGGCCCCGCGCTTGATACAAGGTAAGGGGGTACTTATGGCAAAGAGGGCAAAACCGGTTTCACGGCGTTCGTTCGTGGCAATCGTTACGGGTGCGGCAGCGGCAGTTGTTGCTGCTCCGGCAGCCGCGCAACGCACCGATGCGGATCCGTATGACGCGGTGGGCAACGGACGCGGCACCACTGGCATTACCGATAGCGACACCGGCGCCTATGCCGATGCGGCAGGCAATGGTCGCGGCGGCACCGGCATCACCGATGGCGATCCCAGCGATCCGGCGGGCAATGGCCGTGGCGGTCGCACCGGCTTGACTGACAGTGATTCGGGAACTTACGCCGATCAAGCGGGTAATGGCCGAGGTACCTCAACCACAGGCATTACCGACAGTGATACCGGCGCCTATGCCGATGCGGCGGGCAACGGTCGCGGGCGCGGCACGACTGGCCTGACAGACAGTGACACCGGTACTTATGGTGATCCGGCTGGCAATGGCCGGGGCGTTTCGGGCATCACCGATAGTGACACCGGCACCTATGGTGATCCGGCAGGCAATGGCCGCGGGCGTGGCACCACCGGGCTGACCGACAGCGATACTGGCACTTACGGCGATCCCGCCGGGAACGGTCGCCGGGGCAACTGATAACTGGCCCGGCGGTACCCGGAATCAGGGTGCCGCCGAGTTGGATTTGCCTTGATTGAACTTGTGCAGCGGGGCGGCGATTGCGGCCCCGTTTGCCTGCCTGCTCTTGCTAGGATGAACCCATCCCATGAATTCCCCTTCTTCAGCGGTCACCGCGCTGGAAATGCTCGTTGCTCCGCTTTCGCCGCAGGAGTTTTTCTCCGAGTTCTATGAACGCAAGGTCTTCCGCAGCGGGGTGAAGCATCCGCAAACCGCGCAGCTGCTCAGTCTGGACCGCATCGACGAGATCATTTCAGACAGCGAATTGCCGCGCGCTGCGCTGGGAATGGCGAAATCGGGCAGTCCGGTTTCGCCTGACGAATACACCTTCGCCAATGGAACGATCGATCGTGGCGCAGTTCTCGACAATTTCCGCGATGGGGCCACCATCATTCTGCCGCAGCTGCATTTTGCCGATGGCAAGCTGTACAATTTCTGCCTCGCGCTGGAGCAGCAGTTCGGCGCGCGGATGCAGACCAATGTTTACCTGACGCCGCCCGATTCCCACGGTTTTGGCATTCACTATGATAATCACGATGTGTTCGTGATCCAGATTTCGGGCGCAAAGCAGTGGGAAATCTATGGTGACCGCGATGGCCTGCCGTTCCGTGGCGAAGGTTTTCGCAAGGGCGTGGACGAAACAGGCGAACTGAAAGAGACGTTCGTGCTGGAAGCGGGGCAGTGCCTCTATGTCCCGCGCGGCACATCGCACCGCGCGCCCAATCACGGGGATGAGCCAAGCCTGCATATCACTGTCGGCATCCTGGTGCAGACCTGGGCCGAATTCATGCTGGAAGCCACGGCCGAGGCGTCCTTGCGCATTCCCGAAATGCGCAATTCGCTGCCCCGAGGCATGTATTTCAATTCCGGGGAAGCGCAGGCAGAGCATGCTGCCCACTTCCAGCGGCTGGTGGCTGAACTGGCAGAAAAAGCCAGCTACGAAGCCACGCATGCCGTGTTTTCCGGCAATTTCATCCGCGCGCAAGGATCGCGCGTGCGCGGTGCCTTGCTGGCGCTGGCGCACGGCATCGGCATGGATGACCGACTGAACGTCCGCGAGCATATCCTTTTCAGTTTCGAAGGCGAGGAAGACAAGCGCCATCTCGTGGTTGCCGGATCGAGTATTCCGCTATCTGCGGAACTGGCTGTGCAATTGCAGGCAAAGATCGCCAGCGGCAGCCTCGCCAAGAGCGAATTCGTTGTGGAAGATGTCGAGGAACTGGTCGACGTGGTGGATTCGCTCGTCGCATACGGCCTGCTGGTGGCCGCCTAGCGACAAGCCTTCTCTGCGCTGGACTCTCGCCCGATTGCGACGCAAGCTGCGCGTAATCGAGTGAAGGCCGGGAGGGGCAGGCATGGCGACGATCAACGCTGAATATCTCGAACGCGCTGCGGCGCTGCACGAGGTCCTTGGCGGCAGCACCAATCTCAACCCCAAGAAGCAGACCGGCGAAATGACCGGCGGTATCAAAAATCCACGCAAGGTGGTGATCCCGGCGGGCACCACCATCCTGCGCTTTGGCATTGCCCCTACTGCCAGTGTCGTCGCCAGCGGCAACTGGTGGTTGGACTGGGATAACTACGCGAAGGTCGAAGCGATGGCGACGCGCAAGGGCGGTGGCATCGCCGCGATGGCGCGGCTTATGTGCGGCGTGCCCACCGATTGGGGTGGCGAATTGGGCATGACGATGCTGGTGCAGGCGCGGACCATGCAGGACTTGTCAGCCTTTCAGGGTGAAGGCGGCGTGGCCGACAGTGACAATGTTTATGGAGTCCACACGCGGATCGATCCTGCGCTCTACGCCGAGGGTCTGTTCGAGCAACTCTACATCCCGGCCTCAGTAATCCGGACCTGCGCAAGGCGGCGATCCTGATCAAGGGCTGGCGGATGGTGACCAAAAGCGAGAGCCGCGACGGCTACTTGCCGGAGCATTCGCTTTCGAAATAGCGGTGGGCTACAAGAAGGGTTCGTATCCCGGCGGCAGTTCGCCTTCCGCGGCACATCAACGCCCGGCGTGTGGATGCCGCATTCGGTCTTGTCCCAGCCGCGCCAGCGCCCCGCGCGCGGGTCTTCGCCAGCGGCGACGGGCTGGTGCAGGGCTGCGCAGCCGACCGAGAGGATAGCCTTGCGCCTCCAGCGGATGGCGCGGCAGATCATGCTCGGCGAAATAGGCTTCCAGATCGTCCTTGGTCCAGTCGCCCAGCGGATTGAGCTTGAGCCGCCCGTCTTCCACTTCGAACCGCGGCGATATTCTGCCGGGTGACCGACTGGAACGCCTTGCGCCCGGAAATCCAGCTGTCGAGCCCTGATTTGGCGCGCGCCAGCGGCTCCACCTTGCGGATGTCGCAGCAGCCGTCTGGATCGTAGGACCAGCGCAGGCCGCTCGCATCCTTCGCCGCCAGCACTGCCGGATCGGGCTGCACCACGCGGAATTGCGGATGCCGAGCCGCTCGATCAGGGTTTCGCGATAGGCGAGCGTCTCGTCGAACATCTTGAGGGTATCGACAAAGATCACCGGCAATGCTGGCATCGGCCCGCGCGACCAGATGCGAGCAGCACCGCGCTTTCGGTGCCGAAGCTGGAGACCACCGCCACCTTGCCCAGCGTGCCTTCGGCAAACAGGGTGCGCAGCATGGTCAGCGTGTCGACCCCGGCGAAGCGGGCGTTGAGCGCATCGGCATCGGCCTGGGTGAAGGCCGGCGCGGTGTCGATCCGGTCGATCTTGCGGGCAGCTTCACCCATGCCGCAGATTCCAGATCGGCACCGCGGCATCGGCGGCGGGCTGATAGTCATGCGGCCAGCGGTTGAAAGCAGCCGCGACATCGGCCTCGTCCAGCGGCACGTTGGGGAGCGAAACTGTCGAACCCGCAGCGGCGCAGATAGGCGATCTGATCCACCAGCACGTCGCCCACCGCGCGCAGTTCGCCCGTGTAACCGTGCTTCGCGCAGCATGCGCGCGCGGAATAGCCGCGCCCGTCACCGAACACCGGGGAAATTCACTTCCACCAGCCGCACGCGGTCGAGATGCGGCAGCAGCGCGCGGGCATCGTCACCCGGCTCGATCCGCACCGCAACGGCATTGGTCTGGCCGAGGAAGGCATCGACAGTGACCTGCGGGCTGTCTGCCATCTCGTCATCGCGGAAGCGGAATTGCACCTCGTCGCGCCCGGTGCCCAGAACATCAGCCATACAGCGCCTCCTTGAACGTATCCATGCCGATGCGGCGATAGGTATCGAGGAAGCGTTCGCCCTCTTGCCGCTGGGCGAGATAGGACATCGGTTACCTTCTCCACCGCATCGACAATGCCCGCCTCGTCGAAGCCGGGGCCGGTGATCTTGGCGAGCGAGGTATCTTCCGCCTCGCTGCCGCCGAGCAGCAGCTGGTAATTTTCGGTGCCCTTCTTGTCGACGCCGAGGATGCCGATGTGGCCCGCGTGGTGGTGCCCGCAGGCGTTGATGCAGCCGGAAATCTTCAGCTTCAGCTCGCCCAGCACCTCGCCCTTGCCGCTGGCGGCGAAGCGTTGCAGAAATCTTCTGCGCCACCGGGATCGAGCGGGCATTGGCGAGGCTGACAATAATCGAGGCCGGGGCAGGCGATGATATCGCCGATCTGGTCGAGATTGGCCGCGCCGAGGCCGGCTTCGTCCAGCTGCTGCCCACAGTTCGGGCAGAGCGGGCGATTTCGACATGCGGCAGGACGATGTTCTGCGCATGCGTGACGCGGCATTCGTCGAAGCTGTATCGCGCGCGAGGTCTGCCATCAGGTGCATCTGCGCTGCGCGTGGCATCGCCGGGGATGCCGCCGACGGGCTTGAGGCTGATGACGGCCGAGACATAGCCCGGCGCCTTGTGCGGATGGGTGTTGCGATCCATCCACAGCGCGAAGTCGGGGTCCGAACGATCGAGCTTCGAGCGGCAGGCCGCGCCTTGAACGGCTCGGATCGGCGAAAAAGGTCGTGATCCGCTCCAGCTCGGCCAGCGGCGGTTCGATGCCCTGGTTCAGCAGGTGGGCGAATTCCTCCTCGACCTGGCGGGTATATTCCGCCGCGCCGAGTTCATGGACGAGGATCTTGATCCGCGCCTTGTACTTGTTGTCGCGCCGCCCGTAGCGGTTGTAGACCCGCAGGCACGCCTCGGAATAGGTGATCAGCTGGTCGAGCGGCACGAAGTCGCGGATCAGCGGGGCGATCATCGGGGTGCGGCCCATGCCGCCGCCGACATAGAACGCCGCGCCGAGCTCGCCCGCCGTCGTTGCGGACGATGTTCATGCCGATATCGTGCAGCCGCATCGCCGCGCGGTCGCGTTTCGCTGGCGATCACCGCGATCTTGAACTTGCGCGGCAGGTAGCTGAATTCGGGGTGGAAGCTGGACCACTGCCGCAGCAGTTCGGCATAGGGGCGCGGGTCCACCACTTCATCCGCCGCGGCGCCCGGCAAAATGGTCCGAACGAGATATTGCGGATGCAATTGCCGCTGGTCTGGATGGCGTGCATTTCCACCTTGGCCAGGTCCGCCAGCAGGTCTGCCGCTTCGTCCAGCTTGATCCAGTTGTACTGGATGTTCTGGCGGGTGGTGAAATGGCCGTAGCCGCTTGTCGTACTTGTCGGCGATGTCCGCCAGCGCATGCATCTGCGCGCCGTCAGCGTGCCATAGGGAATCGCGACGCGCAGCATATAGGCGTGCAATTGCAGGTAGAGGCCGTTCATCAGCCGCAGCGGGCTGAACTGGTCCTCGGTGATCTTGCCTTCGAAGCGGCGGCGGGCCTGGTCGCGGAATTCGTCGACGCGGGCATCGACCATCGCCTGGTCATATTGGTCATAATTGTACATCAGATCACCCAGTCCCAGCCTTTTTCAGCCGCTGCCCTTACCGCGAGATCGGGGCGCACGGTTGGCCCCAGCGCGCGCACGCGGTCCTTGATATGTGCCGGGCGCGGGCCGCTCGTCGGTCATTTCGCCATCGATGGCATAGCCGGCGTTGACCCGGCGCGCGGCTTCCTCGCGCGCCAGGATCGCTTCGCCTTCCTCGCTGGCATCGGCGGCGTCGGCAATGTGCGGCGACCAGCCGCGCGCCGTCCCACCATAGGACTGCGCCGGAGGCCAGATCGTTGCCGGTCAATATCTTCATGCTGCAAACTCCGCGGCAAGGGTGGCGAGCGCGGCGTTTTCGCGCGCGGTGACTTCGCCGATGATGATGAGGGCGGGGCTTTTCACTCGCTCTGCGATCGACGAGATCGGGCAGGGCGGCCAGCGGCCCGCGCAGCACGCGCATGTTCGGCGCGGGCAGGCGTTCTCGATCACCGCCAGCGGCATGTCGGGCGCAAGGCCATCGGCCATCAGCTTTTCGGCGATCTGCGGCGCGGTCTTCACGCCCATGTAGATCACCAGCGTGCGGCCCTCGCCGGCCAGGCCGGACCAGTCCTGTTCGGACAGGCCCTTGCACTGGCCAGCCACGAAGCTGACGATGCTTGCGGCGTCGCGGTGGGTCAGCGGGATCTGCGCGGCGGCGGCAGCGCCAATGGCAGCGGAAATGCCGGGGACGACTTCCACCGGCACCCCGCGGCCTGGGCGGCTTCCATTTCCTCGCCGCCGCGCCCGAACACGAACGGATCGCCGCCCTTCAGCCGCACGACATCGGGCCCGGCCAGGGCTTCGCGCACCAGCAGCGCGTTGATATCGTCCTGCGGCATGGTGTGGCGCGCGCGCTGCTTGGCGACAGAGACCAGCTTGGCCTCGGTGCGGCGAGGGCGAGGATGGCGGGATCGACCAGCCCATCATGGACGATAAGCCTGGCGCTGCACCGATCAGCCGCGCCGCGCGCAGCGTCAACAGTTCCGGGATCGCCCGGGCCTGCGCCGACCAGATAGATCGTGCCGATTTGCATCGCGTGCAGATGGCCGCTGATGCGCGTTGATCGCCAGCGAGAATGGATTGCCGCCTGTTTAGGTGAGCTTTAGCGGCAGCTCATTTATCGCGTTGCTTCCCGCGCCGCTGCGCGAATGCCGCCAGCAGCTGCTGGAATCGCCGCATTGTCGCGAAGATTGAGATCGCGCTGGGGATAGGGGATTTCCACGCGTTCGCTTGGAACAGCATGCCACAGCGCTGTTGAGCACTTCGGACCGGACATTGCCGACCCCCATTTCCGGATCCTCGATCCAGCAATGGATGGTGAAATTGACGCGTTTTCGCCAAAGTCCTTCATCCACACCGTCGGCGCGGGGTATCCAGCACGCGTTTGGGACTGGCATGGCCGCTTCCAGCATCAGTTCCTGCGCCAGGCTTGATATCGCTGGCGTAGGCGACCCCGACCGGCACCTGGATCGCGCACCTTCTTCGAAGAATAGGACCAGTTTTCAACCTGGTTGATCATCAGGTTCTCATTGGGGATCAGATATTCCTGCTCGTCCCGCGTAGTGATCGAGACCGCGCGGATGCCGATCTTGCGGATCTGCCCGAAGGTTTCATTGCCCGCCTGATCGGTAATCGCGATCACGTCCCCCGGCTTGATCGACTGTCCATCAGCAGGATGATCCCGGCGATCAGATTGCCGAAGGTCTTCTGCAAGCCGAAGCCGATGGCGAGGCCGAAGGCGCCGGAAAACACCGCCAGCGCGGTCAGATCGATGCCCAGCACGTCGATGCCGATCATGATCGCGAAGGCCCACAGCGCGACGGTGATAAGCTTCTCCGCTAGCAGGCGCTGCGAGGCATCGAGCCGCGTCGCGCGGCGCAAGCCGGATTTCGCTAGCCTCGTGGAAACCCGGGCGAAGACGAACACGCCGACGACCACCAGCACCACCACCAGCAGGGTCCACAGCGAAAAGCGGGTGTCGGCGATCGAGAAGCCGAAGGCATCCAGCCGGTCGATCAGTCCCGCCACCCTGGTGTGGAGTCGGACATGGCTTCGCGGATGGCATCGGCCCCGGCCACGGTTTCCTCCGGGGCGGGTGTGGGAATGGCAGTCGGTTCGACGGCGGTTTCAGCGGCTGGTGGTCATGCTGGTTCCATCGCGGCAAAGCCCTGTTCGAGATCGCGGATCAGGTCGCCTGCATCCTCCAGCCCGATGGAAAGCCGAACTCCCAGCCCGCTGCCCGCGTCAATTCCGGCAGGCCAGGTGTTAAACTCGCGCACGCGGCCCGGATCGACCGGAATGGCGAGGCTTTCGTAGCCGCCCCAACTGAAGCCGATGCCGAACAATTGCAGCGCATCGATAAAGCGCGCCCGCGCCGCGACATCGGCGCTGCGCAGGATGAAGCTGAACAGCCCGCAGCCGCCGGTGAAATCGCGCTGCCATAGGTCGTGGCCGGGCGCGCCGGGGAGCATCGGGCAAAGCACGGCGGAAACTTCCGCGCGGTTCGCCAGCCATTGCGCAATCTCAAGTGCGCTTGAGGTTGATGCGTTCGAGCCGGACTCCCATCGTCCGCAAGCCGCGCAGGGCCAGCGCGGCATCGTCGGGGGAGACGACCTGGCCAAGATATTGCGAATGCGTCCTGATCCGCCCGATCAGCGGCATCGCCGCCGATGCACTCCCCATCATCAGGTCCGAATGCCCGCCGACATGCTTGGTCAGGCTCATCACCGAAACATCGCAGCCGTGCTGGAGCGCCGCGAAGCCGAGCGGGGAGGCCCAGGTGTTGTCGAGCACCGAAATCACCCCCCGTTCGCGGGCGATGGCGGCGAGGGCAGGGATATCGCAGACTTCCATCGTCAGGCTGCCGGGGCTTTCCAGCATGACCACTTTGGTCCGCTCGCCGATCATTGCTGCGAAACCGGCAGGATCGAGCGGATCGAAAGCGCGGGCGGTGATGCCGAAGCGCTTGAGCAGGCCCTTGGCAATGCTGCGCGTCGGTTCGTAGCAATTGTCGCTGAACAGCAGTTCGTCGCCGGGAGATATCAGCGCCATCAGCGTGCCGGCAATCGCGGCAACTCCGCTGGGGAACAGTTCGGTGCCCTCCGCGCCGGGTTCCAGCGCGGTCAGCGCATCGGCCAGCGCCCACTGGGTCGGCCCGCCGCGTCGCCCGTAGTAAAAATGCCCGTCTTCATTCGGGCGACCTCGCGCCAGATCGGCGCAATCGTCATACAGATGCGTGCTGCTGCGCCAGACTGGCGGATTGACCACGCCGCCCGGTTGGCCCGGAACGCTGGTCCATGCCTTGCGCCGTCCGGCTTCGACCAACCGGGTGGCGGGACGGTGGTCCTTGTCGCTCATTCCGCCGGTCCTGTAGCGACAGGCAGCGCCGGGTCCGCGCCCCATTCGCTCCAGCTGCCATCGTAGAGCGCGCCCTCTTTGCCGATCAGGTGGAGCGCCAGCAGCAGCACCGATGCGGTGACGCCGCTGCCGCAGGAGGTGGTGATGGGCTTTTCGAGATCGACCCCCGCCTGTTCGAAAGCCGCGCGTATGGCTTCTGGGTCGCGGAAAGTGCCGTCCTCGTGCCAGCACCGCGTCGAATGGCAGATTGCGCGATCCGGGGATATGGCCGGAGGCTACGCCGGGGCGGAAATCGGGTTCGTCACCGCGAAAACGCGGAGCGTCGCGGGCATCGACGACTTGTTCGGCGCGGCTGTCCAGATTGGCGAGCACGTCCGCCTTGCTGCGCACCTCGCCTGCGCCTCCCGACGAGGCGAAATCGCCCTCCGCAATCGCTGCCTCGCCGCTTTCAACCGGTCGGCCTTCCGCCATCCATTTGTGCAGGCCGCCATCGAGCACGGCGAAATTGCTCACCCCGAACAGCCGGAAAATGAACCACGCCCGCGCCGATGTGCGCATCGCGCTGTTGTCATACAGCACGATCCGCTGGCCCCGGAGGCACGCCGAGCAAACGCCAGCCGCGCCTCGAACTGCGCGCGGGTGGGCAGCGCGGCGGGAACCTCGCTGTCGGGATCGATCAGAGTCTTCAGATCAAGGAATCGCGCGCCGGGAATATGCGCTGCGACAAATTCCTCCCGCGCGTCGCGCCCGGCGGTGGGGAGGTGGGCGGTGGCATCGAGCACGACCAGATCGGGCGCGCCCAGTTCGCCCGCCAGCCAGTCGGTTGTGACAAGTGTTTCCATGGCGCAGGGCCTAGCCCGTGCGCGCTGGCGAAGGTAAATTGCCCAAACCCCTTGAGGATACCGGTTCAGGACACCGCGCGCGCCGCCAGCCGGACATGCACCTGCAAGCTGCCATCGAGCTGGAGCGGGCGCAGCCTCTCCTCTCCCGGCGCGGACGGATTGCCGATCACGAAGGCTTGTCGGAACGGGGCGATACCTGCGCCGATCAGGCGGAAGCGGGCAGAGCGGGAGGATCAGGCTCTCGGGTGCATTGTCCACCGGACGCACCGCATCGCGCGGCATTTGCCATTCGCCGGCGATACTTTCGGAAGCACCGGGTGCGAGCATGGCGATACGGTGGAGGCGCGCTTCGTCGAGGTCCGGCCCGCCCAATTGCTCCTCGGAAGGGATCGAACTGTGCGCGCTCACCATATCGCTCCACACCCGCAGCGAGACGATGTGTTCGTGCCCGCCGTTGGCGAGCTCGAGCCGCCAATTAAGAAGAACGCGCGTCGGACCGATGGAAAGGCGGGTCGGAAATAGCGTCAGCGAAAGCGCGCCAGTGCTGGTTGCGCTCTGCTTCCTCTGCCATTTCGCCGCCATCATCCATGCCGCAAAATACTCCCAAGCGCGCGCTCCTGCATAGCGCACTTGTGCAAGGCCACAGATCGCGCCATCTGTGCCCGCCATGAGCGATACAGCCTCCGGCCAGCCGCAGTTCCTCGGCCAGCACACCGCCTTGCCCGCATCGCCCGAAGCGGCGGTGCTCGATTATGTCCCCAATCCGCGCCCCGGCACGCTGTATCTGGTGCGCTTTGCCGCGCCGGAATTCACCTCGCTGTGCCCGGTCACCGGTGCAGCCCGATTTCGCGCATCTGGTGATCGATTATGTGCCGGGCGAAACCATCGTCGAATCCAAGAGCCTCAAGCTGTTCCTCGGCGCCTTCCGCAATCACGGCGGCTTTCATGAGGATGTGACCGTGGGCATCGGCCAGCGACTGTTTGCCGAAATGGCCCCGCGCTGGCTGCGCATCGGCGGCTACTGGTATCCGCGCGGCGGCATTCCCGATCGACGTGTTCTGGCAGAGCGGCGCGCCGCCCGAAGGCCTGTGGCTGCCCGAGCAGGGCGTCGCCCCCTATCGCGGGCGCGGCTGAGGCGGAGTCGCGTGCACTTGCTTGCAACACGCGCTTCGATTAGGAGCGCGCCAGCACTTCGCGGAAATGGCGTTCTGCTGTTCCCAACCCATGCATAAAGGGACTTGTCCATGCGTATCGTGATGATCGGCACCGGCTATGTCGGGCTGGTTTCCGGGGCCTGTTTCGCCGATTTCGGCCATGAAGTGATCTGCGTGGACAAGGACCAGGCCAAGATCGACGCGCTGCTGAACGGCGCGATCCCGATTTTCGAGCCGGGGCTGGACGAACTGGTGGCGCGCAATGTCGAGGCAAGGCGGCTGTCGTTCACGCTCAACCTTGCCGAGGCGGTGCCAGAAGCGAACGCGGTGTTCATCGCCGTGGGCACACCTTCGCGCCGGGGGGATGGCCATGCCGACTTGACCTTCGTCTATGCTGCCGCACGCGAAATGGCCCCGCTGCTGCCCGCAGGCGTGGTGGTGGTGAACAAGTCGACCGTGCCCGTGGGAACGGGGGACGAAGTGGAACGGATCATCCGCGATGCCGCGCCCAGCCTCGAATTCTCGGTCGCTTCCAACCCCGAATTCCTCCGCGAAGGCGCGGCGATCGACGATTTCAAGCGGCCCGACCGGGTGGTGATCGGAGTGAATGACGAGCACGCCGAAGCAGGTGCTGCAGGAAATCTACCGCCCGCTGACCCGTAACGAATCCCCGCTTATTGTGATGAGCCGCCGCGCGGCGGAACTGACCAAATATGCCGCCAACGCTTTCCTTGCGACCAAGATCAGCTTCATCAACGAAATCGCTGATCTGTGCGAGAAAGTGGGCGCGGATGTGCGCGATGTGGCCAAGGGCATCGGGCTCGACAGCCGCATCGGCAATCGCTTCCTGCATGCCGGGGCCGGGATATGGCGGTTCGTGCTTCCCCAAGGATACGCTGGCGCTGCTCAAGACTGGGCAGGATTATGAAAGCCCGCTGCGGATTGTTGAAAGCGTGGTCGCCAGTAATGACCAGCGCAAGCGTTCGATGGGGCGCAAGGTGGTGTCCGCAATGGGCGGCGGGGACCAGCACGGAAAAACCGTCGCCGTGCTCGGTCTGACCTTCAAGGCCAATACCGATGACATGCGCGATAGCCCGGCGATCAGCATTGTGCAGACCTTGCTCGATGCCGGTATAACCGTGCGGGCCTACGATCCCGAAGGTATGGAGCAGGCGAAGAAGGTGCTCGGCAAGATCACCTATTGCGATGGCCCTTATGAGGCGTTGGACGGGGCCGATGCGGCGGTGATCGTGACCGAATGGGATGCCTTCCGCGCGCTCGATCTGGACCGGGCCAAGGGCTTGCTGAAGACGCCGCTGCTGGTGGACCTGCGCAATCTCTACAGCCGCCACGATGTCGAGCGCCACGGCTTTACCTATGTCGCGGTGGGCCGTTAATCGTCTGAAGCGCGACAGGCGCGGGCAAATCTGTTAGGCCTCTCCCTGAACGAAGGGGGGCTTCGATGAGCGAGCAGACGAGTTACGACGCGGTGGAGTATCCTGCCGCCACCTATCCCACCACCCATCCCGCGCACCTCGCCGCGCTCGCCCGCCTGCACGGCCTCTCCGCACCCGATCCGCGTACCTGTCGGGTGTTGGAGATCGCGGGCGGGGACGGGCTCAATCTGGCGGCAATGGCTGCGGGGCTGCCGGAGGCGCATTTCATCAGTTTCGACCTTTCGCGCGAGGCGGTGGGGCGCGGGCAGACGTTGGTGGCGCAGGCGGGTCTGGGCAATGTCGAGGTGGTGGTTGGCGATCTGCTCGACTGGGCGGAGAACGCCACCGGCACCTACGATTATGTGATCGCCCACGGGCTCTACGCCTGGGTTCCCGAAGCGGTGCGGGGGGCGATGTGGCGGCTAATCGACAAAGTGCTGTCGCCCGAAGGTATTGCTTTCGTTAGCTACAATGCCCTTCCCGGAGGCTATCTGCGGATGGCGGTGCGCGATATGATGCGTCATGCGGCTCATGGGCTTGAGGGCGAGGCACGGATCGCCAAGGCCCGCGAGGTGCTGCGCGCTTTCTCCGCCCCGCGCGAGAATGAGCGCGTGGTGTTGCAGGCGCTGCGCAAGGTGGCCGAGCCGATGCTGGGGAAGAACGACGGCTCGCTTTACCACGACGAACTGGAGAAGGAGTATGCGCCGCAATCGCTGACGCAAGTGGTGGAGGCGGCGGGGCAGCACAATCTCGCTTTCCTCAACGATGCCGTGCCCAAGATGGTGGGCGACGGGATGCCGGGGCAGGCGATGGACGATGCGGCGGTGGTCGCAGCCGCTCAGGCAAGCGATTATGAGGTCGCGGCCTTCTTCCACCAGTCGCTTTTCGTGCGAAATGGGCGCTCTGCGGCCCGCACACTTGATGCAACCGCGTTTGCCGAGCTGCTCGCCAGCGCCCGCCTCGAACGCACCGGGCCGAACGAATTCCAGCACGAGGAAGGTCCGTTCGAAATTTCCGATCTGGCGCTGGCCGATTTCCTCGAAGCGATGGGCAAGGCCTGGCCGCTGCGGTTGCCGCTGGCGCAGTTCGCGACCTCACCCGATCACTGTGAGGCGCTGCTCGATCTTTACCGCAATGGCATTGTCACTTTTCATGCGTTGCCGTTTCCCGGCACGGTGGAACCGGGGGAGCGGCCCGAAGCCAGCCCCTTGGTGCGCGGGCAAGTCGCGCTGGGAATGCCGATCCTGTTCTCGCTCGATCTCAAGGTGGTGACGATGCAGGAGGGGCCGCGGCATTTCCTGTCGCTGCTCGATGGCACCCGCGATCACGCCTCGCTGGAACGCGATTGGGCGGCGAGCGGATATGGCGGCGAAGTTCCCGCCAGCGCGGCGGTGGAGCAATTGGCGAAGGCGGCGCTGATGCTGCGGTAGGCGCTTACTCGTTCAGCGCTTCGAGCTGTTCCGCCGCCGCCATCCATTCGACTTCGGCCTTGGCCAGCTTTTCGCCCGCCTGGGTGCGGGTACGGTGCAGTTCATCCGCCCGCTTACCAATCGCTGAGCCAAGCTCCGCGTCTATCTCGGCAATCTGGGCTGTCAGCCGCGCAATCGCCTTCTCGCTTTTCTGCTGTTCGGACTGGATGAACTTCGCCCGCGAGGCATTCTTCGCCGAATTCCCGCCGGACTTCACGGCAGGCTTGGCAGGCTTCGGCTGGTTCCGCCCCAGCACGAAGTCGATGTAATCCTCCATGCTGCCCGCATATTCGCGCGCGGTGCCGTTATCGACGAGTATCAGCCGGTCGGCGGTCAGTTCCACCATGTGCCGATCGTGGCTGATCAGGATCACTGCGCCCGAATAGCCGTTCAGCGCCTGAATCAGCGCTTCGCGCGCATCGACATCGAGGTGGTTGGTCGGTTCGTCGAGGATCAGCAGATGCGGCGCGTCGCGGGTGATGATCGCCAGCGCCAGCCGCGCGCGTTCCCCGCCGGACAATTTCTCCACCCGCTGTTCCGCCCGCGCGCCGGAAAAGCCGAACCGCCCCAGTTGCGCCCGCACCGCGCCGGGGGTCTTGCCGTCCATCGCCCGCGTCATCAGCGCCAGCGGAGTCTCGTCGCTCGCCAGTTCTTCCACCTGATACTGGGTGAAATAGCCGACTTTCATCTTGCCGGGAGCCATCATCCCGCCATCGGCGGGCGCAAGCTGCGCCGCCAGCAGCCGGGCGAGCGTGGTCTTGCCGTTGCCGTTGCGCCCCAACAGCGCGATCCGGTCATCCGCGTCGATCCGCAGGTTGAGCTTCGCCAGCACCGGGGGCGCATCGCCATAGCCGACGGCCGCGTGCTCCAGCTGGATCATCGGCGAGCGCAGTTCCTCGGGATCGGGGAAATCGAAAGTTAGCGAAGGATCGTCGATCAGCGCCGCGATCGGCTGCATCTTGGCGAGCATCTTGGCGCGCGATTGCGCCTGCTTGGCGGTCGAGGCGCGGGCTGAATTGCGCGCGACGTAGTCCTGCAGTCGCGCGCGCTGCGCATCCTGCGAAGCCTTGGCGGAGGCCAGCTGCGCCGCGCGCTCGGCCCGCTGCTTTTCGAATGCATCGTAACCGCCGGTATACAGCGTCAACTGCCCGCCTTGCAGATGGAGGATGTGATCGACCACCTTGTTGAGCAGATCGCGTTCGTGGCTGATTACCAACAGCGTTGCCGGATAGGTGCGGAGGAAGTTCTCCAGCCACAGCGTCGCTTCCAGATCGAGGTGGTTCGACGGTTCGTCGAGCAGCAGGATATCGGGCTGCGAGAACAGCAGCGCGCCCAGCGCAATGCGCATCTTCCAGCCGCCGGAGAAGCTGTCCACCGGGCGCTGCTGCATTTCCTCGTCGAAGCCCAGCCCGTTGAGGATCTTCGCCGCCCGCGCCGGAGCGCTGTAGGCATCGATGGCGAGCAGCCGCTCGTGGACTTCGCACAATCGCTCGGCATCGGTACAGGTTTCGAACTCAGCGAGCAGGCTCTCGCGCTCGGTATCGGCGGCCAGCACGAGCTGTTCGGGGGTGGCGGTGCCGCTCGGAGCTTCTTGCGCGATATATCCGATCCGCGCGCGCGAGGGGCGGGAGATTTCGCCCTCGTCAGGCTCGATCTCGCCGATCATCGCCTTCATCAGCGTGGACTTGCCCGCACCATTGCGCCCGATCAGCCCGACGCGCGCGCCTTGCGGCACAGTGGCGCTGGCGCGTTCGAGGATGGACCGGCCGCCAAGCCGGACGGTAAGGCCGTCAATCGTAAGCATGGGCGGGCCCCTAGCAGCGTCTTGGCGCAGACCCAATGTTTTCGATGCTGCACTGCAAGATATTCCGCAGCCCAGTGTTTCATCTTGCATGAAAGGACAACAGACGTTATAACGCGCGTATGAACAAGACGCTCAAGATCACCCAAATCGGCAATTCTGCCGGAATCGTACTTCCCAAGGACGTGCTGGCCCATCTTGATGTCGAAGTTGGCAGCACACTCTCGGTCGTCACCACTCCGCGCGGGATCGAGCTTTCCGCCGCTGAGCCCGATTTCGATGCGCAGATGGCCGCGGCGCGCGAAGTGATGGCGCGGCGCAAGCGCGCGTTGCAAGAGCTGGCGAAATAAACTTTCCGCCATGACCAAAATCTGGAACTGGATAGCCACCGAGGTGGCGGTGGCTGCTCATACCGAGCAGCTCGCCGAGCATGGCGGGGCGGAGGGTGTGCGCGACATAGGCGCGCTCGAAAGCGCGATGATGCGTCCTTGCAATCTTGCTGATTATGGCGATCCGGATACCGCAGCGCTGGCGGCAGCCTACGCTTTCGGCATCGCCCGCAATCACCCGTTCGTGGATGGCAACAAGCGCACTGCGGCGGTGGTTGCGGAAACCTTCCTGATGCTCAACGGCTATGGGCTCACTGCTTCCGATGCCGAAGTGGTAGTGGCGATTCTCGCCCTCGCCGCCGGGGAGTTGACGGAAGACGAACTGGCGGATTGGTTCCGCATCCATATTACGGAGAACGAGGCCTGAGCCTGTATCGCGGTCCGCTTCGGCCTTGCGGCTACGCTTTGGACGAGCCCGCCTCGTCTTCCGATGCTGCACTGCAAAATAGTCCGCGCCAAGCCGCGCGATTTCGTGTAGGGCCGATTGTCGGCAGACGAAGAACCGAGCCCGTCCGCGCCGTTCCGCCAAATTCCGCCACGCCCGCGCCACTCCCGTGGTGCCGCGTCGCTATTGCCCGAAAAGTGCCTTAATCGATGACCGAACTGACCTTCCCCGAACTTTCCCCCGGCCTTGCCGAAGCGCTTGCGCAGCGCGGCTATGCAGCCCCCACCCCGGTGCAGGCCGCCGTGCTCGAACCGCAGGCGCAGGGCCGCGATCTGGTGGTTTCCGCGCAGACCGGATCGGGCAAGACCGTCGCCTTCGGGCTGGCGATGGCCGAGCAAGTGCTGGGTGAAGATGGCCGCGTGCGCCAGGCCGCATCGCCGCTGGCGCTGGTGATCGCCCCCACGCGCGAACTGGCCTTGCAGGTCAGCCGCGAACTGGCCTGGCTGTACCAGAAGGCCGGCGCGCGGATCGCCACCTGCGTCGGCGGGATGAACCCCTCGCAGGAACGCCGCGCGCTGCAATCGGGCGCGACCATCGTGGTCGGCACGCCGGGCCGCCTGCGCGATCACCTTGAACGCGGGGCGCTCGACCTGTCGGCGCTCGCCGCCGTGGTGCTCGATGAAGCCGACGAAATGCTCGACATGGGCTTCCGCGAGGAGCTGGAAGAAATTCTCGACGCGACCCCCGAAGGCCGCCGCACACTGCTGTTCTCCGCCACCATGCCGCGCCCGATCGAGGCGCTGGCTCGCCGTTACCAGCGCAATTCCTGCGCATCGCCACCATCGGCGCGGATCGCGGGCACGGTGACATCACCTATCAGGCGATGACCGTCTCGCCGTCCGAAATCGAGAACGCGGTGGTCAACCTGCTGCGCTTCCACGAAGCCGATACGGCGATGCTGTTCTGCGCCACGCGCGACAATGTCCGCCACCTCCACGCCACCTTGCAGGAACGCGGGTTCGGGGTGGTGGCGCTGTCGGGCGAGCATTCGCAGAGCGAGCGCAATCAGGCCTTGCAGGCACTGCGGGACCGGCGGGCGCGGGTCTGCGTCGCCACCGATGTCGCTTCGCGCGGGATCGATCTGCCCAGCCTCAGCCTCGTCGTCCATGTCGAAGTGCCGCGCGATGCCGAAACGCTCCAGCACCGTTCGGGCCGCACCGGGCGCGCGGGGAAAAAGGGCACGGCGGTGATCGTGGTGCCGTTCACCCGGCGCAAGCGGGTGGAAGGGATGCTGCGGCAGGCCAAGATCAATGCCGAATGGATTTCCGCGCCGGATCGCGATGCGATTGTGGCGAAGGATCACGAACGGCTGCTGGAGGCGCTGCTGCGCCCGGTCGAGGTGGAAGATGCGGACCGCGAACTGGCCGAGCGCCTGCTCGCCGAACGCAGCCCGCAGGATATCGCCGCGATGCTGGTCCACGCCCACCGCGCCAAGCTGCCCGAGCCGGAAGAGCTGATGGCGAATACGCCCGACGCGCAGCGCGCCGCGCAGACTGAGCGGCATCGCCCCGGTTTCGAGGATGTGGTGTGGTTCCGCATGGATATCGGGCGGCGGCAGAACGCCGATCCGCGCTGGATCCTGCCGCTGCTGTGCCGCCGCGGGCATATCACCCGCAACGAAATCGGCGCGATCCGCATCGGCCCGCAGGAAACCTACTTTCAGGTGCCGCGCGCGATTGCCGAGAAGTTCGGCGATGCGCTGCTGCGCACTGCCGGATCGCCTGAGGAAGGCGAGGGTGATGGCCGCGAGGTCAACATTCAGCCCTCGGGCGAACCCCCGCGCAAATCCTCCGGCCGCGATGGCCGCAGCGGCTCCCCCGGAGCAGGCGCGCGCGTCAATCCGCGCCCGAAAAAGCCGCACCGCAAGGGCAACGACGGCGGCTTCCCACCCCGCGACGGCCAGCCCCCCCGCCGCACCGAACCCCGCACCCCGCCGGGTCCGCCGCAAGCGGGCAAGGGCAAACCACGCAAGGGGTTCGTGAAGCCTAGGTGAGGGGCTAAGGTCTCAATCTATTCCGCGTGGCGCAGATAGGCGTAGGCCATCTTTGCCAATTCCTTGCGCAGCACTCCCCAGACTGCCTCGTCGCCCGATTCGGGTGTCGAGCCGAGGCCGAACTGGCGGGCGATGGTGGCAAAGACAATCTGCATCACTGCATGGGCCTTTTCGCGCGGGTCGCTCCCGGTGATTTCGCCGTTGAATTGCAGGATCGCATCCACCGCCATCGCCATCGATCGGCGCGCGGTTTCCTTGCCCGGTCCGGATACCGCCGGATCGACGCTGGCGCGTTGCATGATCGCGCGCAGGATGCGGGCGTGTTCTTCCAGATTGCGGCTGTAGCGATCGATGAAGCGGGTGAGGAACGCGCGCAGATCCTGCTTCTCGTGCAGGACTTCCGCAATCATCACTTCCTCCGCTGCGATCACGTCCTCCAGTTCGCGAGCGATCACCGCGTGGAGTAGCCGGTCCTTGCTCTGGAAGCGCAGGTAGATCGAGCCGATCGACACCGCGCCCAGATCGCTGACATCCTGCAGGGTGAATTCCTCGCTTCCGCGTTCGAGCATCAGCGCCTTGGTGGCGTCGAGCATCCGTTCATAGGACGCGAGGCTGCGGCCCTGCAGCGGTTTGTTGCTGATCGCATTGGTGGCGAGAGCTTCGGTTTCTGGCCCGATGATGGTTGACATGCGCGTGCTTGAGTCTAATAAAACTAGAACGTCAATTCTAATTGATATGGGGCAATCGGTTTTAATCTGCGCGTCGAGTCGCGTGGAGGGACTGGGCGGATAGAGGTAAGTTTCGATGCGATTTTCGGTGTTTCTCAATGCACGATCAATGCGGCCGGAGGAAGATCGGCAGCTGATGCACGATCTGCAGGCGCATGCGCTGCTGGCGGGGGAACGGGGCTTTTCGGCGATCTTCATGCCCGATCACCACTTCAACGGCTATATGCCCGTGGCCAGCGACAGCTTCATCTTTGCCGCCTGGCTGGCGGCGAAAATGCCGCACATGCATTTCGGCTTTTCGGTGGTGTCCGTGCCGCTGCACCATCCGGTGCGGTTGGTGGAACGGATCAACCTACTTGACCAGCTGACCGACGGCAAAATTCTGGTGGGCGTGGGCAGTGGCACCACACCGGAGGAAATGATCGGCTTTGGCGTCACCTATGCCGAGTCGAAGGACATCTCGGACCGCAATCTGGAACTGGCCGAGCAGCTTTGGGCCAAGGGCATGGAAGACCCGGCAGTGGAAATCGACAACGGTCCGCACAAGGGCCGCGTGCTCCAGCGCATTGCTCCGGCCAGCTACACTCCGCGCCACGCCCCGCTGATGCCGGTGGCGATGAAGCCAGCGAGCACGCAGCGCGCCGCCGCCAATGGCTGGCCTGCCTTTATCCCCGCCTTCACCCCGCCGCAGATCGGCGGCACCGAGCCGTTCAAGCACGTGAGCAAGTATTTCGACGCCTATCGCACCGCGCTCGATGCCGCCGGGCATGACGCGGCGACGCGGGCCAAGGCGCTCGACTGGACGACGCACACCTACCAGTGCGTCCACGTGGCCGAAAGCGACGATCAGGCGCGCGAGGAGCTGGAAGTGATCCTGCGCGCCTATCAGGATGCGGTGGAGCGCGAGGCGGAGTTCAACGCCCGCGCTGAAACCGATCCCGCCAACCGCAAGAGCGAGAATACGCCCGATGCGCTGAGCGACGACTGGATCGGCACCTGGTGCCTCTACGGCTCGCCCGAAACGGTGATCGAGCATCTTCAGCCCTACAAGGACCTGGGCATCGGCAACGTGCTGTGCGGCACCACCACTGGCCCGCTGACGCCCGAACGGCTGCGGCTGGGCAACCAGACGCTCGACCTGCTGGCGCAGCACGTGATTCCGGCGCTCGCCTGATGCTTGATGCATTGGCGCAACACTTGGCCGTGCTCGGAATTGGGTTGAGCAAGCGGCATTGACACATTTTGCGACTAAAATTATAACCCATATTCTAATTTTTGTTTTGCGCACGGCAGAGACCGGCGTTTTCGGGAGGAATACATGAAAAGGTTCCACAGCAAGTCTGTCTGGTTTGTCGGTTGCGCGGCATTCGCCATTGCGGCCCCTGCGGCGGCGCAGGAAGCAGCCGAGGAGGAGGAGAATGTCATCCTCGTCACCGCGCAGAACCGCGCGCAGGACGTGCAGGACGTGCCGATTGCGATCGACGTGGTGGGTGCGGATGAACTGGCGGCAGCCGGGTTCAACAGCGCCAACGATCTGTCCGCCATCGCTCCGGCGGTGCAGGTGAACCAGGATCAGGGCACGGTGAAGATCACCCTGCGCGGGATCGGCACCACTTCCAACGACGAAGCGCAGGATACCTCGGTGGTCGCCAATATCGATGGCGAATATATCAACCGCCCGAACGTGCTGGGCATCGCGCTGTTCGATCTGGACCGGGTGGAAGTGCTGCGCGGGCCGCAGGGCACGCTCTACGGCCGCAACTCCACCGCTGGTGCGATCAACTTCATCACCCGCCGCCCTGACGATGAATTTGGCGTCAACGCCTCGCTCTCCTACGGCCTTACAACCACGTACGGTTTGACGGCGGGATCGATATCCCCGTGGCCGACATGGGCGGCCTGCGCTTCTCCGGTTTCTTCGAAGACCGCGATGGCTATGTCGATCATCCCGCTGGCTACGGCTTCGGCCCTTTCCCGGCCTTTGCCGGTGGCAGTTCGGACACCAATGAAGCGAAGGGCGGACGCGCGACACTGTTTCTCGAAGACGGCGGCCTTACCTTCCAGATCGCCGCCGAATATGCCGAGCGCGAATTCACGCCCGCAGGCCTTTGCATTTGCCGATCTCAATACTGGCAACAACGCTCCGCGCGATGCTGCGTGCGGAGCTCCGGGGTATTCGCAGTTCCCGGTCCGGGATACAACGAAACACTGTGCGTTCCTTCGCAAACCAATTTTCTCTCCACACTTGATCGCGGCGAATATGCTTCGCCCGGCTTCGGGCTGGGGTTGGTGCGGGACGATACCTGGGCGGTTCGCGGGCGGATCGCCTATGAATTCAGCCCGGCGGCAACGCTGAGCTATATCGCGGGTATTCGCGGCTTCTCCGCCGATGAGCAACAATGTGCGCACCCTGCCGGTGTCTTACCGCAGCTTCACCTTCCTCGATGATGCCGAAACTCAGAGCCACGAGCTGCGGCTGAACGGCGAATTCGATGGGCGGCATCGTCTATCAGCTCGGCGGCTTCTACTTCAGCGAAGTGCAGGATCGCGAAAGCGGTTTCTTCCTGCCAATCGGACCCAACGGTTCGTTCCTCAGCTATTTCGGGCGCGCAGATCGAGAGCGAAAGCTTGTCCGGATTCGGCCAGATCGAAGTTCCGCTGGGCGACACGCTGACCGCTGTGGGCGGCTTGCGTTATACCGATAACAGCCGCGATGCTGTCTATCGCAACGGCGGCTTCGGCTTCAATCGCAATGCGGATATCTTCGCCGGTATTCCGCTGGCGCAGCGCCCGCCGGGTGGCCCGCCCGATGCCTATGTCTTCAACGCCGGTCCGGAGCGCAAGGATTTCGACCAGATGCGCTATCTGCAAACGCTCAATCTGGGCAGCGCGGATGATCAGATCACCTGGCTGGTCGGGGCTGAATTATCAGCCCAATCCCGACACCCTGATTTTTGGCAAGGTTTCCACCGGCTTCAAGGGCGGCGGCTTCGATTCGGTCGGTACCTACGCGCCGGAAACCAACACCGCCTACGAAGTGGGCGGCAAGTTCACCTTCGGCGATCAGGGCCAGTTCCAGTTCAACGCCGGGGCCTTCTACTACGATTACACCGGGCTGCAGGTCTCGGTCCTGCTCGATACCACCATCGGCGGGCAGACCTTCAACGCCGGTGCGGCAACGATCTGGGGCTTGGAAGCCGAATTCGTGGCCGAACTGGGCGAGAACACCCTGTTCGATCTTTCGGTCAATTATCTCAGCACCGAATATGACGAGCTATTCGCGCAATTCAACGTCTTCTGCGTGGCAAACACGCGTGGCGGTGTCGGTGATTGCCAGAATCCAGACGGATCGAATCAAGGCATCAACGGTATCGGCGATCTGGACCTGAGCACTCCCGGCGTGCAATCGCCCAACTTCGCCGGCAACTCCGCGCCGTTCTCGCCCGAATGGGTGATCCGCGCGGGGCTGCAGCACACCTTTGATCTGGGCAATGCCGGATCGCTGACGGCGGGGATCGCGACCACGTTCAAGAGCTCGTACTTCACCGACTTCTACAACTATGCCGACGGCCAGCAGGAAAGCTTTACCCAGACCGATGTGCGGCTGGACTGGCGTTCGGCGAGCGATGTCTTCGGCGTGCAGCTGTATGCCCGCAATCTGGAAGACGAACCGCCCGCTGACCTACGGCAGCTTCGTTTCGGCGGGGCCGGACGATATCTTCAACTGGCAGTTCGGCACCCCGATGACCTACGGCGTGCGCCTGATGGTCGATTACTGAGGCCGGATGGACTGATTGCGAAAAGGGCGGCCCAGGTGGCCGCCCTTTTTGTTTGGCACGAAAGGGATTTGAAAATGCAGTTCAACCGCCGAACGATCCTGCGCGATGCGGCTTTGGCAAGCCTGCTGCTTGCCTGCCCGCAGGTACTGCCTCGCGAACCAGCGCATTCCGCAGCGACCCTCCGCGCGCGTGATCGTGGACAACGATTTCGCCGGCGATCCGGACGGTCTGGTGGGGCTGGCGCACCAGTTGCTTTCGCCCAAGACGGTGGTGCCGCTGATTACGGTATCAGGGCTCGACCGGAACCTTGGCGGGGAAACCGGGAGCACGGTTGGTCCGGGCGCGGAAGTGGCGGCGGAAACGGTGCAGCGGCTTGCGCTGGACCACTCCCCTCCCATCGCCAGCGGGCACGAACTGGGCGTGCGCGGGCAAGAGCCATCGGAAGCCGCGCGCGCGATCGTGGCCGAAGCGATGCGGGAGGACGCGCTGCCGCTGTTCTTTTCCTGCGGCGGCCCACTGACCAACCTGGCCGAAGCGCTGCTGCTCGAACCCGCGATAGCGGCGCGGATGACGCTGATCTGGATCGGCGGGGGCGGCTATCCAGATGGCGGCTGGGAATACAACCTGTCCGCCGATGCCGACGCAGCGCGGCAAGTGATCGAAGGCAGCGCCATGCCCGATGTGGCAGATTCCGCAGCCCGCCTATCGGCTGATGCAGGTGTCGGTGGCCGAAATGGAAGCCGACATGATGCCGATTTCAGAATTCACCCGCTGGCTTTACGCCCGCTTCACCAATCCTCCCGCCTTTGTCGATCTGGGCGGATCGTGGCCGATGGGGGACAGCCCGGCGATCCTGCTGACCGCAATCTCCGCCGAAAGCAGCCGCTATCGCGATCTCCCGGCGCGGCGGATCAATCCTGATCTCAGCTATGGCGAGGAAATACCGGGTCGCACGGTGCGGGTGTTCGACGATCTCGACCTGCGGCTGACCTGGGCGGATTTCCTCGCCAAGCTGCGCCTGCATGCGGCGCGTGTCTGGCTAGCAGGCGCTACGTGGCCCGCCGCCGATAGAGCCACACGATCAGCGCGCACAGTGCAAGGTAGACCGCATTCGCGGGGAGCGCGTGCGCCTCGTCATGGGTCGCGTGGATCACCGCGGCGGCGACGTGGTTCAGGGTGATCCAGATCGCGGCAAGATATCCGAAACGGGCGAGCGCGCCGACGGCGAGACCAAGCAGCATCACGCTCGCCGCCAGCAATTCCAGTGCCCGCCGACCATGCGCCCCAGCCAGACCGGCAGATGCACCGTCCAGGCGCTGTTCTGCGCCAGAATTTCGATGGGCGAGAACGTCTTGTGATAGCCCACAAACAGCGAAAAGCCGCCGACCACCAGCACCAGCAGTGCCAGCAGCACGAAGCCGGGCCAGCGGCAGTTGCCCGGTAAATCTTTCGCTTCGCATTGCTTTCTCTCCCCTTTGGCTCTTGACCTTGAGCTGCTTATAATAGAATGTTCGTTCTAATTAGAAAGCGGGATTCGCGCAAGCCATGCGAAATCCTTTGGCAAGGGCGGGCGGCGTTTTGGCAGCCGCCGCATGATGGTGGGACAGGACAATGGCAATCAAGCGGGGCGTCAGCCTCTATTCGTTCCAGAACGATACCTTTCAGCAGAAGATGGACCTGGAGGACTGCATCCGCACCTGCGCCGAAATGGGCGCGCGGCGGCATCGAGGTGATCGGCGAGCAGACCTTCTGGGGCTGGCCCGAATATGGCGTGGAACAGGCGGCGATCGACAACTGGCATCGCCTGATCGCCAAGTACGACTGCGTGCCCGTCAGCCACGATTACATGCTCGATTACAAGCGCTACAAGGGCCGCATCATGCCGTTCGACGAGCAGGTGGCGAGCGTGCGCAACGATATCGATTTCGGCGCGCGGCTGGGGATGCCATATCATCCGTTCGCTGGTCTCGATCGATCCCGAAGTGCTGGTCGCCGCCGCGCCCTATGCCGAGGAAAAGGGCATCAAGCTGCTGACCGAAGTCCACGCGCCGCTGCATTTCGATCACCCGTGGATCCTGCGCATGGCCGAAGCTTTCGAGAAGAGCGGTTCGCCCGCGCTGGGCTTCCTGCCCGACATGGGCATGTTCCTGCATGCCTTCCCGCCCGTGTGGCGGAAAAGTTCGTGCGGATGGGCGTGCGCAAGGATATCGCCGACTATATCGTCAAGGCCTACGAGGACCGCGTGCTGAGCGAATATGTGATCCTCGGCGTGCGCGAAATGGGCGGCGAAGGGCCGGCGCTGGCGATGGCGGAAACGCTGCGCCACAATGCCGCGTTCGAACCCAAGCGGATGCTCGATCACATGCCCCGCATCCACAACATCCACGGCAAGTTCTACGAGATGACCGCCGACTATGTCGAGCCGTCGATCCCCTATGACCAGATCGTCGCCGTGCTCAATCAGGGCGGCTACGACGGCTACATCTGCTCCGAATACGAAGGCAACCGCTGGATCGAGGACTGCCGAGGAGCCCGACAGCGTCGAACAGGTGCGCCGCCAGCAGGTGATGCTCGCGCGGCTGCTGGGCGAGCCGGAACCGGCGCTGCAAAAGGCTGCTTGAGAGAAACAAAAGCCCCTCCCCTTCAGGGGAGGGGTTGGGGTGGGGTCTGTCCTCACTCGCAATGATGCTGAAGCCGGACAGACCCCACCCCCGGCCCCTCCCCTGAAGGGGAGGGGGGAAGAGAAGGAAAACGGACCATGATGGACAACAAGATGATCGTCGAGGGCAGCCTCGAAAGCAGCGACAAGGGCTTCGCCTTCTACGGCCGCCTGCCCTATTATCGCGGGCTGGGCCTGTCGATGGTGGAGGATATCGCGATCACCGTCGATGGCGAGCCGGTGCCGCGCGAGAACGTGCGCCTGCACCTGCACGGCAAGACCTACACGCTCGACGCAGATGGAAACGGTCTATGATGATCGCTGGAACTTCGGCGAGCAGGCCAAGATCATCGCGATGATGCCCGGCGGGCTGGCCCCCGGCGAGCACACGATCGAATATCGCGGTGCGGATGCGGGTCTCCTACCTGCCCTTCGTGCCGACCACGAAAGACACAAAGCAGCTGTCCCTCGCGGCCTGACATGGCGGACCTGTCCCTCGATCAGGCGGCCATGCTCACCGCAGGCGCGGCGATGTGGGCGAGCCACGCCGTGCCTGAGGCGGATATTCCCGCCTTCACCATGAGCGACGGGCCGATGGGCATTGCCAGCGGCAAGGTGGACGAGCGCGACATTGCCCGGCTCAGCCCTTGCGCCACGGCGCTGGGAGCAAGCTGGAACGTCGATCTCGCCCGCCGCGTCGGCGCGCTGGTGGGGCAGGAAGCGGCGCTGCGCGGGATGGACGCGGTGCTGGCGCCCAATCTCAATCTGGCGCGCAGCCCGCTGGCGGGGCGGGCGTTCGAGTATTTCTCCGAGGACCCGCTGCTGGCGGGCGTGCTGGGCGCGGCGTGGATCAGCGGCTTGCAGGCCAGCGGCACCGCTGCCGTGGCCAAGCACATGGTCTGCAATGACAGCGAAACCGCGCGCGATCAGGTGGACGTGCAGGTGGACGAACGCACCTTGCGCGAAGTCTATCTGCTGCCGTTCGAATTCGCGGTGGCAGGCGGGCAGCGCCGGGCTGATGGCGGCCTACAACCGGGTGAATGGCGACTGGTGCTCGCAGCAGCACCATGTGCTGACGACCATCGTGAAGGCGGAATGGGGCTTTACCGGCGCGATCATGTCCGACTGGTTCGGCACCCATGCCACTGCGCCGACGCTGGCGGCGGGGCTCGATCTGGAAATGCCGGGACCGGCGCGGTTCCTTGGCGCGAAGGCGGCGGCGGCTGTGGCGGCGGGAGAGTTGTCGCCCGAGCGGGTGCAGGATGCGGCGGCGCGGGTGGCGCGGCTGGCGCGCGCGGCGACGGGGGTGAAGGCTGCGCCTGCGCCCGATACGCGAAGTCGAGGCCCTGCTGGTCGAGGCGGCGGCGGCGGGCATGGTGCTGCTCAAGAACGAGGGCGCATTGCTGCCGCTCGATCCGGCGCGGATCGGCAAGCTGGCGGTGATCGGCCCCAACGCCGCTGCGCCATGTTTTCAGGGCGGGACTTTCGCCAAGATTTCCGTGCGGCCCGATCTGCCCACCCCATCGACGCGATCCGCGCGCGGTTTGGCAGCGCGTGCGAAGTCGTGTTCGCCCCCGGCGTCGATCCCGCGCCGCGCCTGCCGTTCATGGACGTCACCCCGGCACACACCATCGGCGATGGCTGCACGCGCGGGATGAGCGTGGACTATTTCGCCTCGCGCGGATTGCTCCGGCGAGCCGCTGACCCGCGAGACGCGCGATACCAATTCGCTCGTCTGGTTTGCCGGAATGCACGATCAGGCCGACTTTGCTGCGGGCGGCGGCATCCGGGCCTCCGGCATTTTCACCGCGCGCAAGGCGGGGCTGCACCACTTCCACCTCGGCGCGACCGGAGTGGCGCGGATGACGGTGGACGGGCGCGAACTGGTCGCCACAAGCAGAATGCCCGCCCGGAGACACGATGGGCGTGCTCAAGGCCGGGGACAGCCTTTCCGCCGGGCTGGAATTGACGGCGGGCCAGCAGGTGCTGGTCGAAGTGACCTTCGCCTTCCCCCCCGCGCGCGTCCACGGGCTGTGGTACGGAATGCGCGAACCCGGTAGCCCCGCCGAACTGCTGGCGCAGGCCGAGCAGCTGGCGCGCAGAAGCCGATGTGGTGGTGCTGGTGGTGGGCGAGACGTCGGACAGTTCGGTCGAAAGCAAGGACCGGCCCGATACGCTGCTCCCCGCTGGCCAGCTGGAACTGATCGCGCGCATCACCGCCGCCAATCCGCGCACCGCGATCATCACCAATGTCGGCCATGCCTATGATTGTGCTTGGGAAGACGGTGCCGCTGCGCATCTCGCCTGCTGGTATCCGGGGGAGGGCTTTGCCCTTGCGCTGGCCGATGTGCTGGCGGGGGAGCGCGAACCTTCGGGGCGGCTGCCGGTGTCGATTGCGCGCGATGAGGCGCGATTATCCGGCGCTGGCGCTCGCGCCCGATGCCGATGGCAAGCTGCCTTACACCGAGGGTACCCGGCTGGGCTATCGCGGGATCATCGCCGCAGGCAAGACCGCGCGCCATCCGCTGGGTTCGGGGCTGGGCTATGCGCGGTTCGAGTGGTCCGATGCGCAGGCTGAAGGCGATGGGGTGGCGGTGACCGTCGCCAATGTTTCCGACCGCGCGGGCACCGAGACGGTGCAGGTCTATCGCGATAAGCCGGAAACCACGCTGGTCGGCTTCACCACGATCAAGCTCGCCCCCGGCGAGAGCGGGCGGGTGAAGATCGCCCTGCCGCGCCGCCGGTTCATGGAGTGGAGCGATGGCTGGGAACCGATCGCCGCAAGCGTTCCGGTCCGCATCGCCCGCCATGCCGAGGACGCGGGCACTACGCTCGACATCGACACTAGCCAATTGCAGGAGACCGGACTGTGACCGCCACCGGCTGGAACCGCCGCGAATTCGTCCGCGCTGCGGCGCTGCTGGGGCTGGCGCTGGGCACCCCCGGTTGCGTCACCGCCGCCGCGCTCGATCCCGCGCAGGCCCCGAGCGAGGACGATCTGGCCTTCATCACCCGCATTGCCGACATGGTGATCCCCGCCACCGATACGCCCGGCGCGGCAGAGGCCGGGGTGGGGGCGTTCGTGCTGCTGGCGCTGGCGCACGGGCTGGACGGCGCGCGCGCGCCGCTTGCATCCGCTGCCGTTACTGCGTCCGATCGGCAGCTCACCTGCGCCCCGATGGCAGCCTCGATCACCTGCCCTGGCTCCGCGCAAAGCTGGGCGGTGACGCGACCGAAGCCAGCCTCGCCGCACTGGATGCCGCCGCCTTTGCTGGCGACGCCGAGGCGCACCCGTGGCGGCTCCTCAAGGCGCTGATCCTCACCGGCTATTACACCTCGCGCGATCGGCGGGTCGCAGGAACTGCACTATGCCGCCGATCCCCGGCCGCTTCGATCCCGCGGTCCCGGTCGGCCCCGATACCCGCGGCTATTCCAACGACTGGACCGGGGTGGAGTTCGGCTGATGGAAGAGACCTTCGATTTCGACGCCATCGTGGTCGGCTCCGGCATCACCGGCGGCTGGTCGGCCAAGCAATTGACCGAGGCGGGGCTGAAGGTCCTGCTGCTCGAACGCGGGCCCGATATTCCGCACGGCAGCGGCTATACCACCGAGAGCAAGGCCCCGTGGGACATGCCGTTTCGCGGCAAGGGCGATCCGCGAACTGTTTGCCGCGCAATACCCGGTCCAGCGGCTCAACCGCCACTTCACCGAATTCACCCAGGACCACTTCGTCAACGATGCGGAAAATCCCTATCAGCTGGGCGAGGGACGCGTTCAACTGGTTCCGCAGCTATAACCTTGGCGGGCGCTCGCTCACCTGGGGGCGGCAGACCTATCGCTGGTCGGACTATGATTTCGACGCCAACCGCCGCGACGGGCACGGCACCGACTGGCCGATCCGCTATGCCGATCTCGCGCCGTGGTACGACAAGGTCGAGGAATTCATCGGCGTATCCGGGCGCGGCGGAGGGGCTGCCGCAATTGCCCGATGGCCGCTTCCAGCCGCCGATGGCGCTGAACGCGGTCGAAGCAGACCTGCGCGAGCAGATCTCGCGCCCGCTGGCCCGAACGGCGGCCTGACGGTGGGCCGCACCGCCAATCTCACGCAGGCCAAGCCGGGCCGCGCGCCGTGCCAGCACCGCAGCATCTGCGCGCGCGGGTGCAGCTTCGGGGCCTATTTCTCCACCCAGTCCAGCACCCTGCCCGCCGCGCAGGCGACCGGCAATCTGACGCTGGTGACCGATGCGGTGGTGGAAGCGGTGGACCATGATCCCGCCACCCGCCGCGTCACCGGGGTGCGCTGGATCGACCGCAAGCGACGGCACCCGCCAAGCAGGCGCGCGCGCGGATGGTGTTCCTCAATGCCGGCAGCTTCAATTCGGTCCACCTGCTGCTCAATTCGGCCAGCGAGGCCGATGCCGCACGGGCTGGCGAACTGCCAGCGGGGTGCTGGGCACGCATATCATGGACCATGCCAGCACGCTTTCGGCGGCGGCGCTGATGCCGGGGTTCGAGCAGCTTCACCACCTTCGGCAACCGCCCCACCGGGGTGGTGATCGCGCGCTATCGCAATCATGGATACGATGGACGGGGCCGGGCACACGCGCGGCTTTTCGTTTCAGGGCGGGGCGCTGCAATCGGCCTGGGTGCGCGGCAAGCGCGAAGCCGGGGATGGGCGCGGATTTCAAGGCGCGGCTGCGTGCGCCGGGGCCGTGGCGGATGGTGCTGGTGGCCTTTGCCGATTGCGTGCCGCGCGCGAGCAACCGGCTGACGCTGGACCGGGTCAATCGTGGATGCCAACGGCCTGCCGCAGCTGCAAGATCGACTTCGCCTTCGGGGCCGAGGAACACGCCGCGCTGGCGCAGGCCAAGGCCGATGCGGCGGACATGATGACGCACGCGGGCGGGCAGGTGCTGATGGGCTTCGACCGGCCCGGCGTGGCTGGCGGCGCGATCCACGAAATGGGCGGCGCGCGGATGGGCCACGATCCGGCCACCAGCGTGCTCAACCGCTGGAGCCAGGCGCACGACGTGCCCAACCTGTTCGTCACCGATGGCGCGCAAATGGCCAGCAGCGCCTGCCAGAACCCCTCGCTCACCTACATGGCGCTGACCGCGCGCGCGGCGGCGCACGCGGTGGAGCTGTTGCGGGAGGGGCGCTGTGATGGCGGCCTACGTCCGCAATCTGTGGTATATGGCCGCCTGGGCCGAGGAAGTGCCCGACGGCGGAATGCTTGCGCGCACGCTGCTGGACAAGCCGTGGGTGATCCACCGGCTGGCGGACGGCACCTATGCCATGCTGGAGGATCGCTGCCCGCACCGCTTCGTGCCGCTGAGCATTGGGCGAGAAGCGCGGCGATGTGATCCACTGCCGCTATCACGGGCTGGGCTTCGGGCCGGACGGGGCCTGCGTGCATTCAGTCCGTTCCCCGGCGATCCGCCCGCGCATGTGCGCGCTGCCAGCATGCCGGTGGTGGAGAAATATCGCGGCCTGTGGTTCTGGCCGGGCGATCCGGCGCTGGCCGACCCGGCGACTGATCCCCGACTTCGCTTTTCTTGACAGCGACCCGCCGATGACCCGCGGGGTGCTGCAGATGGCGGGCGAATTACGAGCTGGTCACCGATAACCTGCTCGATCTGAGCCACGCCGAATTTCTCCATGTGGAGACCTTCGGGGTGAACGGTTCGCTGTTCGAATGCGGCGCGCAGACGGTGGAAGTTGCGGATGACGGCGCGATGTGGAACACGCTGGGACATCACCGATGCCACGCCGCCCGATTGGGCCAGGCCGCTGCTGCCCGAAGGCGCGCGGATCGACCAGAAGCTGCACATCCGCTGGCACCCGCCCGCTAGCCTGGCGCTGACGATTGCGCATTTCTAAGGCGGGCACCGGGCACGCCGAGGCGCTGCTGCCGGAAATGGTCAATCCGCACATCATCACGCCCGAGACGCAGACCAGTTCGCACTATTTCTACGATCACGAGCCCAACGAGGAGGCCCGCGCCATGGCCATGCAGGTGTTCACCGCAGGAAGACGAGCCGATGATCGAAGCGGCACAGCGTGCGCTGGGCGAGCAGGATTTCTGGGACGCCCGCCCCGCGATCCTCGCCACCGATGCTGCTGCGATCCGCGCGCGCCGGACACTGATGCAATTGCGGCGGCGGGAGGTTGGGGAGTAGACAAACCAATAAAGCCCTTCCCCTGGGGAGCAGTGCGAGACAGGGTTGGGATGGGGGAGCGAGGCCGCAAGGCCTCGCGTCGGAAGCTGAGCTTGGGTACCCCCACCTCCGACCCCTCCCCAAGGGGAGGGGAGGTATTCGGTCAATCCGAACCCTCTGCCCGGATCCTCGCAATTGCCTCCGCCGACAGATCGCGGATCATCACGTTCCGGAACTCGATTTCCGCCCATTCGAATTCCAGCCCGATCCGCCCGCGCGTCAAGCGGCGCGTCGGCCTGCGGGTCGCGCAGGCGGAAGCAGGGTGTTGATGATCCGCCCGTTGAGCAGATGCGCGGACTGGTCGTCGAAGGCGATCAGATCGATCGTGTTCCAGCCCTCCGCCTCGTAATCCATGTGCCGGCTGAAATTCTGCCGCGCATAGCCGCCCGCGCTGATCGGCTCGACATAGGTCTTCCGGAAACGCCGGAATCCAGTTGGGCCAGAGCGGCCAGCCGCCCAGTTCGGGGCCGTGCAGGCCGAGCGTGTCGATCAGGATCGCGTCGCCGCAATTGCCTTCCATCATCTGCAATTCGACGCAGGGCGGGAAATGCCGCCCTTCGACATGCGGGGTCATGTGGTAGAGCAGCCCGCTGTTGCGTGCCGACCAGCGGCGCGGGGCATAGCGGTTGGCGCCCCAGCGGTAATCGAACCGCAGGTGATAATTGCCGTATTCCTCGGTGGTGGCGAGATAGCCCGGTTGCGCCGCTTCGCCGCTGTGCGACGGGCCGAGGAAGTGCAGGTTGCCGTCGGTGATCGACGCGAGGCCCTGCACATCGTCGAACCCCACGCCGTGCTGGTAGAACTGCCAGCCGTCGAACGAATGCCCGTCGAACAGCAGCCGCCACGGCGACGATTGCGCCTGCGCAGCAAGGCCCAGCCAGTCGGGCAGGGCGAACGAGGCGGCACCGATGCCCAGCGCAGCGAGCGCATGGCGGCGGGTAAGCCTATTCTGCATTTGGCTCTGCATCGCCTGCCTCCAGCATTCCGATTTCCCGCATCCAGCGCAGCATCAGCATGGGCCAGCCCTCGCTCGGCTCGCCCACGCGGCCCAGGCCGAAGCCGTGGCCGCCGCTGGTCAGCAGGTGAAATTCCACCGGAGCGCCCGCCGCGCGGTAGCTTTCGATCAGCGGGAACCCTTCGATGCCCGCCAGCAGGAAATCGTCCGCAGCGATGGTCACGAACAGCGGCGGGGCATCGGCGGGCACTGCATGCGCGCCATGTTGGGATAGATCGGCGCGGCGAAATCGGGCGCGTCGGCCCCGCCGTGTTCGATCACGCTGCGGGTGAGGAAGCCCCGGCGGAAAAGCCCATGAAGCCGACGCGGTGCGGGTCGATGCCGTATTCGGCGGCGTGTTCGCGCACATAGCGCAGCGCGGCAAGGCCATCGGCCAGCGCTTCAGGCGGGGTGTCGGCGGGCATGGCGAAGGGCACGGGCGCTTCGCCGCGCATCACCCTCGCACATCGGCGGTCACATGTCGGCTGGTCGACCGGGGTCGGGACGCACGCGGTACTTGAGCACGAAGGCGGCGATCCCATGATTGGCCAGCCAGCGGGCGACATCCCAGCCTTCCTTCTCGATGGCGAGGCCGAGGAAAGCCGCCGCCTGGGGCCACGATCATCGCCGCGCCGCGTGGCCGCCACGACCGGCAAAACCGGGACCAGCGTGGGCACGGTGACATTGCGCACGCCATCTGCGTGCCACCGGGCACGATCTCGTGGTACCATACTTCGTCGTCCGCCGTGCCAGCGGGACACGCTATCGAGCCTGATTTCGCCGGGTTGCGGCGGGTGCGGGCAAGTCTTCCGGCGCCCAGACGATGTTGCTGCGCCGCTGCCGGAGCGGGCAGCGCCAGCAGCGGCCGCAATCGCTAGGCGCGAGGAGGCTCATGCCGCGCCAGCCGCCGGCGCAGGCTCGCCCCTGCGCATCACCAGCACCACCAACAGCCCGCCGACAATGCTCACGATCCCCGCCGCGAGGAACGCCGCCTGCATCGTCCCGAGGCCGCCGCGGATCACGCTCAGAATTAGCGGGCTGGCGAACTGGCCGAAGAAGAAGGTGGCGGTCCACAGGCCCATGCCGCGCCCGCGATAGGCCTGCGGCAGGCTCTTCTGCGCCCAGGCGATCAGCGTTGGCACGGCCATGCCCGCGCCGGTCTGTTGCAGCACCATGCCTGCGATCATGCCCTGCCAGTTGGAGGCCAGCCCCATCAGCGCCAGGCCCGATCCGAGCAGCGCCAGCATCGTCGCCATTTGCCAGCGGCGCGGAAACGCCGCGCTTGCCCTGCCACCAGAACAGCACCGCGCCGACCAGGATGAACAGGCTGGGCAGGGCAGTGATCTGGCCGATGCTCTTGGGATCGGCGACGCCCAGTTCCTGCCAGACGATCGAGCCGTTGACGATGAACACGTAGTAGATCAGCGAAGCGAACAGCGTCAGCCCGCCGACGCCGAGCATCGGTGCCCCAGGGGAAGCCTGCCCGAAGTCAGATCGGCTTCGTCCATGCCCAAGATTGCGGCGCACCGTGGCATCGCTTTCGGGCTCGAACATGTACTTGAACATCGCCAGCGTGATCGGGATGGCGACGAGATAGAGCAGGAAAACGCCGTTCCAGCGCCATTCGGTCAGCGATCCGGCAAAGAAGATCATCACCGAAGACGAGCGCCGGGCCGACCAGCCCCTGCAAGGTCAGCCAGCGGCGGCGGCCGCCTTCGTCCCAGTAGTCGGCGATCAGCGTGTTGACCGTGGTCAGGATCGCCGCCTCGCTCACCCCGAGCAGCAGGCGCGAGGCGTAGATCAGTTCGAGGTCTTCGAGGAAGAACGGGATCACGCCGATAAAGCCATAGCTGAAGGTGGACGCGATCAGCAGGCGGCGGCGGCCAAATTTGTCCACCATGCAAGCCGGCAAACAGCGCGATGATGGCAATGGCCAGCCCCGGCGCAGTGACCATCGATGGCACAACGGTGGCGGCGTTGGGATCGGTCGGCGCGAAATGGCCGATCATCGCGCCGACGGCGGGGAACATCGAAACGATGGCGAGGATCGGCAGGAAGCCGGTGAGGATCACTGTCAGACCCTGCGGAATGCCCGCCTTTTGCGGTGAATCTCCGCTCTCGGTCTTTGGCGGCGCATCTTCTTTCGCCAACGTTTGCGGCGCGTTGCCCTCAGCCATCATTGTCTCCCGTGGGCCGTTGCGACCCTGCGTTGTGTTCTTATCGGGATGTCGTTATCGCGATTCGAGACAAAATAGAAGCATGATTTTAATTTGAGGCTTTCCGGACGCATGAATGCACCCGCCGCCACTCCCGCTGACGCAAGGCCGTCACGGCAATGAGCGAAGGGCGGCGGACCTTGGCATTTTTCACCGTCATCATCGCCATGGTGCTGGAAGTGGCCGATGCGACCATCGTCAACACCGCGCTGCCCGCGATCCGCGATGCGCTGGATGCCACGCCGGGGCAGATGCAGTGGATCGTGGCGGGGTACATGCTGTCGCTCGGCGCGCTGCTGCTGCTCGGCGGGCGGCTGGGCGATGCGCTGGGGCATTCGCGGGTGTTCCTGTTCGGCGTGGCGGCTTTCGTTCTGGCATCGGTGCTGTGCGGGCTGGCGCGCGAGTCCTGTGGAGCTGGTGGTGGCGCGGACTGGTGCAGGGCGCGGCAGGCGCGGTTATGGCGCCGCAGGGGATGGCGATCATCCAGTTGCTGTTCACCCCGCTCGAACGGGTTTCGCGGATGGCGTGGTTCGGGCTGGTGCTGGGCCTTGCCGCGATTATCGGGCCGATCCTTGGCGGGCTGCTGATTGAGTGGAACCTTTACGATCTGGGCTGGCGGGTGATTTTCCTTATCAATCTGCCAGTCGGCCTGCTCGCCATTGTCATGGGACTGTTGGTGCTGCCGCCCGCCGAGGAAAAGGCCAGCCTGCGGATCGATCCGCTGGGCGCGGCGGTGTTTGCCTGTGGGTTTGCCGGACTGCTTTATGGCCTGATCGACGGGCCGGAGAACGGTTGGACCGCCTTGCCCATTGCCACGCTGCTAGGCGGGGTGGCGCTGCTGATTTTCGGCTGGCACCGCGCAGGCGGCAGGCGCAAGACCGGTCTGCCCTCGGTGGTCGATCCAGCACTGTTCAGCATCGCCACCTTTGGCTGGACTACGGCGGCGGCGTTCTGCTTCAACGCGGCGATGGTTGGCTTCCTGCTGGTGTTCGCCGTGTCGCTGCAACAGGGGCTGGGCCTCAGCCCGCTCGATACCGCGCTGGTGCATATTCCGTTCGGACTGGGAGTGATGGCGGGCGTCGGCCTGATCGCCCCGCGCCTGTTGCCGCGCTTGGGCAAGGTGCTGCCGATTGCGGGCGGGGTGCTGATGCTGGTGAGCGTGGTCGCAGTGCTGCTGGCGATTGCCGGGGGTAACAGCGGCGACGTGCTGCTGCTCGGCCTGCTGGTGCTGGCGGGGCTGGGGATGGGCGTGATCTCGGGCCCGCTCGGCCCGATTGTCGTGGCCGAAGTGGACCGCGCGCGCGCGGGCACCGCCAGCGCCACCTTCCGCACTGCGCAGCAGATCGGCGGCGCGCTGGGTATCGCGCTGGTCGGCGCGGCCTATTTCGCGGTCGATGGCAGCGACGCTGCGGCGCGACTGGCTGGCTCTGCCGCAGGCGGCCTCGGTGGTGGTGGCGCTGCTTGCCTGCTCCTGCCTTGCGCTCAGCCGCCTGCCGCAGCGGATCTTCGGGACCGAGCGCGGCGCCTGATGGGCCGGCAATCGATAGGCAGCTATCGGAGAATAGCGTTTTGCCCGCCGCCTCGAATGCGGCAGGAGAGATGCGCCGGACTGCAAGCGCAGCCGCGCGAACCGGGAGAGCAGGGATGGGCAGGATTTTGCGGATACTGGCGCTGGCGCTAGCAATTGGCACTGGCAGGAACGGCAGCGGCACAACCCTCGCCGGATATGTTCCGCGCCGAACTGGTCCCCGCGATCACTGGCGAACAAATTTTCCTCCCCACCGTGGACGCCTCAACGCCCGACACCGAACGCTGGAACCGCGTGTTCGGGCAGATCTGGGTGCGCAACGTCTCGCGCCCCTCGCTCTATCGGGTCGCGCCGATGAACGGGCGCGGCAATGGCCGGGCGGTGATCGTGGTGCCCGGCGGCGGCTATGCCTTCGTCTCGATCGAAAGCGAAGGCTTCCGCGTGGCCGAGCGGCTGGCGGCGCAGGGCTACACCGCGTTCGTGCTGAAATACCGCCCGCGCTCCACTCCGGCCACTGAGAGCGATTTCATCGCCGAACTGGCGGCCGCTTTCGGCAGTCTTGGGCAGGGAGAACTGCCCGATCATCCGCCTGCGGTGGACGATCTTGCCGCGGCGGTGACGCTGGTGCGTGAACGCGCGGCGGAATGGCAGCTCGATCCCGATGCCGTGGGCGTGGTCGGCTTTTCCGCCGGCTCGCGCACCGCCATCCGGCTGCTCGAAAACCACCCGCAGGCAGCCCAGCTCGATCATGTCGGGCTGATCTATCCGCCGATGACGCAAACTGTGGGCCTCGGGCCACGCCCGGACCTGTTCCTCGCCATCGCGGTGGACGATCCGCTGTTCCGGCAGGGCGGGCTGAACCTGCTGGAGCACTGGCTGGAAGAAAGTCAGGCGGTCGAATTCCACCTCTATTCGGGCGGTTCGCACGGGTTCGGAATGCGTCCGCAGGGCACCACCAGCGATCTGTGGATCGACCAGTATCTCGCCTGGCTGGCGGTGCAATAGCGCCATGACGCAACCCGCACAGGCGCAGGCGCGCGAGCCCGGCTTCATGACCGGCGTCGCGCTGCTGCTGCCGATCACTCTATCGACGATGGCCATCGTCCTGCTCGCGCCGATCCTGCCGCTGCTGCTGGCGGAATTCAGCAGCTGTGGCGGGGCACGAATACTGGGTGCCGATGATCCTCACCGTCCCGGCGCTGTGCGTGGCGCTGCTCTCGCCGGTGGCGGGGATTGCGGGCGATTACTTCGGGCGGCGCAAGCTGCTGCTGTGGTCCTTCGCGCTTGTACGCGGTGATGGGCGTGATGCCGGTGTTCCTGAGCGATATCGGCGCGATCATTGCTTCGCGCATAGGCGTGGGGGTTGCCGAGGCGCTCATCATGGTCCTCTCGACCACCATGATCGGCGACTATTTCCGCGGTGCCGCGCGCGACAAATGGCTGGCCGCGCAAACCGCCTTCGCCTCGCTTTCGGCGCTGCTGTTCTTCAATCTGGGCGGGCAACTGGGCCAGTTCGGCTGGCGTACACCGTTCTGGGTCTATGGTTCGGCGCTGCTGATGTTCGCGCTGGTGCTGGCATTTACCTGGGAGCCCAAGGCGGGCAATCCGGGAGCTGAGGCCGATGCCGCCGCCGCGCAATTCGAGCTGGGAGGGTTTCCCGTGGGCACGGATGCTGCCGATTATCGCCATCACCATCTACGGTTCGATCTTCTTCTACACGGTGCAGATCCAGGCACCGCTGGGTCTGACCGTGCTCGGCTGGACCGATCCGGCGCAGACCGGCATGTGGACCTCGATCGCCAGCATCGGCGTGCCGCTGGGCACTTTCATCTATTCGCGGATCGGCGGCTGGCCGGTGAACCGGCTGCTGACGGTGGAATTCGCCATGCTGGCCATTGGCTTCACCGTGATGGGCACCGCGACCAGCCCGGCGCAATTCCTGATCGGCTGTTTCATCAACCAGCTTGGCGCGGGGATGCTGCTGCCGACGCTGCTGGTCTGGGCGATGAGCCTGCTGCCCTTCGCCATCCGCAGTCGCGGGGCGGGGATGTGGACCGGGGCGTTTTCGCTCGGCCAGTTCCTCTCGCCGCTGGCGGTGACGCTGCTGAGCAAGGCGTTCGGCGGCTTGCTGCCCGCGTTCACGGCGCTGGCGGTGGCGGCATTGCTGGGGGTGCTGATTGCGCTTGCGGGCAAGTTCCGGCGCGGCGAACATGCTGATGAAGGCGCGGTCCCGGCGCATGGCTGAGCGGCTGGCGGGCAGGGTGGCGGTGGTCACCGGCGCGGCGCAGCGGGCATCGGCAAAGGCTGCGCGGAAATGTTCCGGGCCGAAGGCGCGACAGTGATCGGCGTGGACCTGCACGGCGCGGACATCGCTTGCGACCTGACCGACGAAGTGGCCACCAATGCGCTGTTCGCCAAGATCGGCGCGGAGCATGGCCGGATCGACGTGCTCGTCAACGCCGCCGCCTTGGCCCACTTCGCGTGGATCGAGCAGATGACCTATGCCCAATGGCAGGACACCCTGCGCGGCGAACTCGACATCGTCTTCCTCGCCACCCGCGCGGCGTGGCCGTGGCTCAAGGCCAGCGGCTCGGCCTCGGTGATCAACTTCGCTTCCGCCAACGCGGCCCACGCGCTCGAAGGCTCGGCCGCGCTGGCGCATTGCGCGGGCAAGGGCGGGGTGCTGGCGATGACCCGGCAACTGGCGATGGAAGGCGCGCCGCACGACATTCGCGCCAACACCATCAGCCCGGGCTTCATCCTCACCGAAGCCACCCACGCGCACATGGCGGCGGAACCCGCGCTGGAAGCCAAGGTGCTGGCCAAGAACATGCTCAAGCGGCTGGGTGAGCCCGAGGACATTGCCTGGTGCGCGACCTGGCTGGCGAGCACCGAAGCGCGCTATGTCACCGGCGGCGATTTCCCCGTCGATGCCGGGGCAACCGCGTGGTGACCTGCACCTTGTCTCACCTCCCTTGCATGGGATAACGACCACATCGCACAGGATTGCCACACAGGTTCGCTAATCCGCCAGATCGAAGAGATCGCCTTCATTAGCGCGTGCCGACATCCTGACATGGCCCGCGCATTGCGCTACCATCACTCCAAGAAGCAATTTGTAACGGAGTCTCTGTGGCTACCCAGATCGGCGAAATCGACACTATCCTTGACCAGCTGGAGGCGATTGCGGAAACCTCGCGCGGTAATCTTGTCGCTGCCATGCGCCGCTTTGCCGAGAGCCGCACCCCGCCTTCGCAGGAAGATCGGGCACGAGGCGTGTTTGCCTATCCCGAACTCACCCTGCGCTACACCGATGATGAACGCGAGGGGCACCCGGACCGGTCCTATGCAAGGCTGAAATCAAGCAGGCACTTACCGCAGTTCGATTGCCGATCCCGCCCTGTTCCGCCCCTATCTCAAGGAGCAATTGCAGCATCTGGTGCGGGACTATCCGGTCGAACTGGAAGTGGGCCGCTCGCGCGACGAGATTCCCTACCAATATGCGCTCGATGCCGGCGACCCTGCATTGAAGGGCTTGCGCAGCGCCGATCTCACCCGCCATTTCCCCGCCTCTGACCTCGTCAAGATTGGCGACGAGGTGGTGGACGGAACGTGGCGCGGGGATGGCTCGGGCACGCGCCCGCTATCGCTGTTCGATGCGCTGCGCACCGATTTCAGCCTAGCTCGGCTGCGGCATTACACCGGCACCCCGGCGGGGCATTTTCAGCGGTACGTGCTGTTCACCAATTATATCCGTTATGTCGAGGAATTCATTGATGTTTCGCTGGCCGCATTGGCCGATCCTGACAGCGCCTACACCAGTTTCTCTGCCCCTGGTGCGGTGATCGGGCGCGGCGATCTGGACGGCGCGCGCGCGCAGGTGACGGACGGAACCTGGCGCAAGCGCCAGATGCCCGCCTATCACCTCGTCGGGCCGGACAATTCGGGGATCACGCTGGTCAACATCGGCGTTGGCCCCTCCAACGCCAAGACGATCTGCGATCACATCGCCGTGCTGCGCCCCGAAGTGTGGCTGATGATCGGCCACTGCGGCGGATTGCGCCCGAGCCAGACCATCGGCGACTATGTCCTCGCCCACGCCTACCTGCGCGATGACAACGTGCTCAACAGTGAACTCCCCACCGAAATCCCGATCCCGCCGATTGCCGAGGTGCAGACCGCGATGTTCGAAGCTGCGCGAAACATCACCGGGGACAGCGAGGACCAGCTTAAGCGCCGCCTGCGCACCGGCACGGTGGTGACCACCGATGATCGCAACTGGGAACTGCATTACACCCGCTCCGCGCTGCGCTTCAACCAGAGCCGGGCCGTCGCGATCGACATGGAATCGGCCACGGTGGCGGCGCAGGGATACCGCTTCCGCGTTCCCTACGGCACCCTGCTGTGCGTTTCCGACAAGCCGTTGCACGGCGAAATCAAATTGCCGGGGCAGGCCAATGCTTTCTACGAACGTTCGATCAGCCAGCACCTGCGCATCGGTATCGAAACGCTGGCGCTGCTGAGCAAGGAAGGCGACAGCTTCCACAGCCGCAAGCTCCGCAGTTTCGACGAGCCGCCGTTGCGGTAAGTCCGGCTAATCAACACCCTCCGCCACCCTGAGCTTGTTGAAGGGGCCAGCACAATCCCGGCCCAAAGCGGCTGATGCGGTGCGCATGCGTCGACAAGCTCAGCATGTGCGGGACTGGGTCACTGAATAGCCCCTAGATATCTGGACGCCATTTATCCTAATTTTCAGGACAGGAGGCGAAGATCGGTAAGCCCAATTTCCGTGACGAGTTTACGCGGGATGCGGTGGTGCAGATCACCGCGTCCCGTCAAAACTGGCCAATGAACAGGATTAGCACTCATCGATGTGGGAATCTCTTCCCGAGCTACAGCCGCACTGATTTTTGTTTAGCGCGGCTGGTATCGGGTAACGATTATGGGAACGCGAGCCAAAACCTGAGAAGACTTGAATTAAATCAAGCGGACTTGGCGGAGACGGAGGGATTCGAACCCTCGATACCCCGATAGAGGTATGGTTCCTTAGCAGGGAACTGGTTTCAGCCACTCACCCACGTCTCCGGACCCAGCGGCAAGAGGCGCGCTATAACGAGGGCATGGACGGGCTTCAAGCGCGCATTGCACCCTCTGTAAGGATTCGGTTCACCGCAAATCCGATTCGCTTTGCCGCCTATTCATTGCCGCTTCAGGCGAAAAGGATTCTTTTGCGCGAGCAGACGTTTGCCCGCACCCGAAGGGGACTTGGCCATGAATATCAATATCGCCCGCAATTGCCGCCTCGCATTAGTCGCGCTTGCTGCGCCCCTGCTGGCGCTCGCCTCTGTTTCCGCTGCGGCGCAGGGCATGGAGACAATCGATCCCGACGCGGTGATCGATGCCGATCTGCTCGACATTTCCGGCGCTGCCACCAGCGGCGGAAGCTATGATACCGGTTATGCGGTAGAAACGGCTACACCGCGCTATTCGAACGAAGAGGCGCGGCCGGTGCTGGACCTGCCCCCTGAAGTCTATCCGGCGACCGCCGCCAGCGATCCGCAGGCCACCGTCAATTCGGTGCCGCCACCCGAAGCGCAGCAGTCGGCCACCACCTATGCCGAGGATGATCTGATCGGCGCTGCTGAGGGGCTGTTCGGGCAAGGAGCTGAGGGACTGGCGCGGCTGATCCAGGGCATTCTTGCCGATCAGGGGGAGCCCAATGGCTACATCGTCGGGCGTGAAGCGGGCGGGGCGTTCATCCTTGGCGTGCGCTATGGATCTGGCACCCTGTTCCACGCCGTGGAAGGCAATATGCCAGTCTACTGGACCGGCCCCTCGATCGGCTTCGATGCCGGGGCCAATGCCGGGAACACGTTTGTGCTGGTCTACAATCTCAACGACACCGAAGACCTTTACGCACGCTTTCCCGCTGGTGAGGGGCAGGCCTATTTCGTCGGCGGGTTCACCGCCAGCTATGTGCGCCGGGGCGATGTGGTGATGATCCCGATTCGCGTTGGCGCGGGGCTGCGGCTGGGGATCAACGCGGGATACATGCGCTTCACCCGCGAGCAGACCTGGCTGCCGTTCTGAACCGCCGCGCGGCGCTCGCGGCTTGCAGTAAGGCCTTGGCGGCGGCATGGAGCCGCTCATCATGCTGGACCAACTCGACCAACAACCCGCCGATGCGCTGCTGGCGCTGATCAAGCTCTACAACGCCGATCCGCGGGGCGACAAAATTGACCTTGGCGTGGGCGTCTACCGCACTGCCGATGGCGCGACTCCGGTGTTCGCCGCGATCAAGGGGGCCGAGCGCCGCTTAGTGGATGAGCAGCCGACCAAGGCCTATCTCGGGCCGGAGGGCGACATGGGTTTTGTCCACGCGCTGGTGCCGCATGTGTTCGGCAGTGCCGCTCCGGGCGACGGGCGGCTTGACGGGATGCAGACTCCCGGCGGCACGGGCGCGGTGCGGCTGGCGCTGGCGCTGGCGAAGAAGGCGGGCGTTACCCGCGTGCTGATGGGCGTGCCAAGCTGGCCCAACCACGCGCAGATCCTCGCCGATCTCGGCCTCGAACTGGTCGAATTCAACCACGCCGGAACCGATGGTATGGCCGATATGGCCGCGCTGCGCCACGCGCTGGCGAGCGCGGGTGAAGGCGATGCGGTGCTGCTGCACGGCTGCTGCCACAACCCAACCGGCGTGGACTACACCAACGCGCAATGGGACGAGATCGCTGCGCTGCTGGCGCAAAGCCCGGTGCTGCCGGTGATCGATCTGGCCTATCAAGGGCTGGGCGACGGCATGGATGAAGATGCCTATGGTATGCGCGCGGTGGTCGGCGCCGTGAGCGAAGTGCTGGTCGCCTACAGCTGCGACAAGAACTTCGGCCTCTATCGCGACCGGGTTGGCGCGTTCTACGTCATCAGCGGCGATGCTGGCGCCACCACGCGGGCAATTTCCAACGCTGCCGCTCTGGCGCGCGCCAACTGGTCGATGCCGCCCGATCACGGTGCTGCGGCGGTGCGGCTGGTGCTGGAGGACGAGGGCCTTACCGCGCAATGGCTGGAAGAGCTGACCGATATGCGCGCACGCATCGGCGAGGTTCGGGCAAAGCTGGCCGCGTCGAGCAATGCGGGCGGGGTTAACCTCGAACCGCTCGGCAGGCAGAAGGGCATGTTCGCGATGCTGCCGGTGTCCAAGGAGCAGGTGCAGCAGCTGCGCGACAATCACGGCGTCTACATGGCCGGCTCGGGGCGGATCAATGTCGCTGGTCTGACCATGGGCAATATCGATGCCTTTGTCGGCGCATTGGCGGATGTCGCAGGATAGGTGCCCGGTAAGGTGACAGTCCCAAGGGACATGATTGCAGTTACCATGTAAAATCGCTTATCCTGTCCGCGAGTGAGGAGAGGAGGCCGGAATGGATCTGCAAAGGAAGGACCACGGCGCGCTGGTCGGCTGGGTGTCCACTTCGTTCGGGGACCGGCTGAGCCTGCGCCTGCAAAGCGTCAACTCGCCGCCGCCGCACAAGCCGGAGGACGTGCATTCGCAAATCTATCTGATGGACCGCAATCAGGCGGCGCAATTGGCGAACTATCTGTTCGAAATCAGTGGCCAGAGCAAACCGAGCAAGCGCGGCCGCGGCTGGCTGTCACGGTTGTTCGGCTAGACCATGCTGGATCGCCAGCCCGTCCTGACTGGCCAACGGCTTATCCTGCGCCCGCTGGTTCCCGACGACTGGGCTGCACTGTTTGCTGTGGCATCGGACCCGGAATTGTGGGCCATGCATCCGCTGCACAACCGCTGGCGCGAGGAGATATTCCGGGATTTCTTTGCCGATGCCCTGGCGCATGGCGGCGCGCTGGTCGCGCTGGATCGCGCGGACGGAGCGGTTATCGGCTCGTCCCGCTTCCAGGGCTATGACCCGGCTGAAGGCGGTTCGGTGGAAATCGGCTGGACCTTTGTTGACCGGCGCTGCTGGGGAACCGGGGCCAATCGTGAAATGAAGCGACTGATGGTCGGCCATGCACTGGCAAGCGTCGCGCGGGTGGATTTTCGCGTCGGCGAACATAATTTGCGCAGCCGCCGGGCGCTGGAGAAGATCGGCGCGCGGTTGTCACCCGATCGCGTTGAGCAGGTCGAGGTGCCCGGCATCGGCACCGTGGTGCATGTCACTTACGAGTTGCGGCAGGCTGATTTCGAGCGCGGACTGGTTGTGGGTTAAACCTTGTCGCGGAGCATCTGCATCCGGTGCAGGTAGCGGGCCAGCGTATCGATCTCGAGATTGACTTCGCCGCCCTGCCGCATTTCGCCCAGCGTCGTCACATCCTCGGTATGCGGGATGATGTTGAGCGTGAAATGCACCGAGCCGTCGGGTTTGTCGGCAATGGAGTTCACCGTCAGCGAGACGCCATCGACGGTGATCGAGCCCTTTTCCGCAATGTAAGGTGCGAGCGCGGGCGGGGCGGCGATCACGGCGACCATCGAATCGCCGACCGGCTGCCAGTCCACCACCCGGCCCACGCCATCGACATGGCCAGTGACGATGTGTCCGCCAATTTCGTCTCCCACCCGCAGCGAGCGTTCGAGGTTGAGCCGCGCATCCTGCTGCCACATTCCGCTAGCGGTGCGGGACACGGATTCGTGGCTGACATCGACGGTGAAATGCGCGTCTCCCGCAGTGCCGCCGCGATCGACCACGGTGAGGCAGACGCCTGAACAAGCGATGCTGGCACCGATGGCGATATCGGCGGGATCGTAAGGGCAATCGATCCGCAACCGCAGGTCGCCGCGCTGTTCTACGTCGGAAACGGTGCCAATGGCGGTGATGATGCCGGTGAACATTCTGGAGTCCTAGCGGGTGCGGGAGTAGATTTCGAGCCTGTCGTGGCCGAACCGGCGGGTGTCGTCCAGTGCCCAGCGATTGTGAGCTTCGGCAAGATTGCCCAGCCCGATATCGCCGATACCGGGCAGGCCGCCGCCGATGATGATGGGGGCGCGGTAGATCAGCAGGCGGTCGACCAGATCGGCGGCGAGGAAGGCTGCGGCAGCGCCCGCGCCGCCTTCGATGAAGAGGTAGCGCACGTCGGTTAATGTGCTGATTTCGCTTGGTGAAGCAAGGGTGCGCCAGCCGGTAGGAGCTTCGCTACTGGTCAGCACAAACCGCGCGGGTGAGCGATCCTCCAGTCCAGCCAAGCGGACATCGAGCCTGGGATCGTCCGCCCGCATAGTCGCACCGCCGACCAGAATCGCATCAGCCCGCGCGCGTTCGCGGTGAGTATGAGCGCGCGCCTCCGCGCCAGTAATCCAGCTGACTTTCACCTGCCGCCGTGGCGATGCAGCCGTCGAGCGAGAGCGCGAGTTTGAGGGTGATGTGTGGCCGGCCAAGACGGGTGTGCGCGACATGGCCGGACAGGCCCAGCCTGTCTGCACTCCATCCGGCGGTGATGACTTCTTTTCCGCTCTGTTCGATACTGCTGCAACCCGAACCGGTGGTGCGCGGATCGCTATCAGCCATGCCCACCACCACCCGCGCCAGCCCCGCTGTGGCGACGAGATCAGCGCAGGCGGGGCCGCGTTCGGATTGGTGCGCGCAGGGTTCCAGCGTGACATAAAGCGTTGCGCCAAGAGATGCTTTACCTGCGGCATCGAGCGCCATAGCCTCGGCATGGGGACGCCCGCCCGGCTGGGTCCAGCCGCGCCCGACCACAACGCCATCCTTGACGATAATCGCGCCGACACCGGGGTTGGGGCGGGCTCAGCGGGCGGGCGCGTTCCGCCAGCGCGGCGGCAGCAGCCAGCCAGCGGGCGTCCTCGCTGCGCAATTTAGGCAGTGGCACGCGCGCAGTATTCCTCGACCTATAGCGCCAGTTCCTCTTCGCTCGGGTCTTCGGGTTCGGCTGCCGCCGCGCGTTCGGCTTCGGCCTCGGCCTCCATCGCGTCGACATCGACGAAAGTAGCGCGTCCCAGCGTGCGATACATTTCGCGGCGGCGCTCCTCGCGCTCGTCGAGCAGGGCCTGCAATTCATCCTTCAGCACTTCATTGGCGCAGTTGGAGGCGATGATTTCGCCCTCAGTGCGATTTTCATCGAGCGTCGAAATGAAAATAAGTTCCGGTCGGTCAGGTACTTTGCGCTCGCTGCCGGGCACGAACAGCATAAACAGCGCGAAGGTGGCAGCGCAGGCGACGCCGAGGATCTGCCAGCGGTGCGGGGTCGGCTGATGCCATTGTCCGGCAAAATCGCTGCACCGCCTGGCGCGGGCGAAATCAGGCGCAAGAAATCGCTTCATGCCGCGCAGATAGGTGAATTGCGGCGGTTCGCGAGCGCAGTACAGCCTCTTAGCCGAACAGAGCGTAGAGAGCGCGGCCTTCCGCCTTCAGCCAGCGGTCTGCGGTGGGCAGATCGCCTTCATAAAGGCGAGCAAGCAGGGCGTGGAAATTGGGCGAATGGTCGAAGTGGGCGAGGTGCGCGACTTCGTGGGCCACCACTGAACGGCGGACATGAATCGGGGGCCATCACCAGCCGCCAGTTGATGCGGATGCAGCGTCCGGTGCTGCGTTCGCCCGAACACGAGCCCCAGCGCCGCTGCGCCCGGCTGAGCCGCAGTTGCGGCGCGAGCGAGGCCCGCGCGGTCGCAATAGTGCGCCAGATCATCGCACAGAAGGTGCAATGCTTCCCTTTCCAGCCAGCGTCGCAAGCGCGCGGCCAGCCGATCCGCCGGACCGCCGATGTGCAGCTCGTTTCCAACATGCCGGACCTTGCGCAAACCATCGGCCTGCCAGCGAATCACGCAGTTCCTCGCCGCGAAACGGAATCGGCGATCCGTCGTGACCTACATTGCGCTGGCGGCACCCGCTCCAGCTGCGCTGCGATCCAGTCGATCCGCGCCTTGGCAAAAGTCAGCGCATCCAGAGTTCGCCCCCAACCCGGCATCGTCACCGCGCAATTCGCTGCCGTCGGGCGGCCAGCCGCATGGTCAGGCGGCGCGAGCGGGGGTGGCGGCGGATGGCGATGGGCAGGGTGCGGCCCGCCACTTCCACCGCCGGATCGCGATGATCGCCGCGCAGCCAGTCGAGCATCAGTCGCCGGCCAGTCGACAAGGTGGTGTTCCAACGGCCCGGCAACATTCTCGCTGATGCAGCGCCCGGCCACGCAGGCCCCGGCCTCCACCATCGCATCGCGGCTGCCGGTGAGCAGGTAATGCCAGTCCGGCAAGCGGCTTGCCTTCCGCGCGGCGGCGATAGGCGCAGGAACTGGGCAGCCACGGCGATTTCCTTCACCAGCCGGGGCGTCAGCCGCAGGCAATCGGGGACGAAGGCCTTGCGGTGGCGATAGTCCATGCAGCGCGCGGTGCCGGTATCGAGCAGCTTGCAGGCGACATTGGTTTCCGAAATCGCCCCGGTGTCGTCATCCTCCAGCTTGTGCAGGCAGCAGCGACCGCAGCCGTCGCACAGCGCTTCCCACTCCTCGCGGGTCAGGACATCGAGCTCCAGCTCCCAGAACTTCTCCCTCATCGCACCCACTTTCCAGCTCCGCCGCCACCGCTTCGCCCGATTGCTCGACCGGCAGCGGAGCCGATCGGCCGGCCTTCACGATCGACCAGATAGGCCGATCCGCGAATGGTCCATCAGATAGCCGCCATCGGCGAGGGGTTCGAGTTTTTCATAGTAGGCAAAGTAATTGGCTGCCGCCGCTTCGATCTGCTCGGGCGTCCCGGTCAGCCCGATCAGCCCCTCAGGAAAATTGCCGATGAATTCGCCGATCACTTCGCGGCGTATCGCGTTCGGGATCGACGGTGATGAAAATCGGCTGCACGTCGTCCGCCAGGTCGGGATTGGCCTGCGGCAAATGCCAGATAGCCCTGCATCATCCGCGCCACGTCGAACGGGCAAACGTCCGGGCAATAGGCATAGCCGAAATAGACCATCTGGTATCGCCCGGCGAAATCCGCATCGGTCACCCGCGCCCCGGCGGTATCGACCAGATCGAACCGCCCACAACGGCAGAATTGTAGAACGGCGCATCGGTGATGGGTTCTTGCGAAGCCCCGCCACAGCCAGCCAAAAGCAGAACAGCGGCAAGGCTGGCGAACAGACGGGTTATGTGCGGGCATGACGTGGCGTTCATGCTCTGCTAACGCCGCGCAAGCAAGGTGCGCAATCGATGCCGCAGGGGCTTTTTGCGCAGAATTCGGATCAACAGGAGGAATGGGTGGCCAGCGTCGCTCTTCGTAATTTCATCGCACTCGTCGGGGCCGCTTCCGGGCTGGCCCTCGCCACGCCCGCTGCGGCGCAATTCTATTCGGAAGGCTACGAATTTCTCGAAGCGGTGAAAGACCGTGAAGGGACCGAAGCCACCGAAATGCTCAACACGCCGGGCAGCACGGTCATCAATGCCCGCGATATCACCAGCGGAGAAACCGGGCTGCACATCGTTGTCGCGCGGCGCGATATTGTCTGGACCCGGTGGCTGCTGCAAGAAGGGGCCAATCCGAACATCGCCGACAGTCGCGGGCGCACGCCCTTGATCGCGGCAACGGAGATTGGCTTTCTCGAAGGAGTGGAGGCGCTGCTACGGCGCGGGGCGCAGGTCGATGTGGCCAATGCCACCGGGGAAACCCCGCTGATTTCGGCGGTGCTGACGCGCAATGTCGAACTGATGCGAAATCCTGCTCGAAGGCGGAGCTGATCCAGACCGCACCGACAATACCGGGCGCAGCGCGCGCGACTATGCGCAGGAACGCGGTGCGCCTGAGCGGTTGCTCTCCACCATCGAAGCCAGCGAAAGCGACGAGGGCGAAGGCGGCGGGCGCAGCTACGGGCCGAGTGTTCTGATATGGTGGCAGCGCAGGCAGTGATGGACGATCGACGCTGGACGAACTGCGCGCTGGCGCTCGCGCCCGCAATCGCGTTGGCGGCGATGTTTGACGGCTGGGGCGATGCGGCGCTGGTGGCGGCGGCGGAGGCGCAGGGCGTCGATCCGGCAGTGGCGCGGCTGGCTTTCAAGGGCGGGCCGATGGATATGGTCGATTCTGGGTCGCCTCGGTCGATGCGCGCGATGCAGGCGCACTTTGCCGACGGGCGGCTGGGCAATATGCCGATTCGCGAACGGATTCGCAGCCTCGTGTGGTTCCGGCTCGAAGCTATCGAAGGTCTGGAGGAATCGCTGTCCCGCGCGATGACGGTGCAGGCGATGCCGCAAAATGTTCCCGCCGCGCTGAAGCAGGGCTGGTCCAGCGCCGACAAGATGTGGCGGCTGGCGGGCGATACTGCCACCGATTACAACCACTACACCAAGCGCGCGATCCTGGCTTCGATCTACGCCGCCACGCTGGCGGTGTGGAAGAGCGACGAGAGCGAGGACAAGGCCGAGACCCGCGCTTTCCTCGATCGCCGGATCGACGGGGTGATGAAGTTCGAGAAGGCCAAGGCGCAATTGCTGGGCAAGGATCGCGAGCATTTCGATCTCGCGCGGTTCCTCGGCCGGTTGCGCTATCCGCAAAGCTAATCGCTGGTTCACTATTGCGAGGCAGTTGCAATTAGCGCGGCGCTCTGGCACGGGCGGTGTCGTGGAACAGCAACTCACTCTTGATCAGCCTTGCGCCGCTGGCACGGGCCGAAATCCTTAGCGTCGACTGGAGCGCGCTCGCGCCCGACGAAGGCAAGCGTCTGCGTGCGCTGGGCCTCGATGAAGGCGCGCGGGTGGCGGTGGCCCATCGGGGGATGTTCTTTGGCAAGGATCCGATTGCGCTGATGATCGGCCGCTCGCTGGTGGCCGTGCGCCGGGTCCATGCCCGCGCGATGACGGTGCGCAAGCTATGACCAGAATGCGCACCGCCGCGCTGGTCGGCAATCCCAATGCCGGCAAGAGCGCGCTGTTCAACGCGCTCACCGGCGCGCGGCAGAAGATCGCCAACTATCCCGGCGTCACCGTGGAGCGGGTGAGCGGGCGGATGCTGCTGCCATCGGGTGAGCCGGTGGAACTGATCGACCTGCCGGGCTCCTATTCGCTCGATGCCGCCAGCCCGGACGAGGAAGTAACCCGGCAGGTGGTGCTGGGCCTGTTTCCCGGCGAGGTGCAGCCCGAAACGCTGGTGGTGGTGGTCGATGCCGCCAATCTCGAACAGCATCTGGTGTTCGCGCAGGAAGTGATTGCGCTGGGCCGCCCGACGGTGGTGGCGCTCAATATGGTCGATCTGGCGGAGCGGGACGGGCTGGTGCTCGATCCCGATGCGCTGGCGGTGGCGCTGGGCGTGCCGGTGGTGGCGACCGTGGCGGTGCGCAAGCGCGGGCTGGATGCCTTGGGCGAAGCGATGGCCGGTGCCGAGGGGCAGGATTTTTCGACCCGCCACAAGGTCGCCGCGCTGACCCTGCCCGAACGGCGGCTGGCGGCGCACACGATGGCGCAGGGCGCGACGCTGGCCGAAACCGCGACGCGCCGCCTGCACAGCCATCTCGACAAAGTGTTGCTGCACCGCTGGTTTGGCCCGCTGATCCTGTTTGCGCTGCTGTTCGTGATGTTTCAGGCGGTGTTCGCCTGGGCCGATCCGCTGATTAGCGCGATCGAGGCGCTGGCGGAGGGCGCGACCGGTATCGTCACCGCCGCCATGCCCGAAGGCTTCCTGCGCGATCTCATCACCGAAGGGGTGATTGCGGGCGTCGGATGCGGTGGTGGTGTTCCTGCCGCAGATCCTGATCCTGTTCGCCTTCATTCTGGTGATGGAGCAGACCGGATATATGGCCCGCGCCGCCTTCATCATGGACCGGCTGATGGCGGGGGTCGGCCTTTCAGGCCGCAGCTTCATTCCGCTGCTGTCCAGCTTCGCCTGCGCTATCCCCGGCATCATGGCCACCCGCGCTATCGCTGATCCGAAGGACCGGCTGACCACCATCCTGGTCGCCCCGCTGATGACCTGTTCGGCGCGGCTGCCGGTCTATGCGGTGATTATCGGCGCGGTTATTCCGGCCACATCTGTTGGTCCGGGCGTTGGCTTGCAGGGGCTGGTGCTGTTCGCGCTCTATCTTGCCGGGATTGTCGGCGCGATGGCGGCGGCGCTGGTGCTGCGGCGCACGGTGACCAAGGGCACCGCTTCGGGCTTCATCATGGAACTGCCCAAGTACCAGTGGCCGCCCTTGCGCGATCTGCTGCTGGGCCTGTGGCAGCGGGCCTGGGTGTTCCTGCGCCGCGCGGGGACGATCATCTTTACCGTCACCGTGGTGCTGTGGCTGCTGCTGACTTTCCCCAAGGCTGAGCCGGGGGAGAGCCAGCTCGATGCCTCTGCCGCCGGGCAGATCGCCACCGCCATGCATCCGCTGTTCGCCCCCATCGGCTTCCAGCGCGAGATGACGCTGGCGCTGGTCCCGGCAATGGCGGCGCGCGAAGTCGCGGTATCCTCGCTGGCGACGACCTATGCAGTGGAAGCTGGGGATGAGGCGGAGACCGAACTGGCGCTGCGCGGCCAGATCGCCGCGCGGTGGAGCCTGCCGACCGCGCTGGCCTTCCTCGCCTGGTTCGTGTTCGCGCCGCAGTGCCTCTCCACCATCGCGGTGGCGCGGCGCGAGACCAACGGCTGGAAGTGGCCGCTGTTCATGCTCGGCTATCTGTTCGCGCTGGCCTATATTTTCGCGGGGCTGACCTATTGGGTTGCGGTTTCGCTGGGGTTGTAGCGCGCCAGTCCGCTCCATTGTGGACATTACCCTCCCGCAGGGGTGGCGCAGGGCGGGGTGCTTCGATAAGCCTTCGCCAACACTGGATAGGAAACGAATTGAATGGCCGGCAGCCTCAACAAAGTCATGCTCATCGGCAATCTGGGCAAGGATCCGGAGGTGCGCTCGTTCCAGAACGGCGGCAAGGTGTGCAATTTCAGCTTGGCCACCAGCGAGAACTGGAAGGACAAAAACACCGGGGAGCGGCAGGAACGCACCGAGTGGCACACTGTGGCGATCTTCAACGAAGGGCTGGCGGGCGTGGCCGAGCGGTTCCTGAAGAAGGGCAGCAAGGTCTATATCGAGGGCCAGTTGCAGACCCGCAAGTGGCAGGACAAGGACGGCAATGACCGGTACAGCACCGAAGTCGTGCTGCGCGGCCCCAATTCGGTGATGACCATGCTGGATGGCGCACCCGGTGGCGGTTCTGGCGGCGGTGGTGGCGGTGGCCAGCGCGGCGGATATAGCGGCGGCGGCCAGTCTTCGGGGGGCCAGTCCTCAGGCGGCTGGGATCAGGGTGGCGGCTCGTCCGGCGGCTCCGGCGGCGGTTCTTCGGGCGGCATGGGCGGCGGTTCGGGCGGCGGTTCGAACTACGACGATCTGGACGACGATATCCCGTTCTGAGTCGCCCACGCGCGACACTGGGGCTGGCCGCTACTTCTTGAGCAGACCCTTCAGCGCGGCCGCGAGCGGCCCCTCGGCACCCGCTTCCAGCAGCCCCTGTTCGCGGCGGAACGCATCGGCATTCGGCCCCTCAACGTAGGGATCAATCGCCAGCGCCAGCGTTTGCGCCACGGCTTCGCCCAGATCGATGCTGGTGCCGGAATAGCCCACTTCGTCGAGCTCGTCGGCGGCCAGTTCCACTTCGGTATCGGGCTGCGCGACTTCCAGCCGCTCGGCAGGCACGAAGCGCAGGTCAATCACTTCGCGCAAAGACAGCGGCAAGTCCTCGCCCGATACCGCGCAGCTTTGCACCACTGCGGCAGCTGAGCGTGCCCTTGGCATGGACATCCGCGCCCTTGGCTTCAAGCGACAGTTCGGCCGTCAGGCTGGCAATCGAAACGATATCGAAGCGCCGTGCCAGCGCCGCGCGCTCAGCCTCGTTCGCGGTCAGCGCAACCGGCTTGATGGTGATTCCGCGCAGATCGAATGGGCGGGAAAATTCGGGCGCGTCGCTCATGGCCGCAACTGCCCTGCCAGCAGCGCGGCATCGCCTACCGCCGCAAGATCATTGAACAGCGCCCGGGTGCGCACGGCGAGCGCGAAGGGCTTCTTCGCCTCGTCCACCAGCCTGACATTGCGCTGCAAAATTACCGCCAAGGCCGCATCGCTTTCACCCATGCTTTCGCGCAAGGCTCCCGATCCGCCCGCCCAGCGCGCTCATCAATTTGCCCATCGTCTTGCCCACTTTCAGATCGCCCACCCCCGAATCGCGCAGCTGGCGATCCATATCCGCCACGAACAGTTCGGTGAGCAGCGCGGTTTTGGGTGCAAGGCCATCGCTGTCCTCCATCCGCAGCATGACCAGGCTCAGCACCAGCGCGATCATATCGAACCGGCCATCCACCGTGTCCGCCACGCCTCCTACCGCATACCACGGCTCCTCGCGGCTGGTGGCGACCACGGCGTGCCACAGCGGGCGCAATTCATCGCGGCCGTCTTTGCCGAGGAGGCGCTGGAAAAAGGACATGGGCAGTGGCGCCTTTCGGGCTTGTTAAGCGGTGGTTCAATGGTTCGCCCACAGCTGTGCGTTGCACCCGCGCGCAGGCTCCCCTAAGGCTTGCCGCTGATATAGGGCCGACCGGGGGCAAGGCAATTGCCCCAAGCTCGGTGCCGGATGGTTTTGGCAAGGATAGTGAGTATGGGTTTGATCGTGCGGATGGCAGCGCTGGCGGGGCTGGGCCTCGCGGTAGCGGGATGCTCCTCGATCACCAATCACCGCGGCTACATCGTCGATGAAACGCTGGTGGCGGCAGTGCAGCCGGGGCTGGACAACCAGCAATCGGTGCGCGGCACGCTGGGCCAGCCCTCGATGATCAGCCAATACGGCGATCCGGTGTGGTATTACATTTCCAGCCGCACCGAGCAGGCGCCGTTCCGGATGCCGCGGATCAGCCAGCACTCGGTGCTGGCGGTGCATTTCGATGCGGCGGGCAATGTCGTCTCGACCGAGCGAAGCGGGATGGACCAGGTCGCGCGGATCAACCCGGAAAGCGACAGCACCCCCACGCTGGGCATTGAACGCAGCTTCCTCGAAGACCTGTTCGGCAATATCGGCACGGTCGGCACCGGCGGTGCGCCGGGTGGCGGTGCTGGCGGCGGCGGCGGTGGGGGCAGTAACCGCCGCACTTGCTTGAAGCCTGACTGCTTGCGCTCCATATTCCCCGAATGAGCGACAACAAGGCGAGCCACGGCCTGATCCAGTGGCACGGCACCACCATCATCGGCGTCCAGCGCGGCGGCAAAACCGTGATCGCGGGCGATGGCCAGGTTTCGATGGGCAACACGGTGATGAAGCCCAATGCCCGCAAGGTCCGTCGGCTGGGTGAAGAAGGCAAGGTGATCGCCGGTTTCGCCGGGGCCACCGCCGATGCCTTCACCCTGTTCGAACGGCTGGAAAAGAAGCTGGAGCAATATCGCGGGCAATTGCTGCGCGCGGCGGTGGAACTGGCCAAGGACTGGCGCACCGATAAATATCTCCGCAATCTCGAAGCCCTGATGATCGTGGCGGACAAGGACGTGCTGCTGGTGCTGACCGGCAATGGCGACGTGCTGGAGCCGGAAGCGGGGATTACCGCGATCGGCTCTGGCGGCAATTACGCCCTCGCCGCCGCACGCGGGATCGCGGAGTATGAGACCGACGCAGAGGTTATCGCACGCAAGGCGATGGCGGTGGCGGCGGATATCTGCGTGTTCACCAATGGCAATGTGACGCTGGAAAGCGTTGGAGCGGATGAAGAATGAGCTGGCTACTGTTCATGGACGAAAGCGGCCATGACCACAGAAACCTGCCCTTCGAAGCGCGCGGTGGTGTTGCTATCCATGCCAGCAAGCTTTGGAGCTTTATTCAGGCATGGCGTAGGCTGGAAGAGGATTGTTTCGGAACCACGCTGATCGCTTTCGGCAAGGAGGCCAAGGGCCACAAGCTGCTGGACAAGGATCGGTTCAAATGGGCGGCGCAGGGCGATCCGCTTGCTGCCGGAGAGCGCCGCAATCTCGCGCGGGCCTTTCTCGAAAGGGGTAGTGCTGGACTTGCGCAGAGGGCGGTAAATTTTCAGGCCTATGGCCAGGCCTGCATCGAAATGGCGAGAGGCGTGTTCGAACTGCTCCAAGCGCACGATGCAAGGCTGTTCGCCTCCATGATCCCGAGAGGGACAATGCCGCCCGCCAACTACGCCTTTCCGGAGTTTCTGCGGAAGGACCATGTCTTCTTGCTGGAGCGGTTCTACTATTTTCTGGAGAGCGAACGTCAAAACGGCCTGATCGTGATGGATGAGACCGAAAAATCGCAGGATCGCCGCTTCGTGGCGCGGCTTGAGGCCTATTTCGAGAAGACCGCAACCGGGCGAAACCGGGCCTACTGGATCGTTCCTTCGCCGCTCTTTGTTTCCTCCGACATGAGCTATGCCGTCCAGGCTGCCGACATTTGCCTTTATTGCCTGAACTGGGGCTTCCGGGTTCCCAGTTGGGGCGAACATCTTGTGCGCCCGGAAATCGCAGAAGAGTTTGCGCCCAAGCTGTCGAGACTGCGGTGGCAAGGCGACGGTATGCGCGATGGCGTGCCGTTCCACACCTACAGCATCGTCATGGTGCCCGATCCGTATGCGGCGCGTTGAAATGAAAAAGGAGGTAAAGCCACTGACTGACTCCCATGCGGGCTTCCGTCTGGACCGAACCTCCATCGCGATAACTAGTGCATCTTTCCCGAATTGTCAATTTCCACCCCAATAAATCGGTAACTCTATCTTGACTGACAACCTTACCCCCAAAGCCATCGTCGCCGCATTGGACGAACATATTGTCGGCCAGCAGGATGCCAAGCGCGCGGTTGCCGTGGCGCTGCGCAATCGCTGGCGGCGGCAGCGGCTCAGCCCCGAATTGCGCGACGAGGTGACGCCCAAGAACATCCTGATGATCGGCCCGACCGGTTGCGGCAAGACCGAGATCAGCCGGCGGCTGGCCAAGCTGGCCGAAGCGCCGTTCGTGAAGGTGGAAGCGACCAAGTTTACCGAGGTCGGCTATGTCGGCCGCGATGTCGAACAGATTGCCCGCGATCTGGTCGAAGAAGCGATCCGGCTGGAAAAGGATCGCCGTCGTGAAGCGGTGCGCGAGGCTGCGAGCGAGGCGGCGATGCAGCGACTGCTCGATGCGCTGGTCGGCACCAGCGCGAGCGCCGCCACGCGCGAGAGCTTCCGTCAGCGCGTGGTCGAAAACGCGATGAACGAGACCGAGGTCGAGATCGAAGTCGCCGAAGCGGGCGGAATGCAGATGGACATTCCCGGAATGCCCGGCGGCGCGACCATGATCAACTTGTCGGAAATGATGGGCAAGGCCTTCGGCGGTCCGCCGAAGAAGAAGCAGAAGCTGAAAGTGCCCGTGGCGTGGGACCGTTTGGTCGATGAAGAAGCCGAAAAGCGCATGGACCAGGACGATGTCGCCCGCGTGGCGCTCGCCAATGCCGAGACCAACGGGATCGTCTTCCTCGACGAAATCGACAAGATCGCGGTTAGCGACGTGCGCGGCGGTTCTGTCAGCCGTGAAGGCGTGCAGCGCGACCTGCTGCCGCTGATCGAAGGCACCACGGTGGCGACCAAGTACGGGCCGATGAAGACCGACCACGTGCTGTTCATCGCTTCGGGCGCGTTTCACGTTGCCAAGCCGAGCGACATGCTGCCCGAATTGCAGGGCCGCCTGCCGATCAGGGTCGAGCTGCGCAGCCTGACCGAGGAGGACTTCGTCCGCATCCTTTCGGAAACCCGCGCCAATCTGGTCAGCCAGTACAAGGCACTGCTCGCCACCGAGGAACTGACGGTGGAGATGGATGACGAAGCGGTAAAGGAAGTCGCCCGCATCGCCGCGCAGGTCAACGAAAGCGTCGAGAATATCGGCGCGCGGCGGTTGCAGACGGTGATGGAAAAGCTGTTCGAGGAACTGAGCTTCGAAGCCGAGGACCGCAAGGGCGAGACGGTGCGGGTGGACGCGGCTTATGTCCGCGACCGGCTGGGTGCGCTGGCGGGGGATGCGGACCTGTCGAAATATATTCTCTGATAAAACTCCCCTCCCCGACAAGAGGGGGAGCGTGTCGCCCTACACCGAAACAGACATATTCGGCTGCGGGAAAGCATCCGGCCAGCGGAAGCTCAGGACGCGGGATTTGGGATAGGGCCGCAGACTGACCGAATCGTCCTGATTGCCGCCGAGCAGGATGACATTGTCGCCTTCAACCCCGGCGAGGAAAGCGACGTGGCCCTTCCAGCTGCGCGGGCTTACACGCCAGAGCACGGTGATCGCCCCGTAATGGTATGACGAAGTGGGAACCGCCGTGCCCCAATTGAGCCACGAACGCGCATTGGCGCGGCGGGTACCCTCAATTCCAATCTGTGCCATCGACCAGTTGACGAAAGCCGAGCACCACGCCGTCTCGTCGTCACGCGTGTGCCCGGCGCAAGTGGCGTGATATTCCAGAATCCGCGCGGTGTGCCGCGATCCGCGCCGCTCGCGCGTGTGATATTCCTGCAGGGCGATCTGCATCCAAGGGAACTGACTGCTGTCAGCATAGCTGGCCATCATCGATGGTGCGGGAACGAATTCCTGGGGGCAAACAAGTCCGTCCGTCACGATAGGCTCCTCGTCAACGAGTCATTCTGGTGGCGGCCCGGTGTTCTTGTCTGCTCGGGGCATATGTCAAGTTTGAAACAATTGCCAACGCAAAGCGGGGGCGCGGGGAATCAGTTCGCGTATTCTTCGGGATACCAGAACACGTCGTGGCAGGCCTTGCACACCGGTTGCAGGTCGTTGACCAGCGCGGTGAGACGCGCGGCATCGCGGGCGAGAACGGCGGCGTGCAATTGCGCGGAGTGCCCGGCCAGCGCCTGCGCGAAGGCGCGGTAGGCTTGCGGGTTGGCGTCGAGCCGCGCCTGGATCGCGGCGAGGTCGGTGCCTTCGGGGGCGTGGGTCAGATCGCCTGCCGGATTGGCGGCAATGAACACTTGCGCGACGGCCATGCGTTGCGCTTGCTGATCGAGCTGCGCGGCATTGGCCGTTAGCGTGGCCCATTTCGCATCGTCCATCAGCGCGGGATCGAAATTGCCCTCGTCGTCCATCACTTCGACCTGCATGTTCCAGATCGCTTCGGTGGGCGGGTTGATGTGCTGGACCATGCCCTCGCGCACGAAATAGGCGTCGCTTGAAGGGACCGAAACGCAGGCCGCCACCAGTGCCAGTCCCGCTATCACCAGTACCCGCATCGCCCGTCTCCTATTCCGCCGCTTCGCGCGTCTCGCTGTCCTCGTTCTGCTGGCGGTTCCACATTTCGGCGTAGAGCCCGCCCAGCCGCAACAGCGCGTTGTGGCTACCTTGCTCGCACAATCCGGCCCGCATCCATGACATTGATCAAATCGGCATCGGCAATCGTCGAGAGCCGGTGGGCGATGGCGAGGGTGGTGCGTTCGGCGGTCACCTGCCGCAGCGTGGCGAGGATTTCCTGTTCGGTGCGCGAATCGAGCGCGCTGGTGGCTTCGTCCAGCAGCAGGATCGGCGGGTTCTTGAGCAGGGTGCGGGCAATGGCGACGCGCTGCTTCTCCCCGCCCGACAGTTTCAGCCCGCGCTCGCCCACTTCGGTATCGAAGCCCTTGCGGCAGGCCGAGGATGAACGGCAGGATCGCCGCATCCGCCGCCGCCTGGCGGACCTGCTCGTGCGCGGCCTCGTCCCGCCCGTAAGCAATGTTGTAGCCGATGGTGTCGTTGAACAGCACCGTATCCTGCGGCACGATGCCGATCGCGCGGCGCAGCGATTCCTGCGTCACTGCGCGGATATCCTGCCCGTCGATGCAGATGCGGCCTTCCCACGGATCGTAGAAGCGGAACAGCAGCCGCCCGATCGTGCTCTTGCCCGCGCCCGAAGGCCCGACCAGCGCCACATGCGCGCCTGCCGGGGCTTCGAAGCTGAGGCCGTGGAGAATCTGGCGGTCTTTGTCGTAGCCGAAGCTGACATTCTCGAAGGTCACCATCGGGCGGCGCACGATCAGCGCGGGGGCACCGGGCGCGTCTTCGACTTCGGCCTTGGTATCGAGCAGGCGGAACATGTCCGCCATGTCGATCAGCCCCTGCCGGATCGTGCGATAGACCCAGCCGAGCATGTCGAGCGGGCGGAACAGTTGCAGCAGGTAGGTGTTCACCAGCACCAGATCGCCCGGCGACAGCGTGCCGCGCGACCAGCCCCACACCGTCCAGGCCATCGCAAAGGCCATCATCAGGTTGAGGATCAGCGCCTGCACGATGTTGAGCAGGCCGAGCGAATTCTCGGTCTTGATCGCGGCTTCGGTATAGGCGGTGGCGCGAGCCGGAGTAGCGCTTCCGCTCGCGCTCTTCGGCGCTGAAATACTTCACCGTCTCGTAATTCAGCAGGCTAATCCACCGCGCGGGCCATCGCCTGCCCGTCGAGATCGTTCATGTCCTTGCGCAGCTTCACCCGCCATTCGGTGATCGCCTGCGTGGTCCAGATGAAGACGACCACAGTGACAGAGGTGGCGGCGACCAGTTCCCAGCCGAAGATCACCCAGAAGATCGCGCTCACCACCAGCAGTTCGATCACGGTGGGGGCGATGTTGAACAGCAGGAAGTAGAGCATCGAGCTGATCGACTTGGTGCCGCGATCGATCACGCGGGTGATCTCGCCGGTGCGGCGCGAGAGGTGGAAGCGCAGGGAAAGCTTGTGCAGGCGCGCGAACACGTCCTCGGTCAGCCCGAGCACCGCATCCTGTCCGACCCGGTTAAAGACGATATTGCGCAGCTGATCGAACAGCACATTGCCGAACCGCCCGGCGGAATAGGCAATCACCAGCGCCATCGCCACCCAGACAGCGGGCTCGCCAGTCGGCGCCCATCGTGTCCACGGCGCGGGCATAGGCGAAGGGCAGGGTGAGCACGACGGCCTTGGCCAGCAGCACCAGCACGCCCGCGCCGACAATCCGCTTCTTGCAGGTCGGGCCGCGCCTTGGGCCACAGGTAGGGCAGGAAACGGCGCATGGTTGCCCAATCGCTGCGGTCGCGCGATCTTGGCAGGCTTGCTGTCTGTACTGGTTCCGAAATCTCTCACGTCGCGCCCCAAGTGGGGCACGGCGGCGCGTGGCACAACCCCGCGCCAGCCGATGCGTGCCGCTAAAGCCGCGAAGCGCGCTCGTTGAAATTCCACCCGTCATTGAGCGGAGCGCCGCTCGGGCATGTCGAACAGCACCCGGCGGGTGCGGAAATCGATGGCGACCCGGCGGAACAGCCGCAATTCGCTCATGCCAAGGATCATCGCCGGTTCGTCGGCCAGACCGAGCGCGCGGAAGGTGGGCGAATCGGCAAAGGACACCGGAATGTTGGCGAGCTGCATCCGCCCCATTTCCAGCCGCCCGATCATCCGCGTTTCGCCGGTAATCTCCACCCCGTTGACATCGGTCATCACCGCATCCGCCATCAGCGGGCGGCGACGGCGCAGGCGATCCTGCAAGGCCGGGTTGCCGATCGAGCCGGTGGCCCCGGTATCGATGATGACCGAGGTGCGCACTCCGTCGATCTGGCGCGGTGTGAATGATCAGCTGGCCCAGCCGCTCGCCGCGCCCGCACGACGATTTCATATCCGCCGTTGCCGCCGCTGGCCTCGCTATCGGCCACCGTCAGCTCGCCGTGCTCGAAATCGATCAGCACGCGCTGGTCCTGCAGGCTGTCGAGCCCGAGAATCCCGTCCGCCCCGCCGATATGCGCGCCTTCGACAATCGGCGCGGTGCGGATGACGAAGCTGCGCGTGCCGAGCGAGAAATCGGGCACCATCGTGGTCTGCACCGGGCGGCTGCTGGCCATGCCGACCAGCGTGGCGTTCTGGCGGTCGAACAATTGCAACCGTTCCGCCAGCGCGGTGGAAAGCACGGTGGCCTGTGCCCCGGTATCGACCATGAAAGCGAACGGCCCTTCGCCCATGATGGTGACGGGCACGGTCAGCCGCCGGTAGCGTTCGGCCTGCATCTCGATGGTTTCGATGATCGGCACGTCAGATTCGGGGGCGATCTGCGGCACCGGATCGGTCGCGGGTTCGTGCTCCTCCCCCTGCGGCGTTGCGCCCGCAGCTGAGGCGGTCAGCGCCAGCGCACCTATCACGGCCAGCCAGTTCATCGCATGTTCTCCCGCCAGCGGATGTGTAGCTCCAGCCGCGAGCATGCGCATTCTACCACGCCTTGGGCAAAGGCCCAAATGCCGTGAGCGAACTGGAGTTCAGGCTGCTGCGCGGCCTTCGCCTTTGTGCGGCGCGGGCTGCCGAATGCCTGCTGCCTCCATTGCCGCCACCAGCGCCCCATCGCGCACCAGCGAGGAGGTATCCGGCTGAGTGTCGGACCAGCGTTCGTAGTTCCAGTTGGTGGTGACACCACGGAAGTGGCGGAACAGAAATTCCTCGCTCGCCACATCGTTGCCCTTGGCGCCAAAAATGTTGTGCACCCCCCAGCTGATCTGGCGTGAGAACGCCTGCGGGCGAATGCACCACTTGGGCGGGCTGTTCGGCAGGTCGAGACCTTCATCGAACACGAAATCAGCGTGGCGGCAGAGCGCGGGATCGACCGGCTGCTCGCCCACGACCGAAATCCAGCGGCCATCGAATTTGACCAAGCCGGTGCGGCTTTTCTCGGTGGCTTCAAACACGCCGCGACCCTTGTTGCCGATCACCAGCTCGTCCACGTCGTTGTGCATCACGCTCTTCGCATCGCGCAGGAAGCGGAAGCGGGCGTGCTGCAACACGCCGACCTGGCAGTAATCCGAATCCCAGTCGGGCTCCACGCCGTTCACCGCCCAGCCGGGCCCTGCCTGCGGGCCGTAGATGTAGGGCCAGTCGATCACTTCGATCACCATCCCCGGCAGCGCTTCGCCAAGGCGGCGGCGCAGTTCGTCGGCGTCGTAGCGGCTGGAGGCATTGTCGTAGAACAGCAGCGCATCGGCCCCGTGCAGGTCGCGATGGAAGCGCGCCCAGTCGATGATCCAGCGGATATCGTTGTCCTTGGACAAGGTCAGCAGCACCCGCTTGCCCGGCGAAGCGGTGATGCTCCTCAGGCTGCACTTCCAGATCGAAGCTACCGAGCGGGCCGGAGAAGGCGATTCGATCTGCATCAGTGCGCAGCCAGATTTCGCCACGCTTCTTCTGCGCGAAATGGCGGGCGCGGGGGAACAGGCGGCGGAAAGCTCCGGCAAACAGGTCCGATTCGCGCAGGGGATCGAACAGGTTGAACAGCGGCGGGCCTTGCAGCACCACGTCAGGGCCGGAGCGATAGATATCGTAGAACAGCGTCTTCCAGTCGAACCGCGCGGCATAGTTGGCGTGGCGAAGTTCGACCGGGCGCGGGGCCTCGCGCGCCAGATCGGTCTGCACGAAGGCGGGGGACAGGCGGACGGGCGAGTTCAACGTTCGTCTCCGATAACAGTATGGCGCAGGCGCAAGGCAGCAGTCGCACGGGGCAGGGCGCGGCGCAGGATCGGCAGGCCGGTGGCGAGCAGATCGTCCAACGCCGGATGCCGCACCGCGAACAGCGCGAGGCACCACATGATCCCGCCCGCGACTGTGCAGACCAGCAACTGGCCGAAATTCATCTCGGCAGGCGCAACCCAGAAGGCATAGGCCGCAAGGATCGGCGCGACCGTGGCCAGCGAGACCAGCGCGCTCTTGCCCATGATGGCGAACCAGTCCCGCACCCGGAATTGCACCACCCCGCTGATGAAGCGCATATAGATCAGGAAGAACGCCAGCGCATAGACCACCCGCGATGCCGCCGCGCCCTCGGCCCCGGCGAGATGTGCGCCGATGGCCAGCAAGGTGATAGAAACCAGCGTTTCGACCACGTTGAGCGCGATCAGGCGGTTGGTGTGGCCGGTCAGGATCGGCAGTTCGGTCACCAGCGGCAGGCAGATCATCAGCCCCGATTGCACCGCCACCAGCGTCAGCAGCGGCGCGGTGTCGATCCATTCGGGGCCGTAGAGCAGCATGACCACCGGCTCGCGCCGTGATCGCCAGCGCCGCCATGCCCGGCAGCACCAGCACCGAATATCCGGCGCAAACCCGCAGGTAGGCCGGGCCGAGCGGGTCGCCCTTGTCGCGGATGCGCGCGAAAGTGGGGTAGAACACGCTGCCGATGGCTCCGGCGATCAGCATCCGGAATTGCTCGGCCAGGCTGGTCGCGCGGCTGAACAGGCCCACGCCGACCAGCCCCACCAGCTTGCCGACGATCAGATCGGGCGTGCGGGTGCCCAGCGCCCCGGTAATGTAGAGCAGGCTGGTCTTGCTGCCGAAGCCGAGGATCGGTTTCAAACCGTCGAGGCGCAGCGGGAAGGGGCGGGCCGGTTGCAGGAACTGCGCGATCAGCGCCTTGGCGATGGCGGATGCCAGTGTCGCCCAGGCCAGCGCAAAGGCGGAAAAGCCGAGCCACGCCAGCCCGACCGCGACGCTGCCATGCACCGCCGCGCCGCCCACGCTGATGGCGAAATGGCCGGAAAAGCGCATCTCGCGCCCCATCAGCGCCATCGGCACCACC